>JAUSJT010000003.1 GCA_030647485.1 bacterium
ACTTGCTGTGCCATTTTGGCACCCCCTTTCTATTTTTACTCTTGACTTATCAAGGCAGGAGAGTTTTGCAACTCCCTGCTGTCCGCTTATATTATATCTTTGTTAAAGTCCTTTGTCAAGTTTCCTTTAGATTCTTAATCAGATGTCTATCGTATCCTCTTTCTATGCGTAGAGATGAGTTTTTATCCCCATATTATGCACATACTAAAAACTTAATCGAATTAAGTTTTCCATCTGGAGGTTTTTTCTTTGATTGTGTTTGGCTAAGAAGGTATAATGAAATATGATCACACGGTTCCTCCCGACCCCACTCTTTTAGAACCTTGCGGTTCTAATATTTCCACCACGGGAAGAACCGAAATTTTATTCAATAAAATTTTTTCTCGATGATATCCGTTCTACCCAGAAAGAGCGCGCCATTCCTTTTTCTAGGAGTTTTTGCGTTGCTGTTTGGAATGGTAGGAGAAGTTTCTGCAGAAGCATGTAAAGACGTGACGGGGTGGAAGAATGCAGATTTTCCTTGCACTATTAATTATTCTGATCCTACGGGCGGGTCAAATCTAACTGTGTGCCAGTATCGCGTTTTGAGTAATGGCGTACAGACGGTTCCAGCTCCCCCACCAGATCCGGGGTGGAGTCTTGCATCGGGAACCTGCAGTGGCAGTAGCGCCACACTTTCAATAAACATTTCTATCGGAGCGGGTCTTGGTTGCAAAGATAATGGAGAAAACCAATGTAAGGTGGAGTTTAGAGCAGAAGACAACGCAGGGAACTCTGGCACGGGGACTATCGTAACGCTTGATGTAGATTATGACGCTCCCCAGACCACTATTACCCCCAATGGATCTACTTGGGGTTCAACCAGCGTTGCCTTTTCGTTGACTTGTACCGGTGAAACCGGAGAGTCTGGCTGTAAAACCCCAACCGCAAGCGACTACAAGATCGTTGGTTCTTCAACGACGTGCACTGCTTTAGGGCTTACGGCAGGCACCTCGGGTACTGTCAGTTGTGCTTCGGGATCTGCATGCGAACAAAAGGTATGCTACCGGAGCACGGATGTTGCGGGAAACGTACAGGGCATTCAACCCTCCAATGTTTTTCAGATTGATAAAAAGAAACCAGAAATTGTGAGTTTTGATGTGAATCCAAAGAAGTCAGCAGGATTGTGGGTGAATGTGACCAGCCCCAATATCACCATTGCGTGGCGGGTAAAAGAAGAATCGCCAAATTCTGGATTGAAAGAGGTGCAGGTATGGCGCAGCGGCAATGGCGGTATTAGCTGGCAACAGATTCCTGGCTCTCCTTTTGCGGCTCCCGTCAACGATTGGACGAGCTCTACTACAGACAGCCCTGCTGACGGAACGTATCTTTATGGCATTCACGTGAAAGATAACGTGGAGAATGAAATTACCGAGACAGAAGCAGGATTCAGTACCATTGAGGTTCAAGTGGACAAAACCGCGCCAACAGTAACCATAAACAAGGCAACGGGGCAGGCCGACCCTGCCGGTTCCTCTCCCATTAACTTTACCGTGGTTTTCAGCGAATCAGTGACAGGATTTGCCGGCAGCGACGCGACCATTACCGGTACTGCAGGCGGCACAAAAACAGTAGTAGTGACTCCTGGAAGCGGCACCACCTACAACCTGGCAGTGAACGGAATGACGAGCGGTACCGTTATTGCCGATATTCCAGCTAATGGGGCAACCGATGCAGCTGGCAACGAAAATACTGCCTCTGGGACCGCTACCGTAACCTATAGTCCCAATGCAGCGCCAGTTGCAACTGCCCAAACAGTAATTACCAACGAGGATATAGCAATAACAATAACTCTTGGGGCGTCTGACGTTGAAACCTGCAACTTAACGTTTAGCAAGACTGACCCTGTAAATGGAACATTGGGCGTTATTACCAACAACGTTTGCACAAGCGGCACTCCCAACACGGATACTGCAACTATTGTTTATACCCCAGACGACAACTACAGCGGCTCAGCCTCCTTTACCTTTACGGTGACAGACGCAGCTTCGGCTACCAGCACGGCAACGATAAGTATTAGTGTGGCCGCGGTGAACGACCCTCCAACACTTAATGCAATCACTGATCCAGCGGCAATCAATGAGGACGCAGGCTTGCAGACGGTGAACCTGGCAGGAATCAGCGCAGGCGGCGGCGAGAGCCAAGCCCTGACAGTGACCGCAACCTCTGCTACAACGAGCGTAATCCCCAATCCGGCAGTAACGTACACCAGTCCGAACGCTACAGGGAGTTTGAGTTACACGCCAGTGGCAAACGCGAGTGGGAGTTCCATGATCACCGTGACGGTAAAAGACGTGGGCTTGGATGGGACAGCGGGGAACGCGGATGACGGCATTGCTACCCGTACATTTACGGTGAATGTTACCGCGGTGAATGACGCGCCGACAGCCAGTAATGGCACTCTCACCACCAACGAAGATACCCAAGGGACTGGAGTCTTGAGTGCCAGTGATATTGATGGCAATCCCCTCACCTACAGCATTGTTTCCAATGGGTCAAAAGGCACGGCCGCTATTACCAATATTGCCACTGGTGCGTATACTTACACTCCTAGTGCCAACCAAAATGGTTCTGATTCCTTTACCTTTAGGGTTAACGACGGAACAGTGAATTCCAACACTGCCACAATTAGCATAACCATTAATGCAGTGAATGATCCGCCGGTGGCAGTTGGTGAAAGCTACAATATGAATGAAGGCACCACTCTCACGCAGAGTGCCGAGACAGGAGTTTTAGCAAATGATACGGACGTAGAAGGATCTACTCTCACTGCAGGAGTAGTTAGCATTCCTGCCAATGGATCCTTAATCCTTAATACCAATGGTTCTCTTGTCTATACTCCTATTGCCAACTTCAACGGTACCGACTCTTTCACCTACAGAGCAAACGACGGAACAGTAAACTCCAATGCTGCCACTGTTACTATTACCGTGACCGATGGCACAGCCCCCACCACTGGGACTTTCTCTGTCAATGGGAATTCCTGCAGTGGGAATTCGTGTAATTCGCAGGTTGTTGTTAATTCTACATTCGTCATTGCCTGGACAGCTTCTGAAAGTGGAGGATCATATCTAGGCAATGCAAAGATATATAAGGCGGTGTTTAGGAGCGGAAGCGGCAACTGCCACAATACCAATAAGTCAGGATGTTCCTGGGAACAAGTAGGATCTACCATTGCAGCTCCGGCAAGTGTCAATTCTTGGTCTAGTTCTGCTACAGACAACCCTGTAGATGAAACCTATTGGTATGGCATTCATATTTCAGACAACGCGGAAAACTGCATTAAAGAAGATACCGGAGGCACAGACAAAGGGCATTGCGGTGGCGTAACCCTCGATGGCTTAGACATTAGAACAGATCGTGGGCCCATTAAAGTGAGAATGCAGCACAATCAGGCTCCAAGTATTTCCCAGGTAAGCGACTCCCCAGATCCAATAAAGGCAGACGCTCAGATTACCTTTACCGCGCAGTGGAACGATCCGGATAACGACTCCGTATCATTCTTTGTATGCAAAAACAGCACTACTCCTTCTGGAGGGGATTGCTCTGGGGGATCTGCAAATCGCTGGTGCAGAAAACCCGTTCCTCCAGACACTACCCCCATCTCCTCAGGCACCAACGCAGCATGCTCTTATACCACCCAAGCTTTAGACCAGGGCACCAGTCCCAATGCCTATCATGCTTTTGTTTGTGACTCAAACGGCTGTTCTGCGGCAAAGCAAGGAGACGGTTTCACGGTGGATGCAACAGCTCCCACTATTGCCTTTTTTGGCATAACCCCCGAAGTTCCTAACTGGGCAAACAACGCGTTCCCCAGTATTACGATTAACTGGAATGTGTCAGACTCCGGAGGTGCTCATTTAGACAGAGTAGAAGCGTATCGCGCGGCATTTGATAGCACAGATCCTGATGGAGACGGCCAGCGGTGTGACAATGCAAGCAAACTTGACTGCGTGTGGGTTCAGGCAGGAAGCGCTGTTCCTCTTCCAGATTCAGATAGCTGGAACTGCGGCACTATCACCTGCCCGGACCGAATTATAGACAATCCTGGTTCTGGAGCGTGGTGGTATGGCATGCACGTAGTAGATAAAGCGGGGAATTGTAAAAGAGAAGATGGAAGCGCATGCACAGCAGCCACGGGCAGCACAAACCTCAAGAGAGCTTGGGTTGATACAGTAAATCCCTCTACTGCGGTAACAAGCCCTGTGGCAGGAACCTGGTTTAGAAATGACTTTAATGCAACCTTTGACGACTCTGATCTTGGAGGGTCTGGTTTTGCAGCTTCTTGTCAGTATGAATATATTGGATTGAACCCCAGCGGTCCTAATACTACTTCCGGGGTGCTTACTCGTGCCTGTGATCTTGATACCAAGAACATTGCAGTGGGCGCTGTAGATATATGCCGATTTGAAGAGCAGAATAGGTGTCGCGTACGAACTAAGGCGTTTGACAGAGCTGGCAACACTTCTGGGTGGCAAACTGCTAGCTTTGGAGTGGACTTAACCGAACCCTTGGTAGGCATAGTTTCTCCTCTTTCTGTCCAAGCCGGGGTGCCAGTAGAACTTTCTGCGAGTCTGAGAGATCCCATTGGAAAAGTTACTGGTTGCTCTTTCTACTCTAATCCTCCGGATTGGGCTCCGCATCCAGCATCCTTTACTCCTGTGCCCTGTGAGAATAATACCGAATGCACCGTGATTGCTACCTATACCTTTGCAGCTGCCGGGGATTACCAAGCTGGCTTTCGATGTCAAGACCAGGCAGGAAATTTGAGCGTATGGAATCTGACTACCGTTACCGCAAAGACCTTGTCTGCTACCTTAAACGCGGTTCCTTCTTCTGGGAGTACCAATACCAAATTTGACCTTTCTGCTACGGTATCTGGCACCATGACAGGCAACGCCAACTTCAAGTTTGACTGTGACACAAGTCAAATGCCAACAACATGGAATTTTGAGATAGATAACATTGGCCTTTCTTCTTCTGATGTAGGATGGGTTTCAAGGAATGATAAAAGCGGAACATCTTGGCAGACAATGGTGAACCACTATGCATATAATGCAGGCCCCCCTGTTCAAGAAGAATATAGTACCTTTGCCGTACAAGACCTCTGTAAGTATGCAACACAGAATATTTCCCCTGGATATACCGCAAAGGTATTTGTGCAGAGAGGAGTTGGAAGTGCAGAGGTCACGAAGAGCATCAGCGTTGCGCAGAATAGTCCTCCCGTAGCTGCAATAACCTGCGAACCCGCAAGTTGCACTATCTATGATACTGAGATCCTTACTCTCAAGAATACTTCGAGTGATGATGATGGGCTAGGGGACATCGCAAAATCCGTGTGGGATATTCTTACCTTCGGAGCAGGCGCTGAACTTACGTGTCCTCCAGGGCCTGCCTTGTGCAATTACACTATACAGCCTATGCCCACAGGAGATCATACTGCGAAACTCTCTGTGGAAGATTCTTTTGCAGAAACAAGCAGTACGCAAAAGCCATTTACTCTCAAGCGTGATATTAAGGTTGACTTTGAGTGTTCGCTTGACGGCTCAACTTGGCAGAAATGCAACATCATCAAACCCGCTCAAGACGAAATTGTCCAAGTGAAAGACATCTCCACGCCATCTGAAGGGGCAGCCATCATTACTGGCTGGGCCTGGATTTTTCAGAGTGGAAGTCCCGCAAGTGCGACTACCAAGACTGCTTCAACTAAATTCCAAGCATCAGGTTCAAAAACGGTGACCTTGCAGGTTACAGATAATAATGGAAGAACCAGAACGGGTATCCAAACCATTAATCTCGCTATCCCATTCCCTGAATGGCAAGAAATTTCTCCTTTCTAAAAAACAGAAAGCTTTTGATTGTACTGGCCGCAGGACTTATAGGGGTACTTGGTGTACTCCTTTCTCAAGTGCAAAAACCGCAAGAGCCAATTTCTCTACCTGGAACGGGTGAAGACGACTCCATTCCTCCTGCGAGTTCGATTGTTTCTCCAGAAGACAGAACGTGGCACAACGCAAGATTTTCTGTTGCAATACGCGATTCTGATATAGGAGTAGGGCTTGCATCCTTTGTGCCTGGAAAACAAGGATGCCTGTACCGAATTGAAGATTTTGGATTAGATAAGGTATTTGGAAATTTTAGGAAATGCGGGACATCGGACGTGTCAATTTCAGTTGGAAAAGATCAAGCTTGTTCCGCCTCGTACGTAAAGGATTCTTCTCAAGGCAGGTGCAGGATTTCTACACAGGCGATTGATAAGGCCGGGAACACATCTGGATGGAAGAGTTATTTGTTTTTCATTGATCTGGAAAGTCCTGTTGTTGGTTCTGTTTTTGTAGATCCAGATTTTTCTAGAGGAGGATATATACTTCAAGGAGAGGTTGCGGATAATGGAAAAGTTGTTTCGTGTTGGCTTGCGCAAGATAGCAAAGTAATGGGGAGTACGGTCTCTTTTGATTCGCTTCCGTGCCAAGAAGGACGTATGTGTTCCATTAATGCACAGTATGTTCCCGAAGATGCTAATATTCATACGGTGCGTTTTGGATGTAAGGACGCTGCGGGGAACGTGGGGTATGGAGAGCCACTCTCTTCACTTGTGTTTATAAATCAAGCTCCCGAGATTGAGTTATGTAAGGTAGCACCGAGTCAAGGGAATGTGTTAACAGTGTTCCAGTTTGAGTCCGTGGCTCAAGACCTCAATCAAGATACGTTGTCGTACCGTTGGGAATTTGGAGACGGCACAGTATCGCAAGACCAGAGCCCCTCTCATAGGTATACGGCTTCTGGAACCTATACTCCAAAACTCACAGTACAAGATTCTGCGGGGGAAACTGATGAGTGTAGCACCGCATGGGTGGTTGTTCAGGAATAAAAAAGAACGTGATATACTAAAACAATGCGACACAAGAATCTTATTTTCCTTTCATCTTTTCTCGGAGGGGTTCTCTTATTCCCCGTACCCACTTTTGCCTTAAATCTTATCTCTCCTTCGAACGATCAAGCGGGCGTAGAGGTAGATGCATATTTTCAGTGGCAAGAAGTTGTTATCGATAAGAAATGCCAGGTATCTGCAAGTTGTTCCGCTCCTGGCGAGAAGATCGTTGTAAATACAGATTGTATATCTTGTAATGCACCTAGTGTTTGTTGCAAAAAGAGTGCCCCCAAATATATTTTAGACGTAGACAAGTTTACTCAATCGGAAGACAATATTCCTTCTGCCGTGTGTTCTGCTGACGTGTGCTCCTTTGGCTTTTTGGATCTCACCGCGGGCATTATCGACTTTGCAGATGAATATAGATGGAGAGTTAGCGCGCTCGATTCTGCAGAGAATCCTATTAGTTCCTCGCCAGAGTGGGTGTTTACTACCGAGCAAGATCCTGTTGTTGGTCCTCCTCCCCCGGTATGCGGGGATAATATCTGTGAGACGGGAGAAGCAATCAGTTGCCCTGCAGACTGTGAGGTTGGCGACCCCGGAGTGGGGGGAACTCTAGGTAATCCTATTTCCGCTAAGAACCTAACCGAGCTATTTAATAAGATTTTCAGTTTCTTGTTTGGCTTTGCAATCTTTATAGTTCCCGTCATTGTTATCTACGCGGCGTTCCTTATGCTGATGGGAGGAGGAGATCCTGTAAAACTTGCAAAAGGACGCATGATCTTGCTGTGGACCGCCGTTGCATTTATCATCATTTTACTCTCAAGGGGATTGCCCGTTGTTTTCAAAAACCTCCTCTAGGTTTTGCGCTTGTGCAAACAGAAAACAGATTTGTACCCAAATATTCCAATTGTAATATAATTGTACTGTATGGCAATAAGACCAAGGGTTACAGAAGAATTTCTCTGGGGACTCTCTGAATTTCTTGAAGGTATTGTCGATATAAACCGGAAGTTCGGTGCTCGTTCTTGGAAGGATGTGGCCAATCCGGAGTGGCGGAATTTTCGACTTGCATATGAAAAAAATAAGAGAACAAAAACCTTTAGCCAGTTCGTTGCATACCTGAAACAAAAGGGATACGTAAAACTTCCAACAGGTGAAAGTACTGGACCCCTGCAGCTTACGGAAATAGGAAAGTTAAAGGCATTGAAATACAGAACGAGAAAAACAGTGTGGTCAGACCGCAAAGATGGGAAAATGATTATGCTCATGTATGATATCCCAAAGAAAAAACAGCATGTTCGTCAAGCATTCCGCAGCGCATTGAAATTTTTGAATTACACGATGCTTCAAAAGAGTGTTTGGATCTCAAGCAAGGATGTTCTAGAAGAAACCGAGCGAGCCGTGCGTGACTATGATCTTGCCGATTGCGTTAGTATGTTTGTCATAGAAAAGGTAAGAGTACCCAAATAAAACAATTGTAAGATTTGTGTACCTTGTGGGTTTCCTGCATTGGCTACAGGGTTTTGACAAAAAACCCAGGGCTTGGTATCCTATCAATAGAGATATTGATATGATAACAATCCAATTGTCTCATTACGTATATGAATTCACTTATCCTAGTAGGGGGAGGAGTTTTGTTGGTATTCGCGGGGGCAATCTTGGGGTACTTTGCCAGGCAATCAATAGCTAAGCGCCAGGCAGGAACTTTTGAGCAAAGACTTTCACAGAAGGCCGATGAGGTTCAGAAAGAGAGTGAGGCTCTCTTAGCAAAGGCACGCGCGAGCGCAAAACAAATCCAAGAAACTGCAAAAGTAGAAGAGGATGCACGGAGAAGGGCGCTCTTGGAAACAGAGCAGGTGGTGCTGAAAAGAGAGACTGCTCTTGATCAGAAGCTTTCTGTTTTTGAGCAGAAAGAAAAAGAGCTCGCCCTTAGCAGAGAGCGTCTTTCGCTAGAGGAAGGCAAGGTTGAAGAGCTCAAAACCGAGGCATTGCAGAAACTAGAAGAGGTGGGCCAGCTTTCCCAAGAGCAGGCAAAAGAAGAGCTTCTCTCTGGCGTGCAGGCGCGGTATGAAAAGGATATTTTAGGAAAGATGAGAAAGCTTGAGGCAGAAGGCCAAGAGCGGTTTCTCGGAAGGGCAAAAGAGATTGTTGCCTATGCAATTCAAAAGACGGCAGTGCCACAGGCGCAAGAGATAACTACGACAACCGTGGCATTGCCCGCAGAAGACATGAAGGGCAAAATCATAGGGAAAGAAGGAAGAAACATCAGGGCATTGGAGCGTGCTACCGGAGTTGAGGTTATTGTGGACGAAACCCCTGAAGCCGTGGTTATCTCTGGGTTTGACCCATTGCGAAGGCACATTGCAAAGGTTGCCCTAGAGCGCCTTATCAAAGACGGCAGGATTCATCCTGCCCGTGTGGAAGAAGAGGTGGCAAAGGTGCAAGCGGAGATTGAGCAGCAGATGAAAGAGGCAGGAGAAACTGCGGTGTTTGACGCTGGCATAGTGGGGCTAGACCCCAAGCTCATTCAGATTTTGGGGCGCTTGAAGTTTAGAACTTCGTATGGCCAGAACGTGCTTATGCATTCTATTGAGGTTGCGCATTTGGCTTCTGCATTAGCTTCAGAGATCGGGGCCAACGCTACAATAGCCAAGAAGGCAGGTTTGTTCCATGACATTGGGAAAGCACTGGACTATCAAGTGGAAGGATCTCATGTGGATATTGGCGTGAGAATTCTAGAGAAGTTCGGAGTTGAGCAGGCAGTGATTATTGGCATGAAGTCTCACCACGAACAGTATCCGTATGAGTCCATTGAAGCAATTCTCGTTCAGGCAGCAGACGCAATTTCAGCTTCCAGGCCAGGGGCAAGAAAGGATTCCCTGGAGAATTATCTAAAGCGCATTGGAGAATTGGAAAACGTAGCCAATTCCTTTGAAGGCGTGGAAAAGACCTATGCCATTCAGGCAGGAAGAGAAATACGGGTGTTTGTGAAACCCGAGGTTATTTCAGACCTACAGGCGCAGACACTTGCTAAAGACATTGCAAACCGTATTGAAGAAGATCTGCGCTATCCTGGAGAGATCAAGGTCACTCTTATCCGGGAGAATAGATTCGTAGAATTTGCACGCTAAAAGAAAGCCGTCCTGAGTTTATCGAAGGACGGTTTTCTGTTTGAGCGGGTGAGGGGAATCGGACCCCTGGCTTTAGCTTGGAAAGCTAAGGTATTGCCATTATACGACACCCGCACTTCTGCCCTCTGGCCTCAGTGTCGGGGTACTCAGATTCGAACTGAGACTACATCCTCCCAAAGGATGCGTGCTGCCGTTGCACTATACCCCGAATTGTATGTTCGCCTTAGGCGAACCCCGGGGAGACCTTCGATATGCCGTCCTTCGGCAAGCTCAGGACATGGCATATTAAGGTAGGTCTCCCGCAAAGACTCAAGTAGTTGAGTCTTTGCCCCAAAGCACGTGTATCCCGATCCCGACTGCTGTCGCGGATCGTGGATCCTCGGTCACGATAGCAATCGGACCGGGACTGCCGGTATACGACACCCCGTTTTGCATCTTCTTGTGTATCATTTTTGGTGACTCTGGTCAATGCGTATGATATAGTACATGAATGGTGATTCGAGAGATTGTATCTGAGTTTAATATTATTGAACAAGCCAAGAAATACGGCATTCCCTGGTGGCAGCATCCCCAGTTTCTGTTCTTGGTCTTAGGGTCTATCATCGCGTTTTCCAGCATCCTCTCGTATGTGTTAGGAAGGCGGTACATTGAAGATCCCCAGGTAGTAGCTCTTCTCATCATTATCTTCACTGGGATTTCTCTTGTCGTGTCTTTTCTTATCACACGGAGCTTTGAACGGCTTGCCCAGGCAGCAAGAATCAAGTCAGAGTTCGTGAGTATTGTATCCCATCAGCTCCGTTCTCCCCTTTCAAACCTTGTGTGGGGGTTGGAGTTCTTAATGTCAGGCAGGGCAGGAGAGGTCAAAGAAGCCCAGCTAGAGTATTTCCAGATTTTGAAAGAAAACTCAAGTCGCATGCAAGAATTGGTGAACGACCTTCTTGTGGTGTCCCGCATTGACGAGGGAAGCCTACCCTGGGAGCAGCAAGAGTTTTCTTTTGAGGAATTGCTGAACACTGTTCTCGTAGAGTATGAGCCGTATATGAAGGCTTCCAATATTCAGTTCCAGGTGCAGGGGCAAAAGGATCTCCCGAGGGTTCTGGGAGATGCTTCCCAACTTCGCCATGTGATTTCCAATCTTTTGGAAAACGCAGTACGATATTCCGGGAAAGAGCATGCGAGCGGGGTTCTGATACAAAAGAAAGAAAACAGGATTCAGATTCGCTATCAGAAAAAAGGGAAGAATCTATTTTTTGAAATCACAGATAATGGAGTAGGAATCCCCAAGGAGGATCAGCGGTACATATTTCAGAAGTTCTTCCGTTCCTCCAATATCTTGAGGCACGAAACCCAAGGGTCAGGCTTGGGCCTGTACATCGCCAAATCCATTATTGAACGGGGAAAGGGATCTATTGGGTTCCATTCCCAAGAACACGCAGGGTCGACATTTTGGTTTACTATGCCATGTAGAACACGTACGCAGTAACGCATTATTATGAAAACTATTTTACTCATTGAAGACGAGTCTGCTCTCCAAAAAACCATTGGAGACGCGTTGAGCCAGGAGGGATTCTCTATTGCTTCAGCGCTTGACGGAGAAACAGGATTACGACTTGCGAAAGAAAAGCGCCCAGACGTCATTCTTTTAGACCTCATATTGCCCAAGGCAAACGGGTTTGATGTGTTAAAATCCCTCAAAGAGCAGGAAGAAACAAAGGACATTCCAGTTGTGGTGCTCACAAATCTAGAGAGCATGGAAGACATTCAAAAAGCCCTGGATCTGGGAGCCATGACCTATCTTGTGAAGTCAAACTACACGCTTGAAGAAGTCGTGGAAAAAGTGAAACAAGCATTATGAGGGTTGAAGACCAACAATTAATGGCGTTTCTGCTGGATGCGGGGCTCGTGGGCATGCAGGAATTGCGGGACGCAGAGAAAAAATCCAAGAAGCTGCAAAAGCGCTTGGCAGATGTGCTGGTTGCAGATAATCTCTTATCCCAAGAAGAGCTTATTAAAATGGAGGCGTACATTCTGGGCATTCCGTTTGTCAATCTGGAAAAAGAGACCCTAGATCCCGAAGTGTTAAAAATAGTCCCAGAGCCGATTGCCAGGTCTCACAATATTGTGGCATTCCGGAAAAAGGGCCAGGATTTGGAAGTTGCCATGCTGGATCCAGAAGACCTTGCCACCATCGATTTTATAAAAAAGAAGTCAGATTTAAAAATTCTCCCCCGGCTTACTACTCCTGCAAGTATGACTCAGGTGCTGCGTCAGTACTCCAAGACCCTGGAGGCAGAATTCGGAGACATTATCCAACAAGAGGTGGGAGGAATAAAGACTCGAAAGGAAAGCGACGGAACAGAAAAGAATGCGAAAGAAGAGCTTGAAAAGGCCGCAGAAGAGCTTCCTATCATACGAATAGTAGATACCCTGCTCAAGCACGCAATTCTGCAGCGTTCGTCCGATATTCACATTGAGCCCACGGAAAAAGAAGTGATTGTGCGCTATCGTATTGACGGAGTGCTCCGTGACGCTATGGTTCTTCCCAGGGCCGCTACCTCTGGTATTGTTGCAAGGATTAAGGTACTTTCAAATTTACAGCTTGATGAGCACCGCCTGCCTCAAGATGGGCGCTTTAAGGTAGAAACAGATGAGTATAAATATTCTATCAGGGTTTCTATACTCCCCGTGTTTGACGGAGAAAAGATCGTTATGCGCTTGCTGGCTGAAACCGCAAAGGCGTTTACCCTAGAACAGATAGGGTTGCGGGGAGAGGCGCTAGAAGACGTGCAACGAGCATTGAAAAAACCAGTTGGCATGCTCTTGGTCACGGGTCCTACGGGGTCTGGGAAAACCACAACCTTGTATGCCATGATGGAGATACTTTCCACTCCCCAGGTGAATATCTCTACCGTAGAAGATCCCATAGAGTACCGCATGCCCAGGGTGAACCAGACTCAGGTGAATCCTAAAATAGGGTTTACCTTTGCAACGGGATTGCGCTCTTTGGTGAGGCAGGACCCAGACATCCTTATGGTAGGAGAGATTCGAGACGAGGAAACCGCTTCCCTGGCTATAAACGCTGCTTTGACGGGACATCTTGTGCTTTCCACTTTGCATACCAATAGCGCGGCTGGCGCCATACCCCGCTTGATTGATATGGGAGCCGAACCGTTTCTCATTTCCTCAACGTTGAATGTCATAGTTGCCCAGCGTCTGATACGCCGTCTCTCTGAAGAAAAAGGTGCGTATAATCTTTCTGACAAAGAAATCGCAGACCTCTCTTCATACTGCAACGTAGAGAAGGTCACAAGCATTCTGAAAGATGAGAAGCTCTTAAAGCCAAAACAAAACCTTGGAGATATTTCTTTCTGGCGGCCGAAAGCCACCAAGGAAAATCCTGACGGGTATAAGGGAAGGATGGGAATTTACGAAGTGCTGCCCGTGACAGAAACGATCAAGAACCTCATCATCCAGCGCACGGACGCAGACGCAATCGGAGAGCAAGCGCAGAAAGAAGGCATGAGAACCATGGTGGAAGACGGATTTATAAAAGCTGCCCAAGGCATTACTTCCATTGAAGAGGTGCTCCGCGTCATCACTGAATGACGCGAAATCCGAAGCACGAAGCACGAAATCCGAAACAAATTCAAATGGCTGAAATTCAAATCTCTCAAATAAATACGAGAATCAATCAGTCAAGAGTTCTTTATTTTGAGAGTAATATTATTGCATTGTTTAATGGTATTAAGGTTGATCCCTCATGGTCTTTTTCTGATAAAACAAGAAAAGACACGGCGTACATTACTCATGGTTATCATCGATACCCTGCAAAGTTTATTCCTCAAATCGTTTCCCGCTTAGCTGATAAATATACAAGCGAGGGCGATTTAATTGTTGATCCATTCGGTGGGTGCGGGACAACACTTGTTGAATCAAAAGTAATGGGGCGGTTATCAGTGGGCGTTGATATAAACCCCGTTGCTGTGCTTATCACAAAAGCTAAAATTACGCCGCTTGACCCAGCAAAAATTGAAGAAGTATTTACAGCACTGGAAGAGAAATTAGGCAGTTATAGTAAGAATACAAAAGTGAAAGCTCCAGAACACGAACGGATTGATTATTGGTTTAAGCAGGAAGAAAAGAGGAAACTTGCTTTCATCTTTGCCGAGATTTCAAAAATAAAAGATCGGGATGTGAAAGATTTCCTTTATTGCGGGTTTTCAAACATTCTAAAAAATTGCTCTATTTGGCTGCAGAAAAGCAACAAACCAACAAGGGATTTTGCGAAAAAGCCGTCTGACCCGATACCAACATTTTTCAGACAAGTAAAAATGATGATGAGGGGCAACGCAAGATTTTATGAGTTGTTAAAGCAGAAAAATCACCTTGAAGTGCCAAGCCAAGTTTACTGTACCGACGCAAGGACGATTCCTGTCAAAAATAATTCTGTTAGCTTAATTGTTACTTCGCCGCCATATGTTACTTCCTACGAATACGCCGATTTGCACCAGCTCACCGCTCTGTGGTTAGAATACACAAAAGATTTAAGTGATTTTCGCAAGCGTTTTATTGGTACTTCTTATCACAACAAAAAAGATTTGACTCTCAATAGCACACTCGCAGAAAATATCAGAAAATACTTGCTAGAAAAGGACAAGAAAACCGCCGAGGAGGTTTCTACATATTTTAGCGAGATGAACCAAGTATTTATTGAAATGAAAAGAATGCTAAAAAAAGGTGGTAAAACTTGTATTGTTATCGGTAATACGAGCCTGAAAGGCGTTGAGATACTCAATGCGGAAGTTTTTGCTGAACAATTGCAAAACTTGGGGTTAAAGATCGCCGATATTGTTAAAAGAGAAATACCATCAAAAAATTTACCGTCTGTTAGAGATGAAAAAACTGGCAAGTTTGCAAGTATAACCGACAAAAACAGAGTTTCTGCTTATCCGACAGAATATATTTTAGTAATGGAAAAATAAAACTATGACAATTAAAGATCTTATTAAAATTTACGAGACGAAAAAGAAAAAACACGGTGTACAAGCATACCGACATATTTCAAATGTTCTAAAAGAAGCAAAGGAACAACACGAAAAAGATTTTAAGGGAGATGACCACGAGCAATCTTGGCGAGCGTTCAAAGGTAAAAACCTGGAGAAGTTGATTGAATATATTATCACGGATGAAGTTAATGCTTTAGGCTTGCAAGTGGTAAATGGGAATATTCTTGAAAGAACAAATGGATCAAATCTTTCAAAGGAGTTGAGTTTGGTAAAAAGAAATTTGATTATTGATTATGGCGAATTTGGTTCACATTTGCCAGATGTTGACTTGATTATTTATGATCCCAAAACCAGCAAGGTTGTCGCTGTATTGTCTAGTAAAGTCACCCTGCGGGAAAGAATCGCCCAAACTGGTTATTGGAAAATCAAACTTGCTTCTGATGAGGCGACAAAACACATTAAAGTTTATTTTGTAACCCCGGACGAGGATGGAACACTTACAATCAAAACCCCAACGAAGAAAGGACGTGCAATTGTAGAGGTGGATACGGATGGTAGTTATGTTCTAAGTGAGACGGACATTGAAGAAAGCGACAAGGTAAAAATGTTTGATAAGTTTATTGATGATCTGAAAAAACTTTTAAAGTAATTTTAAAAACATATGAAAAAACAAGATATGCAAAAATACGCAAAAGCATTAAAAAGAGGTCATTTAGCAAGCCTTTCAGTTGATGATATTGTTGAACTCATAAAAAGAGCGGATGGGAAATGTTATTTGTGTGAGGAAAAAATAGACCTTGACAATATCGGGAAGATTGATGGTGACAAGAAAAATTCAAACGGTCCTCTTAGTGTTGAAAACTTATATCTGACACATAAAAAGTGTAATATTCAAAAAAGCAACGAACCCGTTTCGATAGTTAAAGCTAAATTAGCTTTCTCTAGGTTTTACGAAAAGAAAGATTCTGTTTCATTTAATGACTTTTTAGATGAGTATGTTCCGAATAATAGAAAAACCGTAAGATTTAAAATCACCAACGATATCGCATATTTAAAGTTTGGAGAAGACGAAAAAAATACACCTATATTTACTGACCCTGCTACTAAAATACAGTATTTCTTTTATGAATTACCGATGGATTACATATATAATGATGATGAGGTGCAACCAAGACCAATCGATAAATCTCACCTGTTTAAAATGATGGCCGATTTTCAAATCCATCCCGTACATGAGCCATCAGATTGTCGTATTGTTGATAATAGTAGAATAGATGGTAATTATAAAGAAGCTAAGTTACTACAGTTTGATGGTCAACATAAAAGTGCTGCTCAGATATTAATAGGTCGGACGAAGTTACAATTTAAAATCTACATTGCACCATCTATAAAATTGATAAGAGAATTGGTTATTATCATTCAGAATGAAATTAAGAAAAAAGCTGTTTTGGAATCAATTGTGATAAAACGCATGAGCGCATCTTATATGGACAGATGGAATGAGTATATTGAATCGCCAGGAGAACATTCAGAGGCAGGCCTAATTGAATCTTTACCTAATCAAGAGAAAAAACTAGCTAAAAAAGAGCTAATGAATGCAGTTTATAGTAATATAATAGACAATAAAGAATTAGAGTTAAAGGAATTTGTTACCACGGGGCAAACTAGAAGTGAAAAAAATAGACCCATTTCTATTAATTTACTAAAGCAAATAATAAATAATTTTGTTTATAGTAAACCTAACGATGTTCCTGTTGGGGAAAAAGACTCAAGAGAAATTGAAGCAGAAAACACCACTAAGTTTTTAAACATTATCTCAGAGGCAATTTTTGGGGAACTTACCCCAATCCAAAGGAATCGCCAAGATTTACCAGAAAAGATATTGAGGATTTGGAAATCTGGTTCTGTAAAATTTTGGGCAAATATATTAAAGAACCTAATCAGTCACAGGTTGAATATTATTGCTGAAGATGACAAAGAAAGAATTTTTCAGCGTAAATTGACTGCAAATGATTGGGACGGAATCGGGAAAACCGTAAATAGACTTTTTTCTCATTCGGTTTGGGGTAAAATTGATCAAAATTTAGACAAAATACTAAATTCAAACGATCTTAAGGCTGCAACAAGAGAGTTGGCTAAAAAAGGATTGGACACCGATTTCTTGATTAAATAAATGCAGATTGAATCAACAACGCTTTGGGATTTTCCGAGGCAGAATTATGGAGACAAGCCACACGGAGATAATAAATATAGCGGCGTTACGCCGGCTTTTGTTATTTGGAATTTACTCCAACGATATACAAAAGAAGGCGATTTGGTAGTTGACCCAATGTGCGGGAGTGGAACTACTATTGATGTAGCAAACGAACTGAACCGAAAAGTGATTGGCTATGACTTAAACATTGTTCGCCCCGATGTAATCAAGAATGACTCTCGGAAGATCCCGCTTCAAGACAATAGCATTGATTTCGTCTTTATTGATTCCCCTTATTCAGACAACATCAAGTATTCTGATGACGAAAAGTGTATTGGAAAAATATCTTGTGAGAAAACAGAGTTTTACGATGAATTAGAAAAAGTCGCCTCTGAAATCGCTCGGATTTTGAAACCTGAAAAAGCGATGGGTTGGGTTATTGCCGATCAATGGATCAAAAGGAAATTCACTCCCGTTGCATTTTTGCTTTGGCAGAGATTAGAAAAGTATTTTAAGCCGATTGATATTGTGTGTCTTAGTCGACACAACCAGACATCGAACACGCAAATTTGGCATAATAGAGCAAGACAGTTTAATTTTTATTTGAGAGGTTTCAAATATTTGTTTATTATGAGAAAATCAACGTAGAATCCGATTTAAGTAATTTTTGAATTTGGATATTAAATATTGTTTCGAATTTCGATATTCGAATTTCGGATTTAAATACTGATGCCCACGTACTTTTATACCGCAGCAACTATTCAGGGGGAGAAAGTCACGGGAAGTGAGAACGCAAAAAGCGAGCGGGACCTTGCGCGCTCTTTGCATGAAAAGGGGTATGTCCTTTTGAAGGTAGCTTCCGGAGAGCACGCAGATGCCAAGCGTACATTTGTACAAATGCTTGAGGGCCTGTTTTCCGTCCCCCTCTCAGAAAAACTGCTGTTTATGAGAAATCTGAAGGTTATGGTGCAGGCCGGAGTGCCGCTCCCTAAAGCTCTTGAAATTCTTTCTTTGCAAACAGGATCAAAGCAATTAAAGAGTGCGATAGACGACATGCGAGAGAAGGTGATGCAGGGAGAAATGCTGTCTGTCGCTATGTCTCGGCATCCCGCAGTATTCTCTGATTTGTTCATAAATATGATCAGGGCGGGAGAGGAGTCCGGGACTATGGAGGGAGTCCTTTCTCACTTAACCCTGCAGTTAGAACGCGAGCATGATTTGAGGTCTAAGATCCAGAGCGCCTTGATGTATCCTAGCGTTGTGGTGGTTGCGATGATCGGGGTTGGCACCATCATGTTGGTGAGCGTAGTTCCCAATCTGGCGAAAACCTTTAAGGAATTAGGAGTGGAATTGCCTCCGACTACCCGCTTTGTGATAGGTCTGGGGGAGTTTCTCTCGCATCAATGGTACATAGCTCTTCTTGTATTCTTAGCGGCTGGGTTTGCGCTGTATCGGGCCTTGAAAAGCAAGAAGGGAAAGTGGATTGTCGACGGACTCGTGCTGCGGCTTCCCCTATTTTCCTCCCTTATCCAGAAGATCAACTCCGCCTTTTTTGCTCGTACCCTTAGTTCTCTTATAGGGGCTGGTATCCCTATCGTGAAATCTCTTGAGATCACGAGCACGGTGTTGAACAACGGGCGTTTTCGAAAGGCCCTGGAGGATGCGGCAGAACAGGTGCGCAAGGGATCAAAGCTTTCCCAAAGCTTGAAGAGTTCTGGTAAGCTATATCCCTTGGTTGTACTCCAGATGCTGGAAGTCGGAGAAGAAACAGGGAAAACAGGAGAAATCTTGGCCAAGCTTGCCGATTTCTTTGAGGAGGAGGTGAACGCCATCACCAAGAATTTCGCCTCTGTTATTGAGCCCGTGCTCATGCTGTTCATGGGGGCCATGGTTGGATTCTTTGCGGTATCCATGATCCAGCCCATGTACAGCGTGCTGGGGTCTATCAAATGAAAGAGCTATGCTAAGTCAGGTGACCGAGGTACACGGCACTTGACAGAGCTTGTTGGTATGTATATACTAAATGTATATACGTTAATCCGCCCTGCTTCATGACCACAAAAATACAAAAATGGGGGAATAGTTTGGCAGTACGCCTGCCAAAGAAACTCATAACCCGTCTTGGATTGAGAGCGGGAAGTGAAGTTATGGTAGACGAGCGCGAGCAGACCGTGCTGATAAAACAGGTGGTTTTGCCAGTAAAGACAATGGGGAAAAGAGGATGGAAGCAGTTTTGCATACCAACGAACAACAAAAAAGAGAATATAAGTGGGAAGATAGATGAGATTCTCTATGGCAAGTCTTATTGATAGTTCAGTATGGGTGGCCCTGTTCCTTGATTTTGATACTCAGCATACAAAAGCGGAGCGTCTTTTTTCAAAACTCAAGGGGAAAATCTATCTTCCGTACTGTGTGCTTAATGAAGTAGCAACGGTTCTTGCGTACAAACACTCAAAAAAACAAGCCAACCAGTTTTTGAGTTTTATCGAGGAAAACCACGATATTAACCTTCTGGAAGACAGCTCCACCGAAGAGGTATCATTTTACAAGTCGCAAAGCGCAAGAATCTCTTTTAGCGATGCCGCGCTTCTCTTGTTCGCGAGAAAATTAAGTGTACGTTTTATTACGTTTGATAAACAACTTGAGCGTCTCGCACGAGAGATTTGAATGAAAGGGTTCACTCTTACAGAACTTATAGTCGTCATAGCGCTTGCAGTGCTTTTAGGAGGATTGGCACTGCCCGCGCTCCGCATTGCGCAGAAAAATTCAGAGCTTCAAGCCACTGTTGAATCGTTGGTTAGCGTACTGCGTCTTGCGCAAAACAGAACATTGGGATCCGAAGGGGCATCGCAGTACGGAGTGTTCTTTGATACTGCAGCTTCTCCTGACCAGTATATTTTGTTTAAGGGAGCTACATATGCGACCAGGAATGTTGCGGCAGATGAGCCGCATGTCCTTCCCCAAAGCGTGGAAATGTCCACAGTCACCATACCGGGAAGCGCCGTCGTATTCGCACGTGTGACGGGAGCTGTCTTGAATGCAGGTGGAGTAACCCTTAGGCTTGTTGCGGATCCCGCGAAGGAAGAGTCAGTGTACGTGTCTACTTCAGGGAGTATTCAAAAGACAAGCGCATTCGTGGCTTCAGACCAGAACCGCCAGAAAGATTCTAGGCACGTTCATGCAGACTATGCGGGGAGAACCATTGCTACCGAGACAGAGAGCGTGCGCCTCGTTTTCCTCTCCACGACGTATGACATTCCTATCGCAAGCAATATGAAAGACGGGCAGATATTTTGGGAAGGAGATATTCTCGTGGACGGCGCGACCCAGACATTGCAAGTTCAAACCCATCGTCTGAATGATCCTGCGCTAGGCACCCAATTCTCTATTGTTCGAGACAAGAGCAAAAATACAAAGGCGTTGAATATTGAGATAAGCGGAGATGGTACTGGAGATATCGTGCGATATGATGTTCAAGGTCAAACAACCAAAGGGAGTTCTCTCTATGTTTCTCTCCCCCTCTGGCAGTAACAAAGGAATCTCTATTATAGAGCTTCTTGTGGGAGCGGGGATTTTAACGTTGAGTTTAAGCGCATTGCTTGGATTTTTGGCGTTTACCCTTACAACCTCTTCTTTTCTTAAGCAGCAGGCAGAAGCTACGGCATTGGCAGAGGAAGCGCTAGAGGCGGTTCGCAGTTTTAGAGATGGGACAAGTTGGAACGTTGACGACCCGCAGAATCAGTATGACGGACTGGGGCAGGTGCAAACAGGAGTCCCCTATCACTTGGGATTGTCTCTTGATGTTCCTCCTAGATGGCAGCTACTCCGTGAGGCAGAGACCATAGGCATTTTTGCAAGAACCATAGTGTTTGAGAATGTGCAGCGGGACGTAAATAGCAATATCGTGGCAAGCGGCGGGGTACAAGACCCCGACACGAGAAAGGTGACAGTGACGGTATCATGGACAGCTAGAACAAAGGCGCATGAAGTTGTTGTCGTCAGCTACCTTACTAACTGGAAACAATGAAAAAAGGATTCACTGTCATTGAGATTATAGCGTACGTGGCGGTACTGGGGATTATTGGAACCTCGTTCTCCGCGGTGTTGCTGTGGAGTATGAAAACGTACACAAAATCCCAGATTATGCAGGAAACCGCATGGAACGCGCAGCGGGCGATGGACATCATGGTGCAAGAAATACGGGAATCAAAACGCGTCTATACTCCCACAGCTTTAACCTCCCAGCTTTCTCTCGCAACTGCAAAGTACGCGCCCACAGGGCACATGGAGTCATTCATTGATTTCTTTGTATGCCAAGAGAAGCTCTGCCTGAAAAAAGAATCGCAGGATCCTGTGGCGTTGACTCTTGATAACGTACGCGTGACCTCGCTTTCTTTCTTGCGGGTTCAGAGTTCTCCTGCTACTGAATCGGTACGCATAACCCTGCAGGTTGAATATAAAAATCCGAATAACAGGCCAGAACTTATTTCATCCGTGGAGTTGAGCTCTGCCGCATCGGTGAGGAAACCATGAACCCCGTTAGAAATTTACAAAGGTATATACATGCGAAGCGCGAGTGGCGAATAGCCACATCTTTTCATGGGCGCAGCGCTTCGCCAATGACAGTATGCACCTATTCGGTGCGCGCACTGCGCTCTGTAATACACGGTAAATTTCTAAACGGGGTGAACCGCAACACTCAAAAAGGTTTTGCAACATTGTATTTCGTGCTTCTCGCGCTTTTTCTTGTTGTTTCTATAGCAGGAAGTTCGTTTCTCCTTGTATCCTGGCAGCAGCGCGTTGGGAGGAATACCCAGAATTCTGTCCAGGCGTATTGGGCAGCAGAGGCAGGGATAGAGGACGCACTCTTGCGTCTGAAAAAGGGAATGTCCTGGGTAAATCCCATTTCCTTTGCTGCGGGAGAAGGAGTGACAACCACTACCATTATGGAAACTGCGCCTGGAACAAATCTTGTGGTAGCGCAAGGAGACGACTCATCCCGTGTTCGAAAGATCCAGGCGCTCCTTGAACTCTCTGGCATCACCCCCGTCTTTTTCTATGGCGCCCATATAGGAAGCGGAGGTCTGCAAATGGATAATCTGAGCAAGGTGATAGGAAACGTGTTTTCCAACGGGAATATTGCGGTTACGTCAGGGCAGGCGGAGATTACCGAAACAGCTACGGTTGCGGGACTTGGAGGAAGCATATCGAGAGTAATTTCAAAGCATGCGTTCGCGGACATGTGTACGGGTTCTAATATTGCGCAGGAGCTTCACGCAAATAACAAGGGAAACTGCACCTACGGCTCTTATATCCCTCTTGGAACTCCTCCAGCTCCCGTTCCTCTTCCCATCAGCGACGAGGGAATACAGCAATGGAAGGATGCCGCGCAGGCCGGAGGCGTGCACCCAGGGAATTATGAGCTTAGCGGAAGCAGCATTGCAACGCTTGGCCCCAAGAAAATTACAGGGAATCTCGAAGTTGAAGACAGCGCCATACTCACCCTCACGGGAACCTTGTGGGTTGCAGGAAACGTGGTAGTGCAGAACAGCGCGCGGGTAAAACTTGCCAGCTCTTATGGGGCAACCAGTGGAGTCATTGTGGTAGACGGCACGATTACCCTGGGGAACAGCAGCATTTCTGAAGGGTCGGGCAACCCAGACAGTTATCTTATCTATCTTTCAACAAACTCTTCAAACCCTGCGCTCATCATTAAAAACAACGCCATAGCAGACATCCTGTATACTTCCCAAGGATGGATAGTAGTGGAAAATAACGCTCAGCTTGTTGAAGCAACAGGATATGGCATCCATTTAAAGAATAACGCCGTTATCCAGTATGAGACCGGCCTTCAGGATGCCAGATTTACTTCAGGTCCTGGAGCTTCGTGGGAGCTTTCTTCGTGGCAAGAAATTGAATAGGGGGGTATAATGAAGCATTATGCTTGAGTTTCTCAATATACATCCTTTGGCATTTGGGCTTGATATTTCAGACTTGTCTGTCAAAGTGGCTCAGCTCAAAAGGGGCAAGGGAGGATTTTTCTTGTCTTCGTTCGGAGAATTCCAAATTCCTGTGGGTGTTATAGAGCATGGGCAGATTAAAAAGGAAAAAGAATTAACAGAAATTCTAAAAGGGGTCAGAACCCAAGTTCAAGGGGAGAAGATCAAAACCCCATACGTGATTGCTTCCTTGCCGGAAGAGCAGGCATTCTTGCAGATTATTCAGCTTCCACGCATGAGTAAAGAAGATCTTGAGAGCGCGGTGCGCTTTGAAGCGGAGAATTACGTCCCCTATTCCTTAGATACCATGGAGATAGATTTTGAACAGGTTGTCCCTGTTGTTGATCATTTAAATCATGCTGACGTTCTTCTCGCCGCGCTTCCAAAAGCAACAGTAAGCTCGTATGTTGCCGTGCTGAAAGAGGCAGACTTTATTCCCCTTGCCTTGGAGATTGAATCTTCAGCGGTAACGAGGGCATTGATTCAGCAAGAGACGGCCCCGGTTCCCATCCTTGTAGTGGATTTGGGAGCGACGAGAACGAGTTTTATCGTGTTTGCGGGGTATAGCTTGCGCTTCACGGCCTCTATTGCTGTTTCTTCCTCTCGATTCACGCAGTCCATTGCCGAGTTTTTGCATATAGGGTTCCAAGAGGCGGAATCCTTGAAAATCCAGTATGGGCTGGAAGATCAAACCTCCGCTTCCGGCAAGAAAGTGTTTGAAGCGCTTGTCCCTCCTCTCACTGATTTGATTGAGCAGATTAAAAAGCACATTAATTACTATGAATCTCATGCTGGGCATGAGCATCTACAGCGCCCGATTTCAACCATACAAAAAATTATTCTGTGTGGAGGGGGAGCGAACCTGAAAGGCATTGCCCAGTTTCTTGTGGGAGAATTGCAAAAAGAGGTCAGCATTGGAAACCCGTGGGTGAATATCCTGCCCACTTCCCTCAAGGAACTTCCTCCCCTGTCTTTTGCAGAATCATTGAGGTACACCACTGCGTTTGGACTAGCCCTCAGGGCTGCACAATTATATGATCAATCTCCTTCCCCAAAAGGCTAAACAAGAACTGCAGCAGGAAGAGAGATTCCGTCTCCTCTTAATTCTTCTGTTCATGTTCACGGTCGCTCTCGTGTGTTTTGCGTTGATGCTTGGAGTTATCAAAGCGTATGTTATGGGGTCTCTCTTTGCGCAAGAATCCAAGATCGCGCTTCTTCAAGAGCGCTTTTCCAAGGATAATCCCGTGCTGACCGAAATCCAGGCGTTTAATGAAACAACCGCCCAGATTTCCCGCTCTATAAAGAGCAGTCGCTCAATTTCTTTGGTTCTAGAGTCGTTAGAGGATATGCTTCCTGCCGGCATTCACCTCACTGCTTTTGATTATGATCCTCCTGGGGTTCAGGTGAAGGGTGGAGAAACGCAGCAGGTGCAGGCCCGGATTTCTGTGGCAGGGTTCGCGAAAACACGGGAGATTCTGTTTGCGTTTAGAGAGGGTCTTGAAAAGCACTCTCTCTTTTCCGAGCTTTCTTTCCCGGCTTCCAACTGGGTTCTGCCCCAGGATATCCGTTTTTCTTTTCAAATAAGCATTGCCCAATGACATCGCATCAAAAAACAATTGCCGTACTAGCGGCTTCTGCAACCATTCTGTTGGTATTCGTTGCATTTATCCTCTTTCCTCTTATCCGAAGCATACAAGCCGACTCTGTAAGGGTGTTTGCCGCGCGGCAGGAATTAAACCAAATCAGCTTGTATGAGGAACAGATCCAGAAATTTGAGGATTTATCAAAAACGAGAGAGGGAGATGTAACTTTATTCCGTAATCTTTTCGTAGACCGCCATACGCCGATTGCATTCATTGAGTTCTTGGAGAAGTACTCTCAGGATTCCCAGATTTCCCTGAAGATTACACCAGTCGAGTCTCTAAAAAAGGAGGAAGACATGTGGGACTCCATAGATTTTGAACTTACTGGTAAAGGAACGTTTCCCCATGCATTGTCTTTTATAAAACAGTTGGAATATTCTCCGTATCTTCTTGAATTCAAAAACGTTATACTACAACGGTTGGCAACCGGCGAAGTCGACTTCTCATTTCTTATAAAGGTGTACACGAAATGACCCATTCGATTTCACTCAGGGTCATGGTGAATAACATTGAACCATGAAAAGAATCTCTTGGGGTACCATACAAAAAAGAGTCATGCGTCTTCCCTTGCTTGCCGCAGAGCATGCGTTCCCATTCACGTTGCTGTTGATGGGTATTGCCGGCATATTCTCTTTGATTATCTTTTTGTATGGGTTTTCCGTACAGACAAAACATGTGGAGCAGGGGGTATCCCTGTATGATGTTAAAGAGGAGCTCTTTTCGGATATGCTCGGATTATTAAAGGAACGCGAGCGCAATCTTGAGAGTGTAGACCAAAATACGTTTATAGATATTTTCAATCCAGATTGAAGAAAACGCACTTTTATGCTACAACACGCAGGTAGTTAGTTTAATCAGTTTACAATGATATCTGCTTTGAGAAAACGATGTGCGTTCCGCAGTTTTCTAAAGCAGACCCTGGGTTTGCAGTATTCGCCCCTCGGGGACTCGGGGCGCGCAAACCCGCAAAAAGCAAAGCAGTTTGCTTTTTGCCCCTGTAGCTTAATGGATAAAGTAGCGCTCTTCTAAGGCGTTGATGTGGGTTCGATTCCTACCAGGGGCACAAGGTATGAACGTATGGATGGAGGCTATGGTGTAATGGCAGCACAACACCCTGTGGAGGTGTCAGTACGGGTTCAAATCCCGTTAGTCTCCCCAATAAATATGGAACAAGAATTTATCACAATCGCAGAGGCAGTGCGCTTAACCGGACAGAGCGATGTTGATTTGATGCGCCTCTTGAAAGATCGCATGGAATCTAGTGGCCTTAGTATAGAAAGCATCACAAGAAAAGAGCAGAGGGGAAGCCGCATGATGTATTTAATAAGCAGGGAATTTCTATTGAGGGAGCTTGATATAGCGCAAAACCTTAAAGTGGATATTCCCCAAGAAGTCGTGAAAGAGCCAGAGCAAGAACAGCAAGTCCCTTCCACTGTTTTGCTTGCAGCAAAAGACGAGATGATTGGAACGTTGCAAAAGATTGTTGAAACGAAAGACAGGCAAATGGATGACCTTTCAAAGAAAATAGATGAGCTTATAGAACGGGACCGCGAGACTAACTTTCTTTTACGGGGGCTTCAAGAGAAGATCTTTGCCCTAGAGGAGCCCAAAAGAGACATGCCTTCTGCAGAGAAGGATGAGGCAGTAAAAACAGAAAAGAGTAAAAAATAAAAACCCCGGCTGTAGCCGGAGGTTTTTATTCTCTGCCTCCTCTACTTTTCTTCTTCTATTCCGAAATCATCGTCGAGGTCTTTGTCATCATCAGATTCTTTGGTTTCGTCTCCCTCGAGCTCGTCATCTTCAAGAGGATCTGACTCTTCTTCTCCTAGCTCCCTTCCCTCGTCTTCTTGAAAAGAAGGGAATAAAATCTCGTCTTCAAGTGCCATAGCCATTCTTTCGCATAAAAAGATCCAATAAGGACCGACCTTTTTAAGTACAAAACCTATTATAGACACAAAGATTATCTTGTCAACCCCTTCTGGGGAAGTTCTCCACAGGCCTGCCTCGCCGAAGCTTTAGCGAAGGCGGGAGTTGAAGTGGGGGTGTTTTTGTGATATTCTTGAACGGTAGTTCTTTCTAGCTTTTTAGTGTATTCGCCTTTGGCGAACCCGGGCCGAGCCCTTGTATGTCGTTCCGTCTCATCGGCGGAACATGACAATTAAGGTTGCTCGGCCGACAAAAACCAAGCAGTTGGTTTTTGTCCCCGTAGCTTAACGGATAAAGCAATTTTCTCCTAAGAAATTGATAGGGGTTCGATTCCTCTCGGGGACACATGTTCAGTTGTACATTGAAATGATTTGTGGTACAATTATGTAATGTATTCACGGTATTATACGTTTAAACCCAAAGCTGTTAGGTTGCGTAAGGCTGGGAAAACATACGGAGAGATTAAGAAGATACTTAGAGAATCAATCTCAAAGAGTACCTTATCGCATTGGTTTCGGGATATTATACTTACTAAGATTCAGCAAGGACGGCTGCAGAAGCGAGTTTCCATAAACATAAAAAGGGCACAGATCAAGGCTTGGGCGGTTAATAAAAAAAGAAGAGAGGAATATATTCAGAATGTCCGAGATCGTGTGAGACATTTTCCGAATGAATTGCGTAGGAAAAAGAGTGCGAAGATTGCACTTGCGATGCTCTATCTAGGGGAGGGGGCAAAGACCAACGGTGGATCTTTAATGTTTGGTAATTCAGATCCCTCTGTTATATGCCTGTTTCTTCATTTATTACGGTATTGCTATGATATTGATGAAAAGAAATTTCGCTGTACGCTTCAGTGTCGTTCCGATCAAAATATTGAAAAGTTAGAGAAATTTTGGTCACGCATGACACAAATTCCTCCATCGCAATTTTATAAAGCAAGAGTTGATCCAAGAACAATTGGGAAACCGTCACGAAACCTTGAATACAAAGGGGTTTGCAGAATAGACTATTTTTCCGGTGAGATTTTTATAGAGTTGCAACAGATTGTAGAAGTGCTTTATACGGGCCGTTAGCGCAGTGGTAGCGCACCTCGCTGGCAGCGAGGGGGTCGGGGGTTCGAATCCCCCACGGTCCACATTGGCAAAGGGAGGGGTACCGAAGTGGTCATAACGGGACGGTCTCGAAAACCGTTTGCCCCGCAAGGGGCCCGTGAGTTCGAATCTCACCCCCTCCGCACTTCGTCGCTTCCGCTCCTCAGTGCCTTCGGCCCATAATAGAGGCGACGAAGTCGCTGAGCGCAGTGAAGCGCTACATTAAATTTGCAAAGAATATGATTTCTTTTTTTAATCAAAACAAAAAAAGCCCGTCTGCCCTTTCAAAAGAATCTCAAAAGCGCGTTGAGCAGCTAGAGAAGAGGGTTGGGGAGCTTTCAAAAAGCCTTGAAGAGTTGAAACAAGGCATGAAAAAAGCGCTTGTGAAAGTGGGCGTGGTGAGGTTTAACCCGTTTCATGAGACCGGAGGCGACCAAAGCTTTGCCATTGCTTTGCTTGATGAGTACAACACAGGGTTTGTGATTATGAGCCATTATATGAAAGATTATAACCGTGTGTACGCGAAACCCATCATCAAGGGAGTTTCAGAGTATATGTTGTCTGAAGAAGAAAAGGAAGCAATGGAAAAAGCAATGAATCCATGAACAAAGAATCTGCGGTACAACAAAAAGTTCAGGTAAGACCCCCTGTGGTAGTGGTGCTGGGCCATGTTGATCACGGTAAGTCCTCTCTCCTAGAAGCCATACGAGAAGATTTTAAGATTACCTCAAAAGAATCAGGGGGCATAACGCAACATATGGGGGCGTACGTCGTTGAGTATCAGGGTAAATCAATTACTTTTCTTGATACTCCCGGCCATGAGGCTTTTTCTGCAATGCGGGCTCGCGGGGCAAATGTGGCAGACATAGCAGTGCTTGTGGTTGCGGCAGACGAGGGCGTGAAACTTCAAACCAAGGAAGCCATAGAGCAGGCAAAGAAGGCCGGTCTTCCCTTGATTGTTGCGCTGAATAAAATAGACAAGCTGGAAGCGAACCCAGAGCGCGTGAAGCAAGAGCTTGGCCAGGAGGAGATTTTTGTAGAGTCGTTTGGAGGGAAGGTCCCCTGCATAGAAACATCAGCCACAACCAAGAAAGGCATTTCAGAACTCCTTGAGATGATCCTGTTGATGGCAGACCTTGAACACAAGAACATAGATCCGGATAAAGCAGGAGAGGGAGTCGTGATTGAATCGTCCATGGATTCAAGGCGCGGCCCTCTAGCAACCCTTTTAGTGCAGAATGGAAGCGTGAGGGCAGGAGATGTTATAGCAACCAAGTCAGCCGTGGGAAAAGTGAGGACGCTGCAGGATTTTCAGGGGGCGTCTGTGTCCTCGGGCCTTCCTGCAATGCCAGTATTAATAGTTGGGTTTGAGGCATGCCCTCAAGTCGGAGAAACTTTCCAGGTGTTTGAGAGTGAAGAAGTAGCACGGGCGCAGCTTGTAGTTTCTCCTTTGGGGCGGCCTGTGCAGGCCATTGCTATTCCCCAAGGAGCTAAGACACTTGACCTTGTATTAAAGGTAGACATGGCAGGATCTTTGGAAGTGCTCTCGCATGCGCTTCTTTCTTTACCTCAAGAAAATGTGTTTGTGCGTCTTGTTGACGCAGGAGTAGGGGTTATAGGGGACAAAGACGTGAGGTTAGCTCAAGGCACGCATGCCCGCATTATTGGATTCCGTACGCAGGTAGACCCTACCGCAGGAGATCTTGCGCAGCGAGAAGGTATTGTTATTGAAACATTTGACGTTATCTATGACTTGATTCAAAGGGTGCGAACGTGGATGGAACAAGAAATAGTGCAAGAGCTCGTCACCGTGGAGATAGGGGCTCTTTCTGTGCTTGCGGTATTCCTTACGGAGAAGAATAGGCAAATCATTGGCGGCAAGGTTACGGATGGCGAGGTTCGCAAAAAGAGCCAGATGAAGATTTTTCGTGGGGAAGCAGAATTAGGAACTGGGAAAATCATTAATCTTCAGAAAGATAAGAAAGACACGGAGGTTGCGGTCAGAGGAGAGGAATGCGGTATTCTCTACGAGGGTTCCGTGAAGATTCAGCAAGGCGATATTCTTAAGTTTTCAATTCAGGAATTGCAAAATAAAGTATTGTGAATCCTCGTATCCCAAAGGTTAATCAACTTCTGCAAGAAGAGTTAGGAGAGATCCTTTTAAGGGAGCTCGATCTTCCAGACGGAGTGTTGGTTACGATTACTCGCGTGGATGCTTCGGGCAACTTGCAAGAAGCTAGGGTATATATTAGTGTAATGCCAGAGGCAAGGAGTGAAGAGGTAATGCTGGGCCTTGAGAGAGATATTTTTAGTATTCAGCAAGCGTTGAACAAGAGATTGCGCATGCGGCCAGTGCCCCGCATTAAATGGACTGTTGAAACAAAAACTTCTGAAGCCCAGAGGATAGAAGAGTTATTGGAAAAGACGAAGGAAGAAAAATAGCTGGCCGCGTAGTCAAGTGGTAAGACAAGGGACTGCAAATCCCTTATACGGGAGTTCGATTCTCCCCGCGGCCTCTAAAACTTAATGAGATTAAGTTTAACTTAGTTAAACTAAGTTTGCCGCGGTGATGGAAAGGTAGACATGAGGGGCTTAAAACCCCTTGCTCGAAAGGGCGTGTGGGTTCGATTCCCGCCCGCGGCACAACTATAGATACAATATGAAGAGGCATATCGACAAAGATTTTTTTAAGATCTGGACCGGAGAGATGAGCTATGTTCTAGGGTATATTGTTGCGGATGGCTGTATTTATAAAAGGAAAGATAGAAAGGATAGTTATATTTTAAACATCACATCTAAGGATCGAGACCACTTAGTGAGCATAAACAAAAGTTTACATTCTGACTACCCAATAAGCATAAAATATAATTCTCAGCGGATGCCCCATTCTCAAATCCAAATCTCCAACTTAGAGATTTGCAAAGATCTCATGAATTTGGGGATATTACCCAGAAAAACAATTCATCTAGAGCCCATTAGTGCCCCAGATAAATACTTTTTCGATTTTGTACGTGGATTTTTTGATGGCGACGGTAGCGTTTATATCTATATAGTAAATGGAGTCTCACAAATTAAGGTAAATTTTGTCAGTACTAGCTATTCTTTTCTAGATAATTTTAATTCACATCTTTGCAGGGATCTGGGTATTTCTCAAAAATCTATACACAGATTATTACCAAAAGATGATCGAAGACTCATCAAATATTCTATTGATTTTTATATTAGTGATTGTGAAAAATTAGCAAAGTATCTCTACGAGAATGATCCAGCCCTCTATCTTACTCGTAAACGAAGAATCTTTGAAGATTGGAAGTCAAAACCGCGTCGCCAGTATATTAAGAAAAATTATCCTTCAAAAGTTGGTTGGCATCTGAATCAACAAGTTTCTGTACTTAATTAACAAACTTGTAGCAAGGCCATGCGAGTTCGACTCTCGCCTTGGGCACTAAAACAAAAAGCGGGCTTGAGCCCGTCTTTTGTTTGTCCTAATTGTCCTACCCTTCAATGACTTGGATATTGGTGTACTTTGCGCCAAAGTTTAATGCTTCAGAATAGCTGGGAAACCAAATGTCTACCACATATTTCTGCCTTGGGTGCATTCGGTCCTCTACTACAAAGATTTTGTCTCCGTATAAGTCAGGAAGCTTGATCCTGGTTCCTATAGGCAAGAAGTTTGCGGCAACCACTCCTTCTCGCACGGTAGTGCCTGAAGCTGTGATAAAGGGGCTATCGTCTGTCTGCCACGTTGTGGAAGAGTATGCTGTGACTACCACAGAAACGGTGCGCAAGACGTAGTCTGGGCCTTTGGGAGCGGCAATAGGGAGAAGGGCAGACCCTTGAGAAACCGCAAGCTCTTCAAAATCTGGAGCTTGGGTAAGGAAAGACCCTTGTTTCCCGTAGCTTTCATGGGCAAGATCAGGGAAAAGGCTGAATGTCAGTATGCCCAGGGTTAGGACAAGCAATGTTTTGTTTGGTGTTTTCATAAAAAGCCCCTTTTGAGGGCGCCTATAGTATATGCTAAAGGAGGGGAAAAGTCAAGGGGTTGCAGGCAAGGCACAATCAAGGAGTGGTATGGAGGAGGGGTACTTTTCCACAGATGGCTATTTGACAGCGTATGTTGCAGTGGTAGAATTCAATGTGCGATTGGGCTTTTTTTATTGTACAGTACTCTTGACATAGTATACAATATATTGACTAGTTGAGGCATGAAATGTCCTGTTTGTCAAAGTTCCACAAAAGTAACAAATTCAAGGGGGGCAGACCACGGAAGGGCCATTAAAAGAAGGCGCGTATGCCTGCAGTGCAAGAGACGCTTCACCTCCTATGAGCGCATTGAGCTGGTAGGGTTAACCGTGATAAAGCGCAACAGGTCAAAAGAGCCGTATCTGCGCCATAAGATAGAGTTAGGGCTTCGGAAAGCCCTAGAGAAGCGATCCGTCATAGAAGATCAGTTCCAGAAGCTTGTTTCTGCCATAGAAAATGACATTTTCAGCCTTGAAAAGGACACGGTTTCTTCCGAGCAGATAGGGCACATTGTACTTTCGCATCTCAAGGATTTTGATCAAGTTGCGTACCTTCGTTTTGCTTCCGTGCATAGGCATTTTAAGAGCGCACGGGCGTTTGAAAAAGAGATACAAAAATTAGAAAAGGCAAAATGATAACACTCACCAAAAAGGAGAAAGGGAGTATCAATGGCAGATTTTCGGACAATGCGTTGCGCATGATGAAGAAGCGTTATCTCGCAGTAGACGAGAAAGGCAATCAGGAAACTCCGGCAGATATGTTCTTGCGCGTTGCAGCTTCTTTAGGTGAGGTGGAGAAAGAATACAAGAAAAGCCAAGCAGTCCAAGACAAGGTGACGCGGGATTTTTTTGACATCATGGCATCAAAAGAGTACACGCCAGCCGGCCGCACACTCACGAATTCCGGAGGGGATACTGCTTTGATTGCAAACTGCATTGTGCTTCCTATTCACGATTCCATGGAGAGCATCTTTCAGACACTGAAGGATGCTGCTTTGCTGCAGCAGGCAGGGTGCGGCTTGGGGTTTGACCTTTCTGAAATGCGGCCCGCCGACTTTGTCACCAAAAAATCACGAGGGCGGGCATCAGGTCCCGTCTCGTTTCTTAGGGTATATGACGCCGCATTCGCCACCATAAAACAGCAGGGCAGGCATGGGGCAAATATGGCCATGATGAGGGTGGATCATCCAGACGTTCTGGACTTTATTCATTCCAAGAAAAAGGAGGGAGAGATGCGAAATTTCAATATTTCCGTCACCATCACAGACGAGTTTATGAAGGCCTTAGAGAAAACTCCCAATGCCCAGTGGATGTGCGAGTTTGGAGGTAAGAAGTATAAGCCCCACAACGTATTCCGCCATCCCAACGGAGCTGTGTTTGGTTCGGAAGAAGTGGATATCACGGTAAAGCAGCTTTTTGACGAGCTGGTAGACTACGCGTGGTTGAACGGGGAGCCTGGCATTGCGTTTATTGATACGGTAAATAAAACTAATCCCCTGCCGGGCTTGGGCAAGATTGCGTCTTCTAACCCATGCGTGACGGGTGATACCCTTGTATCAACTAGTCATGGCTTTCTTTCTATGGAGCGATTAGCTAAAGAATACGCTTCAGGCGGTCTTTACCTTGCCCAGGATTCTCGTACTCCTCGTGCGAGGTTTGTTCAAGTAGCAAAACTTGTTGCGGCGGGCGTATCCCAAGAAGATGTTGAGTACCAAAATATTCTTTCTTTTGAGAGGAGCGAGGAAGCGGTTCCAGGAACGCTGGTAAGGGCTTGGGAGACAGGGGTAAAGCCAGTGTATCGGCTTATTACTAATTCCGGGTATGAACTTGAGCTTACCAAAGATCACAAGGTGTTTACTCCTCAGGGGAAAACTCAACTTAAGGATCTTAAGCAAGGAGACAAGATTCTTCTTCAGTCTCAAGAAGGACTCTGGAGCAGTAAACACGAACTTTCCTTTGTTTCGCAGAATACCGTCAGAGGAAAGAATGGACATACCTACTCTTATAATTTTCCTTCTCGGTGGAGTCAGGAACTCGGTCAGGTACTTGGTTGGCTTATTGGAGACGGCTGGATACGGGATATTCCAAAACAGTATATGGTTGGCTTTACTTTTGCACAGGAAGATAAGGAAGTTATGGAGTATCTCAAGCCAATCCTCAATGCGTGGTATAAAAACTCTGTTCGCAAGGAGATAAAGCGGGGGAACGGGGTGTATCATCTTGACTATGGCGCAAAGGAGTTTGTTCAATTTTTCAAAACACTCGGAGTAAAAGCAGTCAAGGCAGAAAACAAGGAAGTTCCTCTTGCTCTATGGACGGCTCCTCGAGAAGCGGTTACCGGTTTCCTGCAGGGTTTGTTTAGCGCCGACGGGACTATTAACATCTACGAAAAAAACCAGACGCGATACATCCGGCTTACTTCGAAATCAGAGAAGCTTTTGAAACAGACGCAAATTTTGCTTCTTAATCTTGGTATTCGCTCCACTATTTACAATAGAAGCAGAAAGCCATCCGTGAAAATGGGGTACCAGAATGACGGTATCTGTTTTGAGTTGCAGATTGCGAGAACAAATATAGGGACATTTTTTGAAAAGATTGGATTTCTTGGCAATCACTATACACGAAAAGCAGAAACCCTCAAAGAGAAGAGATATTATGGAGAGTATTTTGAGGACGAAGTGAAAGAAATAGAGTATGTAGGAATAAAAAAGGTGTATGATCTTACCGAGTCACTCACCCATTCTTTTATTGCTAATGGTATTGTTGTATCAAATTGCGGAGAACAATTCCTGCATGCGTATGACGAATGTAATCTAGGGTCTATTAACCTTGCAATGTTCGTGAAAGACAAGAAGATTGATTTCAAGAGACTGGGATTTGTGACGAGAACAGCAACCCGCCTCATGGACAACGTTATAGACCGCTTTGACTTCCCCGTTCCCCAGGTTACCCAAATGGCAAAGAGTAACAGAAGGATTGGTCTTGGCATTATGGGATTTGCCGACATGCTTTATCAATTGGGAGTTCAGTATAATTCCAAGGAAGGATTTGCAATGGGAGAAAGAGTCATGGGGTGTATCACAGACGAATCCCACAAAATGTCAGAAGTTCTTGCAAAAGAGAAAGGTGTGTTCCCCAATTGGAAAAAGAGCGTGTTTGCAAAAAAGAAAGTGAAGATGCGCAACGCGGCATTAACCACAGTTGCTCCCACGGGGTCTATTTCCATGATGTTTGACATTTCCTCCGGGATTGAGCCTAACTTTGCTTTAGCGTACATTAAGCAGGACAAAGACGGCCAGCAATACCGGTATCTCAACGCGCATTTTGAAAAAGCGCTGAATCAGCTGAAGATCGCAAAAGAAGAAAAGGAGAGGATTATGAAAGAGATTATAGAAAAAGGTACTATTCAGCATTTAACCACCTTGCCTCAAAAATTAAGAAATACCTTTGTGGTATCTATGGATATCCCAGGGTTAGACCATATGGAAATGCAGGCTGCGTTCCAGCGGCACGTGGACAACTCTATTTCAAAGACCATTAACTTTGCAAACTCCGCAACAAAAGAGGAAATAGCCCAGAGTTTTGTGGCAGCGTGGAAGCTAGGATGCAAGAGCTGTACCGTGTATCGAGACGGAAGCAGGGTTATTCAAATACTCAATGTTGGGTCAGGAGAGAATATTATTGCTCCCACAGAGGCTCCGGTAAGAGAAGAAAAGAGAGAATTGCAGATAGCAAGCGCTGGGGGCATAGTGCCTCGCCGCAGGCCAGAGGTTATGGCAGGCAAGACCTATCGCGTGAAAACCGGCTACGGGAAACTTTACGTTACCATTAACAACGATGAAAAGGGCATGCCCTTTGAAGTATTCGCAACAATTGGGAGGAGCGGAGGGTTCTTCCAGGAGCAGTCAGAAGCAATATGCCGTTTAATGTCCCTTGCTTTGCGCGCAGGAGTAAAGGTGGAAGAAATTTCAGACGAATTAAAAGGAATACGGGGGCCTATGCCAACCTTTACCGATAAGGGTACCATTCTTTCTCTTCCTGATGCGTTAGGGAAGATTCTAGAACAGCATGTTACCACAGCACTACAGATTGAAGATGTTATCGCTCGTCCAGAAAAACAAGAGGTGCTGCCCTTTGTCCCCAAGATAAAAGAAAAGTCTGTTGCGGACTTTGGATTTATGCCAGGATGCCCAGACTGCGGAGCGCCGCTTCTCATGCAAGAGGGATGTATTTCTTGTCAGGCGTGCGGATTCAGCAGGTGTTCTTAACCATCCTTCATGGGACTCTTTTTTACTGGCAAGGGAGACAAAGGGTCTTCGCATATAGGGGGAAAAAAATATCCTAAAGATTCTCCCATTGTGGAAGCACTGGGTGATTTAGATGAGCTGAATTCCCTGCTCGGAGTGGTAAAAACGCAAATACGAAAGCCCAGCCTTGCAAAAAAACTAGAGGACGTACAAGAGAACCTGTTCATTATCCAGGCAAGAATTGCCTGGCTTATGTACCCAAAGTTTCCTTCTCCTCAAATGACGAAAGATAAGATTAAAGCGATGGAGCAGGAAATTGAAGCGATTGAGAAAAAAATAAAGCCAGAGCGCGGCTTTGTTATTTCAGGCTCTGATATTGTTGCGTCTTGGTTGGATATGCTTCGCGCAGTTTCAAGAAGGGTAGAAAGAAGGGTTGTGAAGCTTCATAAGACCCGCTTTTTTCCGCAAGAGATTATCACGTATCTCAACCGGCTCTCTTCATATTTGTACGCATTGGCTCGAGCAGAGGCTGCAGCAAAAAAGATTAAAGAATCTCGCCCCACCTATTTATGAACACTCGTTTTCTCATCGGGTTCACATTCATTGCTTTGCTTGCTGCCGTGGCAATAAGGATTCTTCCGCATATCCCCAACTTTACTCCCCTAGGAGCTTTTGCGTTGTTTGTGGGGGTGTTTGTGGCAAGAAAACACTGGTGGGGATTATTACTTCCTCTTTTCGCAATGTTCCTTTCTGATCTGTTTATTGGATTTTACGACTTGAAGTTAATGGCTGTGGTGTATGGAAGTTTTTTGGCGTATACCGGCTTTGGCATGCTGGTTGCGAAAAGAAAGAGCATTGCCATGGTCTTTCTGGGAAGTATGGGGGGAGCAGTGCTATTCTATCTGACAACAAATTTTGCAGTATGGGCATTCTCTAGCTGGTATCCCCATACGGTTTCGGGCTTGCTGCTTTCTTATACGCTTGCGCTTCCTTTTTTTAAGTATACGATTCTGGGAGATCTCTTTTTCACAAGTGTATTGTTCGGGGTATACGAGCTTGCCGCTCATCTTTTGCTTCAACGTCAGTTGAAACTTAGCCTGTCTAAGTTACAAAATAGATAACAAAAACCGCCGACGAGGCGGAGTTTTGTTTTATACGCTTTTAGCAGAGCGGGCGAAGGGAGTCGGACCCTCATCTCGTCCTTGGCAAGGACGCATAATAGCCGCTATACGACGCCCGCAGCGTAATAATTCACTATCAGTGAATTAAACGCTGCTGGAACGTTGAACGTAAAATTTGCAGAGCAGATTAACGTTCTTACGTTCCGCAACGCTGTGCCGCGGGTCAGAATCGGACTGACGACCAATGGTTCTTCAGACCAATGCTCTACCACTGAGCTACCGCGGCATTATATTTTGTTGTTGTCGAGAAGCTCCTTGAAATATATATCTAAATCTTCAATATTTTTCAACTCCTCTTTTGTGAACCAGCGAAACTCGGTGTGGTCGTTGTCGAGCTTCGGTTCTCCTGCAATCGTGCCGACATAGGTCAATCGTACCACATGTTTTCCTGGTGCGCGAAGAATGTCTTGGGCGGCAACAAGCACTGGTTCTTCAGTTAGCTCAAGGGAAACTTCCTCCATGATTTCCCGCTTGAGATTCTCAAGAAGCGGGGAACCTGGTTCAATGCGTCCTCCAACAATGTCCCATTTTGCGCCGACCTCTGGATACTTCTCAGAAGATCGCCGGACTAACAGGTATTTACCCCCATTATTTTTTAGGAAAGCTTTTACTCCAACTTGTAATTCCATATTTTGGTGGGCGGTATAGGATTCAAACCTATGGCCTACGCAGTGTAAATGCGTCGCTCTAATCAGCTGAGCTAACCGCCCGCGCTCACACGGTTCCCCCCGACCCCCCCTCTTTTAGAAACCCACGGTTTCTAACGTTCGCTTCGCTTACTGTTTTCCTTCACGGGGAGAACCGAATTTTGCTTTCGCAAAATTTCTCTTGGTGGGCAAGGAGGGATTTGAACCCTCAAGCCTTGCGGCATGCGCCCCTCAAACGCACGCGTCTGCCAGTTGCGCCACTTGCCCAGATTTACTTTGTAGGTTCTGTTCTGGTGACCTCTTCTTTTATCTGATCCTCTTTTAATGGCTCTTCTGGCACCTCCAGGGAGAATTCCTTTGCCTTCAATCGGGCTTTCTTTCCCTTCAAAGATCTTAAGTAATAGAGTTTGCTATGGCGGACTTTAGTTTTTCTTGCTACCTCTATTTTCTCAACCAGAGGAGAATGTAGGGGGAATACCCGTTCCACTCCAATACCTTGGCTTATCTTGCGCACCGTAATGGTGCCACTCACCCCTTTCCCGTGCTTCTTGGCAAGCAAAACGCCCTCAAAGACCTGGATTCTTTCTTTGACCTGCCCCGACTTCGCGGAAAGGTCCTGTTCTTTTACCTTCTGGTATACTCTCACAATATCTCCTGCCTGAAAATCAGGGGTCTTAGCCTTTAGATATTGTTTATTGAATGTCTCCATTTTTGTTTCCATGATCTTGAAGGTTATGTAGTATGCCTTTTAAATCTTCTGGGAGTTCTGAAGTAAATTCTTGTACGATGCCGTCAGGATATCCTATTTTTATAAAGCTTGCGTGGAGAAAGTGTCTTTGAAGCCCTGCCAGAGTTTTCTGGTTCTTAAACCCGTAGAGCTTATCTCCCACAATAGGATGCCCCAGGGATGCAAGCTGTACTCTTAGCTGGTGCTTTCTTCCTGTTTTGGGGAACATTTCTAATAACGTGTATCTCTTCGAGTCTGAAGACTCATTAGAGTCTGAACGACCGGAATATCTTTCTCGCACCTGATATTCCGTAATCGCCTCCCTTTTTCCTGCAGATCCTGGTTCTCCTGGAAGATAAATCCTTTGTTTTCTCTTGTCGCCAGAAGACCTTCCAAGTAATGTTTCTATTCTTCCCTTCTCCTCTTTTACGTTTCCCTCTACGAGGCAGAGATACTTTTTCTGAACGGTGCGGTCTTGGAATTGTTTTTGGGAAAAGGAGAATGCTTCGGCATTTTTTGCCACAAGCAGGATTCCAGACGTATCTTTGTCTAGCCTATGGAGTATGCCGTATCTCCGTTCTTCCCCTAGGGCAAGTTGGGCAGGAAACTGCTCTGCAATGGCGTCTCCAACCGTCTTTCCTTCTCCCGGTCCTTCTTTCCATACGGCCATTCCTGCAGGTTTTTCTACAACGAGCAGTGTATCATCTTCGTGGATAATGTTCAAGTTCATAATAGTGGGCCCAGTAGGAATCGAACCTACTGCCTCTTCGATGTCAACGAAGCGTTCTACCAGTGAACTATGAGCCCACGAGTCACACAGTTTCCCCCGACCCCCCTTCTTTTAACAACCTTCGGTTTTTAATATTTTTCCACCACGGGGGAAACTGGAAATTTTGCTCGCACAAAATTTCTGGTGGGCGTGGATGGACTCGAACCATCGACCCTGGCTTTATAAGAGCCATGCTCTAACCAGCTGAGCTACACGCCCTTCTTCTTCCCTATCAATTTCTCAAATTCTTCTCTTTCAATAGTTTCTTTCTCTATTAACACCTTGGCTATCTTTTCAAGGAGTTTTCTCTTTTGTTTTAAGATCTTTTCCGCAGTTTTCTGCGCACCAAATAGAAGCTGGGCAACCTCTTTGTCTATTTGTGCGGCAACCGCATCAGAGTAGTTTTGGTATTCTGCTCCTCCTTGATTCAGAAACATAAATTCTTCCCTTGTCCCAAACGTTACCGGGCCCAATTTTTCTGACATGCCGTATTCTTTCACAATGGCCCTGGCAATTTCAGATGCTTTTTCCAGATCGTTTGAGGCTCCTGTGGTGATATCCTTGAACACCAGTCGTTCTGCGCTGTATCCTCCCAAAAGCACCGCCATTTCATCAACAAACTCCTTGCGGGTTTTCAGGTGCTTGTCTTCGGTGGGAAGCTTTAGGGTGTATCCTCCTGCTCTTCCCCGAGAGATAATAGATACCTTGCGAACGGGGTCTGTATGAGAAAGGGAAGCTGAAACCAAGGCGTGCCCTGCTTCATGGTATGCGGTGATCTCCTTTTCTTTCTTTGAGAGCAAATGGCTCTTTCGTTCAGGGCCCAGAAGAACCTTATCAATGGATTCTAGTAGTTCTTCTTGGGTGATGACAGTTTTGTTCTTGCGCGCCGCAAGTATAGCTCCTTCGTTCATAAGGCTTTCTAGATCAGCTCCGGAAAACCCAGGGGTTCGCTCTGCGATCTCTCGCAGCCGCACCGCTTGAGTTAAGGGTTTTCCCCTTCCATGGATTTTCAGGATTTCTTCTCGGTCATTTACATCAGGAAGATCTAACACAATCCTTCTATCAAACCTACCGGGTCTCAAGAGCGCAGAATCAAGAACATCCGGTCTGTTTGTTGCGGCGCATACAATAACTGTTGAGTCTCTCTCAAATCCGTCCATTTCTACCAAGATTTGGTTCAGTGTTTGTTCTCGCTCTTCGTGGCCTCCTGTAAAGGCAAGACCGCGCGCCCTGCCAATTGCGTCAAGCTCATCAATGAAAATGATGCTCCGTTCAGCCTTCTTTGCGGTTGCAAACAGGTCTTTAACCCTGGCTGACCCTACTCCCACAAACAGTTCTACGAATTCAGACCCCGAAGCAGAGAAGAATGGAACTCCTGCTTCTGAAGCAACAGCTCTTGCAAGCAAGGTCTTTCCACATCCAGGAGGCCCTACAAGCAATACTCCTCTGGGAATCTTTGCTCCCATTTGGAGATATTTTTTTGGGTTCTTTAAAAAGTCTACGACTTCTTCAAGTTCTTCCTTTGCTTCCTTGAGGCCTGCAACATCTTTGAAGGTAACAGTTTGCTTTGGATGTCCTTCTGCTCCGAATAGCTTGGCCTTTGCTTTCGTGAAGTCAAATGCTTGCCCAAGACCGGCTCGTGCCTGGCGGAACATAAGGAAAAAGAAGAAGACGAAAAAGAGCAAAGGGAAGATAATAAAAGAAAGTGGGCCCAGCCAAGACATAATACCTGTTTCTTCTTTTGTTTCGATGTCTACTTTTGCTAACTTGTCTTTTTCTACCCCGTAGTTTACAAGCGATTCCCCAAGAGAAGTTTCAGGTTCTTTCCTGGATTGCCTCTCGCCATTCTCCCGATACAGAATCATGAGGTTGTTTCCTGAAACGGTAATCTTCTGCACCGTCCCCTCGTTAATATCCTGTACAAGCTTTGAGAGTGTGACCCTTTCAACCTGCTTGAAGGGTTCTGCAAACATCGAAAACAGGACCGATACGGCCAATAGGATGAGCACCACAGCTATAAAGTTCTTGGAAAGATTCTTCATGGTGAGTTATTTATATCAGAATTTCAGAAAAAATCAATGGAAATGATAAGCGCCCTCTGGTGTGAACCTTGAGGGCGCCTTAGCAGTAGACAGGAACGAGTGAATCTCCGGCATCTTTTAGGTGGCCGGTACCACCACTATGGATTGGTGCTTGCTGGCGGAAGTAATGCAGGTTGTCGAGGCCTGTTTTCCTGGGTGACACGCCACTGGATCAGGTGTTCTATACGCATCATGGCTTGATGCGTTTCCCGGTCCATGCGTGAGAGCCTTCCAAATGTGGCTCGGAGACCGCCGTCCCCCTTTGGTTCAAGGAAGATAGGTGGAATCTCATAGCAGTCGTCACCTTCTGCTGCTGTTGTTATGGCCTCAGGAAGTGGCGTATCTGCAATGACGCCCATGAGCACGATGGGCATGCTTGGGTCTGGAACGAACCTTCCTAGTAGCACCGCCAGGAAGCCCGTGTCTTGACCCCCGAACCTTGAGGCGTAGTCCGAGATGACGATAGTCCCCACAACCTCTCCCTGGAGCAGGCGAGTGAGCCCCCGCTCTTGAAGGTCTGTGGGAAGCGTGCCTTGCTCCAGCAAGGGTTCCAGGCGCGAGAGAAGCTCTTCCTCTTTGCGGCTCTGGTTGCGTACCCTGGAGATCGCCCTGATCACAGATGGCCACCCCAGCATGCTTACCTGTAGGTTGCGTTTGGGGTAGTAGTAGGCGTTCTCCCAGTTGATGGCCCTCCATCTCGGCGAGATCCTGCTTCTCTCTATGTACCCAGTCGTCACAAGACGATCAAGGTACGGGCCCACCACGCTCTTGGTGCGCAGGAATCTGCAGGGCCGTTCAAACATGAACAGCACTTCCTTCAGCTGCATGGACAGCAGCTGATTTTCCTGGCAGACACCAATAATGTCCAGGATATGCTGGGCGATCGGAGCAACCCTTGCGTCTTGCTGTTTGGCAAGAGAGCTGATTTTCCCAGACCAGAACTCCCACGCCGCGCTAAAGGTTGCACCATATTGGAGCCACGGAGCAAACCATGCTCTCGTAGCCTCGGCCCTGCTTTTCAGGGCGATGGCAAGGAACTCAATGCCGAGAGCGTCTCCTTGGCGCACCGCGTCAAAGAACACGTCCGCCTGCCCGAGCGCCTCATCTGCCTCGGCAAACACCTCGGCTACCTTCGCGGCGACCCCGTTGGAGCTGCCGAGAGCGGCAAGCCTGTTGCCAAGACTGAACCCGGTCTTCTTAGGATCTGTCGACGATGTCATGATTCTCCCTCCTGTATTTTCTGTGTCCTGTCTACTGCCCTACTGCCATTTTCTTTCTAGCATAAACCTCTTATTTTGTCAACCTTGACATTTTCTCTATTCTATTCTATAATTCATCTTAGCAAAATCGGCAAAGTCTGAATGGAGGGTAACTCTATGTCTCGAACGTTCGTGTTTGGATACGGAAGTTTGTTGAATGAGTTGGAGGTTCAGCGAACCCTGCCCGGAAAAGCCATCTTCGGGCACGCTACTCTGATTGGATGGCGGAGGAAGTTCAACAAGGGAGGCCTTGATCACCGATACCTCAATCTGGTGCCTGCCAATTCCGAGGTACGTCAGGTAGAAGGAACGTTAATAGAGGTTACGCCAGCGGAATTGGCGGCGTTGGCAAGGCGGGAACCAGGGTACGAGATGGTGGATGTCACGAGCCAGGTCGTAGCGCCGCCAGAAGACTCCGTAGTCCTCGCTTTCATAGCTCCCTCGTTTGAGAAGCTCCTCGTCCGCAGGAGCTATCTGGAAAGGATCCGTCCTGGCGTTCCTCCAGAAGAATGGGAACAGTGGCTCCAAGAAACGGATTTTTCTGGGATCTCGACAGAAGTAGTAGGCATAGAAAACGCCTCCATGGATGAGGAGGGTTAGTCTAGAACAGGAGCGTATGCTCAATGCCCTTGGATTGTTCTGGTATATCCAGAATGCGTCCAAGGGTTTTAATTTATGAAGCGATGGTTATGCGTCTTCATCTATTTGAGCTCCTTCAAAATCGGTTTCTTGGATCCATTGCGCTTGTTTCTCAGGGGGTAGAGCCGCAAGCACAGTATCAAGGTATTTCCTGCTTACTTTTAACCCTCCAAGAGAAGATGCGGCGGCAGCAAAGGCATATACAGCCGTATTGCCCAAAGGCTTGCTTTCGAGTTTGTTTGTTACATCAATAGCGTTATATCCATGCTCTCTTTTTTTAAGTTCTTCAAATTCTTCTTGCGTGACCTCTACAAGAACGCCCTCTACTTTTGAATTGGGTTCTTGCTTAATATTGAGATATCTGTGGTTTTTCCTCCCTGCCTTATTGAACGCGCGCTTGTATCCATTCAGAATGGCCCAGCTAGTACTATGTTTGCCAGGGAGAGTCTTTTGAAGACTTTCTTCGTTCATGAGGCTTCCATATCCAAATACGTATGTATGATCCATATGGTTAGACCTCTTGTGCTTGCGGACCGAGTTCTTGATCTTGGGGAGACGTCTGGCCCTTCCTTAATGCGTTAGAGAGGTTGGTTATCAACTCTCCGATTTCTGGCTGTATCGCAAAAGAAGAGGTTGCAATTGACCGTGGAAAGATAAGTTTGAAAAGTCTTGGCACGTTCTGGATTATTCTTCCTCCGATTCGTGGAACGGAATCGATGATAAGAAACTCAGAATCATCTTGAAGTTCCCATAAAAATGCTCCCTGCCGCTTATAAGTTAAGGCCTTCTTTGCAGGAGAATAAGAATAGATGCCGGGAACCAGGGGCAGTTTCATTTCGTAGGCGCCCTTTGGAGTGAGGGAGATATGGGAAACAGGAAGTCGTTGTTTCAATCCTTCATTTACTTTCTCAAAATCAAAGTTTTCTTTAATCCCAAGATGGGCCATAAGGTGGAAAAACTCCATAGGAGGCACTGTATTCTGTTGAAGAATCATAAAGGAATACACCGGAAGCGCCCCTGTAAATCTTGGGTTGCATTCTAAGGGTAAGACTTCTTCCGTTTTTGCATCGTACATGAAATCAATCCCAAAAATTCCAAGGAATCCTTTTTGAGCGAGAAACTCTCCCACTTTTTCTACAATAATTTGCGCTTCTTTTTGCTTCTTTTCTTCCCAAGGGTGAAATCCCCAGTCGTGCCCCAGAAAGACTCCTGTAGGAAGCTGGCCATGGAGCGCCTCTGGCACGTCAATGAGTTGGAGTTGTAGGGGAGACGTGAGAACACCCATATGCGTAATACAGCCGAGCATTGAAACAGAATCCCCTTCTATAAAAGGAGACATCTGTATTTCTGTAAATCGTGTGTCGTTGGAAAGAATATTATGCATCGCTTCCCAATCCCCCTGAGTTTTTATAAAGAAAGTTCCTTGTTCTCCTGAAACATCAAAATCTGCCCGTTGCACCACCACAGGACGGTTCCAATGACTCAGGAGTTCTTCACATGTTTTTGAAAGAAATTCTTCCCGTCCTATGCGCCAATCTTCAAGATGCGGCAACCCCAGTTTTTTGATGACTTCGCGAAAGCTTCCCTTGAGGAATACTTCTTGAAAGCTCTCTGGCCTATTTCCAATCCACTCGAGATGTTGTTCCTCTAGCTTTTTTACAATGGGTGGAGTGGTTTGGTAGAACATAAGCTTGAAAGGGCTGCGCCGAGACTTTAAAAATGCCTGGAACGCATAGTTGCCAAGAAGATAATTCGTTGCGTGAATTTTAGGAGCTACTTTGGGGAATTTCTCCTCCAGACAAAAGATGGTTGCGTATTTTCTAAGCACGTCAAGATCCGCAGTATCTTTTACAGAGTAGATTTGGTAGTTTTGCAGAAAAAGAGAAGGGATGATTCGGGTATATGGCGCAATTCCGATGGCAATAATAGTCTTTTCCTGCATTCTTTTTAGGATTTCTTTTATTCCCGGGACCACTTTTTGCCAGGATTGTATAAAATTTGGTCTCATTTGGTTTAGTATAGGATAAAAATACAAAAAGCGGAAACGAAGAAGAGCTCGGGGGAGTATGGCTTTTGGTTATTATGCCAACTCCCTCCGAGCTCTTTTTGCCCTAGCTTTTCGCCGTTTACTCCGTGGCGACGGGCTTGCAGCTACTCACCGAGATCCTGTGTGTCTTGGGGTCTTCCGTGAACCCCACCTCCACGGCGCTCATGGGCACGAGAACCTTCATGGGTCCTGGCCCCTCAATGACCGAGAAATGCACGAAGTATCTACTCTCGTGTACCCAGATGCTACCCGTCCCGGTGATCATATTGAAGTACAGGACGGTTGGTGTCCAAATTGGACGCCAGATGGCAGGATGCACATCGCCTGGGCCTTCTCCAAGGTCTTTGATGAGGGACCAGACAAAGGTCATGACCTGGCCCATGCCACGCCAAATGCTGGCGTAGTCGGCGCCCGGATACGCGTGTTCCGGGGCAGATGGGATGAACTGGATCTCCTCAATGGAAGACCCCACGATCCATCCTTGCCAGATCTTCTGGGCGGTCAGGAAGAACTTTCCCCCTCGCACGACCACCCCAACCTGGATGTCCAGGAAGTGGCGGGTGTTGGGGTCCAGCAGGATGATGTCGACGTTATCGACACCTTTCTGCCGGGTCATGGGACCGTTGTCGGTCCACCTAACAGGCACCGAAAGGGTGAACCCATCCTGTCCCATGGTGTGGGGTCTGGACTCGAAGATGGCGAAGGCCTCCTCTCCAGCCGTAACCACAAGCTTAATGGGATCCCCTTGCTTTGGGGCAGAAATCCTCGCCCAGCTGGCGAATCCAGCTCCTTCCTGCGGACTCTCATTGAGTCCCTCGACCGTGACAGACACTCCCATGAATTCCATTGTGTCCTCCTCCCGCTTTTGCGGTGAATGCTGGGAGAGCTTCTGCTCTCTCGCTGAGCAAGATTATAGCATCTTACCATTCTTTTGTCAATACCCTCGTAATGGTTCAATATCTTGTGATCATTCCGTGATATACTAAAATATGAGAATACTTTTAGTGCTTGTGTTTCTCTTTCTTCCTCTTTCAGTATTTGCGCAGATTGCCATCATCAATGAAATCGCCTGGCCCGTAGAGTCTGCCTATGCGGCAGACCACGGGCTAAAGATGGGAACTGTGATTATTAATGAGGTTGCATGGATGGGGAGTCCAGTTGAAGGTGTGGACGCAAAGCAGTGGTGGAGATACGAATGGCTTGAGCTTTTCAATGCAAAGGACCAACCCTTGCAGATTGATGGGTGGGCTGTGGATCTGTATAGAGGTGAGGAACTTTACTTTAAAATTCCCTTAGTAGGGATAGTCCCTGCTTTTGGGTATTTTTTGGTTGGTGCTTCAGATAAGATTCTCCCGCTTCGCGGGATCTCGCGTAGCGAGACAGGAGTTGATGTGAACTACTCAAACCTCGGAGGTAAATTTTTGAATACTGGCCAGAGGGTTGTTCTATCCAATGCTTCAGGCGTGGTTGTTGATGAAGTTGATGCAACTTCGGGTTGGCCCGCAGGAGACAACAAAACCAAGCAAACTATGGAGAGGGCCGCAGGTTCTGAGGGCGTATCTGAAGAATGGCAGACATCGGCTAAACCAGGGGGAACTCCAAAAGCTCAGAATAGCTCAGGGGTTACTAGAGAAACTGTCAGAGAAATTACAGGTCAAACTAAACCGAGTTTAGTTAAGGATGAAGTAAAACTTAGTCTGACTAAGGATGAAACAGAAAAAGACCTCTCGCGGTCTTTTCAGTCACGTGTCCCCCTTGTGAATCCTATTACCCTTCTTGCGGGGCTTCTGGCTCTGGGGTTTTCTGGGGTTCTGCTGTTGGTGAAGCGCTCTCTGGCGTCTCGGCAGGAGCGTCAGAAGTTGAAACATCCCGAGAGGAATCTAAGGACTTAAGCCGTAAGCTCATGCGGTGTTCTATTGCGTTTATCTCTAAAACCTGGAAAGCGTAGGTTTCTCCTTGTTTTAACACTTCTTCCATTCTTTTTCTGGTGCCAAACTCGGAGATATGGCAGAGGCCCTGGATCTTAGGTTCAATCTCTATAAATGCTCCAAAAGGATTCAGTTTGGTTACTTTTCCCTGCACCTCGTCAAGCTTTTTCCATCTCTTTTCTATTTCTTTCCATGGGTCTTCTTTCAGAGCCTTCAAAGACAAGGAAGCTCTTCCGTTAGAAAGGTCAATTATTTTGGCCTGCACCTTGTCTCCTATTTTCACAAAGTCTCCAGGATTCTCAATTATTTGCCAGTCTATCTCTGAAATATGGATAAGACCTTCAATCTCCTCTCCTTCTTTTCCAAACTTCACAAAAGCGCCAAAGTCCACAACGCCTGTAATTTCTCCTTCTACCATGTCTCCTATTTTGTACTGCCCGAGTATTTCCTTGATTTTCTTTCGTTCCTTGGAGCGCTCGGAAAGAATAATTTTCTGGTCTGTGGGGTCCAAGTCAAAGATCTGCACCTCCAGCTCTTTGCCCATGAATTTCTGCAAAGCCAAGAGTATTTTAGTTGAATCTCCGTCTTCTATCTTGGGATAATGCTCCTGGGAAAGCTGGGAAACAGGAAGAAACGCAGGAACGCCCAATATCTCGGCAAGTAACCCCCCTTTGTTAGCTCCAATGACTGTCACCGACAGGAGTTCTTCGTTATCTTTCTTCTCTTGGAGTTTATCCCATGTGAGTTCTTTTCCTGCTTCTTTCAGGGATAGTTCTATATATCCTTCGTCATTCTCAAGTTCAATAATTTTGCCTGCTATGCGGTCTCCTATCTTTAGGGGCTTGAGGGTTCTTTTCTCATCTAAAAATTCCCTTCCATAGATAATGCCTGTTCCTTGGGGGCCCAAATCCAAATACACGGCAGACCTTCCAGTTCCAATGACCGTGCCCTCAACAATATCCCCCATTTTAAGGGGTTTTTGAGTATCTGTTTTTTGCGTAGTGTCTTCTAACAGGGCTACTGGCATATCTTGCACTATATGCTTGAACGTTGTGTGTGTCAACCCTTCACCTTAAGTTTAAGGTGAAGGGTCAATGGACTTTCCTTCTGTTTTGAGATATAATGGATACGATCACACGGTTCCTCCCGACCCCACTCTTTTAGAACCTTGCGGTTCTAATATTTCCACCACGGGAAGAACCGAAATTTTATGTAATAAAATTTTATTATGCAAATCTCTTGGAAGGGTCAAGCTTGTTTTTATATGGTTGTTTCTCGGGGAAAAGATTCCCAGGTAAAACTGGTGATTGACCCTTATGGGGAAGCAACGGGTTTGTCATTGCCTAGTATGGAAGCAGACGTGGTTTTGATTACGCATGACCATGAAGACCACAACAACAAGAAAGGGATAAAAGGAGAACCCTTTATTATCTCCAACCCGGGAGAATACGAGGTAAAGGGAGTATTTGTACAGGGTATACCCTCGTTCCATGATGATGCGTTAGGAAAAGAACGGGGCCAAAATACCATATATACCCTTAAGGGAGAGGGGATCAGGGTATGCCACCTTGGGGATTTCGGCCAAAAAGAGCTCACGCCCTTGCAGTTAGAGAGCATTGGGGATGTTGATATTCTCTTGATTCCCGTTGGAGGAGTGTATACCATTAATGGGAAAGAGGCGCAGAAAGTCATAAGTCAGTTAGAACCCAAAATAGTAATTCCCATGCATTATGCTTTGCCAAAGTTAAAGTACAAGTTAAATCCGGTAGAAGACTTCTTGCGCACCATGGGAGCAAAGAAGGTAGAGGCCTTGGAAAAGCTTGTGATCAAGGAAAAGGATTTGTCAGCCGAGCGGGAAGAAACAGAAATTATGGTATTACAATCCTAACGTGTGGATTCATAAACTTCAGCAACTGCCAGAAAAAAAGCGCAAGATTATCTTGTGGGGTATTCTCGTAGTGATTGCCCTTGTGATGATTGTGTGGTGGATAGATAACATCAGAGAAACATTTATTCGTTATGGCGGACAGTAAAAAGGAACAAGCGCTATCTCCCATAGGAAAGATAGAGGGCAGAGAAATCGTGGAGGAAATGAAGGCTTCCTACATTGACTACGCCATGTCTGTTATTGTTGCGCGGGCTCTCCCTGACGTGAGAGACGGTCTAAAGCCTGTACATCGGAGGATACTCTTTGTCATGCACGAAGAGGGGCTTACTCACGGAGCGAAATTCAGAAAATCAGCAACAGTCGTTGGAAATACATTAGGACGCTATCATCCGCACGGCGACATTTCTGTGTATGACGCTTTAGTGCGCATGGCGCAGGACTTTTCCATGCGCTACCCCTTAATTGACGGTCAAGGAAATTTTGGAAGCGTTGACGGAGATCCTGCTGCGAGTATGCGCTACTCTGAAGCTCGCATGTCCCACATAGGAGAAATAATGTTACAGGATATTGAGAGAGAAACAGTAGATCTCGTAGACAACTACGACGGCACAAGAAAAGAGCCTAGTGTGCTTCCTTCTCCCGTTCCCCAGCTCTTGCTAAATGGAACCCTGGGTATTGCGGTTGGCATGATGACCAACATTCCTCCCCATAACATGGGAGAGGTGCTTGACGCCCTTTTGTATATTATAGAAAACCCGAGAGCAACCGTAGAAGACCTTTTTCAGTTTATCAAGGGGCCCGACTTTCCTACAGGAGGCATCATTTACAACAAGCAAGACATTATTGCCGCGTATTCTCAAGGCAAGGGTCCTATTGTTATGCGCGGGAAGGCAGACGTTGTAGAAACCGAAAAGCACAACCAGATTATAATCACCGAGATTCCATACGAGGTGAACAAGTCCACGCTCGTGGAACAGTTTGCAAATCTTGTGCAAGAAAAGAAAATAGACGGTATTCGAGATATCAGAGACGAGTCTGACAAAGACGGATTGCGTATTGTCTTTGATTTGCAGAGAGACGCCCAGCCCCAGAAGATTCTCAATAGATTGTATAAGTTTTCAGATCTGCAAAAGACCTTCCATTTGAACATGCTTGCCCTGGTGGACGGCATACAGCCCAAGGTCTTGGCGTTAACCGAAGTACTCCTGTATTTTATAGAGCACAGGAGAAAGGTGGTGGGACGGAGAACGGCATATGACTTAAAGAAGGCAAAGGAACGGGAGCACATCTTAGAAGGTCTGTACAAGTGCTTAGCCAAGATTGACGAAGTTATCAAAATAATCAGAGCTTCCCAGGACCGGGAAGATGCTCTGCGCAATTTGATAAAGCGTTTCAAGCTTACCGAGATTCAGACGAACGCCATATTGGATATGAGGTTGGCGCAGTTGGCAAAGCTTGAGCGAAAGAAGATAGAAGACGAGTTAAAAGAAATACAGGCAAAGATAAAAGAGCTCTCTGCTATTCTATCTTCTCCAAAGAGAATTGATGGGGTTATTAAGAAAGAGTTTGCAGAAACCCGACAGTCATTTGGAGACGAAAGAAAAACCAAGGTTCAAATGCAGGGCATTGGAGAAATCGCGGAAGAAGACCTTGTCCCCCAAGAAGAGACTATTCTTACGCTTACGCAAGGTGGGTATATTAAGCGCATTAACCCTGCAACGTACAAGCTGCAAAAGCGCGGAGGCAAGGGCATAATGGGAATGAAGACGGTTTCAGACGATATTGTGGAGCACTTCCTCTCTTGCAATACTCACGACTCTTTAATGGTGTTCACCGATTCTGGCAAGGTGTTTCAAACGCCAGTGTATGAAATCCCAGAGGGCACAAGAGTGGCAAAGGGCAGGGGGCTGTTGAACTTTATTGAGTTAAGCAGCCAAGACAAGGTTCTCTCTTTGTTTGCCTTTGGGAAGTCCGCCAAAGGCGGATCCGCCTTGGGCGGAAAAGACGCGGTACAATACCTAGTCATGATTACAAAAGACGGAATTATCAAGAAGACTCCCCTAGAGGATTTCAAGAACGCGAGAAAATCAGGACTCATTGCAATGTCTCTCAAAAAAGGAGATGTCTTGCGTTCTGTTCAAAAGAGCACTGGAGAAGATGAGTTAATAATCACCACAAGAAAGGGGCAGTCCATACATTTTAAGGAGAAAGACGTGAGGTCTATGGGAAGGCCTGCTGCCGGTACTCATGCCATGCGTTTAAAGAAGGGAGACGAGGTGGTAGGCATGGACGTGGTGCAAGCTACAAGCTACAAGCTACAAGCTACAAAGTCAGCGTCCTTGTACCTTTTTATTCTCATGGAGAATGGGTATGGCAAGAGAACGGACGTGAAGGAATATCGTCTTCAAACCAGGGGAGGGTCTGGGATTAAGACCGCCAACGTCACCCCAAAGACTGGAAACCTTGTCTATGCCAAGGTGCTTGGAGGGGTTGAAGAGGATCTTATCGTAATCTCAAGAAAGGGCCAGGTTATACGCACTCCTGTGGACTCCATACCCAAGATAAGCCGTTCAACGCAAGGAGTTCGTATCATGCGGCTTGACGAGGGCGATAAAGTTGTTTCTGCCGCATGCCTGTGATACGATAGGTTAAGATGAAAAAGATCCTTTGCGCAGTGTTCTTAGTAGGAGGGATAGCTTTCCTCGGATTTTCGTTTTCTCCTGTGTTTGCCGAACCAAAGGAAGCAGAAGATTGCCTGGATTATTGTACTTTTCTGGGGAAGAAAGAGATGAAAGAAGGTAAAGAGGTTGAGCTTTCGAAGGCACAGCCGAAAGATAAAACCTGCATTTGCAACCCCTTGGGGCAGGGCACAAAGTTTACCGATGTGGTAGACAGAATTCTTAATATTCTCTTCTTTATTGCCATAGCCGTGGCCCCTGTCATGATCATTGTGGCAGGGTTTAAGTTTCTTACAGGAGGAGGAAACCCAGAAACTCTCCAGGGAGCGCGCCAAATGCTTATATGGACTGCGGTGGGGTTTGGTATTATACTGTTATCAAAGGGCATTGTGATGATCTTGAGGAGTATTATAGGGTTTTAGTGTTTTGACACCATGATTAGCTTGTGGAACAATCAAGAAAGGTCGAATCTTTCAAAGTCGCATAACTAAATCAAAATATAAAGAATAACAACATATGAAAAAGTTTTTTGCAGTATTCCTTATGGCATCGGTTTTGGCGGTTCTTGCACTTCCCGTATTGGCGGCGGTAGATACCCCAGTAGGTCCCGGTGCAGGATATAGCTTGCCTGTCACCGCACCCATAAGTAGTACCGGAGGACTTATAAAGCTCTTCGAAGTTCTCACGAACTGGGTTTTTGCTCTCTTTACCTTTCTAGCCGTTATCTTCCTAGTTCTCGCAGCGCTCCAGTTTGTCACAGCAGGCGGAGATGCAGTAAAGGTTGGAGAAGCGCGCATGAAGCTCATCTGGGCTGCTGTAGGTATTATGGTAGCCTTGGCTTCAAAAGGGTTCATTCCTATAATAGAAAGTCTCCTTGGAGTAGTAGATTAGTATAGAAGAATAAAGATGTATGGAAGAAGCATTACCTGAGTTGCCTCTCATTGGCGAGACTCCCGAGAAATTGATGGCGATTATCAATACCGTCACCGACTGGATTTTTGCCGGATTTGTTGTGGCTGCAGTCATCATGGTGATTCTTGCAGCCCTTCAGTTTGTAAGAGAAGGAGGTAATCCAGAGAAGATGTCTGAAGCACGAATGAAGCTCATCTGGGCTGCAGTGGGGATAGGAATAGCATTAATGGCAGAGGGATTTGTTCCGGTGGTTCGGAACATATTGGGCGCCGACTAAGTCTCGCTAAAGATTTCTGCTCAAACACAGCCCCGCCTATGATTCATAGGCGGGGCTGTTGTTTTTGAGGAAATTTATTGCTAAACTTGTCGCATGTCGGAGTGGCGGAATGGCAGACGCGCTGGCCCTAGGAGCCAGTGGGGCAACCCGTGAGAGTTCGACTCTCTCCTCCGACACAAATAAAAACTGCCCCTTCTGGGGCAGTTCTGTTTTAACTTCTAACTTTTATCTTTCGTAGTTTCTTGCGTTCTACCTTGGGAATCTTCAAGGTAAATATGCCATTTTTCATTGAGGCCTCTGCCCTGCCTCCGTCAACCTCCGAGGGGAGGACTATTTGCCGTGAAAAAGCTCCCCAATAGCACTCTTGGTAAAAGTAGTTCTTTCCTTCTTCCTCTTCGGTATTTTGTCGTTCCCCGGTAATAGTCACCACGTCATTCTCAATAGACACGTTAAGATCATCTGGGTTAACTCCTGCTATGGTTGCCTGTACGGTGATGTCGTCTCCTGTTTCATACACGTCTACCGCAAGCTCTCCTTCCGGCTCAAACCAATCATCTGGTTTCTCCTGCGTGACATGCGCTTCTTGTTTTGGGCTAGCCCCCTTCACAGGAATTTTGTTTACCTGTTTGCTTTCGGGATTCTTAGCGGAGGTTGGCTTCTCTTCCTTCATTTCAACGCCCATGCTGTTCTTTAACTTTTCGAAAAAGGATGCCATCGTCTGTTAAATGTAAGTTTTTTTAATTTCTCAAAGAAGAAAGAAACAATTACTGCTAGACCCGCGAGCAACGCAAGCGGGAAAAGAATTCTTGCCGTTCCTTCTAACTCCAGTATAGCGAAATTGAAAAGGGCGTGCAAGAGAGAAGAGGTAAGAAGGCCTATGGCAAAATACTTGAATCTCTTTTGGGGTTCCAGGAGAGAGCGCGCAAGAAAGTATCCAAAGAGTCCAGAAGCTAACGCATGCAGGAGCGTTGCGCCCACAAGCCGCACCGCGCTCAACGCTACAATGTTTGATACGGGCGAAAACGGGCCTAGGCCAGATAAGAGAAAGATGTTCTCCAGCGCGGCAAACCCCAGGCCGGAAACTATCATATATATCATGACATCAACTGCTTCGTTGAGCTGGGGCTTGTAGAGAATAAAGGCCCGGACCACAATGTACTTTAACCATTCTTCCACAAGCGCAACTCCAAAGAAGAAGTAAAGGATAATTCTAAATTCGTCTTGGATGGGGATGTTGAGAATGAACGATTTTGCAGAGAGCTCAATGGCAATGGCAGGAATAGTGATAAGCATGCCCCACAGAAATATCTTTCCTAAGATCCGTTTTGGTTCAGGGTGGCTGTCTTTGTGCAGGTAAAATAAAAGCCACAGGATGCTGGGCGCCAAGCCAAAGAAAAGAAACAAAGGATAGTTCATACTGGCCATTGTTCAATCATTAACGATTCCTTTCTATTTTTTACGGGAAGCTGTTGGTAAAGTTCTTCTGTGACAAATGGGACAAAAGGATGGAGAAGCTTGAGGAGGTCGGCAAAGATTGTAAGTAAGACATACTGCCTTGAAGCTCTTGTTTTTTGGTTTTCAAGAAGTTTCTTGGATTCCTCTATAATCTTATCTGCAAAGGTATGCCAGGTGTAGTGGTAGAGCGTTTCTGCAGCTTGCGAGAGGCGAAAGAACCCTATGTTTTTGGTGACTTCTTTTGTGAGCTTTGAGAAGTCGTTGAGGAGTTTTTTGTCGCTGGCGCTCAATACTGGTTTTCTCTTTGAGGTAAAGTCCTGCGTATTCATTGCAAGGAACCTGGAGATATTCCATACTTTGTTCACAAAGTTTCGGTATCCCCGCACTTTGTCTTCTGAAATTTTAATGTCGTTTCCAGGAGCAGCCCCAATAATTAAGGAAAGGCGGGTTGCGTCAGCCCCGTATTTTGTGATCATATCCAAGGGGTCAATGATATTGCCCAGGGATTTTGACATCTTTCTTCCTTTGTCATCTCGCACAAGCCCGTGGAGGTATACCGTCTTGAAAGGTACTTGCCCTACAAGATACGTGGTCATTAAAATCATACGGGCAATCCAGAAGAACAGGATGTCATACCCTGTTTCAAGAACAGAGGTGGGATGAAAGGTTTTAAGGTCTTTGGTTTTCTCTGGCCATCCCAACGTGGAGAATGTCCAGAGCCCGGAAGAGAACCAGGTATCCAAAGTGTCAGTATCTTGCGTCCATCTCTCCCCCTTAGGAGTCTCTGTCCCTACAAAGAGTTCTTGTCCATCTTTACCTGCAATCAAGCGATAGGTGTAAACAAAAACCTCGGTTTTTGAGGTAACCTTTCTTTCCGGATAATGCCGTTTGAATGCAGCGATTAGCTCATCCTGTCGTTTATAGGTAGTACCATGTAAGGGGTCTTTGAGATCGATTTTCTCAACCGTAGTAATCTGGATGTTTGTAATTTCTCCTCCGCCAAAGATTTCCCGTTGCTGGCTATTCTCAAAAAGGACTTTGTCGCCTATCTCGAATTCGTGGTCTCGGAGACGATAGGTTTTTGTCTTACCAGCAAAAACCTGGGGTACAACGTTTTCATGAAACCCAATCTTTTTTTCTGTTTTGAGTTCTCGATACCATACAGGGATTTGATGGCCAAACCAGATTTGGCGCGAAATACACCAATCCCGCAGGTTGTCTATCCAGTGGAAATAGGTTTTCTCAAAGCGTTTGGGGAGAATTTCTATCTCTTTCTTTTTTACGACCCTGGCCATAAGGTCTTTCAAAGAGATGAGTTCTCCTTTTTTAACGGACTTGAATCCCGCATGAGGAAAAGTGAAAGGCTTGTTGACGTCAACAAACCATTGGCGCATTATTTGGGGCTCTATAATTCCCCCTCCTCTGGAGTTGGTGGCAATGCGATGGACATAGTTCTCGTCTATTTTTTTCACCAGTCCTTTCTCTTGGAGCTTTTGGATGATGAGGGGGCGGGCTTTGGTAATATGCATGCCCGCAAATTCTTTGGCAATAGGGAGGAGTTTTCCTTTCAGATCTATAATCTGCTCTTTGTCTAGATTGTGGCGCTCTGCAATCTCAAAGTCTGTGGTGTCGTGCCATGGCGTGATGGTCATGACTCCTGTTCCAAACTCCATATCTATTGCCTCGTCTTTAATGACGGTGGCTGTTACAGGACCGGTTATCCACTCTAGCTCTATCTTTTGTCCGTGGGTGTATTGTTTGTATCGTTTGTCTTTAGGATGCATGACCACGTATTTATCCCCAAACTTTGTTTCAGGCCGCGCAGTGCTTATAACAAACGGCCCGTACTGGAGATAATAGAAAGATGCTTTTTCCTCTTTCCACTCTATTTCGTCGTCAGATACCGTGGTCTGCATTTTGGGGTCCCAGTTCACAATGCGGTTTCCTCGGTAAATGAGTCCCCCTTCGTGCATTCTTTTAAATGCCGTGCGTACGCTAAGGTTCCTTTCTTCGTCTAGGGTGTACGCTTCGCGACTCCAATCTAAAGAAGCCCCCATCTTTTTTATCTGGTGCAGGATGGCGTCATGAGATTCTTTGGCAAATTGCTCCACGCGCTCCAAGAACTCGGGGCGCCCAAGGTCATGCCGCGTTTTCCCTTCTGTTTTGTAGAGCGTTTGCTCTACCTTGGATTCCGTGGCAATGGCAGCGTGATCGGTGCCAGGGAGCCACAGAGTTTTGTAGCCCTGCATGCGATGGAAGCGAATAAGAATGTCTTCAATGGCGAGCATGGCAGCGTGCCCCATGTGCAGAGTTCCCGTTACGTTGGGCGGAGGAAGAACAATGGAAAAGGGCTTTGCGTCTTCCTTTGTGACTCCTTTTTTAACGCAGGTATCAGGATTAGCAAAATCACTCTTTCTCCATAAGGCCAAAATCTTGTCTTCTGCCTCTTTAGGGCTATACGCTTTCGGGATTTCCATATATGTATTATAAGCTCAAATTGGGTTGAGCTTCAATGTGCTTGTGTTTTTTGAACCCAGAACGCAGCCATGTTGCATATCCCGCAACCGCGATCATTGCCCCGTTGTCTGTGCAGAACTCCGGTGGCGCTACAAGAAAACGCATCCCAAACTTCTTTGTTTCCTTCAGGAGCGTGTTCCGCAACAGCTTATTTGCTCCCACACCTCCCCCAAGAATAATTGCTTTTGCAGAATATCTGTGCGCCGCTTTCAGTGTTTTTTGAACAAGCACTTCAATAATTGCTTTCTGGATTTCTTTTGCCATTTCTTGTGTATACACTGTCGATTCTCGTACTTTTTTTGATCTGGACTTCCAGTCATAGAGCACCGCCGTCTTTAATCCAGAAAAGCTAAAGTCATAATCTTTCGTGGAGATCATTGGCCGGGGAAGCCGGAGTTTATATATGTTTGTTTCGCATAATTGTGCTTGCTGGGATATGGCAGGACCGCCAGGATATGGAAGACCCAAAACCCTCGCTGTCTTGTCAAAGCATTCTCCTGCCGCGTCGTCTCGTGTTTCTCCCAAGAGTTTGTATTTTCCGAGCGCGGATACAAAAATAAGCTGAGTATGTCCTCCTGATACCAAAAGCGCTAAGGCAGGCAAGATGTTTCCTAAGCGAGGCTTAGGAATTCCTAAGCCTCGCTTAGGCGAACCCAAGAACAGGCTGATGAGGAGGTGCCCTTCCATGTGGTTTGTGGGAATAAGGGGAACGTTCCATTGTTTTGTAAGTTCTTGAGCTTTATTGAGACCTGCCCATAAGCACGGGGAAAGTCCAGGACCGTAGGTTATGGCAAGAGCATCTAGTGCAGGATGCAAAGGGTCTAGCTTTGCTTTTTTTAGTGCCTTGGAGACAACAATGGGCAGGTTAGTTTCGTGCTCTCTTTTTGCCATATTCGGGTACACTCCCCCATACTTTTGATGAATTTCAATTTGGGAAGCTATGTTGTTGGCGAGAATACGAAAAGAAGGGCTTTTTCTTCCCTTGGCTTCTATAATGCTTATCCCTGTGTCATCGCAGGATGTTTCAATGCCCATAATGATCATGTGATTACTGTAGTCGAAGCATTGATTTTTTGCAATTTGTGGGGTATACAAAGGAGAGTTGGCCCTATCGTCTAGTTTGGTCTAGGACGTCGGGTTTTCATCCCGAAAATCAGGGGTTCAAATCCCCTTGGGGCCGCCTCATGTCTCAAGCATATTACGTGAATGTTTCTCGAGCTTCAGATCTTCAAGATCCGAAAGAGCGTTTCCTCTATCGGTTTTTTGAAATGCTTCCAGGATTGCTGTCTTTCGGCAGTCTGGGGATTATAGTATTGTTCTCATGGCTTTTTCCCATGCTGGTTGCCTTTTTTGTCTTTGGATTCATCATGTACTGGTTGCTTCGCACCGTTTATTTCTCGTTCCATCTGCGTTCAGGGTACAAGAAGATGAGGGAGCATGAAAAGACAGATTGGATGAAAAAGCTCCTAGACATTCCAAACTGGCAGGATATTTGGCATCTTGTTGTGGTTGTTGCGTATAAGGAACCTTTCGAAATGGTGCAAGAGTCTCTCCGTGCGGTAGCGAGTTCAGAATATCCTGCAGACAAGCTTTTAGTGGTGCTTGCCCTAGAAGAGCGCGCAGGAGTTTTAGCAAGAGAAATGGGGGTCGCTCTTGAAAAAGAATTCAAGGATTCTTTCTTTAGATTTTTAGTGACCTCGCATCCTGCCAACCTTTCAGGAGAAATCGCGGGGAAAGGGTCAAACGAGGCATGGGCAACAAAGGAGGCAAAAGAAAAGATTATTGACCCTTTGAGAATTCCATATGCCCGCATTATTGAAACCTCTTTGGACGCAGACACTATAATCTCTCCAGGATATTTGAGCTGTCTTGCGTATCACTATGGTACCGTGCCCAATGCTTCAAAAGCCTCATTCCAACCAATCCCATTATTCATCAACAATGCATGGCAGGCAGGAGCCCTGTCTCGCATCTTTTCTTTTTCTGCAACCTTTTGGCAGACCATGAACCAAGAGCGTCCAGAAAAGCTTATTACTTTTTCCTCGCACTCTATGAGTTTTCAGGCATTGGTTGACGTAGGATTCAAACAGCGGAACGTGGTTGCCGACGATTCCCACATTTTCTGGCAGTGTTTTCTGCACTATAACGGAGATTACCGAGTGTACCCTCTGTATTACTCAATTCGCATGGATGCAAACGTGGGCAAGAATTTCTTGGAAACCATGAAAAATATGTACAAACAGCAGCGGAGATGGGCATACGGAGTGAGCGAGATACCCTATTTTTTATTTGGGTTTTTGAAAAACAAGAATATACCTCTTTCACGGAAGATGTCTCTGGCTTTTGAGTTTATTGAAGGGCACTGGTCGTGGGCAACAGCGCCCATTCTTATATTCTTGTCAGGATGGCTTCCCTTGCTGTTGGGCGGTCAGGCATTCTCTGCAACCCTGGTTTCGTACAACCTTCCCATTTTTACATCCCGTTTGTTAACCCTTGCCATGCTTGGGCTGGTGCTGTCCGCGTTCATTAGTATTCAGATACTCTCCCCCACAAGGCCGGAGTATAGGAAGTGGCGCTTCGCGGCCACCGCATTCCAATGGGCGCTGTTTCCATTTACCATGGTTTTCTTTACCGCATTTCCCGCGTTAGACGCCCAAATGCGTTTGCTCTTGGGCAAATACATGGGTTTTTGGACAACCCCAAAGTTCCGGCGTCCAATCGATTCTGCTTAAACTCGGTTTAGGAGTGAAAACTAAACCGAGTTTAAGCAGACTACTCGAGGTGGAGCTTTTCTCTTAGTTCTTGAACCCGTGCCCTTAATAGCGGGTATTGTTTTAATGCAATATCTTTTTCTAGGATTTCCTGCGCAGTGTTTCTTGCTTCTTGGACTAAGGCAAGGTTGGTGAGCTGCTCCATGGCAAAGTCTGGAATGCCCCATTGCTTGGTGCCTGCAAAGTCCCCGGGACCGCGGAGTTTCAGATCTCGCTCTGCCAACAAAAATCCGCTGTCCAATTCCAATAAGGCGCGAAGGCGCTGGTTTGTCCCATGGGAATTTGATTCGGAAAAAAGAAAGCAGTACGACTGCACATCCGATCTCCCAACCCTTCCTCTGAATTGATGGAGCTGGGCTAATCCAAAACGGTCTGCTCCCTCAATCATCATGACTGTTGCGTTAGGAATATCTACTCCAACTTCCACAACAGAAGTGGACACTAGGACATCTATTTTCTTGAACTTAAACTTTCTCATAACCTCTTCTTTTTCCTTCTGCGCCATTTTCCCGTGAAGCATGCCCACCTTGAGTTTTGGAAATATTTCTTTTGAGAGCTTCTCATACTCTTCTTTTACCGCTTTTACTTCCGTTCCTTCGGGAGAATTCTCTGTTTTTTCAATCCTGGGGCAGATGACAAATACCTGTTTGCCTTTTTCTACTTCCTTTTTTATAACGCCATAGGTTTGCGCTCGTTCTTGGGGCGCGACTATTTTGGTGATTATCTTTTTGCGCCCCTTGGGGAGTTCGTCAATGAGAGAGAGGTCAAGGTCTCCATATATAGTCATGGCTAATGTTCGAGGGATAGGGGTTGCAGACATAGATAAGAGATGCGGAATTAGCGCAGTGCGGTGCAGAAGTTTTGCGCGCTGTTTTACGCCAAAGCGGTGCTGTTCGTCTAATATAACAAGGGCGAGATTCCCGAATTTCACCTTGTCTTGTATGAGTGCATGAGTACCAATAAGAATGTCTATGTGTCCTTCCCTTGTTTTCTCTAAAAGCTTTGCCCTTGAGATTTCAATAAAGTCATTGGGAAGTTTGGGGGAAGAAAAACGGTCTGTCTTTCCCGTCAGCAGCCCAATGGTAACCTTGAATGGAGCTAGCAAGGGCCCCATGGTTTTAAAGTGCTGTTGGACAAGGATTTCCGTGGGAGCCATACACGCTACCTGATACCCTGCTTTTACCACGGACAAGGCTGCCATTGTTGCCACCACTGTTTTTCCAGAACCTACGTCCCCTTGCAGCATCCTATTCATGGGACGGGGATTTTCCAGGTCTTTGAGAATATTCCACGCAGACTTCTTCTGGGCAGGCGTCAAAGTAAAAGGAAGCTTGTCAGTGAATCTCTTCATAAGTTCTGTGCTTAAGGGAATAGGCGGAGCCTTCACTGACGCTATTTTTCTTCTTTCAGACAGGACAAAAAGCGAGATGAAGAGAAGCTCTTCAAATGCAAAGCGCTTTTGGGCAAGTTTTGCTGCATTCATGGAATCTGGAAAGTGGACTTGCCACAATGCCTGGGAAAGCGCGGGAAGCTTCTTTGCCTTTACAAGATCTTCTGGCAAGGAGTCTTTGATATCTTTTAAGCTTGCCAGTACCATTTTAATAATAGACCGCAGCCACCTAGAAGAAACTCCTGCGGTTTCAGCATATGTGGGAATGATTCTCCCTACGTGAGTGAACTGCCATGACGAAGAATTCGCGTCCTGCACCTTTTCATGCACAGGGCTTGCAAAATATATGCCGTCTTTGTCTCGGAGAACCTTGCCTGCAACGCATATGTGGTCTCCGGCTTTGAGCGAATCTGCAAGATAGGGTTGCTGGAACCACACGACTTTTATAGCTCCCGTGCTGTCTTGCAAAAGGGCTTCTGTTACTGAAAACCGTTTCTTAAAGGTTGTTTTTTGCTTTAAGTCTAAGAGCTTGCCTGAAGCGCAGTACGTATTCCCCTCCTGTATGGTTTTAATAGGGGTGATAACGGAAAGATCCTCGTAAGAACGGGGGAAATGGAAAAGGAGGTCACGTACTGTTGTGATCCCGAGGATTTGCAATCGTTTCTGATACACTGGTCCTACCCGGGGAACTTCGGAGAGAGGAGTCGTGAAATTCATCTTGGTTTGCACTGAGTTTATTGAAGTGTGTCCCCATCCAGATTCGAACTGGAATTTCAGCCTTCGCAGGGCTGCGCTCTATCCATTGAGCTATGGAGACGAGTAACCTACCTTGTATTTTACTCAAAACGAGATATAATTCAAGTCATTGGAGAGGTGGCTGAGTGGTTGAAAGCGATACACCGCTAACGTATTAGGGGCTTTAAAACCCCTCGAGGGTTCGAATCCCTCCCTCTCCGCAACGTAATAAATTTGCTTTGCAAATTTAAACGTTGCTGGGACGTTTAATCTCTGAAAGAAATTATTACGTCCCGCCAATTAGGAAAAGATACTCTGCATAACGTATATGCCAGAAGAACAAGTCAATATTTTCAAGAGAGTCGCAGGGCCTATCATTCATAGATTTCAGATTAAGGATATGCTCCAAGTTATCATTGGAGCCACAATCCTTTCTATTCCGGTTGCATATACCGGAGAGGTTTGGCAACTGGCAGAGACACTGCCCATGCGCAATATTCTTGGTTTTCTTGGACTTTCGCTTGTATTCATTTCTCTCTTTGTATATCATCACTATCACCGCGAAGAAACGGAGATGAGGTGGGGAGAGTTTGCAAAGCGAGTACTCTCAACCTATATCCTCTCTTTTTTGGTTGTAGCACTCATCTTAACTATGATTGAGCGAGCTCCCTGGGGCGCAGATTGGCTGCTTGCGGTAAAAAGAACAATTCTCGTAGCCTTTCCCGCTTCAATGAGCGCCGTGGTTGCAGACGTGTTGAAATAACGAGGAGGGGTCGGATAGTGGTTTATTCCACCAGTTTTGAAAACTGGCGTCCGCAAGGACTCGTGAGTTCGAATCTCACCCCCTCCGCAGCGTAATAAATTTTGCTTTAGCAAAATTTAAACGCTGTTGGAACGTTGAAATTTCAAGAGGAAATTTCTTACGTTCCGCCTTCAGATGATACGTTCAACGCTACTGAGACGTTTAAATTTTCACAGAAAATTTATTACGTCTCGCCTTCTTATGTTTTATTACGTTTATATCATTGAAAGTTTGAAAAATAAATCATTGTATATCGGATATACTGTTGACTTGAAGAAAAGATTCAAAGAACATAACGATGGCAAAAGCTTGGCAACAAAACCATTCAGACCATATAAACTTATCTTCTATGAAGCGTTTATTGATAGAAAAGATGCCAAGGCGCGGGAAGTATATTTAAAAAGCGGCTGGGGATTTAGGAGCATTAAGAAAATGATGGAAAATTATTTCAACGTAAGATAAGGGCAAAAGAAATTTTTTCATTCTGATTTTTTGACAATAGAAACTCGAAAGGATTTCTGTTCCGCTTCAAGTTGACCACGCTTGATTTTCATGGTAGTTTTCCCTTAGCACTACTCAAAAGATGGAGGATTCGCTATGAAGTTCATTCCGCTTGATAAGTCGTGGATCATCCGCATGGGTGTGTTGGATCTAATCCACGGCTACTCCGACATTGTTCTTTTCCTTAACACCCAGACAACTTTGTCCGATGACCTGCTCGCGTTGAAACGAGCCTGCAACGCATGGAATACCGACAGCTCGATTGAAGTCGGCGAGTCTGGTACTCTCTACCGTTTTCTCCAATTTGCCTCTTGGAAACTCAATCTCAAAAAGAGATTCGTGACCGAAGGCACTTTGAGAGAAAGAAGAATTGGGCAAGACTCATCGATTGTTAACTTGACCCAGCGAGAACTGCTCGAGTTACCAGATGAGCCGACCTCTCAATGGGCGAGTGCTGCCGTGCTTCTTGGAGACGAGGAGCGCTTGATAGACGCACCCTACAAACTTCGAGTGACCTACGAAGCTGTCGACCACTGGCGAAGCCGACGAAGTGAAGGAAAGACCTGGCAGCCAAGAGAAGACCCGACGATCCGTGTCCAAGCTGAAACCTTCGTGGAGTTGCTTCGAGGTGAAAGGCCGGACTTTGTTCCGCTTCAAGCCGAGGACTACTGCTTTGCACGCATATTCGGTTACATCAGCAGAGAAGAAGGTGCGCGAAAGTGGCCTAACCTCTCTGGCCACGAGAGCAACCGACTCGAGGAAATGGAGAAGGTGCTAGTAGATGCTTTAGCTGGGCAGGAGATCGCCTCCAGGGATCATCGTGTCATCCACGCGATTGTCATGTGGGGATTGGTGAACAAAATCGTGATTAAAGTTCGCTATCCTGACGTGGTGCGTAAGAGCTGGCCGGAATTTTGGCAGTTCATCGACACGACGAACTAGCATTGAGCCCAATCGGTAACTTCGTGAGCCTCGCACTTCGTTTAGTGAGAGGCTCTTTTTCTAAAATTGAAATTTTCATACCTTGCCACAATGTATTGCCTCCCAGTTACAATCTGTGCAAACCCCTTGCTCTAGACTGCTTTTTGTTTGGGTTTTTCAGTCATTTGGGGTAGTATAATAGTAACGCATTCTATTAATTTCTTGACATGATATAATGAAACTACTTGGTTCTTTTAAATTCCTGCCTCGTAATTCCGTGGGCATTGACATTGGCACCTCTTCTTTAAAGGTAGTGGAGCTTTCACGATGGGGTTCAAGAAGAACTCTGAAGAATTATGGGGAGATTCAGGCATCTCGCCTCTATGATAAACCATTTAGGACGTTTGAGAAAAACACCCTCATGCTTTCCAGTCAAGACATTGCGAGAGGGGTGCGCGCCATTTGTCAGGAAGCAAAGATAGAAACAAAAGAGGCGGTATTCTCCATCCCTGATTTTTCTTCCTTCTTCACCTACTTTGAGCTTCCTGCGATGAGTAAAGAAGAGCTTCCTCAGGCAGTGCAGTACGAGGCGAGAAAGCATGTGCCGCTCCCTTTTGCCGAAGTGACCTTTGACTGGCAAGTTATTGAGAAGCCTTCCCCTGGCGCAAAAACACCGCTCAAGATCCTTCTAGTTGCGGTGCCCAACGAAGTGATAAACCAGTACCAGGAGATTGCGCAGGGTTCGGGACTTCGGCTGTCCGCGCTTGAAGCAGAAGTATTCGGCTTGATACGGTCTTTTTTCAGAGAGGAGAAATCCCCTGCTGCCGTGCTGGATATCGGGGCGCAGACAACCACCATCAACGTTGTATGGAAAGGACAGCTGCGCAACTCCCACGGCATAGATATTGCAGGAAACGGTTTCACAGAACGGATTTCCCAATCGTTGCTCATTGATTTTTCCAAAGCGCAGGAATTAAAAAGCCAAAAGGGGCTTTTGAGCCCCGATATCGTGAGCATCCTGTCTCCTCTTATTGATATGATTGTGATGGAGGTACAGAACATTGCGCAGAGCTTTGAAGAGCGGGAAGGAGCAAGGATAGAGAAGATTGTTCTAGGAGGAGGATCGGCAAGAATGCCAGGGTTGAAAGAATACTTTGAAAAAAATCTTGCAAAGGAGATTGAGATCCTAGATCCCTTCCGAAGCCTATTTGTTCCCCCTATCTTAGAGCAAACCTTAAAAGAGATGGGGCCTTCGTATGCCGTAGCAGTAGGTATGGCATTACGGGGATTAGAGTAGTTCTATGGTAGAAATTATTCCAAAGCAAAAATTAGAGTATCCCGTCTGGACTCAAGCTCTCTTTTTTGGGTCCATGCTTTTCCTGTTGGTCGCGATAGGAGGGTTTTTCCTTACTCTCCAGCTCCAAGGCAGGGCGCAGAAAGAATTGGAAAGGATCCAGGGAGTTTTGGCGCAAGGAAAAACGCCAGAGGAGGTGCTCCAAGAGCAATCCATATTCCGCTACAAAGATAAGTTCAATGATTTTGCATCACTTGCGGCAGAGAGAAATGACGTGCGCCCCGTGTTTGAGTTTTTGGAAGCATACACGCATTACAGGGTTGTGTTCACGACGATTAATCTAGAACCAAAGCTTCGCACGCTCAAACTCGTAGGCGCCACCCAGGATTTCAGAACATTGCAAGAGCAGATGGCCATTTTCCAAAACAGGGAAGAACTTACGGGGCTGACCCTTTCCAATATCGTGCTGGGAGAAAAGGGGCAGGTCGTATTCCAGCTGGGAATGGGGCTTGCCTCAAGTCTTTTGACTTCCTCAATCTCAAACCCATGAACAGATTCTTTTTAAGTATTGTTCTTATCGGAAGCTCTCTCATCTTTGGGGTCTTTGTGGCTTTGCCGCGCTTTCAGGAATTTTCCGCGGTCTCCAAAGAGCTGAACGTGAAACGGGCAGAATTGGAAAGCAGAGAAAGCTATTTTGCCCATCTCAAAGATCTTCAAGATCGCATCAATTCAGAAGAATTGGTTGCAAAGATTGACGCTGCAATACCTAACGACCCCCAGCTTCCCGCGCTCCACGATTTTCTGCAGTCTACAGCTGCAGGGTCTGGTTTGTCGTTGCGCTCTATTACGGCTTCACAGGGCGCTTTACCCCAGGGGGCACGCCTGCAGCGCGTTAGCGCGTCTTTGCAGCTCGGAGGATCATATGAAGGGTTAAAAGTGTTTCTTTCCAGCTTATTGCGCGCTTCCCGCATGACCGATGTAGAGTCTATCAATTTTTCCAGTCCCCAAGCAGGAACGGGATTCGTGTTTAACATTCGCACAAGCTCATATTCGTATTAAATCACATGGCGTTCACCCTATTACAAAGAAAAAAAATGCAGCAGGGGCTTATCCTAGTCCTTATCGCAGTTCTCTTTATCACGGCTACCGTGCTTTGGTTAGGGTTCTTTCAGAAGGGGCCATCTCTTGCAGGGCCTCAGGGCACCATGAGACCCGCGCTCCAGCAAATTGAGATAAACTTTAATGTGCTGTCTCTTCCTCTGTTGCAAGAGTTGAACGCTCCTGCAGAACCGGTGCTGGAACCTTTGATCAAGGGGAGAAATAATCCGTTCCTTCCTTTCTAGCCCATGAATATTATCCAGATATTAGTACAAAAGAATATTATCGATAAAGAAAAGGCTGGCCTTTTGCAGGAGGAAGCTCGGTCTTCTGGATTAAAGCCAGAAGAGGTTATCTTAAAAGAAAAGATTGTCGCAGAGGATTTTCTGTTTCAGCTTAAGGGCGAAGCGTTGAAGATGCCTCTGGTGCAAGTGGCGCCCAAGGATATTCCTTTAAAGGTGTTGGAGCTTATCCCTGAGGATTCTGCAAAGTACTACCGCATGATTCCCTTTGCAAAGCAGGATGGTACCTTGGATATTGGCATGGTATATCCTGAAGACCCCAAGGCCCAGGAAGCCTTAAAGTTTCTTGCGAGGCAAGGGAATTTTTCTTCCAGGGTGTCTTTGATTTTGCCTTCTACCCTTGATTCTTTGCTCCGCCAGTACCGAACGCTCAAAGAGGGAGGCACTCAAGCCTTGCAGGAACTTGAAGAAGAGATCAAAAGGGGGTGGGAAGACCGTGCTCCTTCGGGACTGGCCGAGCTTCAGCGTTTGGTAGAGGAGGCGCCCATTACAAAAATGGTTGCGGTGATTCTTAGGAACGCGGTGGAAGGGAAGGCGTCCGATATCCATATCGAGCCCACAAAAGATAGCTTGAGGGTGCGCTTTCGTTTGCTCGGCGAGCTGTATTCTTCCCTTCTTTTGCCAAAGCGTATTCATGGCGCAATTATTTCTCGAGTTAAGATTCTAGCAAATCTGAAGATTGATGAGGCGAGGATTCCTCAAGACGGGAGATTCTCAACAACGATAGACGAGAAAGCTATTGACTTTCGCGTTTCAACCTTCCCGACTGCTTTGGGAGAGAAGGTTGCCATACGCGTTCTGGATCCTGACGTAGGATTGAAGAGTTTTGAGAAGTTAGGCCTGGAAGGAACAAACTTGTCATTGGTGAAGGAGGCCATACAAAGGGCGTTCGGCCTCATTCTTGTAACCGGCCCCACTGGTTCTGGGAAAACGACAACCCTGTATGCCATTTTGCGCGTGCTGAATAAAGAGGGGACGAACATTGTGAGCCTGGAAGATCCGGTAGAATACCTCATTGAGGGCATTAATCAATCTCAGGTAAGGCCGGAAATTGGGTATGATTTTCCTCAGGGACTGCGCCAGATCTTAAGGCAGGATCCAGACGTCATCATGGTAGGAGAGGTAAGGGACGAGGAAACCGCTTCCTTGGTTATTCACTCCGCGCTTACTGGGCATATCGTGTTTTCCACCCTGCATACGAATAATGTCATTGGGGTGATCCCAAGGTTGCTGGATATGGGGGTGGACAGGTACCTTATCTCTCCTTCTCTGGCTCTTGCCATATCCCAGCGATTGGTTCGGCGCCTGTGCGACCGGTGCAAAGAAAAGCAAGACCCCGCAAAAGGAATTGCAGATCTTATTGAGAAAGAAATGGAGAGGGCTCCCCTGAACGTTCAGAAGAGAGCGGCGCTTGTTCTTGGAGCTAAGGAAAAGGGAGTATCTATCTTTATTCCAAAAGGGTGCAAGGAGTGCGGAGGGTCTGGGTTCTCGGGACGCATTGGAATCTTTGAAATTTTGAAGATGACCCCAGAACTGCAGGAGATTGTCCTGAAAGATCCTTCGGAGACAAACATTGCAAAAGAAGCTAAAAGGCAGGGCATGGCAACCATGCGCCAAGATGGCATTGTGAAGGTCTTGGACGGGGTCACCACCATAGAAGAGGTATTACGAGAAACAAGAGAAGAGCATAACCTATGAGAACAAAGATTGTGTTAGTTGAAGACGATCCGCTATTGATAGATATTTATTCCACCAAGTTCAAAGAGGCGGGCTTTGAGGTTTCAGTGGTAGACCGGGGAGACGCGGCTCCGTCGTTCGTAGCAAAAGAAAAGCCGGATCTCGTGGTCTTGGATATTGTGCTTCCCCAGAAGGACGGTTGGGATATTTTGAGAATCGTAAAGTCCAATGAGAAGACAAAAAACGTCAAGGTTGTCATCCTGTCAAATCTTGGCCAGAAAGAGGAGATTGAAAAAGGCATGGCGCTGGGAGCCGCAGGGTATCTTATCAAGGCGCATCACACGCCAAGCGAGGTCGTCAGGGAAATTAAGAAAATTCTTGCAGGACCCCAAGCATAATGGCAACCGCAACAACACCCATTCAAGAGCTTCTTGAGCTTTCTCTAAAAGAAAAAGCCTCGGATCTTCATTTGTCGGTAGGGCATCCGCCGGTCTTGCGCATTGCGGGACGCTTGGTGCCTTTGATCAAGAAAGCCGTGTTCTCCCCGGAAGATATCCAGCAGTTAGTGTTCTCTTTGATGACCGAGGATCAGAAAGACCGTCTGGTACGGGAAAAGGAAGTTGATTTTTCCTATAACTTTGACGAAAGGGCGCGCTTTCGCATCAACGTATTCTACCAGAAGGGAGTGTTGAGTGCTGCGCTCCGCCTGATTCCAGCCCAAATAAAGACCATAGATGAGTTGAATCTTCCCCCAATACTGCATCAGTTCGCAAACGCAACCCAGGGATTCATTTTAATCACGGGTCCCTCGTCCCACGGCAAATCCACTACCTTGGCTGCCATCATAGACGAGATAAACCATACGAGAGCCGACCACATCATTACGATAGAGGACCCCATTGAGTACGTGTTCACGGACGACAAAGCGATCATTGATCAGCGTGAAGTGCGCCAGGACGCCTTGAGTTTTCCAACAGCGCTCCGCGCAACGTTCCGCCAGGACCCGGATGTGATTATGGTGGGAGAAATGAGGGACGCTGAAACCATTGCTACGGCCATTACAGCGGCAGAAACAGGGCATCTCGTGTTTGCAACCCTTCATACTAACTCTGCCTCTCAGACCGTTCACCGAATAGTAGATTCTTTTGCCCCAGAACAGCAGGCGCAGGTGCGTTCACAGCTTTCAGGGTCTTTGCTGGGCGTGGTGTCTCAGCGTTTGGTGCCGCGCATCAAAGGAGGGCTTATCCCGGCAGCCGAGATCATGATTTCAAATCCTGCGGTAGCCAACCTTATCCGGGAAAACAAGATTCACGAGCTTCCCTTAGTTATTGAGACTTCAGCTGAGATAGGCATGATCTCGTTGAACAGGGCGCTGGCAAATTTGGTGCGCGCCAGGGAGGTTACCCTAGAGAACGCGCTCACCTATTCTTTGAACCCCGCAGAGCTTCGCGCGCTAGCGAGGAGTTAGGTTGTAGGTTGTAGCTTGTAGGAACATGGGAATACAGAGCCACAGAGATTTAATAGTTTGGCAAAAAGCAATGGAGTTAGTGACTTTTGTATATGAAGCGACGAATGCATTTCCTAAATCAGAATTATATGGACTTACATCACAGATGAGGAGATCGGCAGTCTCCATACCTTCTAATATTGCAGAAGGCAGAAGAAGAGGTTCTCGAAAAGATTTTCGAAACTTTCTCATAAATGCGTATGGATCTGGCGCAGAACTTGAAACCCAAATTGAAATAGCAAAACGGATTCAGATTGCTCCAGATGCCGATTACAGGCATATTGATGAACTTCTTATGGAGTGTATGCGTATGCTGAATAAGATGATTTCAAACCTACAACCTACAAGCTAATTCCTACAAGCTAGAATGAAGTTTAATTATCAGGCACGAAACAAAAAAGGAGAGACCCAGACAGGGGTTATTGAGGCTTCTTCAAGAGATGCTGCGGCCCAGCTTCTTTCTCGCCACGACTTATACGTGACGCTTTTAGACGAGGAAAGGGCAGCTCCCGTGTACTCAAGGCGCCTGGCGTTTCTTGATCGGGTTGCGGTGCGGGACATCATGCTGTTTTCCCGCCAATTGTCCATTATGTTCCAATCAAGGGTTTCTCTGGTAGAGGCGCTGCAGGTGCTAGGGTCTCAGATGAAGAACGCGAATTTTAAAGAGAAAATCTTTGAAATCTCAGAGAGCGTGGAAGGGGGCACTGCGTTTTCTCAGGCCATTGAAAAGTATCCCTCTATTTTCTCTCTTTTTTATGTGAATATGGTGAAATCTGGAGAGGCTTCGGGAACTCTTTCCGGGGTTCTTGACTATTTGGCAGACCATTTGGAGCGTGAGTATTACCTGGCGAGCAAAATCAAGGGGGCGCTTGTGTACCCCATGTTCATTGTGTTTCTTGCGGTAGCCGTGCTGTTTCTTATGATGTATTTTGTTATTCCGAACCTGAGCCGTGTGTTAGAATCAACGGGAGCAGAGCTCCCTGGGATTACCAAGATGGTGCTGTGGCTTGCAGGATTTACAAGAGCATGGGGGTGGCTATTGTTTCTTTTCTCTGGAGTCGCAGCATTCATGGTGTTTAGATATAGCAAGACCAAGGAAGGAAAAAGGTTTTTTAGTATATTGTCTTTGCAGACCCCTGCTTTAAAGCAGTTTCTCTCCATGGTTTATCTTTCCCGTTTTGCAGAGAACCTGTCTACTTTAATAGCCGGAGGCCTTCCTATTGTTCAGTGTTTGGACATCACGGCAAACATCATTGGAAACGATGTATACAAGGACATCATAGAAGAGGCCAGGGAAGAGGTGAAGAAGGGGAGCCGAATTAGCCAGGTGCTCCAAAAGTATCCTTCCAAGTTTCCTCCCGTGTTTACGCAAATGGTATTCGTAGGAGAGAAATCTGGAACTTTAGACAAGAGCTTGATGAGTATCGTGCGGTTTTACCAGAAGGAAGTAGAAGGGGCCGTAGAGAGATTATTGAGCGTTCTGGAGCCAGCCCTTATCGTGGTGTTGGGACTGCTTGTGGGAGGAATGATGGCTGCGGTCATGCTGCCCCTATATAACATGGCTTCATTTTAGTTTTCCACATTGTACTTGACATGGGTTCATTGTATACTATGAAAATGCACGCTTCACGAGGTTTTACCCTGATTGAGCTTCTGGTTGTCATTGCGATTATCGGGATTTTGTCTTCTACCATATTGGTATCTTTGGGAGGAGCGCGCCAGAAGGCAAGGGATGCAAGGCGTCAGGCAGATTTGAGCCAGATTGTTCTTGCCATGGAGCTTGATTATTCAGACGATGAAAAATATTCCCAATATACCGTTGATGAATGGAAAGTAGCAGAGATTCCTAAGGGCACGGGGACATATCTAGATCCCGCTCCCCAGGATCCTTTAGGTGTTCCGTATACCTGGATTAATAATTCAATTGGAGCCACCACGGAATGTGGAGATCAGCGATATTGCGTGTATGCGGATCTGGAAGAGGCTGGATATTTTGCCGCGTCACCCAAGGGGGCAAGAAAGCTAGATTATAATCCTGCGACAGGAGGGCCAAACCCAGGCAAGTGTCCGTGCTGGTAATAACAAGAAAAACGTCGTAGAATATATATAGATACATAATTCAAGGTCGATACATATAGTAGGAGATATAACGTTATGGAACACATTTTTTTATCAAAATCAAAACAGAAGGGTTTTACGCTCATTGAGCTGTTGGTGGTTATTGCTGTTATTGGCATGCTGGCCTCCATTGTGTTGGTTTCTCTTGGGCCAGCAAGAGCAAAAGCAAGAGACGCAAAACGAATCGCTGATGTTAGTAGTTTAAAGCTTTCTATGGAAATGGAGGCAGCAAGCGGACTTTCAACGGCGATGACTGGATGTACTGCAGCAAACGCCAATATAAACTTATGTACTGGCTCCGCATTCACAATATTTGCCAATGTTAAAGATCCTTCTATTGCAGCAACTCCAGTTATGTGTGCTTCCGGTGGGGCCGCAGGCTGTCAGTACAGTATTTCAAAAGCTGATGGAACTCTTGGGGCAACGATTGATAACTACAGGATTTGCTTTTTCTTGGAGCAATCAACATCAGCACAGTTTACCGCTGGATTGAACAAAGTTATAAACGGAGGCGTATTTTCAGCTGGCTGTCCGTAATGAAAGAAGGGTAGGGAGAGATTGAATCACCACCTTTAAAGGTCGGGTAAACATATCTTGAATCTTTAATATATGTTCCAAACAAAACAAAAAGGATTTACGTTGATTGAATTATTGGTGGTTATTGCCATTATTGGTATCTTGGCAGGCATTGTGCTTGTTTCTCTGGGAGGAGCAAGGGCAAACGCGAGGGATGCAAGGAGAAACGCAGACATGCGCCAGTTTAGCACGGCAATGGAGCTGTGCTATGACGACCAGATCTGTGGAGCAGGAAACGACGCCTATCTTATATTAGCAGGAACAACCATGCCACTGGCTGTTGGAACCTTTATGCCTGCAGTCCCAGGTGATCCACAGACCGGAGCTACTTATAAATGGGTTGATAATGCTGCAAACAATCAGGACTACTGCGCATACGCCATTCTAGAAGGAGGAGACGCCGTAGGTGCAATTCAGGTGGTGCTTGCAGGGCCTGGCGGAGTCAGAGAAAGGACCATTGTTGACACGACCCCAGAAGATAGACTTCCAGACACAGGAACCATTACTCTCACAACCTGCGAATAAGAGAACGTGAAACTTAGCTAAGCTAAGTTATAATGAAGATGCCTCTTTTAGGGGGCATTTTCATTTTGAAACTTAATTCCATTAAGTTATCCACACCTTAAAGAGATTAAGTTTTCCATGGGTAGGGTATAATGTTGCTATGGTTGCTTTTGTAGTATTTGTATTTGGATTGGCGATTGGGAGTTTCTTGAATGCGGTTATCTATCGCATGGAGAAAGGAGAGAGCGTGCTCCGTGGCAGATCCTATTGTCCCCATTGCAAGCATCCCTTGGCGTGGCATGATCTTGTTCCTCTTTTGAGTTTCTTTCTACTTCGGGGGAAGTGCAGATACTGCAAAGAGAAGATTTCTTTTCAATACCCATTAGTAGAGCTCGCCACCGCCCTCTTGTTTATTGCGATAGTAAGTGTTTCTTCTCCTTGGCTAAACCAAGGTGTGGAAAACTTAGCTAAGCTAAGTTTTACGCAGGTGGCGGAACTTTTTTATCTTTGGGTGGTTGCCAGCGCCTTTATTGTAATTTTTGTGTACGATTTAAAGCACTATCTTATTCCAGATAAGATTTTATATCCCATCATTGGATTAGTACTTTTGTACCAAATGTTTGGAAATTGGGAATTGGGAATTGGGAATTTCGCCTCTTTAATAAATCCGCTGGCAAGCGCTTTGGGAGCAGGTCTTTTCTTCTTTTTCATATATGCGTTTTCAAAAGGGCGGGCTATGGGTTTTGGGGACGTAAAGCTTGCGTTCCTGCTTGGACTATTCCTAGGATGGCCCTCTATTCTTGTGGCGTTGTTCTTTGCGTTTTGTCTTGGGGCGGTTTTTGGGCTCATTCTTATTGCGTTAAAGAAGAAAGGGCTAAAGTCAGAGGTGCCTTTTGCCCCGTTTTTGATAACGGGAACCGCCATTGCGTTTTTCTTTGGTCTAGGCGTGCTGAATTGGTATTTAGGCCTATTCTTGGTATAATTTTTGAATGGGAGCATCTAGGCAGAAGGCGCAAGAAAGCCCCGGGTTTACAATCCCCGAACTTTTAGTTTCTATATTTATCATTGTGCTGATGACTGCAATTACCCTGCCAAATTGGCATGCGGGAGAAACGACACTGGCGTTAGACCGTGCAGCACATAAGCTTGCCCAGGACCTTAGAAAAGCAACAGAGTTAGCGCAGCGAGCTCAATTCTATGATTGTGACCCAAGCGGAACTTTGGGCTACAAGATTACCGGGTACGGCATATACATACCTGCTGGTACGTCTACCTCGTACACTCTGTATGTAGAATGCAATGGTAATGAGATATATGACGGTCCGACAGTTGATGCCGTGTTCCAATCGGTTACATTAGAGAATAAGATACAGATTACGTCTGCAGGTCGTAACCCCTTTTCAATACTCTTTGTCCCTCCGGTTCCCACTATAACCATACAGCCCGGGAGCCTTACCGAGGCGCAGATCACCCTTTCTGTAGCGGGAGATCTCTCGCGATTCAAGATCATTACCATAACTACCAAAGGCATTATTGAAATTGATTAGTATGGCTAAAGGATTCACCTTAGTTGAAGTGTTGGCCGCGATGTTCATCATGCTGATGGGGGTTTTGGGGGTTTTTGGCTTGATAACGCGCACCGTGGCTTTCAATTCCTCTGTAAATTCCCAGCTCGTAGCCTCGTATCTTGCCCAGGAGGGATTAGAGATAGTGAGGAATATAAGGGATGCAAATTTTCTCCAAGTACATAAGGGGGTTATCTTGCCAGATCAATGGAACTACGGATTGACAAGTTGCGACGCTGGATGTGAGGCGGATTATAATTACAATGATGATGTTGTTGCTCTTGGAAGCTTTCAAAATACTCCTTTGAAACTTAACGGTGATGGCTTTTATACGTATGATGCAGGTACAGATACCATTTTTAAGAGAAAAATTATCATCACCTGTTTTTCCATAGATGCTTTGGGGATGGCGCTAGGAGTTTCATGTATTTCTCCACCCACACCCGTAGATCTTTTGAAGATTGCAGTAGACGTTTCATGGCAGGATAAGGGAAGTACACGTACCGTTAAGGGGGCAACCGAATTATATAACTGGCTGACGCCAACTCCAGCTCCATGAAAAGATTCAGCGTTTCAAAAGGGATTTACCCAGCACCACTTTCTCATGAGAAAGGTGGTATTTTAAAGGGTTTACCCAGCACCACTTTTTGGGGCAAAAGTGGTGCTGGGTTTACCATACCGGAGTTGCTGGTTTCTTTGTTTATCTTCTCTTTGGTTATCGTGGGGGCCGGCGGCCTTCTGGTTTCGAGTATAGGCGTGCAGAGAAGAGCTGGGGCCCAGCAAGAGCTCATGGATCAGGCTTCATATCTTGCAGAGTATATGAGCAGGGCATTGCGCCAGGCAAGAAAAGACTTGACCGGTGCCTGTCTTACCACGGCCGGGGTTGGATTCAACTATGAGCTTAATACCACACCAGTCGGGAGTCGTATTAGTTTTTTGAATCGCAATAATGTTGGAGACCTCGTATGCAAGCAATTCCTTCTTTCCGGGACGCAAATCATGGAGCGGACGTCAAGCGATGCCACTGCAGTAAACCTTGGTCTCCAGGTTGCCCTTACCTCAAATAATCTTCAGGTGACAAAGCTGGGATTTTACATATCAGGAGCGGGCCAGGGAGATAATTCCCAGCCCAAAGCAACCTTTGCCATTGAGTTGAATGGGGAGGTGCGAATACAAACAACGGTGTCGCAAAGGGACATAGATATACCAAAATAAAATGCTAAAAACTACCCTTCGACAAAACTCAGGGCAGGCAAACTATAAGCTAAAAGTTGAGCGAGGAGTTTCCCTATATATGGTCTTTATGATCATGACATTGCTTCTCGGCATTGGATTTGGTATGAGTGCTCTGTTGCTAAGCCAGTTAGATACGTTGCGGGGAATTGGGTATTCTGTGCTTGCGTTCTATGCGACAGAGGCAGGGATTGACCGGGTGCTCTACATAGATCAGAAAACATGTGTAAATTCTCCAACCCGTTTAGCTTGCCTTCAAGGGGCTGCTCCTGTAGGAAGCCAGCCCTTGAGTAATGGAGCGAGCTACACTATAACCATTGAACCGCCAGGCGGAGCGTGTACAACACTGACCTATTGTGTAAAATCAGTAGGAATCTATCAGCAGGCTCGTCGTGCAGTCCGTGTGGGTCGGTAACGCCATGAATAAAGCAGAAGCAAAAAAGAGAATAGAGAAATTGAAATCACTCATCAACCATCATAGGTTTCTCTATCACGTGGAAGACAGAGAGGAAATCTCAGATTCTGCGTTTGATATGCTCAAGCACGAGCTCTTTTCGTTAGAGCAGCAGTACCCTGATCTTATCACCCTAGATTCTCCAACCCAGAGAGTGGGAGGCATGCCGTTGGACAAATTTCGCAAGGTTCCCCATACGGTGCCCATGCTTTCCATTGAAGATATTTTCACAGAAGAAGAATTGAGGGATTGGGAAACATATGTGGAACGCTTGTCGGGGGGGAAGGTGCGCCAGTACTTTGCAGAATTAAAAGTAGACGGATTCGCAGTAAGCTTAAAATACAAAGACGGCGTGTTCCAGACTGGAGCTACTCGCGGAAACGGAACCATAGGGGAAGACGTGACCCAAAATCTTAAAACCATAGAGTCTATTCCTCTGCGATTGGAAGGAGAGACCGAAGGTACTGACAAAGGAAGTATTGAGGTGAGGGGAGAGGTATATATGGCAAAATCGGATTTTGATAGATTTAACCAAGAACGCAAAAGGAAAGGGGAGGAGTTGTTTGCGAATCCACGCAATCTTGCTGCAGGCTCTATCCGTCAGCTAGATCCAAAGCTTGCTGCTTCCCGTCCTCTCAAGTTTTTAGCATATGACCTTGTAGGTGACCTTGGTCAGACGCTTCATTCAGAGGAGCATGAAATTTTAAAATCCTTGGGGTTCAAGACAGACCCTACGGCAAGAATATGCAACAGCATTAATGAAGTCGTTTCCTATTGGGACTCCATTAAAAAGAAGAGAGATTCTCTTCCTTTTATGATAGACGGAGTGGTGGTAGTTATAAATGACAACAAAGTGTTCTCAAAACTTGGGGTTGCAGGGAAAAGCCCTCGGGGTATTCGCGCATTGAAGTTCTCGGGGATGCAAGCAACAACTCGCGTGCTGGATATTCAACTCCAGGTAGGTAGGACGGGAGCTGTTACTCCTGTTGCGCATCTGGAACCTGTGTCTCTTGCCGGAGTTACGGTGTCTCGCGCAACGTTGCATAATGATGACGAGATCAAGAGATTGGGAGTGCGAATAGGAGACACGGTCATAGTAGAAAGGGCAGGAGACGTGATTCCTGCCGTGCTAAAAGCCCTTCCTGAGCTTCGAGAGGGCACAGAGAGGGAATTCCGTATGCCCACTCATTGTTTCGCGTGCGGGGTAAAGCTTGTACGCCCCGCAGGGGAGGCTATTTGGAGATGCCCAAACAAGAAAGGGTGTCCTGCTCAAAAGCGAGAATCTCTCTATCATTTTGTTTCAAGGAAAGGGTTTAATATGGTAGGACTAGGCCCAAAGGTTATTGACCGCTTGCTTGACGCGCATGTCATTGGAGGCGCCGCAGATCTTTTTGGATTACAAGAAGGAGACCTAGCTCCCTTAGAGAGGTTTGCAGAAAAATCTAGCCAGAACCTTATTGTTGCCATACAGCAGGCAAAGCGTATTGCGTTTCCACGATTCCTTGTGGCTTTAGGCATTCGCCATGTAGGAGAAGAAACTGCTATAGCCCTTGCCGAGTATTTCTCCGCCCAAGGCGGACCAGCCTCTGGCTGGGGGGCTCTACAAAATATACAGAAGGCAAGCTTGGAGAAGCTAGAAAGGATTCCTGACGTAGGGTCGGTTGTTGCAAAAAGCATCAAAGAGTGGTTTGCGACAGTCGAGAATCAAAAGCTTCTGTCGCGTCTTTTGCAAGCTGGAGTTGAGATACAGATTGCTCCTAAGCGAGGCTTAGGAGTTCCTAATCCTCGCTTAGGAGGCAAGACATTTGTGCTTACGGGAAGTTTAGAATCTCTCACACGAGAAGAGGCGAAAGAAAAGATTAGGATGGCAGGGGGTAATATTGCAGAGTCGGTATCAAGAAGTACTAATTATGTGGTGGCAGGGAAGTATCCCGGCTCCAAATTCGATAAAGCAAAGAAGCTTGGAGTAAAGGTTCTTAACGAAAAGGAGTTTTTGAAGTTGATTTAGAGTGTGAAACCGGGTGTTGCACGTGTGGATAAGCTCTATTTGGAGCTTTTTTGTTTTTTTGCTACACTAGATGTATGCCAAAACGAAAAGAATCACTCATCGAAAAGATCCGCCCTTACCATATTGTTGCTAAGGCTACAGACGGCAAGGGCATCTTTGAGTCAGAAGAGGATAGCAGCAGGTTTATCTTCCAAATGTATGCCGCAAACATTGGGAGGCCGGCTTTGAATCTCTATAGAAAAGATATTAAAAAGGCAGCTCAAGCGTTGCTGGCTGGTGAACAACTGCCAAAAGGATTTGTTGTAAAAGAACATGATCCATTAGTAGATATGTTTAGTTTTGCGTTGGCAAGGGATCACTATCACTTGGGCTTGGTTCCTGGTCAAAAAGAGGGTATCCCAAAGTTCATGCAGAAGCTTAATCTTGCCTTTGCAAAGTACTTTAACATGAAACATAAGCGCCAGGGAGCCCTCTTTGAAGGACGTTTTGCAGGAGCTCCCATCACTTCTCCTGCGCAGTTGAATGTGATTTTGAGGTATATAAATATCAAAAAGGTGCTGGATGTGTATGAGTCAGGATGGCAAGAACCAGGTGCTCAAGATGCAAAGACGCCCCTTGATTTTCTTGCTTCTTATCCTTATTCAAGCTTCCCAGATCTCTTTCAAAATAGGTCTTCACAGCTTGTGTCTCAAGAGGTACGTTCTACCTTAAGAAAGATGCTTGGAGAGGATTTTTTCACTACCATAGAGGATCATATCGTTTCCTCCAAGAATTTTATAAAAGAACAGGCAAAGGTATATAAAGATCTATTTCTCGAATAAACCCCTACGCTAATAGTTGTGGGTGTAAAATAGTGTTTAATCTCTGGTATTACACCTAGAGAAGTGGTCAAAACAACAATGTTTAAAATAGGTATAAGATACGCCATTCCTTACTAGATATTAAACAAAAAATGAAGGCATTTTTCAACCATCTTAGGAAACTAGACTGGATTATTATAGGAAGCGCTGTTTTGCTTGTGGCCATGGGGCTTCTCTCACTATACAGCTCTTCTATAGGGAGGGGAGATTTTACGAACTTCTATAAGCAAGCGATATTCCTGGTTATTGGGATTATAGTCATGCTTATCGTTTCTTTTCTGAATTATAGGCTGTTTAAGAATGATCCGTACTTTCTTTTATTCCTTTGGGGTTTAGGCGTATTAGCTCTTCTTGGGCTTTTATTTTTTGGTCCTGAGATAAGAGGGGTGAAAGCATGGTATAAGATAGGAGGTATATCTATAGATCCGGTAGAATATATGAAGATTGTACTGCTTTTGCTCATGGCAAAGTATTTTTCCCTTAGGCATGTGGAGATGTATCGGATAAAGCATATCGTTCTATCGGCTATCTACTTTGGCGTTCCATTTGCATTGGTCTTTTTTCAGCCTAATTTGGGTTCTGGAGGGCTTTTAATCATACTTTGGCTTATCATTCTGCTAGTTTCAGGTCTAAAATTAAGGCATTTCTTGGCTATTATGGTTCTTGGCATCTTTCTTGTCTCGCTTGCGTGGATGTTTGTACTTCATGACTATCAAAAAAACAGGATTATAAGCTTTTTAGAGCCGGAATTGGATCCTTTAGGCATAGGATGGAGTCAATTGCAGTCAAAGATCGCTATTGGCAACGGCGGGATATGGGGAAATGGCATAGGCCAGGGTACTCAGACTCAACATGGGTTTCTCACAGAACCTCACACTGACTTTATCTTTTCAGCGATTGGAGAGGAATTTGGCCTTGTAGGCATAGTCATGGTTTTTATTTTATTCTTTTTGCTAGTCTTGAGAGTGTTTAAAATCGGGATATTGGCTGAAAGCAACTTCCCACGCCTATTCGCCATAGGGTTTGGAGCGCTTTTGATCATTCAGTTCGCTGTGAATATAGGGATGAACATTGGATTCTTGCCCATAGTGGGCCTACCACTGCCTTTTGTGAGTTACGGAGGGTCATCCTTGCTCATGCTTTTCTTCGGACTAGGGGTTCTCCAGAGCATCCGTACGCGCTAAAGGGGGAAAATTTGCCTTAGGCAAATTTTGGGTTCTCCCCGTGTAGGAAAACAGGTCGCCTAAGGCGACCGTTAGAAACCGTGGGTTTCTAAAAGAGGGGGGTCGGGGGGAACCCTGTGAGCGTATATCGGTTATCCACAGGTTCGAGTATATACCCCTTGACTTAGCTCTATCTTAGCTTGATAATAGAGGTAGAGGTATCGGATGGCGATACCCCATTATTCAAAGAGATCTTTTAGAAACGATACATCCCCTTCGGAGGTGCCAATCATTAAAACTTTTGCGGGTTCTCAGGCGGTTTTTCTTTGGGGATTTTGTTTTCAGTATTTAAATGGTTCGATTCCACTCACCATCATGAGCTTGTCGAATGACAGGTCTTTTAGAAACACGAAATCCCCTTCGGAGGGCCAACCTTTAAAACTTTGCGGGTTCTCAGGCGGCTTTTCTTTGGGGGATTTCATCTTTATTGTAGATGGGAAAAGAGATGTTGTCAAGTAGGATCTGTGCACACTTTTTACACAATTCTCTGCACAGGTTTTCACCAGGTAATATGCCATGGAGAAAGGAAAAGAAAACGTAGAATACATTTCACTGAAAGACGCAGCGCAGTTCTGCAATTATTCGCAAGAGTACTTGAGTTTACGCGCGAGACAGGGAAAGTTCAGGGCAAAAAAGATTGGAAGGAACTGGGTCACTACTCATGAATGGATTCTTGAGTACGTCAATGAAACTGAAGGCCTGAACAATGCAAAAGCAAAGCGGGAAGACGATGTTGGCGAAAGCGCGACAAAGTGGATCGAGGCTCCGCATAATATTCCCGTCGAAGATAGTGAGCAAGATCGAACCATTGAAGAATTTAATCCCTATGTCAAACGGATTCCTGGCAGTCCGTTTTCTGCTTTTAAATTCGGAGCAGTGCTGGCTCTCGTATTCACATTAGTTGCTTCAGGTTTCGCATTTGGAAAAGAAGGATGGCATGAGTTTGCAAAACAGACCGCATCCTTAGTTGAAGATTTTGGAAAAGGATTTGACACCGGCGCTGGAAACCAGGTTTCCAACGGAAACCTGGTTTCCATTGTCCAGTCTTTCGGGAAAGGTTTTGAAACAGGAACGAAAACACTCGCGCGCAATGCAACTTTTGCAGTGCAAATATTTGGAAAAGGGTTTGATACCGGCGCTGGAAACCAGGTTTCCGTAGGAAACCAGGTTTCCAATGTCCAGTCTTTCGGGGAAGGATTCGAAACTGGAACGAAAACACTTGGAAGCATTGCGAATTCCGTAGTGCAAGTATTCGGCGCAGGATTCGATACCGGCGCTGGAAACCAGGTTTCCGTTGGAAACCTGGTTTCCATTGTCCAGTCTTTGGGAGAAGGATTTGATGTCCGCATAGAGGCGTTTTCAAGCACAATTCCCTCTTATGTCCTATCTCTTGGCAAGGGATTTGATACAGGTGTTTATGGGGTAGCAAAAGAGGTATCTCATAGGGTTCAGGAGTTTGGAAACGGATTTGAAATTGGGTTAAGAAATGTGTTTCCTTTGGCACGGCATGAGGTCCCTTTGTTCATAGCACGATTCGGACAAGGGTTTGAACAGGGCATTTCTTCCCCGGGCGCAGTGGGGGATATTGCAAAAGAATACACCCAATGGCTACGGGGCAAAATCACAACGGCGCCAAAAACTATTGTTGAAGGATACAGTGCCTTGAATGAGAAAATTGAGGAAGGTCTTGCCGATAATTTCCGTACGATTGCAAAGAGTTACACTGTGCTCAATAATGCTGTAGAAAAAAGTTTGCAACAGGATGTTTCAAATCTTTTTTCCGCAGCCAAGGCAATACAAAAGACATCTGTCAACGTTTTTGAATCTTTGAGCAAGGGATACAAAGATCTCAATGGCGCAGTAACACATGGTATTCTGCATGATGTTAAAAGCATCCGGGAAACATCTGTAAACATTAGCGAGTCTTTGAAAGATGCTACAGAATTTTTGGGTAGGGTTGCTGATTCTTTGGGCAAGGGTGCAAAGTTTGTGGATGGTGGAATACGGGGATTTCTCACCATTGCGTCATCTAAGACAGAAAATATAACGGAGAGTATTTCTGAAACTCTTTCTCAAACTTCTGACAATATTTTTTTTAGAGTAAGGCACTGGGTTGATAATGCGCAAAACGCATTTTCCAATATAGCATCTCAAACACTCAGCAAATTACAGGATGGGATACGGGCAGTGGAGGATGTTGTTACGCAAACAACAAAAACATCTTTTGACTTTGTCACGACTCCCTGGCAAGCAAGAGAACAAAAAGATACTGCTGCAATACCAGCAGAGATTTCTGTGGAAGGATTGGAAGATATAGAAGATGAGTTAGCGTATATAAGAACGCTGGGAGGAATTCCCGGTGCCACAGGTCCCGCAGGTCCGAGCGGAAGCGAAGGACCCCGAGGACCAGAAGGTCCGAGGGGACTTGCCGGAACTCAAGGATTGGCAGGCACTCAAGGAAATCAGGGATACCCTGGCGCTCCCACGGCTTCCCAGCAAGCAGTCACTAATTACTACCAAGGATCCAACGTATTCCAAGGGGCGGGATCCTTTACTTCCCTGGGCATTGGAGAGGACCTTTCTGTGGGCAGAGCGTTTTCCACAGGCAAGAGTACGGTGTTGGGATCTATACAGAGTGACATCCTCCAAGTGAACGCAAGCTCTACATTTGCGAGTCCCGTCGCGATCCGCGACACCCTTACCATCAGCGCGAGCAACTCCTCCATTAGCGCTCCCGTATCCTCTATATCTGACGTTTTTAAAATAACAAATCTTGGGTCGGGGAATTCCTTTGTTGTAGAGGATTCAGCTTCACCCGACGCTACTCCATTCGTGATTGATGCGACTGGAAAGATTGGCATTGGTACGCTTACTCCGTCACAGGCGCTTACCGTTGTTGGCATTGTTGAGTCAACTTCAGGGGGCTTTAAGTTTGACGACGCCACCGTGCAAAAAACCGCGCAATCAACGGGGGTAACCTTTACTGTATGCGCAAGCAACGCCAAAGACACAGACCGGTGTGATTATGTCGCAGACGGAACTGCTGACCAGGTGCAAATTCAAGCTGCAATTGACGCCCTGCCTTCTTCTGGAGGTACGGTTCAGCTTTCAGAAGGTACGTTTACTATTTCAGCTCCTATTAATATTAATCATCGTTCCACCATATTTAGAGGACAGAGGTGGTCTACCACAGTCATATTGGCTAATGGTGCCAACTCTCACATTATTACGCTAACAGGTACAGCCGTAGTAAATTATTCTCGCATAGAGGACATGTATCTAGAAGGAAATAGGGCCAATCAAGTAGGAACCTGGCATGGAATATTTATTGATACTTCTGGGTCTACCGTAGACCTCACAATAAATAGGCTATGGATTAACGGCGTGAAGGGTGACGGTATTCATTGGGAAGCAAGAGCCAGTCAAGGGGATTATATCACTAACAATATTATTGAAAACAACGATGGCCATGGCGTCTATATTGCTGGAACTGGAGTAGCTGTCAGTGGCCCCTTAATATTCACTGGAAATGGCTTAAGGCACAACAAGTTAGACCAGCTTCACGTAGAGAGCAGTGGAAACCCTGCTAATTTATGGACTGTAAGTGGCAATAGGATTGATAACGGTACCACAGCGCAAGACTGTTTTGATTTGTCTAATGTCGAGGATTTTGTCATTACAGACAATATCATGTCTGAATGCAGCTATGGAGGGCCTAACGGTACGTATGATGGCATACGGCTTACCAATGCAAACAGAGTGCTTGTTCAGGGCAATCTTTTTGCTAGCACTGCCGGAGGCCGCACTAGATACGCAGTTAGTGTGCGAGGAACAAGTGATTATGTTTTTGTGCTGAACAATCGCATTCAGGGAGTCCAGGATGCGGATATTTTCGTTGCCTCTGGGCAGAATGCGAATGGTCTTATTATAAATGCTTCTTCTTCTCTGCTAGGTATAGGAACTGTGTTTCCAGATAGTAAGCTAACTATAGCTGGGGGCAGTGGAAGTATCTATGATTTTGCTTCTTTGGATGCAGAAAAGGTTACGAACGGAACATTCGCCAATAACAGCGCCTGGACATTTGGGGCAAACTGGGCTCATGACGCTGTAGGTCTAGAAGCGGATCATACGGCAGGAAGCGCCGCCCTTTTAGAGCAGAATGTTTCTGCGGTAGCTGGCGAGATATACCAGGTGGGCTTTACGTTAAAAAATATCACAACTGGCCAAGTCATAATTAAACTTGGAGGCAGTAGTGGAATGAGACATAGAGAGAACGGGGTATTTACAGAGCAAATTAGAGCAACTACAACAGGAAATCTTACATTTACGCCTTCATCTGATTTTGACGGTTCCATTGATGATGTTTCAGTAAAGCTGATCACCGGCGGAAACTTGAAGCTGGCAGGGCTTTTGACCGGAGGCGGGACATCGGGCCTCAAAGTTATGGTAAACGGCAATGTCGGCATTGGGACAATAGCCCCAGATGCCAATCTTGACGTGGACGGAGCAGCAAGAACCGTTACTGCGGTCACCCAGAGAGCGTTTATCAATAATACCAATCCTATAACCACAAATGCAGGAGCCACTGCGGTGTATGGCTTGGCCATTGATGAGCCGAATATAACAACTGGAGCTCTTCAAGCCACCAACTCCGCCTCCCTGTACATTTCAGGAGCGGCAACAGAAGCCGTTAATAACTACGCCCTCTGGGTGGATGCGGGAACAAGCAGGTTTGACGGAGATTCTCTTGTGGCTACAACCAACGCAGTAGAGATTACTGGCAACTCTCTTACCTCGGGCACAGCCTTAGCCCTATCTTCCACAGCAACCTTATTCAACGGAGAGCTCTTCACCTTATCTAAAACAGGAGCAACAGGTTCCACTGCCTTTACTTCAGACATTGCAAACATTGCGTACTCTCAAACTTTTGATGGAGGAGTAGCTCTAGATTCCACTGGCAACGTATTGGACATCTCCCGAGCAATTACTCTGGATAATCTGGGCAATATCCATACCGTATCAGGAGCATTGTTTACCATATCTGATACTGGGACTCAAACCAATGGAACTTTAACCTGGACAGGAGATACGGTGAGAATGGCCCAGAACTACGCAGCTGCGAACTCTGCTGTCTTAAACATCACTACTGCCTCTACTTCTGCTGGAACCAGCAACTTTGCCTTGCGCGTGAATGACGACGGTACGTTTACCGACGCCACGCCTTTTGTAGTAGACGAGACAGGGCAGGTTGGGATTGGTACCTTAACTCCGAGCCAGGCGCTTACCGTTGTTGGCATTGTTGAGTCAACATCTGGCGGATTCAAGTTTGATGACGCCACCGTGCAAAAAACCGCGCAATCCACGCCAGTTACGTTCACGGTGTGTGCGAGCAACGCAAAGGATACAGACCGGTGCGATTATGTGGCAGACGGCACCGCAGATGAGGTGCAAATACAAGCCGCAATTGACGCCTTGCCTTCTTCCGGAGGCACGGTTCAGCTCTCTGAAGGAACCTTTACCATAAGCGCCGCAATCCAAATCAACAGAACCAACGTTATGCTTAGAGGGCACCGATGGGCAACGGTGGTTTCTCTTGCAAACGACGCCAACATCAATATGATTGAAATGATTGGCACCGCCAACACCTACTATTCCAGGATTGAGGATATGAGCTTGAATGGAAACAGAAGTAACCAGACAGCAACGGTGCACGGCATTTACATTACAACCACAGGGAACACTGCGGACCTCTACTTTAATAATCTTCTCATCCACAGCATGAAAGGAGACGGCATCCACATGGAAAATCTCAACAAATGGAACTATCGTTTTACCAACAATGTCATTGAAAATAACGATGGTCACGGAGTCTATATCGCAGGAGCGGTTTCAGGGGCGAATGTCACGCGTCCCGATACCGTGTTCTTTACCGACAACGAGCTTAAGCAAAACGCACTTACTGGATTGCTGGTGGAGCGTGGTGCGGGCGATACTGGCTACGGGGTAAAATGGAATATCAGCCGAAACACAATTAGGACAGGTTCTGGCGCAACTCCTGGCGAGGGGTGTATCAAGATAACAGGCCTTCAAGAGAGCCTCATTCAAGACAATATTCTGGCTACCTGCGACTATTCTCAACCCTATGAAAACGATGGTATCCAACTCACAGATGCGAACCAGGTTCTTGTTTCGGGCAATGTTATCAATGGAGATAACAGAACGAGGTACGGTATAAATATAGGCGGCACCAGCGATAATGTGTTCATTCTCGACAACCGTATCTATAGTTTCACGTCTGCTGCCGTAAATATTGCCGCGGGGCAAAACGGAAATGGCCTTGTTCAGAACTCCACTGGAAGAAAAGCAGGTATTGGAACTGCCGTCCCCGGGGCTTTGCTTGACATTGATATTCCTGATGCTTCCTCCATTACTGCCCAGCAGATAGCATTTCGTTCTTCTGCAACCACGCAAACATTGACAGACGGCACCACTATTGCAAGCTGGCTGGCAAATCAGTTTGTCGCGCCAACGCTGGACGGAGTTGCTGGGGGCGGAGTAGAAACAGTGACAACCGCTGCAACCCTCTACGTGAACGCCGCTCCCTCTGGTTCCAATATCACCATTTCTAACCCCTACGCCCTCTGGGTGGATGCGGGCAACTCTCGTCTTGACGCAGCACTTTCCGTGAACACGGTAGCTACCCCCGCCTATACATTAGACATTGGTTCTGACACCGCCTCTGCAAGAGCAGTGAACATCTCTCAATCAGGAGCCAAAACAGCAGCAGATTACGGAGTGTATCTTGCAAATACTTCAACCTCTTCCACTGCCTCTATCAACAAGTATGGATCATACATTACTTCTACAGGAACATGGAATGGAACATCTGCGGTGAATTATGGTTTGTATGTAGATACCCCCACAGGAGGAACTACCAACTATGGAGCAGTATTTGCTGGCGGCAACGTGGGGATTGGGACAACTACACCAGCTGCGCACCTTCAGATTGACGGCAATATTTCAGCTGCAGCTTGGACTACAGACGGCATCGCTTTTGATTCAAATGCCGCAACATACACCGATACCAGTACTGCAGGAGCAGGAACGGTAGCAATACGAACAGCCAACAGTTTTGGCGCTCCAACCTTTGCCAGCACCAACGCTATCACAGTTACCGATGCCTTTACGCTCTATGTGCCCAAGCCAGTTGCTGGAACTAACACCACAATCACGAGAGCAAACAGCGCGTACTTTGAGGGCAACGTGGGCATTGGGACAACTACACCAACAAATCTAAGTGGTGCTACTGGGAGAGTATTACAAGTCGCAGATTCTACTACGGGCAGTTATCCCGAAATAACTGTTAATTCAGGCAGTTCTACCGGAGGAGCATTCTTTATACAGCAAAATGATGGAGCAAAACAATTAGCATTTGGAACTTATGGAAGTGCGAATGTTCTTGCTGCTCTTTATGGAGTAGCAAGAGCTAATAATAGTTTTGTCAGTGCTACCGCAGGTGCTCTTTCTATTGGAACTATTGGCGCACAAAACTTGACGCTAGGAACGAATAATGCGGCAAATGTGACAATCGCAAGCGGCGGCAACGTCGGCATCGGGAACACAGCTCCAACAGGACTGCTTGATGTCAACAACACAACAACCACAACCATCACTGCGGCAGCAAACGCAAGGGTGTTGAATGTTCAGGGAGCGTTCACGGAAGCAGGGTCAGGAGTGCACGCAAGAATTATGGGAGTGGAGATTACTCCCCCCACCATCACAGGAGGAGTGGCCACCGTAACAGACACCGCTTCCTTATATATATCAGCAGCTCCAACTGCTACCGTCACAGGAGCCAACTACACCCTCTGGGTGGATGCGGGCACGAGCAGGTTTGACGGAGCAGTGAATATCCAGGGCGGAAGCATTGCTTTAGACAACCTTACCGACATTGACATTGACAACGATCTCGCTTCCTCCTTTACCATATCCGAGTCAACCAACAACTTTCTGAACATCAAGACTACTGTCACCGACGCCATGGAGTTTGGCAACACAGGCACCAACCCAACCTTTGGGTTCTTGGGCACAGGAGCCGTCACCATAGCAGGAAGCGCAGACGGAACAGACGCTCTCATCCTTACATTAGGAGATATCTTGGTAACCAACGGAGACGTAGATATTTCAGGAGGAGATTTCAACGTCACCTTAGACGATCAAGACGTATTCAATCTCGTAGGAACCGCAGCTTCCTCTGTCGCAGGCAACGGAGCTGCTGCGGCAAACATCTTTACCATTCTAGGCCCTGCAGGCCAGGCAAGCTCTGGAGTAACAGGCCAGACAGGAGGGGCAGGTTCAGCAGCTTCCTTTACAGGAGGAGCAGGAGGAGCGGTAGCAGGAGCAGGAGGAATTGGAGGAGCAGGAGGAGCTGCAACCTTTGCCGCGGGACAAGGAGGCAACGGAGCAACCACCGGAGGAGCAGGAGGAGCATTCTCAATCACAGCAGGCGCGGCAGGCACAGGAGGCACTGCTAACGGAGGAACCTTAACCTTAAACTCCGGAGCAGTGACAGGAGCAGGAACCTCTACCATTAACATTGGCACGGCAAGCGCTACTGTCATCAACCTTGGCGACTCCACCGTAACCAAAACCATAGACATTGGAGGAGTAACCTCTTCTGACGCCTCTACCATTAGTATTGCGACAGAAGGAACAGCAGCAGATATTATTGCCATAGGCAACACCAATGCCGCAACCACAGTAGCCATTACCGGAGGAGACGACTGGTCAATGGCGGCAACAGGAGTGCTTACTATGTCTGCCTCTGCGGCAGCAACCACAGCCATAGTCATCACAGACACAGACTACACCAACGCCCTTGATATTGCCGATAACACCATTACCGGAACTACCTATTCCATAGTTGGTACTACCGCAGTCATCAACTTCACTGACTTTGACGTGTCTGCAGACGGGCTTGTTGTCTTGGCGCCAGACAGCGGCGTTGACGCCGCCCTCAATTACCTGGATATTACGGCTCCTGCAATCACCGCAACCGCAGCCACGACCATAAATGTATACGGTATTTCTTCTGCCGGCGCTCTTACCACAACAGCTGATGTAAATGCAGAAACATTAACCTGGAGAGGCGTGAACCTCACCTTGCCAGCCATTACTACCGCAGAAGCTGGAGACACTACTGCCCTTACCGGTCTTTTGATAACCGCGGGCACGGTGACAGACGGCGCAGGCACAGAAACTTCCATTGCCATTGATGTGACAGACGCAGACATTGTGACTGCGGTTTCTGTTGGAGACAACCCAATTACAGGCGCAACCTGGAACCTGAACGCCACCACAGCGCTTACATTGGGAGACGCGCTCACCGGAACCAACGCAGCCACCGTCGCCATATTCTCGTCAGATTGGGAGATCTCAACCACAGGAGTCATGACGGGCATAGGAGCCATCACCTCTGATGGCTTGATCACAGGAACCCTGGGCCTTACTGTCACAGGAGCTACGGTGTCTCTCAATGCATCCTCAAACTTTGACATCAACGTTGGAACAGGCACCTCCACAGGAGACATTACATTGGGAGGAGGAACAGCAGGCCAGCTCATATCCATCAACTCTGACGACTGGGATATTACCACAGCTGGAGCCATGACAGGCATTGGAGCCATAACCATGGATGGCAACTTCTCCCAGACCGGAGCAACCACATTTGGAACAGGCACTGGAGCAATCTCCCTGAACGGAGATACAACGCTTGCGGCAGCAAAGAACCTTACCTTTGCTGCAGGAGCCGGCTCTTTGGTGATTAACTCCACCGTGACCTCTGCAGGAGACAAGGTCATAGAGATCGTCCCTTCATATACAGGCGAGGTAACAGACGCATTGACCTATTCCATTCTTGACATCGCGGCTTTCACAGCCACAAACGCCGCAGGCACTGACACGGTCAAGGCAGTGTCTGTTGGGAATCTCACCGAAGCTGGAGCAGGAGCAGTAACTTCTGCAGCCCTGTCCATTGGCACAGGCTGGGATACTGTGATTTCCGGCACAACAGCAGGAACAAACCTTATCTCCTTTACCAACTTCACAGTCACCACTGCAGGAGCAGTGACAGCAGTGGGAGTGAACGCAGGCGCAGGGCTTCTCCAGGGAGCGCTAGGCATTACCATCACAGGAGCCGCAGTGTCTCTTAATGCTTCCTCAAACTTTGATATCAACGTTGGAACAGGCACTTCCACAGGAGACATTACCCTGGGAGGAGGCGCAGCAGGCCAGCTCATCTCCATTAACTCTGATGACTGGGATATTTCAACCGCAGGAGCAATGACAGGCATTGGAGCCATAGCATCAGACGGAGCCATGACCATATCTCCAACCACCACAGGAACCTTCCTTGACTTTGCCCTGGAAACAGAGTGGACCTTTGGCACCCTCATTAACGCCGACTTTGCAGGAGTCACCACCCAGGGAGCAGGAGACATCATAGGCCTCCAGTTTGACTTTGACACCAACCTTACAGGAACCGTAGACCGTGATATCACCGGTGTTAACGTGATTGCCAACGCTCTTACCGCAGCAGATACCGCAGTCACTACCACCTACATTGGATACAACATGTCTGCGGCAGGAGCTTTGGCCGTAACCGAAGGCGTCAACGCAGCAGTCATCAACTGGAGAGGCGTGAACCTCGTCATGCCAAACATTACTGCTGGCACCGCAGACGTTGTTACTTCCATTGGCCTCCTCATTACCGGAGGCGCTGTCACAGACGGTTTGGGTACGGAGAATCAGTACGGCCTGAACTTCACCGACAACCTTATTGCCGCCTTTGGCACAGATAGGGACGCAGTCATGGTTCTTGACTCTGCGGGATTAGCCGCAGACGCAGAGCTTACCAATGTTATTGAGGGTACATCAGACACGCTGGGTACTGCATTAGACTCCCTTCTTATCTCTAATATTGCGAACGATGGAGACATTGCTATTCTTGCCAGCAAGGCAGGCAACTCATACACCGCATTCTGGGCAGACGGTTCTACGGGGGACACAGCTTTGATGGCTGCTTCTGGAGCTTCCGTAGATACCTACATTGCAGGCGTAAAGTGGCTTGATGTTGCGGCGAGCAATGCTACTTTATCTGGAGATTCAGGAATCACAAATACAACCCTCTTAGTTAAAAACACCTCCAACACCGCAGCCACCGCAGAACATTCCATTGTGGACATTGCTGTAGGAGGAACCACTACAATAGGCGACCCGCAGCTGCGGCTTACCACTGGGGGAACTAACTGGTATGTGGGAGTGGATAACTCTGATTCTGACAAGCTTATTTTGGGACAAGGCACCACGGTGGGGCTTGGGCAGGCAATTACAATAAGTGCGATGGCCACTGCTACGGGGACTAGGATACTCCTAGACCTAGCGGCTGGAAACTACGGTTATGCTGCAAGCACCCAAATCAATGCACTAACTGTAAATGCTGTAACTCTTACCAACACGGCAACCACAACGGTTACGGCTTTACAACGATTGGTTGCCTTCAATGCGCTGACCCTGGCTACAAGCGGTGTAGGGGTCATATTTGATAAGGCTGCTGGGCTTACATCAATCAGCGTCACGGCAGGAGCATTGGTAACCCTCACCCATTCCAGTGCCTTCCGTGCACTCACAGGAGGAGCGGCTGTCAATGTAAGTGGACTGTATGTTGAAACTCAAACAGCAGGCACCACTGCAAGCTATGGCATTATTCTTGAGGATTCTGCTACTGCTGGCATTTGGCTTTCAAGCAACGCAGATAGTACAGACCAGGCAGGAGGCATTCTCTTTGGACTTAGCCAAGACACCAATCTGTACAGAAGCGCAGCAAACACCCTAAAAACAGACGATGCCTTTGTAGCAGGAGCAGGCCTAACCATCACAGGAGCTGCGGTGTCTCTTAACGCCTCCTCAAACTTTGATGTCAATGTTGCTACTGGCACTTCAACAGGAGACATTACCCTGGGAGGAGGCGCAGCAGGCCAGCTCATCTCCATTAACTCTGATGACTGGGATATTACCACAGCAGGAGCAATGACAGGCATTGGAGCCATAACCATGGACGGGAACTTCTCGCAGACCGGAGCGACAACCTTCTCAACAGGCACAGGAGCAATATCTTTGAATGGAGACATTACCGTGGCTGCCAACAAGAACGCAACCTTTGCCGCTGGAACTGGCTCTCTTATCATGAACTCCACTGTTGCGGCAGCTGGAGACAAGGTCATAGAGGTAGTCCCTTCCTATACAGGCGAGGTAACAGATCTTCTGACCTATTCCATTCTTGACATAGCAGGCTTTACCGCAACCAATGCGGCAGGCACTGACACAGTCAAGGCAGTGTCTGTTGGAAACCTCACCGAAGCCGGAGCCGGAGCAGTCACGTCCACAGCCCTTTCCATTGGAACCGGGTGGGATACAGACATTAATGCAACCACCTCTCTTGAGATAGGCATTGGAGGAACCAACGAGCTCACCCTGACGGCAACTGATCTTTCTCCTTCTACGGACGGAGGTAGCGCCCTTGGAACCACCGTCTTGGGCTGGAATGGAATGCATCTTAATACTGGCACCGCCATTAATTGGGAGAATGGAGACGTCACTCTTACCCATTCTGCAGACCTTCTTGCTATTGGTGGAGGCAACGCCTCCATTGCGGATACTTTTGGTCTCACAATAGGAGCATCATCTTTTGTTAACATAACGCCATCTTCATTGACGCAGATTGTGGGAACAGCAGTGGCTGATGCCAGCCTTACGGTTCATCTGGCATCTGTAACTGCCACCCTAGCTCCAACAGTGGCATTTGCTCGTGGCGGTGCTGGTACCATTGGCGGTGGCGCAATCGTAACCGATGGAATGGACTTGGGAGAAATTATATGGTACGGCTCTGACGGTAACAACTTCGCTCCTAGTGCGGCTAAAATCCTTGCTGAAATAGACGGAACTCCAGGAGTGGGTGATATGCCTGGCCGTCTAACATTTTGGACTACGCTTGATGGAGCAAGTTCTCCAACAGAACGTATCCGTATTAATAATGCAGGCAACGTCGGCATCAACGATACAACTCCTGATGGACTTTTGGATCTTGATAGCTCCGCAACTGCTACCAATGTACTTGGCATTACAAATACAGCAATATTCACAGGAACAGGAACCTCATCGGTAGCACAAATTACCGCA
>JAUSJT010000004.1 GCA_030647485.1 bacterium
GGCAACGTCGGCATCAACGATACAACTCCTGATGGACTTTTGGATCTTGATAGCTCCGCAACTGCTACCAATGTACTTGGCATTACAAATACAGCAATATTCACAGGAACAGGAACCTCATCGGTAGCACAAATTACCGCAAACTCTCTCACCGCTGGTACTGGTATTACTCTTTCTATTACCGGCCTCACCACAGGCACAGGACTTTCCATTGCAGGAGGAGGAGCGAACCTCGCGGCAGGAGGCGAACTCATAGACCTTGTCATGGGGCTGGCAACCGCAGGCAACGGCATGAACATCACTTCAACAGGAGCATACGCTGGAACAGGACTTCTTCTCCTGACCGCAGACTCTGCAACCGGAGGCACCATACAGGCAATCACTGCCGACGCCCTTACCACGGGAACAGGCCTTGCGGTTTCTTCAGATTCCAATGAAGCGCTGGCAGCAGGCAGACTTGCGAGCTTTGTCCATTCCGCAGTTGGAACAGCCGTGGTTGCAAAGACCGGCAGCTTATTCTCTCTCACCTCATCAATTACAGAATCCGGCACTAGCACCCAAGACTTTGACGCGGCGTCCTTCGTACGCACCAGCATTCACGACACAGCCGGAACCCTTACTGCCACAGGTTCAGTGTTGTACATTGAGAACGTAGCAACCCAGACTGCCGCAACCCTTGCAGACACCACGAAAGGCATTGAGGTAGTAATGGATGCAGACGGCACAGGAGACGGCATTGAGGTTACGCACAACGCTCTTACCGGAGTTGCCCTTGACGTCATATCCCTTGCAAACACAGGTTCGGGGCAGGTGATCACAGCCAACTCGCTGACCACAGGCACCGGCCTAAGAGTTATTTCCTCCGGAGTCATTGCAACCACAGGAGAGCTTGTGGAGTTCACTGCTTCAGGAGCAACCACGACAACAGGAGCTGTGCGTCTTACAACCGCTGTTCTCTCAACCGGAACAGCCTTGCTCGTGCAGACCAACACTGCAGCCTTTACCACAGGAGGCAAGGCAATAGAGATTGACCTTGTTGCCGCAGTAGCAGGAAACGGTCTTACCATTGCAACCACCGGAGTATATACCGGCACTGGCCTTCTCACCATCACAGCCAACGGCCTTACCACAGGCACAGGTCTTGCCATCAGTTCAACCGCTACAGGGCTCACCACAGGCAGTCTGCTCTCGGTCACCACTTCAACCACTGGAGCTGTTGCCACGAATGGCGTTGTGTCCATATCCTCTTCTGGAGCCTTTACCTCAACCTCTAATGCAGGTCTCTTGAATGTTGCAGCCACAGGGCTTGTGGGCACAGGCACCATGGTAAACATCAATCCCTCAAACGTCTCTCAACTTACCAACACCGCCCTGAACATATCCCAAACAGGCGTGACAACCGGATACACCGGCACCTTGGTTTCCATCAGCTCAACCTCAACAACAGGAGCTGCCACGTTCTTTGCAATCACTGACAACGTTGCCACTGTTGCCACTGGCCAAGCAATTTCCATGACAGGCCTCACCACAGGCACAGGACTTTCCATTGCAGGAGGAGGAGCGAACCTCGCGGCAGGAGGCGAACTCATAGACCTTGTCATGGGAGCTGCTACTGCAGGGAATGGACTTACGGTGAGCACTACAGGCGCCTACACAGGAACAGGATTGGTGGTTCTCACTGCGAACAGTTTGACCACAGGCATTGCGTTGAGCATACCTCACACTACCTCGGTCATTGCCAGCGGAGGATCTCTTGCCAGAATATCCTCCACTTCCATAGATACCAGCACAACCACAGGAGTGCTGCTTGACCTCTCTTCCACCGCATCTCTTGCCGGAACCCAGTTCTTACAAACATACTCTGGTTTAACTACAGGCATTGGACAGTCCATAGTAACTAACGCCTTGACCACAGGAACAGCGTTAAATATCAGTTCCACATCTACTGCAGGAGGAGCAAGCGGAGTTTCAAAACTTCTCAACCTTGCAAGGTCAGGGGCTAATGCCCAGCTTGCGCACACCGCATACGGTCTGTACTCCGCGGTTACCAATACCAACGCAACTTCTGGCACCAATGTCGCGGGATACTTTTCCGCATCTGGTGCAACCACTGCAAACTACGCCATTCAGGTGGCGCAGAACAACTGGATTGGCGGCATAGACAGCGCAACAACCGGAGTAGTGCGAATGTTTAAGATAAACGCTTCAGATCAAATTCAAGTGGGAGCTGCCTTAAGCATGGACGGGGGCATTACCCTTCCAACAGACGCGGGAGCCGTAACGTTGGTTGACCTGCCCCTTAGTCTTACCTCGTCAACTGCGAATTCCTATACCTTCAAAATAGGTTCCGACAATATCTTAACAATATATGGGGAGTCTGGCGCAACAGCAGGCCTTTTGTATAACGGTAGGGTGGGCATTGGCGACATTACTCCAGATGCTATCTTTGACATAGACGGAACAGCAATATCCGGTGGCATTGGAACAGTTCTCGTCACCCCAGGAGCCCATACCGCAGTCGTTGCAGAAGTGATTGATATATCTGTTGCTGCGCATACAAATACCATCACAGGAGCTATTACAACTCAAAGATTCACTAACTTTGCACAGCCAGTCATCTCTGCTGCTTCTGGCCTTACCGTCACTACCGCAGCCAATATTGCTATCGCAGGAACTCCCAACCCAACAGGAGCGGGGCCAGCTACTATTACTAATGCATTTGGCTTAATGCTTGGAACCGCCCTTGCAACTGTTCCTGCGTATAGCGCTTCTAACGCAACTACTATTACCAGTGCCGCCATGCTCTATGTTGCTGGTGCTCCTGTAACAGGAGGTAATGTTACAGTAACCAATGGCTATGCTCTCTGGGTAGACGGGGGAAAGACGCGATTAGATGGAGGAGGCACATCTGCCCAAGCTAGCGCAGCAGGCGGAGTATTAGAAATACAAGCGTCCACCGTTAATGGAAACAATGCCAGTAGCACTATTGCCATTGGAGCGTCAGTGTCTATAGGCGTGACAACCTATACGAACAATACCGCTACCCTAACAATGACTAATGCCGCAAGTATGTATATTGCAGGAATACCTGTGGCAAGTACAAATGTAGCGTTCACAAATCCTGCCTACGCCCTCTGGGTGGATGCGGGAACGAGCAGGTTTGACGGCGCAGTAACCTATGGCTCCCAAGCTACATTCACCGATTCGGATGCCACTCCTGATGTTTCTGCGGGTTCCCATTTTATAACCAACACCACGGCAGTAACCATTACCGACTTTGACGCGGGGGCTGGAACCTTGCAGGCAGGCCATATTATATATGTAGAGAGTAATGGAACCATTACCTATGATGTTGACGGGGGTCTTCTTGAAGCTGGGGCAGTTGACTTGGTGACTGCAGCAGGAGATCTTACTACTTGGATATACGATGGAGTTGATGACTGGATCCTTGTTTCCTGGATGAAGAATTCTGCCACCCAAACCGGCGCTGACGTTGCAGAACTTTTCCCAAGCCAAGAGCAGCTTGAACCAGGAGATGTGGTGTCTGCTGACACCGGATATCCAGTGAATGTGAAAAAGAGCGTGGCAAAGTATGAGAGACAGCTTCTCGGTGTTGTGTCCACCCAGCCCCATATTACGCTTGGTCAAGGCACCGAAGGCACCACCTATCCTATAGCTCTTGCAGGACGCGTGCCAGTGAAGGTTTCGCTTGAGAACGGCCCGATTGTCATTGGCGATCATCTTACTTCTTCTACTATTCCTGGAGTTGCAATGAAAGCTACGTCTACGGGGAACACCATAGGTATTGCCTTGGGAGCATACGACGGCACACAGCTAGAAGCAAAGATTATGGTGTTTATTCAGCTTGGCTGGCAAGGAGGGAGCGCCTTGAGCGTGTATCAAAACGCAGACGGCACTCTTTCTTATGAGGCTCTTACGGTTAAGGCAGGCTTTGAAGAGCTCGGTTTTACAATAACAGGGCAGGGAGAGCTTCAGGTTAACAAACTTACGACACAAGAACTTTGCGTGGGAGCAACCTGTATCACCGAAACCACCCTCTTAAACTTAATGGGATTAAGTTCTCCACAGCCTGGCACCACATTGGCGGTAGAAGAACAGAATAGCCAGCTTGTAAACACAACTCCTCTCCAGACGCAGTTAGCCGAGCTGGGCTTGGTAGTAAACACCAACGGGGCATTGGAGGTAAACATCTTAAAAGCCCAGCGGGTGGAGATTACCAGTCCTTATGGCCTTACTATATATGATGTAGTGACGGGTCAGCCCCAGTGCGTGTTCTCGCAAGAAGGCCAGCTAAGAACTATTGCAGGCAAATGCGACGGCATTGTAGCCAACGTACAGCCTAGTGGAAGTGAGACTTCACCCGGAGGGGGCAGTCTCACTTCGGCCCCAATAGAGGAGCCAGTAGCCCCAGCTCCAAGCCCAGTTAGCAGTGAAGTCGAACCTCAATCAGCAGAGGGCGGTTCGACTTCGACACTAATAGAGCCAGAACCAGCTCCCGCGCCAGTGCCAAGCCCTGAACCAATCCTAGAGCCTGCCTCAGTCTTAGAGCCAACTCTTGAGCCCACGCCTACGCCAAGTCCTGAACCAGCTCCAACCCCAGAGTCTGTTCTAGAACCTGCCCCAGCCCCTGCCCCAGAACCAGCTCCTGCCCCAGCTCCTGAACCAACCCCCGAACCTATTCCATCAGAAACCTCAGCAGTCATTCAGTAATATGCTATGAGAAAACTTTTTCTTCGTTCACCCATCATAATTATTCTTCTTGGGGTATCCCTTTTGCTCGGTGGTGGGCTTGGCTATGCCTTCTTTTTCGGGGTGCTCCCCGTTAGAAATTAATATATGATGTGGTACACTTATGTATTGAAAAGTAAAAAGGATAATCAATGGTATACAGGATATACCGAAGATTTGCGAAAAAGATTTTCAGATCACAACAAGGGCCTTGTCTATGCAACAAGAAAACGCAGACCTTTTACCCTCATCTATTACGAAGCATGTATAGATGAACGCGATGCAAAAATGCGAGAGCAATATTTAAAATCAGGACAAGGTAAAAGGTATATTAAGAACAGGTTAAAATTCTTTTTCGCAAATCAATAATTTCTAACGGGGCTACCCCGATAAAAATCTATGAAGAAGAGATTGTTTACTATTCCAGTTATTGCCATCATTATATTCGTCCTCATTGGAGCAGGTACTGCCTTTTCAATGATTTTTTTCGGGGGCACCAGCGTGAATCTCCAAAAAGGATTGGTAGGCTGGTGGAAAATGGATGGCAATGCCAAAGACGCAACCCCCAATAGTAATCATGGAACATTAGTTAACAATACAGTTCTAACAACAGACCGCAAAGGACAGACGGACAAAGCGTACAGCTTCCCCCAATCGGGGACTCTTGATTCTATAGGTCTGGGGACAGGCTCAATTCTAAACCCAGGAACAAGTGATTTCACTTATGCTTTTTGGGCTAACGGAACATCCTCTGGTTGGGGGGAAATTTTGAATAAAGCTAATGGTGATTATTCTGTCTTAACAGCTGGCTTTAATATCACTTTCAGGTCTGGCCCGCCTGCCTATATTGTATATACGCATTCCGCCTATGACAATGGGGTGACGTGGTCAAATGTTACAAATATGACTGATGGTACTTGGCATCACTGGGCTATTGTCGGCAATAGAGCGGCAGGGACCGTTATATTATACAAAGATGGCGTGAGTCAAGGAGCGAATAGTCCTGGCGGCAGTTTTACCACGGCAAATATCACGACTTCTAGCCCAATGAATTTTGGCAACCAAGTTCCATTCTGGACAAGCAGAGTATACACAGGTTCCATGGATGATGTTCGTATCTACAACCGCGCCCTGTCTGCAACTGAAATCACCGCATTGTATGAATCCTACAACCCCGGCATCGTGATATCAGACCTCCAAAAAGGCCTTGTTGGAAACTGGAAAATGGACGGCAACGCCAAGGACTCAACCCCCAACAGCAACCACGGCACAGTAACAGGCGCAACTCTCACCACCGACCGCAAGGGCCAAACCAACAAGGCGTATAGTTTTAACGGAACGACTAATTATGTGAGTGTTCCTACGTCAAGTTCATTGCAAATTACAGGATCCGTTTCCATAAGCGTATGGGTTAATGCAGCTACCCAGGCAGGAGATGTCCGCATCGTGAATAAAGAGAGCGCCGCGGATACTGATGGATACGCTCTTGGTTTGGCTTCAAACAATATTGCGGGGAAAATTGGCGATGGAACGAATTGTTATCTCAACTCGACCAGCGCCGTTTCTACGGGTGCCTGGAATCATCTTGTTATGACGGGAGATGGCGTTACGATGAAAATGTATATCAATGGAGTACAAATTTCGCAAACAAAAAGCTGCGGTAGTGTAGCGTCAAATACTTCAATTCTCGCGATAGGCGCCCGTTACAGTGCTACCCAGTTTTTTACTGGAAGCATAGACGACGTTCGCATCTACAACCGCGCGCTGTCTGCGACGGAAGTTTTGGCATTGTACGAAAGCTATCGCTAAAGCGCATGAATCCTCCGTTTCCAACTAAATTCCATTTAGTTATCCACAGCTAAACGTCCACAGCTAAACGAGATTTAAGCACTAGCAAAACATTTGCACATAAACTTATAATAGAATGGCACTACTAAATCTCATTTAAGAATAACAAGAAATGATAAGGAAAAAGTTTGAGCAAGGTAATATTTATCACGTGTATAATAGAGGCGTTGAAAAACGCGACGTTTTTCTTCTGCTTTAGAATCCTGCCTAAGTCAATCCTGCCTAAGCCTCGCTCAATCCTGCCTAAGCCTCGCTTAGTTATCCCCACCTAAGCGAGGCTTAGGTGGTAGCCAGGACCCTTTCTTTAAGATTATAATTATGAATATAAGAGAATCCTAAGCCTCGCTTAGGCAAGCTTAGACGATTGTTATGAAACGGGTTCGATTTGAAAAAGGGAAAATTTATCACGTATATAATCGAGGCGTTGAGAAACGGTCCATTTTTCTCTCCGAGGGCGATCGCTGGAGATTTCTTCAAGGTCTGTATTTATTTAATGATGAAACTGGATCTGCCAATCTTTTGTATCGTCTTGAACAAGAAAAAGGCAAGATGCACTTTGGTATTTTGCGCGAGTATATGGCCCGGCACGGCGCTAAACGGAAACCATTGGTTCGCATTATGGCAGATTGCTTGAAATCAAATCACTTTCATATGGCAATTGAAGAAACAACGGAAAACGGCATTTCAAGATTTATGCAGAAATTGGGCACTGGTTATACAAAGTACTTTAATACTAAGTACGAACGAGTAGGTCCTTTATTCCAGGGCCCATTCAAGGCAGTAGAGGTGAAGAGCGATGAACAGCTTATGTATCTTCTTGCGTACATAAACGCAATCAATCCAGGACAGGAACTGGAACCGGAACTGAAGTCTGCCGCGCAAAACCCCGAAGAAATATTGAGTTTTATAGAGGATCATTTTCTGTGGAGCACGCACTTGGAATATCTTGGGAAGCGCGATTCTATTATCGTTGACAAGGGTATTGCAGGTGAGCTTTTTTCTAGCCCTGTACGATACAGGAAGTTCATAGCAGATATTATACGAGGTAAACAAAGATCGGGATTGCAGGATAATCTCCTGTTAGATTAATTTGTTGATAACTTAACCAGGCTAAGGATATGAGAGAGATGTTGGAAAAAGTGAGGAATGGGGTGCTTGGAACAAACGGAGTACTGGGCAGAGTAGGCAGGGGTATTTTAGACGTGGTGTTTCCGGTACGATGTGTTGGGTGTGGAGAAGAAGGACACTATATATGTAGGAGATGTGAAGGTTTTACAAGTGAAGCTGCTTTGATTTGCCCTTTGTGCCAGCAATCTAGCTTGACTGGAGAACGCCACGAGAATTGCAGGTCACTGTATGGGTTAGAGGGTTTGGCAAGCGTGTGGGAATACGAGGGGGTGGTGAAAAGTCTTCTTCATAATATAAAGTACAATGGCATGACCCATGCGATTGCAGAAACAGTTCAGAGCGCATATATAAGCATGGCAGGCGATACAATGCGATTTAAAACATTTCTCTCTTATTTGTTTTCCAAAGACACCTGCATAACATATGTGCCAATGTTTAAGAGAAAAGAAAAGTTCCGCGGTTTTAACCAGGCTACTGTATTTGCAAGAGAAATGGGAAAAGTAGTTAAGAGGGAGGCGGTTTCTTTACTCGAAAAAATAGTAGATACAAAACCGCAGGTAGATCTTACAAAAGAAGAACGGTTGCAAAACCTGAAAGGGGCCTTTCAAGTAAAATTCGAAATCCCTGCCTCGCCGGCAGGCAGGCGAATCCCCAAAAACGTTGTACTTGTTGATGACGTCTGGACTACCGGTGCTACTATGAAAGAGTGTTGCAAAGTTTTGAAAAAGTCGGGAATCCAGCAGGTATGGGGTTTTACGGTGGCGAGAACACCTTGATAGAGAACTAAAACCGAGCACCCAATTGAGTGCTCGGCACTGGCGATCTCGCACAGTACGAGATTCCGGCTTGCCATCCATTATTATTCTACCAACCCCGGGCATAGCTGTCAAATTATACCCCGGGGCATTTTATACGCTCACCACGGAGGGCTCGCTAAAATGCCCGTTGAAGACAAGCAGTTGTCTTCAACCCCCGCGGGTCCACTGCCAGGTAAACTATATGACTACAATTATACAAAGAGAAAATAAAAAGTATCCAAAGCTGTTGGCTCAGATTGGAGACGCGCCAAAGCAGCTGTATTATAAAGGTACTTGGGATGCTACGATTTTTGAACATTGTCTTGCGGTGGTAGGTACGAGAAAAATGACAACGTATGGCAAGCGCATGACAGAGCAGCTGGTAGGGGAAATTGCCAGCGCAGGAATCACCATTGTTTCTGGATTCATGTATGGTATTGATGCTGCCGCTCACAAAGCCGCGCTACGGGCTGGCGGTAGAACCATTGCGGTAATGCCATGTGGTATTGACATGATTCATCCTTCAGACCAAGCAGACCTGTACAAAGAAATTGTAGACATGGGAGGGCTTGTGCTTTCTGAATACGAAGGGAATTTTCAGCCTTTACTCTGGACATATCCAAAGCGAAACCGCATTGTGGCAGGCCTTTCTCAAGCAACGCTTGTGGTAGAGGCGGGAGAAAAATCTGGTTCTCTGATTACTGCACATTTTGCCAAGAAATACAGAAGAAAACTTTTTGTGGTGCCAGGCCCACTTACCAGCAGCGTATCAGTCGGAATTATGCAGCTTATCAAAGAAGGGGCAGAAGTGGTTGGCGGCGCAAAAGATGTGCTGGATTTTTATCGCTCGAATCTTGGATTTTCTTTGCGCTTTATCCCGCCAGCTGGCGGGAGCCCTACGCGTCTGCAGAAAACCCAAGATCCTCGCTCTCTTTCTACTCTCGAAGAAAAAGTTCTAGAGGAGTTGCGAGCGGAGCCAAAAGAAGTTGACGAATTGGCTCGTTTGTTTGGCGCTTCAGCTGCTCACATTGGAAGCGTTCTCTCTTTTCTTGAATTATCTGGTGCGATAACAAATGAAAATGGAAAGTACGGTATCATTTCCTAATGCTTATTAAAGTTTCATCTGCGGCAAATTCCGGTTTGGAAGCAATAGGAGTAGATGTTGAAGTAAGCGTTTCAAACAGGGGACTGCCCGGTTTTGACATTGTTGGCTTGGCGGGCAAAGCGGTAGAAGAAAGCAAGGAGCGCGTACGAGCTGCGATTGGCAACTCGCGCATGGAATTTCCACAGCGAAAAATCACGGTAAATCTTGCGCCGGCAGATATTCTTAAGGAGGGCTCTTTTTACGATTTGCCCATTGCCGTTGGCATTATGGCTTCTGTTCTTCAATACGAAGTTCCTAAAGACAGTTTATTTTTTGGAGAGCTTTCGCTCGACGGCTCTTTGCGCCACACCAGGGGAGCGGTGCTTATGGCGTTTTTTGCAAAAGAGCAGGGGCTGAAAAACATTTTTGTACCGTTTCCATCGGCAAATGAAGCGGCAATTATCAAGGGCGTTCATGTATATGCAGTAGAAAATCTTTCACAATTGGCTGGGTTTTTATTAGGTAAAGTTGTATTGCAGCCCATCGTGTATGAGGAGCACGTTGAACACATTGAAGATATAGAGTTTGATATGGCAGAGGTGCTTGGCCAGGAGTATGCCAAACGAGCCATAGAAATTGCAGCTGCCGGAGGGCATAATATTTTAATGATAGGAAGTCCTGGTTCTGGAAAAACTATGCTGGCGCGGGCATTGCCAGGCATTCTGCCGCACCTTAACGAAGAGGAGTCGTTAGAGGTGACAAAATTATATTCTGTTGCAGGGTCTATGCCTCCGCAAGGTTCGCTTATTACTACGCGTCCGTTTCGTTCTCCGCATCACACTATTTCTCAAATTGGGTTAATCGGCGGAGGTAGTAAGCCCCAGCCAGGCGAAGTGAGCTTGGCGCACAGGGGGGTACTGTTTTTAGATGAATTTAATGAGTTCCCTCGATCAGTGTTAGAATCTTTGCGCCAGCCCGTAGAAGACGGTGTGCTCACCATATCAAGAGCCAGAGAGCGGGTAACGTATCCATGCCGCTTTATGCTTGTGGCGTCATCTAACCCTTGCCCTTGCGGTTATTTAGGTCATTCAAAAAAACCGTGCGTGTGTTCTCCACGAGAAATAAGAAAATACAGAAAACGGGCATCCGGCCCTATTCTTGACCGCATTGATCTTCATGTGGATGTTCCAGAAGTTGATATTGAGAAATTTGCAGAAAATCAGAGAGCTTCTTCATTGTCCGAGCCGTCGTCTGTTATTCGAGAAAGAATAGCAGCGGTTCGCCGCAAGCAGACAATGCGCCTTGAGGGGGAGCACATTTTTACCAACGGGGAGATGAAAAACTCTCACATCAAAAAATACGCGAAACTTTCTAGGGAGGCGGAGTTGATTCTGACGAGAGCGGGGTTGCAGTATCAGTTGTCTGCCCGGTCGTACATGAAGTTAATAAAGATTTCACGCACCATAGCAGATTTGGCAGACGCAGAGCATATTGAGAGGGATCATGCGCTAGAAGCGCTACAGTATCGTCCAAAAACATACGAACTTGACTAAAACTAAACCGAGTTTAGTTGTGGAGAACTAAACTCGGTTTAAGCAACATATGGCGGAACATAATACAATAGGGGAAGAAGGGGAAGAGACTGCTAAGAGGTATTTGGAGAGCAAGGGATATAAAATTATTGCAAGAAATTGGAAGACTAAACGAGCGGAAATTGACATTATTGCTTGTCTTAACCAGGGGTTTTTGGGGCTAGGCAAGAGCCTGCTTGTCTTTGTAGAGGTGCGGACAAAACGTCATGAACAGTACGGCACGCCGGAAGAAACCATTGATTATGAAAAACGCATGAGACTGCGGCGAAACGCAACAGCATATATTCATCGAACAAAATACCGCGGTCCATACCGTATAGACGCCATTTGTTTGATTATTGGGAGCAACGGACTTCAACGTATAGATCACTACGAAAGTATTGTCGAAACTTAGTCTCACTAAGGTGTGAATAACTTAACCTGGTTAAGGATATAATGGTATACTGATACATTATATATGCGCAAGATTCTGAATTTTATTACGAGTATAAGCATTTGGGGAGTGGTGTTTCTGGTTCCTCTAGCTTTTTCCCCATGGACCTTTGAGGCGTTTGAGTTCAACAAGCTGTACCTTCTTTTCTTTCTGGTTCTTATAGGAACCATTGCGTGGTTGGCAAAGATGGTGTTCGTGGACCGGGAGATACGACTCAAGAGAACTCCCTTGGATATTCCAATCATTCTTTTTGCAACCCTGGCGAATATCTCGTCATTCTTCTCTTCTGACCGCTGGTCTTCTATGTTTGGGTATTATGGGAGGTTCTCTGACAGCGCAATGGCCTTGGGAAGCTTTGTGGGCCTTTACTTCTTGATTATCAATACCGTAGAAAAGCCCCAGCGCCTTCTTAACTGGTTTTTGGGAGCTGTGGCTATTGTTATTGCTACAAGCTATCTCTCTTTGTTCCAGGTATGGCAGCAGTTTTCCGTCTCTGTGTGGCCGATGATAAAGCAGGTAGGATTTAACCCTGTTTCAGCAAGTCTGGAAGGATTCTCGGTTTTTCTTGCAGCCATTGCGGCTTTTTTGGCTTTTCAGAGCGTAAAACCAGAGGTACGGGTTTTTTCTAGGATAGGGTATGGAGTGCTTGCCTTGGGGGGCTTGGGGATTTTGCTTTTGGCAGATATCTCAAAAGCGTGGGTTGTGCTATTGCTTGGTCTCTTGTTCGCGCTTGTAGCCGGCTTCATGGTTCACTTTCGTGCTAGCAAAAAAGGAGGGATGTGGAATCTATGGTTTCCTTTCTCGTTATTGCTGTTCGCAGTCGTCTTCCTCTTTTCTCCTGCTTTTGTAAGCACGAGTATCCGCATGCCAGCAGTTCCTCAAGAACCAATGCTTTCCCAGGAATTATCCTGGAGTATTGCATGGAACACGGCGACAGAGGACATAAAGCATATACTGGTAGGATCTGGTCCTGGAACCTTTGCCATTGATTTTTCAAAATATCGGCCAGCAGAATTCAATACGGGAGGCCTCTGGCAGACTCGTTTTGACCGATCGCAAAGCCACTGGAGCGAAATACTCGCTACCACAGGATTTCTCGGCATTCTTTCATATATTCTTTTAATAGGATTTTTCTTGCTGGCTTCTTGGTTGCTGCTTTCTAAAAAGAATATGTGGCCGTTCTTGGTAGTACTTCTTTCTCTTCTTGTTTCCCAGTTTGTCTATTATCAGACCTTGAGTCTTGGTCTTGCGTTTTGGCTATTTTTGGCATTGGGCGTGTTGTCGTGGGAACGTCCAGTTCAAGAATTCGTGTTTTCTTTGCGCAAGTTCCCGGAGTTTGAGATTGGGGCAAAAGTGCTGTTTTTGGCTGTTGCTTTGGTGGCAGGAGGAATGTCGTACAATGCCGCGAGATTTTACCTTGCCGATACGCATTATCTCCTAGCGCAGAATACAGGCCGTTCAGGCTCAAAAGATCCTTCAGGCTCGATGAGAGGAGTAAATATTGCGAGGAGTATTGACCATGGGTTAGAGGCGATACGCCTGAATCCGTATCAGGCAGAGTATAAAATGTTTGCTAGCCGTTCGTATCTTTCTCGTGCATTGGCGGAATTGCAAAAACCAGAGAGTGAACGCGACCAAGCTGGAATTTCAAGAGACGTGCAGCTTGCCATTGCTCATGCCACCAGAGCAACCCAGATGAGCCCAAAAAGGGTGGCAACATGGGAGACTCAGGGTTCTGTGTATCGGGATATCAAGCTTGCAGCCGGAGCCTTAGAGTGGGGGATCAGTTCTTTTGAAACAGCCATTGTTTTGGAACCCACCAACCCTATACTGCATACTGAATTAGGCAAGCTTTATGCAGCAAACGAACAGAACGACAAGGCAAAGGAGCAGTTTGAGAAAGCAGCAGCGCTAAAAGCCGATTACGTGGAGGCGCAGCTGCAGCTTGCCCTTATCTTTGAGAAAGAGAAGGATGTGCCTGGCGCTATTGCAAAGATAAAAGCTATTGCGCTACAATATCCTTTAGACGCAGAGTCTTTGTTCCAGTTGGGGCGGCTGCAATACAACAACGGGCAGGTTCAAGAAGCGGTTTCGCAGTTTGAGCAGGTTCTCTTGTTGGCTCCCGCGAATTCTAATGCTAGATTCGCCTTGGGCGTTGCCTTAGAAAAGCAGGGGAAGATTGAGCAGGCAGTACAAGAGTTTAAAAGGGTTTTAGAGCTCAACCCCGGGAACGAAGCAGTCCTGCAGAAGTTGCAGGGGCTGGAGAAATAGAATATACTATATGTAGGGAATTCCCCCGACCCCCCACTTTTCACAACCCTCGGTTTTGAATAATTTCCTACACGGGGGCATTCCAAAATTTCTTTGAGAAATTTTCAGTGCAACGTCGTTACTAATGCATTTATAATTAACTCATTAATTCACGCCCACTATGCAGTCAGCAAATCTTTTAGAGGGGGTTCGCAAGGTCAGTCTATATCTCGTTCTTTTACTCATTCCACTGTGGTTCCTGCCCTTGACCCAGGATCCGCTCGTGTACCAAAAACAAGCTCTTTTAATTGTTTTGGTTTTTCTTGCGTTACTGTCCTGGCTGGGCCGTGCGGTCCAGCAAGGAGAGGTATCGTTCCGAGTGACATGGCTTTATCTTCCTATAGCCCTGGTTGTTGGCGCAGTAGGGGCTTCCACGATGTTTTCTTTGTGGCGGTATGGAAGTTTCTGGGGCTTTCCCCTTAACGTTGCAGACAGTTTTCTTACCATTGCGTTTTTCGCGCTCTTGTCTGTGGTGATTATGAATAGCGTGGAGCGGGTGGCTCAGCTTGCAAAGCCCCTATTTCTTCTCTTGGTTTCAGGAGCGGTTGCGGGTATATTTGCGCTTTTGCAGGCATACGGCGTGTTCTTGGTGCCTGCGGCTTTTGCAAAAGCAGCAACCTTCAATACCGTGGGAGCCATGAATAGCGTTGCTATTCTTTCTGCGGCGCTCTTGCCATTAGCTCTTGCGCTTGCGGTAGGCGCCCAGTCTTTGAAAAAGTGGGTCTTATGGGGAACCGTTGCGGCATTCTTTGCCGTTCTGGCAGTTATCAACTTCTTTGATGCCTGGGTTGCCTTGGCAGTCGGGCTCTTGATTTTGCTTGCTTTTGGCATGTGGAATTTGAAAAAGCAAGCGCAGTCAGGATGGGTTTCAGTTCCCATGGCGCTTATCATTGTTGCTTTGTTCTTCACCATGTTCAGATTCTCTTTACCAGGTTCTCCCCAGATGCCCGTGGAGGTAAGCCCAAGCATGCAGGGGGAGTGGGGAATTGCCAAAGAAGTGTTAAAAGAGCGTGCCATTACAGGATCTGGTCCCGGCACCTTTGTATTTGATTACGCAAAGTATCGCCCCGAGTCCTTGAATCAGACCGTATTTTGGGGGACGAGATTCTCAAGTGGAGCTTCAGAGATATTGGGATGGCTTTCCCAAAAGGGCATTCTTGGGGTTCTCTCTCTTATCTTCCTTATAGCCGCCTCGGTATTCCTGGGCGTGAAGGCGCTTTTGCGCTCTTCACAAGATAGTTCTTCCTGGATGATAGGCCTGGGGCTGTTGGCATCCTTTGGAGCAACGATTGCCGCATTTGTCTTGTATCCTTCTACGCTTGTTCTTTCTTTCGTATTCTGGGTGCTTGTAGGAGGGCTTGGGGTGTTTGTAGCCGAGAATGTTAAAAAGGTTCAAGTTGCTTCCCAATCTGTTGTTGCTTTAGGTTCCTCATTTGCATTCTTGCTCGTGTTAATATTCGGTCTTGGCCTTTTGTTTGTAGGGGGACAAAAGTATATTGCAGAAGCAAAGTATCTCCAGGGAGTACGGGCTTCACAGCAGGGAAACATACAGGGGGCAATTGAAGGTGTGGCTGGTGCCGCGACCTTGAACCCTTCGGTGGATTTGTATTGGAGAGATCTTTCCCAGTTGTATCTTTCAAGGCTTAACGAAATAAGCCAGGATGCGTCATTGTCTCAAGATCAAAAGCGCGAGCAGAGCCAGGCTGTCATACAGAACGCAGTGAATGCAGTCCAGAAGGCGGCAGCGGCAGCTCCCGCAAACATCGCAAACTGGAATGTGCAGGGATTCGTGTACCGCAGTCTTATTGGAGTTCCCGGGGCTGATACTCTTGCATTTGCTGCGTATGAGAAGGCAAAGGAGTTGGAACCATCGTCTCCTTTCAGCTGGACTGAATTGGGAAGGGTGTATATTCTTCAGGCTCAAAGCTTGACAAGCCAGAAGGGGAAAGAGGTAGAGCGCGAGACCGCATTGGCCAAAGCATTGGAGAATCTTCAGAGAGCAATTGAGTTGAAAGCGGATTATGCTCCAGCCCATTTCTTGACTGCGGCGGTATATGAGCAGCAAGGGAAAGAAGACGAAGCCATTGCAAAGCTGGAAGAAACCAAGCAGGTTGCTCCAAACGACACAGGCTTGGCATTCCAGTTGGGTACCGTGTATTGGCAAAAGAAAGACTTAGACAAGGCCCAGGCAGAGTTGGAGCGCGCCATCTCGCTTAATGCAAACTACTCTAATGCCAGGTATATTCTTGGCTTGGTGTTTGACGCAAAGAAAGATAAGGCAAAGGCATTGGAACAGTTCAATAAAATCGCAGAGCTGAATCCTGACAACGAGGAAGTAAAGAAAATTATTGCAAATATTGAAGCAGGGAAGGCGCCTCTGGATGGCATTCAGGTAAGCCAGCCCCCTGTGCCAGAAGCGCCCCCCGAGATCCAGAAAGAGGAAGGAAGGTAAGGGAGTTGACACTTCACCTTTGAAAAAAAAGTGAAGGGTTGACAAGAAATCCTTGCCGCTGTATACTAGGGTTTAGCTTAAATTACTCCCGATTTATTACCTTGCATTATCTTCCTTTGCAACGGAATTAAGGCAGTGGATTCATTCACCCTTTTTGGGATTCAAAAGGGTATTTTATATTGAAGAATGACCCAACCTCTCTACATCAAGAGTTTTAGCAAGGCAAAAGTTCATCTTGATTTTCCCTATCTTGTGGAAATCCAGCATGACAGCTGGAAGCGTTTCTGGAAACAAGACTTCAAGGAACTTTTGCAAGAGCTTTCTCCTATACGTGATTACACGAAAAAGGAGTTTGAGCTTTGGTTTCTTGATTTCAAGCTTGGCGAGCAGAATTACAAGACAGATCTTGCCGCAAAAGAGAACGACGATTCCTTTGAGGCGCCCTTGAGGATTAAGGTCCGTCTCATCAATACAAAAACAAAAGAAATTAAAGAGCAGGAAGTGTTCCTTGCTGATTTTCCTTTGATGACAGAACGAGGCACTTTCATTATCAACGGGGTGGAGCGCGTCGCCATTTCCCAGCTCATCCGTTCTCCTGGAGCGTTCTTTACATCCCAGGTGGCACGGGCAAAGAAACTGTTTGGAGCGAAAATAATCCCAAACCGTGGCGCATGGCTGGAATTAGAAACTGAACCCTCCGGTTTTATTGCAATTCGTATTGACCGAAAGAGAAAGGCTCCGGTCACTACGCTCTTGCGAGCTTTGGGGGTTCAGACAGAGGAAGAAATGTTGGCATTATTCAAGGACGTAGACACGGGTGAAACCAAATACATTGAAGAGACCTTAAAGAAAGATTCTGCCAAGAACCAACAAGAGGCTTTAGTTGAGATTTACAGAAGATTGAGGCCGGGAGACTATGTTACTCCAGATACCGCAAAGGAACTTATATGGAACATGTTCTTTAACTTTGAACGGTATGATCTTTCTAGGGTGGGGAGGTGGAAAACGCTTCAGCGTTTGCCTCAACTTCAGCCAAAGAACAAAACTCCCGAAGGGGAATATAGTATTGAAGACAGGGTGTTAAAACTCCAAGATGTGGTGGAAGTGGTGAGAGAGATAATCCGGTTGAATAACACTCCAGGAGCTTTGCCTGACCAAATAGATCATTTGGGGAACAGAAGAGTAAGGACATTCGCAGAGTTTTTGCAAAACAGGCTGCGCGTAGGATTCATGCGTATGGAACGCATCATCAAAGACCGCATGTCTACGTTAGACCCTTCTACCATTACTCCGGCCCAGCTGGTGAACCCGCGGCCTGTCATGGCAATGATAAAGGAGTTCTTCACGTCTTCTCAAATCACACAGTTCATGGACAACGAGAACCCGTTAGCAGAGCTAGAGCACAAGAGGCGGGTGTCAGCCACTGGACCCGGGGGACTGACGAGAGAGAGGGCAGGGTTCGAGGTACGAGACGTGCAGCCTTCCCACTATGGAAGGATTTGCCCTATTCAAACCCCAGAAGGCCCCAACATTGGCTTGGTGGGGCATTTGGCGTCGTTCGCAAAGATTAATTCGTATGGGTTTATTGAAACCCCGTACTTTAAAGTAGAAAAAGGGAAAGTGACCGACAAAGTTGAATATCTCAATGCATTTGAGGAAGAGCGGCACACCATTGCTCATGCAGGAGTTCTTCTAGACGACCATGGAAAGATTATTGCAGACAAGGTTGGGGCAAGAATCCACGGGGAGCCTGGCACTGCGTCAAGAGACCAGGTTGACTATATTGACGTATCTCCTAATCAATCCATATCCGTGGGTACGGCCTTGATTCCGTTTTTGCGGAACGATGACGCGAACCGCGCGCTCATGGGCTCTAATATGCAGCGCCAAGCAGTCCCCTTAGTAAAGCCAGAGGCTCCATACGTTGGCACTGGATTGGAAGAGATTGTTGCCAAAGACTCGGGCCTTGCCATTGTGGCTAAAGAAGATGGCGTGGTCCTTGCGGTAGACGCTAGGCATATTGTTATCACGCCCCAAAAAGCAGGGGGGAAAGCGCACGAGTATGAGTTAAAGAACTTTGTGCGAACGAACCAGTATACTTCTTTCCATCAAAAACCCATTGTTGCAAAAGGAGAAAAAGTGAAGACAGGGCAGGTCATAGCAGACGGAGGGGGAATCGATCATGGGCGTCTTGCCCTGGGACGCAACCTGCTGGTCGCATTCGTGCCATGGCGGGGAGGGAACTACGAAGACGCCATTATTCTTTCAGAGCGTCTGGTCAAGGAGGACGCGTACACCTCCATTCATTTGGAAGACTTTACGTGCGACGTGAGGGAAACCAAGCTAGGCCCGGAAGTCACCACAGGAGACATCCCCAACGTGGGAGAAGAAAAGCTCAAGGACTTAGATGAGGAAGGCGTGGTGCGCATAGGAGCCCAAGTCCGACCTAACGATATTCTCGTAGGAAAGATTTCTCCAAAGGGAGAAGCAGACCTCACGTCAGAAGAGAGGTTGCTTCGCGCTATATTCGGAGAAAAAGCCAGGGATGTGAAAGACAGCTCCCTGAATATGCCCCATGGTAAAAGAGGGAGAGTGGTGAACGTGCGAGTCTTTACCAGGGAAGAGGGCCATAAACTGGATCCCGGCGTTATGAAGAGAATTCACGTGGAGGTAGCCGAGATAAGAAGGATTCAGCCTGGAGACAAGCTAGCTGGCCGCCACGGAAACAAAGGGGTGGTGTCTTTGGTGCTTCCGGAAGAAGATATGCCGTTCATGGAAGACGGCACTCCGGTTGATATCATATTGAATCCTTTGGGAGTTGCGTCTCGTATGAATATAGGGCAGATTTTAGAGACTCACTTGGGATGGGCCGCCAAAAAGCTCGGATATTTGGCAGTTACCCCTGGACTGGCAGGAGCGACAGAAGAAGATATTAAGGTGGAACTGAAGAAAGCCGGTCTTCCAGAAGACGGAAAGGTTGTTTTGTACGATGGAAGAGACGGCAAGGTGTTCCCCCAGAGAATAACGGTAGGCATCATATACATGATGAAGCTTATACATATGGTGGAGGATAAGATACACATGAGGTCTATTGGGCCGTACTCTTTGATTACGCAGCAGCCCTTGGGAGGGAAAGCGCAATTTGGAGGCCAGCGCTTTGGAGAAATGGAGGTATGGGCCCTGGAAGGATATGGCGCTGCCCACACTTTGCAAGAGATGCTCACTATAAAGTCTGACGACGTTCCAGGAAGAGCGGCAACATACGAGGCCATTCTGCGCGGGCAGAACATACAAACCCCTAACCTTCCTGCTTCTTTTAACTTGCTGCTAGCCGAGATGCGGTCATTAGGTCTGAATGTAGAAGTGAAAGAAAAAACAGTAAAGTCAAAGACTGAAAAAGAACAATCATGAGAGTCACCGATCTAGAATCATTGCGCATTAAGCTTGCTTCTCCAGACGATATTTTGTCATGGTCCCACGGAGAGGTAACCAAGCCTGAAACCATCAATTACCGCACCCAGAAGGCGGAGAAGGACGGTCTTTTTGACGAGCGTATTTTCGGCCCCGAAAAGGATTTTGAGTGCTACTGCGGCAAGTACAGAAAGATACGGTACAAGGGCGTGGTGTGCGACCGGTGCGGGGTTGAGGTAACCAAGTCTTCTGTCCGCAGAGAGCGCATGGGCCATATCAAGCTTGCCGTTCCTTGTTCCCATATCTGGTTTTTGCGCGGAGTCCCTTCCCGCATGGGATTGATTGTAGATATTCCCGCTCAATCTCTAGAACGCGTCATCTATTTTGCTTCCTATATCGTAACCAAGGTTGATGAGAAAGCAAAGGAGAGGGCGCAAGAAGAGATTGAGTCTGAATTCAAACAAAAGACAAAAGGGGTTGCAGACAAGGAAAAGCAGCAGCTCAAGGAAGCAAAAGAGCGCGCCCGCCAAGAGCTTCTCTCGCTAGAGCCCAGGAAGGTATTGTCTGAAGTTGAATACCAGGCGCTGTCTTTGAAATACGGAGAGGTGTTTGAAGCTGGAACCGGAGCTGAAGTGTTGCGCAAGATATTCTGCGAGGTGGATATGAAGAAAGCGATAGGGGTAATGAAAAAACAGCTTGAAGAAGCATCTCCGTTAAACAGAAAGAAGATTTTGTCTCGGCTACGAGTATTCCAAGGCATGGTGAATGCGGGTATTAGGCCAGAATGGATGTTCTGGACCATGCTTCCCATTCTCCCTCCTGATTTGAGGCCCATGGTGCAGTTAGACGGAGGACGGTACGCGTCTTCCGACCTCAACGATTTGTACCGGAGGGTCATTAACAGGAACAACAGGTTAAAATATCTTCTTGAGATAGGAGCTCCTGATGTTATTGTGCGCAATGAAAAGCGTATGCTCCAAGAGTCGGTGGACGCCTTGATAGACAATTCCATGAGAAAGGGGACCATGACGCAGGCCACCACTGGGGGCAAACGTTTGTTAAAATCCTTGGCTGATATGCTCAAGGGAAAGCAAGGAAGATTCCGTCAGAACCTCTTGGGCAAGCGCGTAGACTATTCGGGGAGATCTGTTATCGTGGTGGGGCCGGAACTCAAACTAAATCAGTGCGGGCTTCCAAAGCAAATGGCCTTAGAATTGTTTAAGCCTTTTGTCATCCAGAAGGTATTGGAGAAAGAGCTTGCGTTCAACGTGAGGGGAGCGAACCGCTTGATTGAACAGGAGACCGATGATATCTGGGCCATTGTGGAAGAAGTGGTGGCGAATAAGGTTGTGTTGCTGAACCGCGCCCCTACGCTTCATCGTTTGGGCATCCAGGCCTTTTATCCAATACTAGTTGGAGGAGAGGCCATACGGCTGCATCCTTTAGTGTGTTCTGCGTTTAATGCGGATTTTGATGGAGACCAAATGGCGGTCCATGTTCCTTTATCCAAGGAAGCGCAAGACGAGGCAAAAGAGCTTATGCTTTCTTCTTTGAATCTATTCAAGCCTGCAACAGGAAATCCCGTGGTGGGGCCCAGGCAAGACATGGTGCTGGGGTGCTACTATCTTACTGGCTTGGACGATATGAAGGAGGGGACTCCTTTGAAAGTTTTTAGCTCTGAAAAAGAAGCTACTTTGGCGCATGAATTGTATGACCTTTCGTTGAGAGAGAAGATAAAAGTGCTGTATAGGGGAGAGATGACTGAAACCACGCTGGGAAGAATGATATTCAATGGTTTTCTTCCAGACGGCATGCCCTTTCTTAACGACCAAATAAATGCAAAGAAAATGGAAGGGTTGGTTGGTCTTATCTTAAGACGGTATGAAAAAGAGGATGCCCATGAAGTGTTAGACAAGATAAAAACATTGGGATTTGAATACGCGACCAAGTCTGGCATCACATGGGGCATGGATGATTTACTTGTTCCTCCAGAAAAGGCAGGCCTCTTGGAACAGGCAGAAAAAGAAATTGAAATTGTAGACTCACATTGGAAACGAGGCTTGCTGTCTCGAGAGGAGAGGAGCGTGAAGGTTATTGGAATATGGCAGGGCGTGAAGTCTGCCATTGAAAAGCTGGTGCCCAAGATTTTGCCTCATGGAGGTTCGGTGTTCTCCATTATTGATTCAGGATCGCGCGCCTCCTGGTCCCAGCCGGTTCAAATGGCAGGCATGAAAGGGCTTGTGATAAATCCTGCAGGCAGAATCATTGAACTTCCCGTAAAGAGCTCTTTTAAGGAAGGATTTGACGTGTTGGAGTACTTTATCGCGACACATGGAGCCAGAAAAGGAACCGCGGACACAGCTTTAAGAACGTCTACCGCGGGGTACTTGACCCGCCGTCTCATTGATGTATCTCATGACGTGCTTATCACAGAGGCAGACTGCAAGGATGACAAGGGTATTGTTATCACAAAAGCTGCGGCGCTTGCCTTGGGGCAGAACCTTGGGTTTAAAATAGCGAGCAGGTTCGCTCTTGAAGATATTGAGGGAGTTGTGAAAAAAGGAGAGGTTATTGATTTAGAATCTGCGCAGAAAATAGCAGAAATGGATGAAGTGAAGGAAATCCGAATTCGTTCCCCGCTGTCTTGTAAGATTGCCCGCGGCATATGCCAAAAGTGCTATGGTTGGGATCTCGGCCTGAACACCGAGGTTGCTTTCGGGTCTGCGGTAGGCATTGTAGCAGCCCAGTCCATTGGAGAGCCAGGAACCCAGCTTACTATGAGAACTTTTCATACAGGAGGCGTGGCAGGAGGAGGAGACATCACCCAGGGTCTGCCAAGGGTGGAGGAAATCTTTGAAGGGAGAGTCCCTTCGGGCAAGGCTCTTATCGCAGAGGCGGAGGGAATAGTCCAAGAGATTTCTCTGGAGGGAGTCATTAAGATATTGTCTACACAAGATTCTTCCCCAAAGTTAAAGGCAGGTAAGAAATCTACCTCCGCTGAAGCTCCCGCCTTCGCCAAGGCTTTAGCGGGCAAGACGGTAGAAAAGGAAACAAAAGAGTATACCGCTCCTTTAAAAAGAGCTATTTGGGTGAAGGTGGGTGATCTTGTACAGCAAGGGCAGCAGCTTTGCGAGGGGCATGTGGACTTGGGAGAGCTGTTCAAGAGCGCAGGAAAAGAAGCAACCGAGAAATACATTGTGCAAGAGGTGCAGCGCATTTATACCTCCCAGGGAGCTTCCATACACGACAAGCACATTGAGGTCATATGCCGTCAGATGTTCTCAAGAGTCAGGGTCAAGGATACGGGAGACAGTAAGTTCACCGAAGGAGAGGTTGTAGAGCGCCCCGCCTTTGTGGAAGAGAATAGAAAGTTAAAGAAACAAGAAAAGAAGCTCGCGTCTGCTGTGCAGTTGCTTTTGGGAGTGTCTAAAATCGCGCTTACCACCGAAAGCTTCCTCTCTTCTGCTTCCTTCCAGGAAACGTCCCGCGTACTCATTCGAGCCTCTCTTGAAGGAAAAGAAGACAAACTGCGAGGATTAAAGGAGAATGTGATTATAGGGAAGCTCATTCCCGCAGGCCGTGGATTCAGACCGCAGGCATAAAGAGACAAAGAATCGCCACGGGGGCGGTTTTTTGATAGAGTAGTGATATGCAAGAGATGTATTTTTTGATAGATAAGAATAATACAGACAAGTTTTAACATCGTCCACGACACGGAGCAGATTGACATGGACGAGTAAGAAAGATAGCATAAGCATACAAGAAGATGAACATCAAGATTCATCCCCATGCAAGAGTACGGATGCAGGAACGTGGGGCTACAAAACAAGAAGTGATAGCCACCGTGCAGCAGGGAGAACAATTTAGGGCAAAGTTTGGGAGAACTGGATTTCGTATGAACTTTCCGATACCAGCCAAGAAAGGTTATCGAACAAAGCAGCTTGAAGTATACGGACTCGAAGAAAATAATAAATTTACTGTTATTAGCATCATTGTAAAGTACTTTTGATTACCATGAAGGTTACCTACGATTCAAAATATAATATTGCATATATCGTACTGCGAGAGAAACGAACCAAGATAAAAACAATCAGCCTGAGTGACGAGGTTAATGTTGATATTGCTCCCGACGGTACCTTGTACGGCATTGAACTTCTCAACGCCAACAAACAACTCAAAACTAGATCAAGGGGCGTTGGCTTTACTATTTCCAATATTTCTACCGGCAAGAGCGTTGTCGTTCCCTTGGGAGTATAAAACCAATTATATTCTTTCTTCTTAAAACACAAAGAATCGTCCTGAGCGTTACCGAAGGACGGTTTTTTGTATGACAGTGCATAAGAATATTTGTTTTTGTTCCGAATTTCCTTTATACTGTATGAATACCGTGGCAAAAAAGAACAGATCAAAACATACCAAGGCTCCCGCAAGGAAATTATTCTCTGTTTCAGAGTACGCGCAACGCACAATGTTTGGCATTGGCATGATTGCGCTGGCTGGCATATTCCTTTTCTCTTTTTTTGAGAAGGCTGGAGGGGCGGGCCAGCTGTTTTTCTCTCTCTTCTCTTTTCTTATGGGGAAAATAGTATTTCTGGTTCCTTTATTGTGCATATTGGCCGGTCTTGTGTTCTTGGGCATGAAAGGCATGAAGGCGGGTTCTTTATTTTTTGCCATGCTGTTGCTTCTCGTAGGAGTAGAGGGCATAGTGGGAAGCGCGGCACGGGCAACCAGCTTGGACGTGGAGGCAACCTCGGGAATGCTGGGCCTTATTCTTTCCTGGCCTGTGTTTGGCGCGTTCGGATTTTGGGTTTCTGAAATTATTTTTTCTAGCGTAGCCGTGGCTGCAGCTTCTATGCTTTGGCATTTGCTGGATCACAGCCTCGCAGCACCGAGCGCGTTTTTCAAGAATCCTGTGGTGAAGGTAAAGAAGATTGAAGAAGAGCCGAAGTTTGAGGTGAATGGAGTACAAGACGAGCCTAAGATCATGAATGGAAATGTTGATAAGAACGTGGAAGTAAAAGAAGAAAAGTCCTCAAAAGCCCCAAAGCCCTTTGAGCCCCTTCCCGTGGTGGGGGATTATCAGTTTCCTCCTTTAGATCTTTTGGAGGCGGAGCACGGCACTCCTAATGCGGGAGATGTGAAAATATACTCTGCGATTATCAAGAAAACGCTTGCGAATTTTGATATTCCCGTAGAAATTTCAGAGGTGAATATCGGGCCTGCGGTCACGCAATACGCATTCAAGCCCGCGGAAGGCATTAAACTATCCCGTATTGTGGCGCTGTCCAATGATTTGTCTTTGGCCTTGGCAGCCCATCCTATACGCATTGAAGCGCCCATCCCTGGGCGATCTCTGGTTGGCATTGAAATCCCAAATCGCGTGAGGACCGTTGTGCGCCTGCGCAATATTATGGAGAATATGCAGTTTAAAGATTCTGTGTCTCCTCTATTGATTGGGTTGGGTAAGGATGTGGCAGGGAATCATATATTCGCAGACTTGGCTCGCATGCCCCACTTGCTTATCGCAGGGGCAACGGGTACGGGAAAGACCATAGGATTGAACAATATTATCTTAAGCCTTATTTACCGCAACCCTCCTTCTCGCCTTCGGTTTATCTTGGTAGACCCAAAGCGCGTGGAGTTTCCCGTGTATAACGAGCTTCCGCATTTGCTGACTCCTGTGATTCTTGATACCCAGCGCGCTATAAACGCATTAAAGTGGCTCGTAAAGGAAATGGAAAGAAGGTTCCAAGTTCTTTCCCAGGCGCGGTGCCGCGACATTGGGTCATATCATCAGATGAGCCAAACTACGGCTAAGAGTGCTGAAGAATTTGAGCCCATGCCCTATATCGTGCTTGTTATTGATGAATTAGCAGATCTCATGGCTTCTCGGGGCAAGGAGTTAGAAGGAATGATTGTACGCTTGGCTCAAATGGCTAGAGCCGTGGGTATTCACCTTGTGCTTGCAACACAGAGGCCTTCTGTGGAGGTTATCACCGGCCTTATCAAAGCGAATATTACGAGCAGAGTTGCGTTTCAGGTCGCCTCGCAAGTGGATTCCCGCACCATATTAGATGGCGCTGGAGCAGAAAAGCTCTTGGGTCAGGGAGATATGCTCTATGTCTCATCGGATTTTACCCGGCCAAGGAGAATCCAAGGAGCGTACGTGTCAGATAAAGACGTAAAGAAGGTTGCGAGCTGGATTTCCAAGGAATCAAAAGATTTTGTTGCCGACCATATCGGAGAAGACGAATTAAGCCAGAGCGCACAGGAAGGAGTTTTGGCTCCGGGCGTCTCACAAACGTCTGAATCAGACGACCCTTTGTATGAAGAGGCAAAGCGGGTAGTGATTGAGGCTAAAAAAGCTTCAGCTTCTCTTCTTCAGAGGCGTTTGAAAGTTGGATATGCAAGAGCGGCACGACTTCTTGATATTTTAGAGGAGCGGGGAGTTGTGGGCCCAGGAGAAGGGGCAAAACCCAGAGAGGTATATGGCATTTCTCAAGAAGAAGGAGGAGAAGCTTCCAATTGGTTCAGTCCTTAACTTTTCAGCGGGCTGTGTGCAACTGGCTGGGCGAAACCGGGTTTCGCCCAGCCCATCGGGCAGTAATATTATGAGAAGAAAAATTCCATTCGTCGTAGGGAAAATCTACCATATTTATAATCGAGGTGTTGCTAAGTGCCAAATTTGCAATGGAGAAGCGGACTGCTGGAGATTTATGCAAGGATTATGTTTATTTAATGATACTAAGAGTACAAGCAGTATACTCTGGCATCTTGAGCGAGATCGAAGTAGACTCACTATGAATGTGTTGAAGCAATATCTTGTTGATCACGGGAAAAGTAGAGAGCCGCTCGTGCGTATTATGGCGTATTGCCTTATGGGTAATCACTATCATCTTATATCTGAAGAAATCCAGGAGGGCGGAATTACAAAATTTATGCACAAGCTCGGCGTTGGATATGCAAATTATTTCAATAACAAACATAAGCGAGTGGGAAGTTTGTTCCAGGGCAGGTTTAAAAACGTGTTAGTTGAAACCGACCAGCAGCTTCTTTACTTGCTGGTCTATATTAACGTGTTGAATCCTGCTGAGTTTGTTGCGCCAAATTGGAAAGAACAAGGAATACCAAATATAGGAAAAGTGTTACAATACGCAGAGAGTTACATCTGGGGTACGCATTTGGAGTATTTAGGAAAGCGGAAGTCACTGATTATTGATAAAGGAATTCTTGATGAGATGCTTCCCACGCCAGAAGCGTATCTTGAATTAGTATGTGGTGTGTTGAGGGGAAAGAAATACGAAGCAGTAGCTGAACTTATGCTCGAGTAAGGTTTAGGCTTGGGCTGGGCGAAACCCGGTTTCGCCCAGCCCGAAAACACATGGATGCAAAAAACTCTGAACAAAAAAATATTGAACGGGGGGGGCGGATTTACTCTCATTGAACTGCTGGTGGTCATTGCGGTTATCGGTATGCTTGCTTCCATTGTGCTGGTCTCTCTCAAGGGCACGAGAGAAAAAACATCTATTGCAAAAGGGAAAAATCTTTCTTCTCAGATTGCTCATGTTCTCGGCATTGAGGCGCGCGGAATCTGGCACTTTGAAGAAACAAGCGGTCCGTCCCTGGATTCCTCCGGATACGGAGGAAATGGAACATGGAATAACGTTCAAAGTAAGACGGTAGCGGAGTGTGGATTGGATTTAGGGGGGTGTCTGTATTTCAATGGGAATGCGAACGTAGATGTTGGCAGTTCTTCTGCTCAGGGCCTGCAGAACACCGTGACTGTTTCTGCCTGGGTGTATTATTCCGGGGACCCCTCTTGGAGAACATATTTTGGGAGAAAGAGTTGGGCTACGCAGCAGTTTTTCAATCTCGCGTACAATATTAATTGTGGCCCTACCGTCCCTTGGATGGTATACTACGGCAACTTCCAGAGTTTCTGTTGGGGTGATGATCTGCGGAATCAATGGGTGCATTTGGTTGTAACCTATGACAGTTCATTATCTTCGGCGAACTTCAAGACATATCAGAATGGTGTTGCAAAGCAAACAAGGAACTTTAACGGAATTGCAATCCTTGACGGTAGCGCCTCGTTGATTGGAAACAGCGTTGACGTTCGTCCTTGGAATGGATATATAGATGAGGTTGCGATTTACGCAGCCACTTTCACTGCAGGCGAAATTCAGCAACTGTACGCGGAAGGCGCCCCGCGTCATCAAGTGGCCTCCGTTCCAGGGATGTGATAAGATAAAAAAGATGGTGAAGAAAAAAGAACCAAAACAGTACGCTGGAGACTTGAAGGAAGCTATTGAGGAAATCAAGCAGCGTTTTGGAGAGGGGGCGATTATGAAGCTGTCAGAGGCAAAAGCAATGGACGTGGAGATCATACCCACGGGATCTGTTTCTATTGATATTGCCTTGGGAGCCGGAGGAGTGCCCAGGGGCAGGGTTATTGAGATTTACGGTCCAGAAGCTTCGGGAAAGACGACTCTTGCACTCCATATTATTGCAGAAGCCCAAAAGCAGGGAGGAGTTGGAGCGTTTATTGACGCAGAGCATGCGTTAGACCCTGAATACGCCAAGCGCATCGGAGTCAACGTGAACGAACTTCTCATATCCCAGCCAGACTCGGGCGAGCAGGCCCTGCAAATCTTGGAAACCCTGGTGCGCTCGGGAGAGGTTGATGTCATAGTGATAGACTCGGTGGCAGCCCTGACCCCAAAGACCGAGATCGCAGGAGAAATGGGGGAATTCCAAATAGGGCTTCAGGCGCGGTTGATGTCTGCCGCTCTCAGAAAGTTGTCTTCCATTGTTTCTAAAACAAAAACATGCGTCATCTTTATTAATCAGATCCGCATGAAGATTGGAGTTTTCTTTGGGAATCCGGAAACTACTCCGGGAGGGTTGGCTTTGAAGTTTTATGCCTCGGTCCGTATTGAGCTGCGGAGAATAGCGCAGCTAAAGCACGGGGATGAGATTACGGGAAATAGGGTTCGCGCAAAAATAGTGAAGAATAAGGTTGCGGCTCCTTTCAGGACCTGCGAGTTTGATATCTATTACAACGAAGGTATTTCGTATAACGCGGATATTGTAAACGCGGGGATACGAGACGGTATTATCAAAAAACAAGGCAGTTGGCTTCAGTTTGATGTTGTGAAACTCGGGCAAGGATTTGAGCAGGCGAGAACCTTCCTTGGGGAGAATCCAAAAGTTGTAAAGGAAATCCGAGACCGTTTGCTCGAGAAAAAGTAATAAGAATATTACTACTTTGAGGTAGCAGAGAGCAATCCTATATGTCTTGCTCTTTTGATTGCGTTTGCAACATGTCTCTGGTGAGAAGAACAGAGTCCTGTCTTCTCTTTTGAGCGTATCTTGCCGAGTCCGGAGATATAGTTTCTCAATAGGTAGGTATCCTTAAAGTCTATATCCTGTATATTTTTTTTGCACAGATAGCAGTCCATGGTGTTAAAATGGTATATCTTTTACGTCTATTTCTTGGTTTTCTTCAATGATAGGAATTTCTTCTTGAATGGGCGCTTCTTCCTTTTCTTTTTTCTGATTTGATTCAGAGCTCATAGTTCCTCCACCTGACTTTGGGCCTAATTGCAGGCGGTCTGCAATGATTTCTGTTCGGTACTTTTTTGAGCCATCGGCTCCTTGCCAAGAGCGTGTCTCCAAGTGTCCTTCCACAAATACGAGGCCTCCTTTTGCAAGATACTGGGATGCGATTTCCGCCAATCTGCGCCATGCTATCACGGTATGGTATTCTACTCGTTCTTGTTTTGTCCCCTGGCGATCGGTCCATGCCCTATTGGTTGCCATGCGGAACGAGCATACTTGTTGTCCTCCTGGAGTAGTGCGGCTCTCTGGGTTATCGGTTAGTCTCCCCACTAAGATGACAATGTTTACATTCATGGCTGTTTGAAGATTTCCTCTAGCTTTTTATCTATTTCTCCAAGATCTATACTTCTTGTTTCTGTTTCTTTCTGTTCTTGCGGAATTCTTAAAGCAGACATTCGCCCCGAGGACTCAGTCCCGAGGAATCCTAGGGATGGAACGAGATGCGGGGTCTTATTTTTTGTTTTTCTAGAGATTGAGATAAGGCAGAGAAAACGGAGAATCTTTGTATTCTCTTTGAGGTGTTTTTCCAGGTCTTGCATATGTGAAGCATCTATGGTGAATTTTAACATTGCAACGGTACCCTCTTTATGGTTCTTGATAGGAGCTAAAAGCGCTTTCTTTCCTTTTATATCCTGGCTTAACAGAATCCCGCCTTTCCCCTGGATGAGGGAAACAACGCTTTCCACAGCCTGGGTAAGTTGTTCTGTTCCAAGGTCTGCGGCAAAGATAAGAGTAAGCTCGTAATTTCTCATATCTTTATATATACCATTTCTTTTCTTAGGGGTCAACTCGTGGTAAAATAGGGTCTATGAAGGTGAATCCCGGCATATTCCGTACATATGACATCAGGGGAAAGTACGGAGAGGAGATCTCGCAAGAGTTTGCGACGCAGCTTGCGCACGCCTTTTTAGTTCTCTATCCGCATATGAAAAAAATAGCAGTTGCGCACGATCCCGCGCCCAACTCTCCTTTACTTGCGGCAACTTTAAAAGAAGTTTTCCTACAGCAAGGTAAAGAAGTCATTGATCTTGGCTTGAGTCCTGATCCTCTATACTATTTCTCTTTATTTTTTTACGGGTACGACGGAGGGGTAATGGTTTCCAGTTCTCACGTGATAGAGTTTAGCGGCTTTACCTTAACCGTGAGAAAGCCAGGATCTCCATACGTAGAAGATGTTGTTGAGGAAGAGTTAGAGAAAATTAAGGAATTGGTTGGAGCTGACGCAAAAACAAACATAGGAGAATCTCGCGGGAGCGTTACCGCCCTTGATCCCAGTAAAGACTACCAAGAATACGTGTCTTCGCGCATTCGTTTTGCGGCTCCCTTGAAGATTATTGTTGACTGTGGGAACGGAGCCATGGGATTTCTTCCAGAACGTGTATTCAAGGCCTTAGGATGCGAAGTTATCACGCTCTATGGAGAATTTGATGGAACATATCCTAATCATATTCCCGATCCATACGTTGAGGCAAATCTCCAAGACCTCAAAAGGGCAGTGTTGAGAGAGCGTGCGGATGTTGGATTCGCATACGACGCAGACGGAGACCGCGTTGCCCTTATTGATAACCGAGGTAGGGTTGTGTCTGGAGATTTTTGCCTTCTCATGCTTGCTTTGCAAGCTATAGAAAAGAAGAAAGGCCCTGTAGTGCATGATATGAGGGTGTCGCAGGCGTTTCTTGATGAGGTGCGAAAACAGGGCGTGGAAACGTATTTTGCGGTTTCCCACCATAACGCCATTATACGCAAGCTAAGAGAGGTGAATGGGGTGTTCGGGGGGGAAGTAACCCTCCACTTCCTGTTTCCTTCAGATTACTACTTGTGCGATGACGCGCTGTTCGCTTCCTTAAAGCTGGCTGAAATTATGTCAGATAAAAAAGACTTCGCGGCGTTTGTTGATACCCTACCTCGATATGTTGCAAGCCCGGAGCTTTTCATTGCGACTCCCGATGACAAAAAGTTTTTGATTATTAATAAACTCACCTTATACCTAAAAGAACATGGGTATGATGTTGTTGATGTGGACGGAGCGAGGATTCAATTCAAGAACGGATGGGCTTTGGCGCGCGCTGCAAACACCTCGCCCTTCATCAAATGCCGCTTTGAAGGAAAAACAAAAGAAGACCTTTTTGTAATAGAGAAAGAATCCTTGGAGCTGTTCAAAAAACTCGGAATCCCCGTAGAGAAGAAACACTACGAAGAACTGGGATTAGAGTCAACTACTTGACTCCAGCGGGTATTCTAGCAATTCGTCCTCGAATTGCGTTGCAGAATGCCCAGGGGTTTACCGAAGGTGAGCTACATATTGACATAGGAGGTTAAAAGTTTACAATACAAGTATATGAAAAGACAATCAAAAAAATCTGTGGAAGTACAGACAAAATATGGGAAGCACGTGTGTCTTTTTGAGCCAGATGATCAAGAAGGATATATCGTAACTGTTCCGGGATTGCCTGGTACAGTAACATGGGGTAAAACTACCGCACAGGCAAAAAAAATGGCTCAAGAAGCAATTGAGCTCTGCGTTGAGTGTCTTGCCCGAGAAACACTCATGCTAAAGAAGAAGACAACGAAAGGATTGATGAGGTTGTCTGTTGCATGAGTATTATCCCAATCATTACTCCAAGGCAAATTCTTTTACTCCTGCTCAAAGCAGGGCTTAAAATTATTGGCCAGAAAGGAAGTCATATTCGTTTGAAGCATCCTGTCACGGGTAAACAGACTACCGTTGCCATGCATGCGAAAGATTTATCTAGGAGTTTGATTACTACAATTTTGAAACAAGCTGGGATTTCTATTCAAGAGTTCCTCCGCTTATTAGGAAAGTAGAAGATTAAAAAGACAGGAGACCGATTTTTTCTCGCACTTCCTCCATGGTATTTTGAGCAGTAGACTGTGCTTTCTTTTGCCCTTGCCGCAGGATTTCTTGGATATATAATTCTCTTCTTTTTAATTCCTCGTATTTTTTCCGAAAAGGCTCAAGTTTCTCAACGAGAAGTTCTCCCAGCGCTTTTTTAAAAGGAGCATATCCTTTCTTTTGGAATTTCTTTTCTACTTCTTTGATTGACTGTTCACTGAAAAGGGAAAAAATGACCAGGAGGTTTGAAATCCCTGGTTTCTCTGCAGGATTAAAAACGATCTGTTTCCCTGAGTCTGTTACTGCGTTTGCAATCTTTCTGCGAATGGAATCTGGATCTTCCAGCATTCCTAGTTGGCTATCCGGGGGATCGGATTTAGACATCTTTCTTTTAGGATCTTGCAAGGAAAGGATCTTTGCCCCCATCTCTAGGGAAGGGACCATGGCCTTGGGTACAGGAAAGGTATCGCCGAATTTCTGGTTAAATCTCTTTGCAAGATTTCTGGAAAGTTCAAGGTGCTGAACCTGATCCTTTCCAATCGGAACCCCCTCTGTCTTATACAGTAGAATATCCGCAGCCTGGAGAACGGGGTAGTTTAACAGCCCCATATTCGCACTTTCTTTTCCTTTCTTTTTTGATTTCTCTTTGTATTGGGTCATCCGTTCCAATTCTCCCACAGGGACTATGGTACTTAATATCCAGGCAAGCTCTGTGGGTTCTTTGATCTGGGATTGGACAAAGATGGTGGACCTTGCAGGATCCAAACCCAAGGCAACGAGTTCTATTGCCTTCTCTATGGTTGAGTTTCTAAGGATTTTAGGATCTTGGGGTTGGGTTAACGCATGCAGGTCTGCAATGAAAAAGAAGCATTCGTTGTCCTCTTGGAGCTTGACCCAATGCCTGATTGCTCCCAGATAGTTGCCAATATGGTAGGCTCCTGTAGGTTGTATGCCGCTCAAAATCCTCATACGTGTATTATACTTCAATGATGACGGGCAGCACCATAGGCCGCCGTTCGGTCTTAAGGAACAAGAAATCCGTTATCTTGTTCCTTACGTTGTCTCTCACATACACCCAGTTCACGGCTCCTCCTGTTCCCACGGATTTGTTTACAATATCAATGACGTGCCTGCGAACCTGGTGCAAGAGATCCTTTGATTCTCGGAGATAGACAAAGCCCCGAGAGATGATGTCTGGAGATCCTTTCACTTCTCCTTTCTGGCGGTCCACCACGACAATAATTACAAACATGCCATCTTTAGCCAGGCTTTGGCGATCTCTCAATACTACTTCTCCAACGTCTCCTACTCCTAGTCCGTCCACCATGACGTAGTTTGCGGGCACCAACCTCTTCTCAATGACAATTTGATTTTTAGTAAGGCTAACTACGTTGCCGTTCTCTGGAACGATGACATTTTTTTCTGGCATCCCCGTGTTGCGCGCGAGCAAGGCATGGTTTACCAGCATGGAGAACTGGCCGTGAATAGGAATGAAGAACTTGGGCTTTAAGTACCCTATAATCTCTTTCAGCTCTTCCTGATTTGCGTGCCCTGATGCGTGGATATCCATCATCTTGTAATGGAACACGTTTGCTCCCTGGCGGTAGAGGTTGTCTTTCACGTATTGCACGGTCCGTTCGTTGCCTGGGATCACAGAAGAAGAGAAGATGGCCGTGTCTCCCTTTCGGATCTTTAGAAGCTTGTGCTCTCCGGTGATAATGCGCATTAAGACGGCCCGTTCTTCTCCCTGGGCTCCGGTGCACGCAATAGTTATCTTGGGGTCTGGGCTGTTCAGGATTTCTTTCGTGGTCACAATGGTGCCTTTCTTTGCCTTGATGTATCCTATCTGTCTTGCGATTTCCACATTTGTCTTCATGGAGAATCCTTCTAAGGCAACCCTCCTTCCGTATTTTTCAGAGAGAGTGATGATTTGCTGCACTCGATTAAGCAGAGATGCAAAGGTTGCGGTAATAATTCTTCCCTCCGCTTTTTTGAAGACCTCGTCCAAGTTCGCCATGATATGCTTTTCTGACAGAGAATGGTTTGGCTCTTCCGAGTTCGTGGAGTCGGACATAAGCAAGAGAACGCCCTCCTGTCCCATGTGCTTGAGCCTATCATAGTCAGTGGAGGGTTCATTCACTGGAGCGTCGTCAAACTTAAAGTCTGATGTATGGACAATGGTGCCCACGGGGGTGGATATGGTAAAGCCGAAGTTGTCTGGAATATTGTGGTTCTGGCGGAAGGGTTCAATGTCAAAGGGGCCCAAGCGAAAGCGCTTTTTGTCTTGAATGAGAGCAATGTTGAGTTTCCCCTTGTTTGGGAAATCTTCCTGGCGCCGCAGGATGATTGCTTTTGCTATCTCTCCCGCAAAAAGCGGGGGATTCCCTAGTTGAGGGATAAGATAGGGTATGGCTCCGATGTGGTCATAATGTCCATGGGTGATGAGAACTCCTACAATATCTTTCTCCCTTCCTTTGAGGGAAGTAACATTGGGTATGATGTAGTCAATACCTGGCATGTCTTCTTCCGGCATGCGGAACCCCATGTCTATGATGAGGATTTTCCCTTCGTATTCCAACACCATCATGTTTCTGCCGACCTCTCCTAGTCCCCCCAAGGGGGTAATGTGCACAGCTCCTTCTTGAGTTGGCCTGTTGTGAAGTAATGGTTCAGCTTTCTGAACGCGCATTCCCTCGTTTCTTCTTACTGCTGTTCGCTCCATATATAGGTTGAGTAATTAGATAATTATATAGATGTAATGAGAATTACATTAGTGCCCTCGGTGGGACTCGAACCCACAAGCCTTGCGGCATAGCGTTCTGAACGCTACACGTATTCCGATTCCGTCACGAGGGCTTAATTCTGTTAGGAGATAATCTCAAAAGTATCGTGATCCTTTTCAAATTTTATTCGATAAGAATCAAAGAATCCTTCTTCCCCAAGCAGGAGTCCTACGGTGGGGCTTTGTATAAAACACACAGGAATTTTAATAGGTCGATCTATACCGTCTACTTTTATTTCTACCTCTGGCAAATAATAACTAGCAATGGTACCGCTAATACCTGTAAACTTCCTCTCTTTTGCTTTCGAGAGATCAATTTCTAACAATTCAGCGATTTCCAAGTTGAAGAGGGAACAGTCTGCACCCGAATCAACGAGTGCATCAAAAGCTCTTTTTGTCTTGGGTCCAAATACCTCTATTCTTATGAGAGGTCTTTTAACCCATTTAAGTGTTTTTTCGGGAGGGAAGAAAGAGGTATAGCGATATTTCATATTGTGCCGAGTGGCATATAGAAAGCATCTCCAGAGAACACCTTTAAAAAGATACCATCTTTTGGTCCCATTTTTTGTGCTACCTCTTTTAAAGTATTTCCATCTCCAAGTACTTTCTTTTGATCGCGAGACAATGCAACCCACTTATTCGCATATGACTTAAGCAGTTTTCTAAAGTCGTAATTTACGTTTTGTGTTTTCATGAGTATATTATATCAGATAAGAAGGAATCTTGCAACCTTTATTTCAACACCCTTTTTGTCTCTATATACCAGCTTTTCATTCCTGCAAAGCGCTGAGACGGATCTCCTACGATATGCTCTTTAATGCCCTTTACTTCCTGCGCCGCTTCATACGTATACGGCATATCATACAAGAATAAAGCAGGAACGTCTTTGAGGAGCAATGCCTGAAGGCTTTCATACATTGTAGCGCGCGCTTGTTCGTCAAGTTCTTTCCTTATTGATCCTAAAAGCTTGTCTGCCTCTTTTGATTCATAGGAAGAAAGGTTTAGGCCAGGGTCCTTTTTTTGGGAAGAATGCCAGAACGGGAAAGGATCGGGTATTTTCCCCACTATTTCTCCAAAGAGAAGCGTTTGATAATTCCTTGGCTTTATAACATCCCGTTCCAGTTCTACCTGGGGATATGTTTGAATAATAGTTTCAATGCCTAGCTCGTTCCATTGCGCCTGCAAGAATTTTGCAACATCGGTAAGAGGGGATTGGTCAAGCGTTGTTATAGTAATGGTTAAAGGTAAATCCTCTTTAAGTTTAACTCCGCAAAGCTCGTTGAGTTTTGCCCTTGTTCCTGCTTTGACCGCTCCTGTTCCCTTGGTTAGCCCTGAAGAGGTCAGGATTTCCGCCCTGTACTTTTCCTGGAATTTTATCACTGCTTTCTCGGTAAGAGCTCCAAATATTCCTGTGATGCTTTCTTCGGGGTACACCCCAGGATCCCTTGCCAGGCATTCTTGGAGCTTGCGTACTTCAGCCCCCTGGCTGCCCTTCACGAGATCAACGCGGAATTCTCCTATGGGATTCTGTTGCTGTACGAGTTTGCCGTCCTTTTGCGCGTATCCTTCTCTGGCGAACAGAGAAAGAGCCTTTTCAATGTCTTTTCTTTGTGGTTGTTCAGGGGTCTTAAATCCAAAGAGGTCTGCTCGTACCGGAGAGTCTACCACGGTTCCGTCCCCTTTTAACACTTGCTCATTAAGAAGGTTTTTATCAATGGCGTAGTTTAACGCTTCTCGTATATTCTTTTCTTTCACAACTGCCTGCTCTTTGGAAGCATCAAGATTAAAGAAAAGGGCAAAATACCTGGCAAGCGGGAATTGGTAGGTTATAGTGCGCTTGGAGAATTGTGTAGTGATAGAGCTTTCTTCCTTGTCAGAGAATGCGAAGAGGATTGAACCAATGAAGGGATCTTTTCCGTGGTATGCGCGGTATCGCTCCAGCCGTATCGTATTTACCCGTCCTGATTTGTCCTGTGAGATTTTCTCTAGCTTGTATGGTCCTGTCCCGATGGGCTGGAGGTTGTAGAAAGAAAGGGCAAAGTTTTCAGGATTAATGTTTTCCCAAATATGCGCGGGGATGATCTTTAATGTCAGCCGATCGGGAAACGCGGCGTAGGGCTGCGAAAGCGAGAACCGTACTGTTTGAGCATTTACCTTCTCCACCTCAACTCCTACCCAGTTTGCTCGTATAGGGCTCTTATATTTTGGATCTTGTATGGTCTTTATTGTGAATACCACGTCATCTGCGCTGAACGGGTATCCGTCATGCCATTTCACATTTTCTTTCAGGTTGAATGCGAATACCTTCCCGCCTTCCTGAATCTCATAATCCTGCGCAAGGTCAGGTACTAGCACTCCTTCCTCATTATACTCCAACAGCCCCGAGAATAGGAACTGCACCAAATCTCGGTCCGCATCGTTCACGTCAGAGTACACAGGATTCAAGAATCTGGGAGATCCTACGATATGTTCTTGGAGGAGTCCTCCATAAGCCGCAACTTCTTTGGTGAGCCTCAAATAGGATCCTTGTATAAGATTTCCAGAGCTTATGAGAAACACTGCGATGGCGAACAACGCCACCAGTTTCTCTCTACGAGAAAGAACCTCGGGAAGTTTTTTCCATTGAGAAAATGAAGGAAGTCGCATGAATGGTTCAGAACAAAAGGTTAGAGAGGGAAAGCGCGATGAAGAGAATGCCAAGGATAACGGTAGCTGCGTACAGCTTTTGCTGGATTCCTCTTCTTGTAGCAAAGAACGTCCCTTCGCCTCCCCCGAAAGAAGATCCTAAGGCCGTGCCTCTTTGTTGTAAGAGAATTGATGCTACGAGAAGGACTGCAACAATAATTTGAGCGTATAGTGAATAAGAGTTCATAATTTTCCCCGCCCCAGAAGAGACAGGATAATGCTAGCTCCCCCTATTGCGAGGACTGTCCATGCCAAAGGAACGAGGCCTACGATATGCAGTTCGGGGAATACGATGTCTAATCCCCAGACTACTCCAAGCAATATAGCTCCCAGTACGATGATTTTTAGAAGAAAAGACAAAAGGCCAAGCACAGGTTTGACAACGATAAGGATGATTCCGAGAGCGCCTGCCATCATGAAAAAGGTCTGCCAGGATCCCTCAAAAGACACTCCTGGGATGAATTTCGTTGCTGCCCAGAGTCCTCCTATCCCTGCAACGAGGGAGAGAATTATAGTTTGAACCATTGAGCTATGATATCACGAGGATTTAAGTGCGTCAACCTTTCTAAGTTTCCTGTGATAGGTGACGGCAAAGCGATGGGCTTCGTCGCGCACGTGCAAAAGGAGGTTAGAAACCTCCTGGGGAAGGTTTCGGAGCAAGACCGGGTCTGCTTTCCCTGGAGAAAAGAGCTCATTATTCCGTTTTGCCAAAGCAACAACCTTAATTTTTTGCAACTTAATCTCATTAAGGTGTGGATAACTTAATTCCATTAAGTTTGAAATGGCTTTGAGGGCAGAAGAAAGCTGGCCTTTTCCTCCGTCAATGAGCATAAGATCGGGGTAGGGCCATTCCGTGTGTTTGAGGCGTCGGGAGATGAGCTCTTGCATCATGGCAAAATCATTCGGTTTGCCAGTGATATGGATCTTGAATTTTCGGTACCATTCTTTTGCGGGTTTTCCTTTTAGAAAGGTTACCATAGATCCCGTAGACTGTTTGCCCTGGATGTTGGATATGTCATACGCTTCTATTCTCGTATACCCTGACCAGGGTTTTGGGAGAGGAACATCCTGTGAGGGTTGCCAGCGCACTGCGTGAGATAGCACATTCTCTAAGGAGAAAATCTGGTCTCGCAATACTGCTGCTTTTTCAAAGTCTTGTTCTTTGCTTGCTTGCGCCATTGATTTCTTAAGGTTTTTGAGAACAGAGGTTCTACCTCCCCTAAGAACTGCAGCAAGGTTCTTAATATTCTGTTTGTATTCTTTTGGGTTAGGATTGGGCCCTGGGCACAGATCAATATGGCAATAAGGACAAGGGAGTATGGGATGTTTCTTTGCGGTGTAGTAAGGGAATGCCCGTCTCAAAAGGCGCAAGACCTGTTTGATTGCCTTTCCCTCAACGAAAGGCCCGATGTAGTTAAAATTCAAGTTAGTGTCCAAGCGGCTAGTGCCTAAGCTAGTGCCTAAGCGAGGCTTAGGCATTCCTAAGCCTCGCTTAGGCAGAAATCGCTTAGGCAGAAAGGGTTGATGGGTTAGAAATACTCGAGGGAATTTCTCTTTTGTGATGGCGACATAGAAATACTTCTTGTCGTCCTTCCACATAACGTTGTACTTTGGCTGGTGTGATTTTATAAGTTGGGATTCAAGTAATAGAGCGTCAATTTCAGATTGAGTTTCAAAGTATCCTACTCTGGTTACTTGGGATATGAAAAGATTGTCTCGGTATGAGGCTTTGGCAAAGTGGTTTTTTACGCGGTCTCGCAGGTTTGCAGCCTTTCCGATATACAAGATTTCTTTTCCTCCCAAGAAAGTATATACTCCCGCAGTTTTTGGGATTGGGTTGATGTTTTTTTTGGCGATATACCTGAATTTCATAGTGCCATTATAACAAATTTATTTACGTCAAGAAGTCGTGAGGGAATAAAAAGCACCTACTGAGACAATGTCTGTCTGAGACAATGTCTGTTCGGTGCGAAAATGAGTGCAGAGAGGGAGATGGGAGCGGGGTTGCCTTAAGGAGGTTATCGGCTCCTCTGCTCTGTGCTTTTTTTAGGTAAGCACGGTATGGCCTTTTGCACGGAGCCAATTGTCGTCCAAACAAAGCGTCTGAAGGCTTGAATCGACTGGTACTGGCGCGGTGTTCCTCTTTTTGCGCTGGCCTTCGCCCTAAAAGAGGAGTGGTGCCGCACGGTTCCGAGGTCATCTCATCTCCCCCTCTCATAATAACAAAGAACAGCTTATATTATCTTTACACCCTAATTCGTACAATACAATAGCTAGCCTTGATTTCTTTTATGTTTGAATGTATACTAACGTCCTAATGAAGACTAGGGACTCTATTAAAATCCGGGGAGCGAGAGTGCACAATTTAAAGAATATCAATGTTGATATTCCCAAGAATAAACTTGTGGTTATAACCGGGCTTTCGGGTTCTGGCAAAAGTTCTCTTGCATTTGACACTTTGTATGCAGAAGGGCAGAGGAGATATGTAGAGAGTTTGTCTGCGTATGCCCGCCAGTTCTTGGGGGTTATGGATAAGCCGGATGTAGACAGTATTGAGGGTATTTCCCCTGCCATTGCCATTGACCAAAGAAAGGGATCACATAATCCAAGGTCCACGGTAGGGACCATTACGGAGGTATATGATTATCTCCGTTTATTGTTTTCCAGGATAGGAATTCCTCATTGCCCCAAGTGCAAGCGGGTGGTAAAACGCCAGAGCCCCAGTCAAATTGCCTTGCAGGTTGCCAGTTTGTCTCCTGGTTCTGAAGTTATGATTTTAGGTCCCGTAATCCGAGACAAAAAAGGAGAGCATCGGGGCATTCTGGAAGAAATACAGAAGGGAGGGTTCGTGAGGGTGCGTGTTGACGGTATTGTGTACCGCATAGAGGAAGCGTTGCAAAAAGAGCTAGACCGCAAGAAGAAGCACTCTATAGAAGTAGTGGTGGACCGTATTGTTGCGGGCACTGACTTGGACCGTCCTCGTTTGGTGGATTCTCTTGAGACCGCGCTCAAGCTTGGAAAGGGCATTGCGATTGTTGCCCGAATCGGAAAGTCAGATACAGTGTTCTCCGAGCACTTTGCATGCGAAAATTGCCACATCAGTTTACCTGACATTGAGCCTCGTCTGTTTTCTTTTAATTCTCCTTTTGGGGCGTGTTCTGCGTGCCAGGGGTTGGGAGCTAAGCTTCAGGTTGACCCTGCGTTGGTTATTCCAAACCCCCGTCTTTCTCTCGCAGAAGGCGCTGTGTTCCCTTGGGCGCATGCGTCTCATAAGATAGGAAGACAGGGGTTCTTTTGGTGGAAGCTGGAAGAAGTTGCAAAAAAGTACGGGTTTTCTCTAGATACTCCGGTGCAAGATTTATCAAAAAAATCCATTGACTTGGTACTCTATGGAGATAAAGGGTTTTCCGCCGAAGGCGGACCAGCCTCTGGCTGGGAAGGAGTGATTCCATGGTTGGAGCGTAGATACCATGAAACAGATTCTGACTGGGCCAGAGAAGAGATTGAACAGTACATGATAGAGAAGGTCTGCGAAGAATGCCGAGGCAAGAGATTGAAGCCCGAAGTGCTGGCTGTGTTGGTGGGAGAGAAATCCATTGATGATATTGTGAGCATGCAGGTTAACGACCTTCAGAAATTCTTTAGGACTCTCAAGCTTTCAGAGCACGATAGAAAGATTGCGTCCCTCATTATTAAAGAGATCCTTAACCGTGTACAGTTTTTGGTTGACGTGGGCTTGGAGTACTTAACTTTGGGAAGAAAAGCAGGAACCTTGTCTGGGGGAGAAGAGCAAAGAATACGGCTGGCTACTCAAATAGGGTCAAAGCTTACCGGGGTGCTCTACATATTGGATGAGCCTTCTGTTGGTTTGCATGCAAGAGATCAGCATCGCTTAATAGCAACGCTTCATGAGTTGAGGGAATTGGGAAACACCATTGTGGTGGTGGAGCACGATCCCCAAACCATACTTGCCGCAGACTGGGTCATAGACATAGGCCCTGGGGCAGGCAAGCAAGGGGGCAAGGTTATGTTCCAGGGAACTCCCAAAGCGTTATTGAAATCAGCCACTCTTACTGGGGAATATCTTTCTGGCAGAAAGAGCATAGATATGAAGGGGTCTGCTCCTGCGGCAAAGCAGAGGTACCTGGTTGTGAAAGGAGCTAAGGAACATAATCTAAAAGATATTGACGTAAAGATTCCTCTAGAGAAGCTAGTATGCGTCACTGGAGTTTCAGGGTCTGGGAAAAGTTCTTTAGTAAACGACATCCTCGCAAAGGCGTTGCTTAAACATTTCTTTCACGCAAAAGATGAGCCAGGAACATATGACAAGATTGAAGGGCTTGAGCTTTTGAATAAGGCAGTGGTGGTGGATCAGTCTCCCATTGGAAGAACACCCAGGTCTAATCCTGCCACATATACAGGAGCTTTCTCTGCTATTCGGGATTTATTCAGCTCTACCAAGGAGGCAAAGATACGGGGGTATGCTCCAGGCCGTTTCTCTTTCAATGTAAAGGGAGGAAGATGCGAGGTGTGCGAAGGCCAAGGGTTAAAGAAAATTGAGATGTATTTTCTTCCTGACGTGTATGTGGAATGTGAGGAATGTCAGGGGCAAAGGTATATGAAAGAGGTTTTGGAAGTGGATTATAGGGGGAAGAGTATTGCGCAGGTGCTCGGCCTTTCCGTGGAAGAGGCGTTAGAGTTCTTCAAGAATATTCCTTCTTTGGTGCAGAAATTTCAGACCCTCAAGGATGTGGGCTTGGGATATGTGCAGGTGGGGCAGTCAGCTCCTTCTTTGTCTGGGGGAGAAGCGCAGAGGGTAAAACTTGCGACAGAACTTTCCAAGAAGTCCACAGGCAAAACCATCTATATATTAGACGAGCCAACAACTGGGCTGCATTTTGAAGATATAAAAAAACTATTGTATGTTCTGCGGGAGCTGGTAAAGAAAGGTAATACAGTTATAGTTGTTGAACACAATTTGGACATTGTACGAAATTCAGACTGGGTAATAGATCTGGGTCCCGAAGGAGGAGAGAGGGGAGGAGAGATTGTTGCAGAGGGGATTCCAGAAGATATTGCAAAGGTAAAGAAAAGCTACACTGGGCAATACTTAAAGATGATCGTTTAGATATAAAATTAAAGACCCCCATCAGTTTCTGATAGGGGTCTTTTGGTCTCCCCATTTTGAAATATGTGGTATAATGCAAAAAACATGAAAGAGATTACTCTTCAAGATGTAAAAAAGAATCCTCACGTCCTCGCTTTTATTTCAGAGACCGAAAAGTCGCTTAAGGAGCTGAAATATACGAATCACGGCCTTTCTCACGCAAATTTGGTTGCAGACCGCGCCAGGACAATTGCAAAAGAAGTTGGGTTAAAACAAAGAGATCAGGAGCTCGCGGCAATTGCAGGATTCTGCCACGACATGGGGAATTTTATCGGCCGTACACAGCATCATTACTGGGGATCCTTACTATTTTTGCAGGTCTTTCAGAATATAATGATACCAGAAGAAATCGCAATGGTATCTCAGGCAATTGCAAATCATGACAAGGCAGAACACGAAATGCATTTTGTGAATAAAATTTCTGCGGTGGTAGTGCTTGCAGATAAATCCGACGTGCGAAGATCGCGCGTGGAACCTCAGCTCATAAAAACAATTAATACAGACATTTACCAAAGAGTGAATTACGGGGCGACGTTTTCAAAACTCGGTCTTGAAAAGAAAAAGAAGCGCGTGGTCCTGGAGCTTACAATTGATACAGATTTTGTTCCTGTGATTGAGTATTTTGAGATTTTTATAGATCGCATGTCTTACTGTCGTCAGGCGGCAGAATACCTTGGGTGGAAATTTGGCCTTGTCATTAACAAGTTCAAACTTCTCTAACGGGGCTTGACAAAATTGTTTTTGTTCTCTATAAAAGAAGTAGTTTAGCTCTTTAGGGGGGGGTATTCATATGGCAATAGCGCAAGTGAAGCGTGTGCTCGGTTGGTTTATGAGCGTTCAATACACTCATACCCGAATTGGCATTCTATGCCCAGTGTTTCGATGGGCTTATGGAATAAAGGACGGGATAGGTGGTGGAACGTTATACACCAGTCCCATTCACGGAACCCTGGTGTTTCAAGTTGCGAGGGAAGATGAAGAGGATGCCTTGGCATTTCTATCTGTAGACGCGGCCCTTCGAGCAATCGCTACGTATGGGTGGGGAGAGCCGCCCCATATCAGAGATGTCTTCACAGATGTTACTGGCGCCCATGAAAAATTCCTGGATATACGGGAAAACAGAGAAGGAATCACGGAAATTTTCACTGCCCTTACGGAAAAGTGGAAAACGCTCGTGCGCAATGAACAAGCCTTGGCCATCTAATTTTCTTCTTTGGTCCGGCGAAGCCTTCTCGATTGAGAAGGCTTCTTTTTTGCCCTAGTTGACATTTTTTTCGTTGTCAGGTAGAGTACAGACAATAATTAGCACTCAAAGGTCTAGTCTGCTAAACTTAAATATTATCATTATTACATTATACTCGTATGAGAATACAGCCATTATCAGATCACGTGTTGATTGAGCCTCTGAAACAAGAGGAGAAAACAAAGTCGGGCATATTGTTGCCAGATACCGCAGAAAAGGAAAAGCCAGAACAAGGCAAGATTATTGCAGTGGGCCCCGGTAAGAAAACAGAAGACGGCAAGCTCATCCCTATGGAAGTAAAAGAGGGGGATGTTGTGTTGTTTACAAAATACGGCCCCAATGAAGTTAAGATTGAGATTAATGGGCAAGAGAAGGAATATCTCATTGCAAGAGAAGAAGATATTTTAGCAATTATTCAATAGCTTCGAACTACTTAATTTCCTTGGCGCTTTACCCCACATTTCGCCAGTTGGCTCAACGTGGGCACCCACGCGACTGCAGGAGAATTAAGTAGTTCTCGCAAAAAAATATGGCAAAACAAATACTCTATTCAGAAGAAGCGCGAGCAAAGTTAAAAGCAGGAGTAGACAAGCTCGCAAACGCAGTGAAGGTAACCCTTGGCCCCAAAGGGAGGAATGCGGTGTTGGATGAGGGCTTTGGAAGTCCTACCATTACAAATGACGGGGTGACCATTGCAAAGAAGATAGAGCTGGAAGACAAAATAGAAAACATGGGGGCTGAAATTGTAAAAGAGGTTGCTTCCAAGGCAAATGATGTTGCGGGAGACGGAACTACTACTGCAACCGTGTTGGCGCAGGCAGTTATTGCTGAAGGATTAAAGAACGTTACCGCGGGAGCTGATCCCATGGCTCTGAAAAGGGGCTTGGAAAAAGCAAAAGACAAGGTGGTGGCTTTTTTGAAGAATATGTCTCGTTCCGTGACCACAAAAGAAGAGATGACTCAGGTTGCAACCATTTCCGCAGAAGATAAGGAACTAGGCGTTCTTATCGCTGAAGTCATGCAGGAAGTTGGCAAAGACGGCGTAGTTACCATAGAAGAGTCCCAGACCTTTGGCATTCAAAAGGAAATCGTGAAGGGTCTGCAGTTTGACCGCGGGTACATTTCTCCTTACATGATCACAAACGCAGAACGCATGGAAGCTGCCCTGGAAGATCCATACATCTTAGTAACAGATAAAAAGATTTCTTCTTTGCAGGATATGCTCCCAGTTCTTGAAGCGGTTGCAAAGACCGGCAAGAAAGAGCTTATTATCATTGCAGACGACGTGGACGGGGACGCACTGGCAACCATAGTGGTAAACAAGTTGCGGGGTATTTTCAGTGCCTTGGCAATAAAGGCTCCTGGGTTTGGAGACCGCAAGAAAGAGATGCTAGAAGATATTGCTGTTGTGACCGGAGCCCAGGTTATTTCAGAAGACCTTGGCTTGAAGCTAGACAAGATTGAGTTGAGTCAGTTGGGTTCCGCACGGAGGGTGGTTGCCACAAAAGATGATACTATTATCGTAGAAGGGAAAGGCAAAAAAGAAGCAATTGACGCGAGGATTAGCCAAATACGCAGCATGATGAAAGCAACCACGTCTGACTTTGATAAAGAAAAGCTCCAGGAAAGATTGGCAAAGCTTTCTGGCGGAGTTGCGGTTATAAAAGTGGGAGCCGCAACCGAAGTGGAACAGAAGGCAAGGCAGCACAAGACAGAGGATGCATTGAATGCTACAAAAGCAGCAGTGGAAGAGGGAATTGTTCCCGGAGGAGGAGTTGCATTATTGAGAGCTGCGGCTACGTTAGACGAGAGTGCTGTTCAGGACCCAGAAGAGAAACTTGGCATGAGGATATTAAAGCGCGCTCTGCAAGAACCCATTCGCCAGATAGCGCAGAACTCTGGGAAAGACGGAGCCGTGGTAGCTTCTGAGGTTGGCAAAGGTAAAGATGCCTTTGGATATAACGCTGCAACAGATACGTTTGAAGATTTGGTAAAGGCAGGAGTGGTAGACCCCACTAAGGTTGTGCGCGTGGCTTTAGAGAGCGCGGTTTCTGCCGCAGCCACTCTGCTTACTATGGAAGTGGTCATTGCAGATCTTCCAGAAAAAGAAGACAAGAAAGGAAGTCCTGGAATGGGAGGAGGCATGGGGGAATATTAGAAAGAGAACAGAGTCTCCTTGTAGGGAGGCTCTGTTTTTGGTACAATCATTCATATGAATACAATACAAATTATTATCGTTGCCGCAGCTCTCGTTTCCTTGTGGACGGTTGTTTTGTACAACCGGCTGGTAAACTTGCGCAACAGGGTAAAAGAGGCATTCGCAGACATTGAGGTGCAGTTAAAAAGAAGGTATGATCTTATTCCTAATCTTGTGGAAGCGGTAAAGGGATACGCGAGTCATGAGAAGGGGGTATTTGAGAAAGTTACAGAGGCAAGGACAAGGGCAATGGGAGCCCAGAGCGTCCATGAGAAAGCAGAGGCAGAGAACATGCTATCTCAAACCTTAAAATCCTTGTTCGCGGTTTCAGAAAATTATCCTGACTTGAAGGCGTCAACAAATTTCCTTGAGCTTCAGAGAGAATTGCGTGACGCAGAAGATAAAATTCAGGCAGCCAGGCGTTTTTACAATACCGTGGTCATGGCGCTCAACACGGGCATTGAAAGCTTCCCCGGGAATATTGTAGCTCGCATATTCAATTTCAAGCTCCAGGAATTCTTTGAAATAGAAGAAGCTGGGCAACGTGAAACTCCAAAGGTAAAGTTCTAATATAGCGTTCGCACCGCGTCTTTTCTTGGCGCTTTACCCCACATTTCGCCTGCTGGCTCAACGTGGGCACCCACGCGTCTGCAGAAAAGCCGCAGTGCTAACGCTTTCCTCTATGAATCTGTATACTCATGCAGAATCTAATGTTCGGAAAACCTGGCTGTATCTTGCAGGGTTTCTTGTGTTGGTTATCGGAATAGGATGGGTATTCAGTTATGCCCTGGGGAGTCCTGCTATTCTTTGGATTGCGGTTTCTGTGTCTGTTCTTATGAGCTGGACTTCTTATTGGTATTCAGATAAAATTATTCTTACCATAAGCAAGGCAAAGCCCTTAGAGAAGCGGGATAACCCAGAGCTCTACCGTATTGTAGAAAACCTTTCTATAACCGCAGGACTTCCTGCTCCCAAGATCTATGTTATTCAAGATAGCCAGCCTAACGCCTTTGCCACGGGCAGAGACGCAGCACACGGCGTAGTTGCGGTAACCACGGGTCTCCTTGCAAAGTTAGAGCGCGTAGAGTTAGAAGGAGTACTGGCACATGAACTTTCGCACATTGGAAACAAAGATATGCTGGTTTCTGCGGTTGTCGTAGTATTGGTTGGACTTATTGCTTTACTATCAGATTTCTTTTTCAGGATTACATTCTGGGGAGGCATGGGAGGCAGAGATGAGAGAAGGGGCGGACATGCTGTTTTTCTGGTTCTTGCGTTGGTCTCCGCAATCATAGCTCCTCTTGCCGCCCAGTTAGTACGCCTCGCCATTTCCCGAAAGCGCGAACTCTTGGCAGATGCGACAGGGGCTCTGCTTACCCGGTACCCCGAAGGATTGGCACGGGCTTTAGAGAAAATTGCGGCAGACCCAAATCCCATGCGTTCTGCAAACGATGCAACAGCGCACCTGTATATTGCGAGCCCCTTTCGGGGAAAAGAGCAAACAAGCTGGCTTCATAAGTTGTTTATGACCCATCCTCCGGTGCGAGAAAGAGTGGCTGCGCTGCGAGGATTGAAACTATGAAATGTCCCATTTGTAATATCTATCTGGGGAAATCCATTATAGCAAACGCGGAGGTTGACTATTGCTCCCGCTGCTATGGGTTGTGGTTTGAGGAAGGGGAGTTGGAGGACGCAAAAGATGAGAAAGACCGTGACTTGCGCTGGCTCGATATTGATTTATGGAAAGACCCTGCCAGGTTTAGAATCTCTCCTCAGAAAAAGATGTGCCCTAAAGATCGCATGCCCTTATATGAGGTGCAGTATGGAGATTCAAATATTAAGGTAGACCTGTGCAATTTGTGTTACGGCGTATGGCTAGATCGCGGGGAATTCAAGAACATTGTCGTGTGTTTAAGAGAAAAGGCGGAGCATAGGATCTTGTATCATTATACGAAAGATCTGCTTGAAGAGGCGTGGGAGATCTTTTCTGGACCGGAAATGCTCCGTGAAGAAATACTGGATTTCTTGGCAATTCTGAAACTGTTGATGTACAAGTTTGCCGCGCAATACGGAACTCTATCTCGCATGATTACTTCCTTGCCCCGGTAAGGTATTGACAAACTGTATTACAATTTGTTACACTATTTGTATGCGTACTATTGTAAATATTTCATTGCCAAGAGAGCTTGGAGAGTCTCTTGAGCATTTGATGGAAAAGGGCAACTATGCGACAAAAAGCGAGTTCTTGCGCGAACTTATTCGTGACAGAGTTGAAGAAGAGGATATTGTCAAGCAAATCAAGAAAAGCGAAGCTGAATTTCGTGCAGGAAAGGGTAAGGTATTGCATTCGCTCAAGGATCTCCGCTGAATTCTGTTTGACCCATGCAGATTCTCTATTCATTGGAATTCGAACGGAGATATAAACGATTACCGTTTGAGATTCAGAAAAAAGCTGAAGAAAAAGAGATAATTTTTCGCAAAGACCCTTTCGACTCCCGGCTCAAAACTCACAAACTGCACGGTCGGCTAAATAATTTTTGGGCTTTTTCTATTGACCAGCGTTGTCGAATCATTTTTGCGTTTTTAGAAAGGAATAAGGTAAGATTCTATGCAGTAGGCGATCATTCCTTGTATAAAAAACCTTGAGGAGAGGTGTGCGAGCGGCTTAAACAGCAGTCCTGGAAAGACTGTGTACCGAAAGGTACCGAGGGTTCGAATCCCTCCCTCTCCGCTTTGAGAGTATAACGTCGAGGATATACAAACTAAATAAAATAGTAATACCATGAAACCTTCATATATTCTTATAGGTATTGTTATTGCAGTCGTGGTTGTCGGAGGTGTAATAATGCTTCAGTCGAATAATAATTCTCAACTTTCTTCTTTTGAAGAAGAGGAGAATATGACGCCTCCGATGATGGAGGAGCAGTCACAGCCGTCTCCCACGGTGGTATACACCGATGGAGGGTATTCTCCCAAAGAGCTTGCGATAAAAAAGGGAGATATTGTAACGTTTAGGAATGAGAGTTCCCAGCCCATGTGGACCGCGTCTGCCATGCACCCTAACCATACGGCGTATCCAGGAACAAATATTACGAATTGCGGAAAGCCCGCTATGATGGGTATGATGTTTGATGCTTGTGCCGTAACTTCTGCTGGATCAAGCTGGATGTTCCAGTTTAACGAGATAGGAGAATGGGGCTACCACAATCATATGCAGGCAAGCCATACTGGGAATATAATCGTAGAGTAACGCGCTTGCTTTGGCCTCTTTGAGCAAGTAAGATGAAAGCGCTATGATTTCTTCCCCCATTGAGGAAATAAAGGAGAAGTTGGATGTTATGCAAGTAGTGGGAGAATACATCAAACTCCAAAAGGCGGGCGCTAACTACCGCGCGCTTTGTCCGTTTCACCAGGAAAAGAATCCTTCTTTTTTTGTAAGCCCAAGCAGGCAGATGTGGCATTGTTTTGGCGGGTGCGGAGAAGGAGGAGATATATTCAAGTTTGTCATGAAAATAGAGGGCATAGAGTTTGGAGATGCCCTTCGTCTTTTGGCTCAGAAGGCAGGAGTTGAATTAAAGGCATTGGATCCTGCCGTAGCCCGTATGCAGTCAGAACGAAAGGGCATGGCAGAATTAATGGAGTGGTGCGCGAAGTTCTTTGAGAGGCAGTTGGCAGACTCTCAAGCAGGTAAGGAGGCGGCGCAGTATCTGTTGGACAGAGGGGTTACCAAAGAGAGTATGATAAAGTGGAGATTGGGGTATGCCCCGGATTCTGCCTTGGGGTTATGCGAGTTTTTAGAGGGCAAGGGATACTCAAGAGACGAGGTTGGTAGGGCAGGCATGCTGGCGTATTCTGAAGGAAAAACGTATGATCGGTTCCGAAGCCGCATTATGTTTCCCGTTGCAGACCTGCACGGTTCTATCATTGGTTTTGGCGGCAGGATTTTTACCAAGGCGGGAACTGCTGTTAAGGAAGGGTTTGCAAAGTACATCAATACTCCCAATACTGCGCTGTATGATAAGAGCAAGGTATTGTACGGACTAGACAAGGCAAAGATGCAAGTACTAAAGAACGATGCTTGCATTCTTGTAGAAGGGTATATGGATACCATTATGGTGTCGCAGGCTGGCAACGAGAATGTGGTTGCGGTGTCTGGCACTGCTTTAACTCCCTGGCATCTTAAGATTTTAAAGCGCTATACCGAGAATCTTCTTCTTTCTTTTGATATGGATATTGCAGGAGATACTGCAACAAGACGGGGCATTGACCTTGCACTGCAAGACGGGTTTTCCTTAAAGGTTATAACCATGCCAGAGAAAGATCCCGCAGAGGTTATTCAAGAGAATCCCGAAACGTGGAAAAAGTTTCTAGAAGGCGCAGTATCTATTCTTGATTTTTACTTTTCCACCGCGTTTTCCCGTCATGACGCAAAGAGTCCTGAAGGCAAGAAAGCCATAGCAAAAGACCTGCTCCCGATTATTGGAAAGATAGCGAATAAGATAGAGCAGGCGCATTGGATTCAAAAGCTTTCTCATGAGATTGGAGTAAGAGAAGAAGTTATTCAAGAGGAATTGAAGAAAGTGAAGGGAGGAGTAGAGTCGTATGGTGGGCGTCAAGACGTTGTTCAAGGTACCGTCGCTCCCGCTTCAAGAAAGCAGCTATTGGAAGACCGCACTCTAGCCCTTTTGTTCCGGAGGCCCGAAAATCTCACGCTGATTGCAGAAGAGCATCTTTCTTTGTTTAGCGTGAAGACCCAGGAAATCCTTGCAGGGTTTGAGAAGAATCCTTCACTGGGTTTTCAAGGGTTTGAGGGGTTATTTTCTTCTGAAACCATTGAGTTTTTAAAGTATATTGCCTTAAAGTCCGAGATTGAGGAAGAGGACGCTGACTGGGAAAAGGAGTGCAGGGTGTGCCTAGAGCAGCTTCACTCCTTGTTTATTAAGGAGAAATTAGATAGTATTGCAAAAGAGATTCAAGACGCAGAGGAGCGCAAAGACGCAGTAAAGCTTGGCGAGTTGCTTTTGCAGTTTCAGGAGATGAGCCGTAAGATTATTTTATGATAAAGAAAAAGAAGAAAATTTCTAAAAAGCTGACCTCTTCGGTAAAACTCAAGACAGGCAAGAAAAGAATAAGGGCAACCTTTCGACAAGTTGGAGGTAAAGCAAAATCCACTCGGAGCAGAAAGAGAGTAGGGGTGAGGGAAGACAAGCTCTTAGAGCTTATTGAAAAGGCAACTCCTCGCGGTTTTGTGACGTACTCTGAAATACTCTATCAGTTTCCCGACATTGAAAAAGATGTGGAGGGATTGGAGTATTTGTATGAGAAGTTAGAAGAGGGAGGCATTCGAGTGGAAGAGGTAAAAGAATACTTGAACGTAGACGAACCGGAAAAGAAAAAGATTCTTCTTGCAGACGAGGCGCCCCTAGATCCTGTGCAGATGTACTTGAAAGAGATTGGGAAGATTTCTTTTGTGACCGCAGAACAAGAGCGTGAGCTTGCCAAGAAAATTGAAAAAGGGGATCTGGAAGCAAAGAAGACATTGGCACGAGCAAACCTCCGCCTTGTGGTGTCCATTGCAAAGAAATATGTGGGGCGCTCTCCTAACCTCACTCTTTTAGATCTTATCCAGGAAGGAAATCTTGGATTATTCCGCGCGGTAGAGAAGTTTGATTGGAGGCGCGGATATAAGTTCTCTACTTATGCAACATGGTGGATACGTCAGGCCATTACCCGGGCTTTGGCAGATCAGGCGCGAACCATACGCATTCCCGTGCATATGATTGAGACTATTTCTAAATACACCCAGGTGAGAAGGCGTTTGCTCCAGGATTTAGGCAGGGAGCCTTTGCCAGAGGAAATCGCAGCTGAAATGGGTCTGGAGGTTTCAAAGGTGCACCAGATTCAAAGAATTTCTCAAGAAACAGTATCCCTTGAAACTCCGGTAGGAGAAGATGATGAAGATAGCGTGCTGGCGGAGTTTGTGGAAGACGAGAAGGTTCCTCCTCCTTCGGTGGAAGCAGCCCGTAATCTCTTGAGAGAACGCTTAAAAGAAATACTCGCCGATCTTACCGCAAGAGAACAGAAGATCTTGGCCATGCGTTTTGGATTTGACGACGGTATTACCCATACCCTAGAAGAAGTAGGAAGCGAGTTTGGCGTAACCAGAGAGCGCATACGTCAGATTGAGGCTAAATCCTTGGAAAAGATCAGAGAGCACCGTTCTCTAAAGAAGTTGAAAGGATATTAAAACAGGGCAGTGATGCCCTGTTTTGTGTCTGTAAGCTCCCAACCAACGCTGAGCTCCGGCGGTAGGATTCGAACCTACGACCAAGTGCTTAACAGGCACCTGCGCTACCGCTGCGCTACGCCGGAGCTCAATTTTGGTGAGGCCATTTCTTACTATAGCAGTTCTCTCGCAGTTTTCAACCCTGTGCATATCTGATTTGCACAGGACTTTTTGTAAGGTACAATGAGCGCATGAGATACGAAATTGGAACATTCGTTCATGTATGCGCCCGTGGGACAAGAGGATTGCCTATTGTTCATGATGATCAAGACAGATGGCATTTTCTTGAGCTTCTTTATTACTGCAATCATACTGAATCTCGGCGCAACCTCTTTCGTAAACTGCAAGAGAGCAAAGAAGAAAACAAAACAAAAAAACTATTCTTTTGGCCTCCTGTATGGAGAGAACGGGAACCCATAGTAAGTGTTGTTACCTATGCCCTAGTAGAGAATCATTACCATCTGCTTTTGCAGGAGCGTGTTGAGAATGGAATATCACGGTTTATGCAAAAAATTGGCATTGGTTTCGCAAAGTATTACAACCAGAAGTATAAAACGAAAGGCAATCTTTTTCAGGGAAGATATCGTGCAAAGGTTGTGGACACGGATGAGTACCTTTCTTATGTGAGCGCCTATATTCAGGCAAAAAATATTCTTGAGGTGTATCCTGGCGGTTTGGGATCCGCGCTCTCAAATCTAGAAAAGAGCTTCCAATGGGCAACCGAATATCCGTTTGGTAGTTTAGGGGACTACGTTGGCGCGAGAAAGTTTCCTATAGTAGAGAAGAGCGTTCTTGGAGATATGTTTTCTAGCCCTGCGTCTTACCAAAAGTTTGCAAAAGAATGCGTAAAGGGTATGAATTTAAAAGAAAAGCTCGGTAAATTAACCCTTGAGTAAACCCTGTGCATTTCAGATATGCACGCTATTATTACATCACGGCTTATGGAGCAACCAAACTCCGGCGGGATTTCAAGCAAAGAGCATTGGTTCGTCATCTGGTCAACTTTAATGAATTAAAAATCTTTGAGTCCGCTCAAGGTCAGCATAATATGATTACAATTTTGCAAAAAGGCCAAGACGAAAACGCCGTAGCCAAAACGGCTATTACACAAAAACAAGGCGTAGCAAAACAGGAAACGCTCCGGCAGATATTAAGCGGAAACGATCCAGAAACTCCTTATTATCAAGTCAAGCAAAAAGATTTGTATGACGGTGATGATTACCAAATTAGGTTACAGGGAACATCAATAGAAGGTCACGATCCCATACAAACAATTTTGAGCAAAATTAAAACTCACGGGGACCTTTTAGGAGTTATTTGTAACGTAAATCAAGGTATCGTTACCGGTGCAGATAAAGTATCAAAAAAGCATATTGAAAAGTATGGCATCAAAGCAAGCGTTGGCGATGGGATATTCATTCTGTCAAAGAGAGAAATTGTTGACCTAAAACTCTCGGCTGATGAGAAAAAACTATTAAGGCCATGGTTTAAAAATTCAGACATACTTAGATGGACCGCATCAAAAGATACAAAAAAGGAAGTTATCTATTCAAACGATGAAACTGTATCAGACATAGAAGACCTTCCAAATTTAGAACGGCATCTTGCTAAATTTAAAAAAATAATTTCGGCCTATGCTTATCGCTGGCATGATTTACATAGATCTCGGCAATTGAAGATATTTGAAGGACCTAAAATCGTTGTTCCACAGCGTAGCCCACTCAATACTTTTGGCTATAACGAAATTCCTTGGTATGCAAGTGCCGATGTGTATTTTATTACAACGAAAAACAAGGAAATTTCTTTAAAATATATCTTGGCTCTTCTTAACTCACAACTATATTACCTTTGGCTTTATTACCAAGGCAAAAGAAAGGGAGAAATATTAGAGCTTTACCAAGCACCCCTTTCGGAGATTCCAATTAAGAAAATTTTAGAAAACGAACAAAAATCATTTATTAATCTCGTTGATAAAATCCTTGCTCTTACTAAAGACAATGATTATTTAAAAAACTCTGAAAAACAAGCCAAAGTCCACGACTACGAAAAACAAGTTGACCAGTTAGTCTATAAACTCTACAGCCTTACGCCGGAGGAGATTGAGGTTGTGGAAAAGAAGGATGGTCGACCTTAACCCTGATAGTTGTTATAATAAGATTGAGGCTGTGCACAACTCCTCAATGTTGATATGACTGAGAAAACCTTTGTCAAACAATTAGAGGATATTTACAAAAAAGAAGGTTTTTTGACAAGGCAAGAGGTGGGCGTTGGTTATGGAGTAGCCGATCTTGTTCTTGTAAAACTGATTCCCGAGCAGTGCGCGATCCGTTTAAAAAATAAACAGCTCAAGCCGCTTTTGAGAGAGGATTATTTTAAAATATTCAGATATCTTCCCGAAGAAGAAAGCAGGAAAGACCCCGTGACCCTTGATCACTTAGTGAAGCGAACTAAGTTGTCGAAATCCTTTCTCAAATATCATATACTCCAACAACTCGAGCGCGATGGTTACATAAAGAAAGTTGATGAGAGTTTTTATTTCAAAATTAACGGCTGGATGCCAATTGCTAAAGAAATTATTGCGATTGAGGCAAAACTCAAAGATTGGAAGCGAGGATTTATTCAAGCGAACCGGTACAAGTCGTTCGCTAATAAAGTTTATTTAGCATTGCCAGCCGATAAGGCTCATCTGGTAGACGGTGCATTATTAAAGAAGCACAATATTGGTCTGATTGCTTTTGATCCGATGGAGTCAGAAATTAAAAAAACTGTTCATCCCCGATCAGCTCAACCGCGCAATGTCTTCAAATACGATTTTGCAGCCGAATTCTTTTTGAGCCGTAGTATACTAAAAAAGTTTGCCCTTCTTTAGTTTCGAGAAGATATCGTTTAAAAAAGTTGCTGGATCAACGACGATAATGCCTGCGTGTTTTTTTACTCCCAAAACTTTCGTATCTTTTGAAATTATAATTTGTGCTCTTGCAAGGAGAGCGGTTCTGAAAAACAAATCGTCATCTTTATCACCATCAACGACCCTCAAATCGGCAAGCTCGCCACGAAGTGAGACCATATTAATAATTCCCCTATAGTCCAGAGTCAACTTCTCCGGCGTGTAAATATTGCTGGCTAGAATCTTCTTAAATTTTTCGCGTCTGATAACATCACAAAATTCATTGTAGGTTTCTTCACTTCCATACAATTCAATCTCATTTGTTTCTGCAAGGTTGAGTATTTGTCTTGGGTCGCCGTGCCACAAGAACCCCGAAATTATGAGGTTTGTATCGGGAACTACTTTGATGAGTTTACTTGGAACGCGCCTCATGGATTACCTGCGCGAGATCAGCGGCCGCCTTGTCTTGATCCGTGCCGTACTTCCAGCGCTTTGAGGACTCCAAAACCCCTATCCATCTTTTGAGGTGACTTGTTTGGAGCGGTATCGCGAATCTCCCGTATAGACCCTCTGCTAAATCTAGAGCTTCTTCAAGCCGTCCACGCATCAATCCCATCCTCTCATTCTGGCTTAAACCCGCCATTTTTCTCATTGCTTCCAATCGTCTATACAAGAAGTGGAGTTTCTTTGATGCGTAGTCAACTGGCATCTTGCCGTCACATGACGCACAGGAGCACTTATAATTAATCAGCCTTACAATTTCATCGTTTACATAATCAAAAAGTTCGGGAATATAAGTTTGAGCTAGTTTCTTTTTTTGCGGGAAGAATTTAAGCTTCTGCTTCAGATTTTTTTCTGAAAAGGTTTCCAACCAACCCAAGCCGCTACTGAATCCACTAGCTCCGATCGCACACAAGACCTCCCCAAATGCGCCTATTGATAGAACGAAAACATCCTTATCAATCGATAACTGAAAAACAAGCCATGCCAAGCCTTTCAAAGAGTCCTCATCACTCTTTATATCGTTGAGATTATCAACCATTATGAAATAACCCGCAAGATCAGCATTGCAATCTTTATACCTATCGATTACCTGATTCAGCATTTTGGGATTTCCTATACTTGAATTTCCGATATTAATCATTGCAAAAAGCGGCTTTCGTATTTTTTCCCTTCGCAGGTATTTGATACTGTCAGGGATGAGTGTGTGATTTAAGCGGAATTTATCTCCACTAGTATCTTCACTAAAAAGGTAGGGTGCAATTACAAAATCGGCACCCTTATCGAGCTGGAACTTTATAGATGGCTCTACGAAGCTGGTAATGCGATATTTTTCATCCCCGAATAGCTTTGGCATTTCAAAAGGTTTCTTTGGAGCATATGGTACTTTCTGAAAAGCCTTCTTTTCCGTGAACGCATCATATACAAGATTGTTTGTCATCGGATCAATAATAAACAGCGTGCTTGTATTGCGAGCTTTCGTTGCCAAATTTTTATAGTGTGCCGCGATATTTGCGGTCATCAAGCTTGCCGGCAATCTTCTGATCTTGGTGGCAACCCCGTCCTGGTTCATTAATCTAGGTATAAAGATAGGAGATGAAATAATTTTTGGCATGTCGCCCTAATCTTATCAGGATACCGCCTCTTTATCAAGCCTTTGTACTGGTCCATGACATTATGATACATCCAGACCCTTAAAAACATCAGATAGAACAAGGGTCCGACCCTTGCAACAGGGAAAAATAGTGAGTAGCAGTGTGGGATAGTTTGCTTTTCTCTGGCTATTTGCTATAATGAGAGTGCAGTTGACAATATAAAAAGTGAAGTTTGTGCACATAATCACGAACCGTTTATTTCTCCCTTCGGGGTAGGCAATCTGGGAAATCTGTGGAAAGCCAAATGAAATAAGCGACTAATCGCAAAAGCGGTTGGGAGATTTCATTCAACCATGTCGAAGGTTGGATCAAAACTCTTAGCCGCTTTTTGTTTGTTTAGTCGGCAACGGAAGCGCTGGGAGCATTATCAGATTAAGAACAAACTATTATGGAAGATTCAATGAGAAAATTAGCGAGGTATGAAGGTGAGTTTTGGTTTATCGATCTAACTGGAGATAACTGGGTGGTAGACATTGTTGCTTTGGATGGAACACGACGTCCTGCAACAAATAAAGATGGACCCTTTATGGATGTTTTAATGTATGGGCCTTGTGTCGCTAGTCCACCCGCAAATCCATCGCCTGGATGGTTTATTAACTTCTTTAAAACATATAGCCCATGATCTACACACAAAAAATAAAAGACGCAATCAATTTCGCAGTAAAGACCCATGAGGTTTATCAAAAGCAGAAACGAAAAGGCAAGGACATTCCGTATATCACGCATCCACTTATTGTCGGCCTTATCTTGACTGGCACTGGAGCAAAGGAGGATGTAATTATCGCAGGTATCCTTCACGATACCATTGAAGATAGCGTGCCAGAAAAGAAAGTATCACGGGATATGCTTGCAGAGCGGTTTGGTGAGAATGTAGCTGATATTGTCGAGAGCGTATCTGAAAAATCAAAAGAGTTTTCTTGGAGTGAACGAAAACATGAAGCCCTTGAGCGTATTGAAAGTTTTTCGCAGGATTCGATTTTGGTAAAGTCGGCTGATATTCTTAGCAACACAACCGAGCTTGTGGACGATTATGCGCGGGACAGAGACAAGATCTTTGCTAATTTCAACGCTACCAAGGAAGAAACACTCCTGCATTATCTTCGTGCAATTACTGCTCTCACAAAGAAATGGCCGGAAAGTCCTCTTAATGAAGATCTGCACAAGATTGCAAGAGAGCTTCAGTCAATGGGGGCGTTTGACTTCATGGTCAAGCATCATGTCAGGATCATTGAATACAGTGAGTACAGCGAGAATATGACGCTAGAGTGTCCTATATGCTACTGGGCGGGGACTCCAAAAGAAAGTGGCGGGATAGAGTACCACGATGACTTGCTTGATGTTTCGTGCCCAAACTGTGAAAAGATGCTTCTTGTAGTGAGCTATCCTCTTATAAAATAGTATGTAGCGGGGTGGGGTAGTTATAGGTTCAAGCGATACCTTACCCGAAAAATCGGATCAATCACACAAGAGCGAGTAATTCGTTAATGTGCTTAATCGCAAGCTCCGGAACAGGGAACGCTTTCTTCCAATTATAGGTTCGGAACGCGTCCACCCAAGCAAGCAGACAAATCTTGTGAATCCGACCCGTCCCCGTCTAGAGATTGAGCTTATCCTGACGGCGATGGGACAGGTTCTAGGCGATTGAAGTCTGACCTCAATTTTTTAAGACCTCAATTTTTTAATTATTATCGGTGCGGCAGTTGCGCTTATTGCATACAGTAGCTGAACTGGGCCGCTACAAAAGTGTAAAGAAGAAAAGCTAATCCTTGACTTCTTTTTTTGTTTACACTATAATACTTTGAAAGTCTAACAATTTGACTATCTAAGCTTTATGCCGCATACAAGTATTGAACAACTTATTTCAATGATTTTTGCCACCAGCCGCCTTATCCGAGAGCGCAGTGGAAATCGGGAGAAGCTTGACCCCATCTCTATTCTCCAAATTGAGACCTTGCGGTATGTGGATGGCAAGAGAACTCCGACTATGCGCGAGATCGCCGAGTATCTCTGCGTTAAACCTCCGTCTGCAACTTCGCTCATTGATACTCTGATCCATGCAAAAAAGCTTTCCCGTATCGTTGATAAAAATGACCGCCGGATTGTACGCCTTACTATTACCCACTCTGGCAAAAAAACCATGAAGGACGGCTTCAAAAAAATAACAAAGCGCATGGAGAGTATATTAGTAAAGCTCAACGAGAAAGAGCGACAGGATTTAATTAAAATCCTCCAGAAACTCTCTAGCACTTATAAATAATCATGATCAATTTTTTCAAAAAACCAATAGGCATTATTGCCATCATCATCTTGATCGGTCTTATTGCCGGCGGTTACTTTTACTTCGGCCGTGAAAAAAAGACGGAGTTTGATGTGGTAGTCGCAAAACGAAGCGATCTTATCCAAGAAGTGAGCGTAACTGGCCGCGTGAAGCCTGCGCGAAGCGTTGAGCTTGCGTTTGAGAAAAGTGGCAAAATTTCTGCCGTATATGCGGATGTCGGAAAACAAGTATCAGCAGGCCAAACACTCGTTGTGCTTGAAAATGCCGAGTTTCTTGCTCAACTCAAGCAAGCAGAAGCAAATGTAAAGTTTGAGCAAGCAAAATTAGACGAACTCAAGCGAGGCGCAAGATCCGAAGATATTGAAGTACAGCTGGTCAAAGTGAAAAATTATGAAGTCGCGCTTAAAGACGCAAAGAAAAACGCTGTGGATAAGCTGCAAGATGCATATACGAGATCTGACAACGCCGTAAGGAATGACGTGGACCAGTTTTTCTTGAATCCTCGCAGTTCCAGCCCCCAGTTACGCTTTCTTGTACTTGATTCGCAACTAGAAATAGATACTAAGAACCAGCGTATAATAGTAGAGGCTGCGCTTGTGTCTTGGAGGGCTTCGCTTGATCTTATAACCATAGAGAGTGACCTTGCTGTTTTGCTTGTTGAGTTAAAAAGCAATCTTGCTCTTGTGCGATCTTTTTTGAGTAATGCTGCATCTGCTCTTAATAACGGAGCTCCTTTAGGCAGTGGCACTTCTTTTGCAGATATTTCTTCCTGGAAGATAGACGTGTTTTCTGCAAGAACAAGCGTGAATACCGCCGTTTCAAATATAACAGGAGCAGAAAAAGATCTGCAGTCTGCAGAATCAGATCTCACGCTCGCAAAACAAGAACTTGTATTAAAAGAAGCCGGCACCGTTCCCGAACAAATTTTAGCTCAGGAAGCAAAAGTAGAATCAGCGGTTGCCAATGTTGAGAATCTCCAAGCACAGATCTCTAAAACTATCATTCGCGCGCCGATCAACGGCGTGGTGACGAAACAAGACGCAAAAATCGGCGAGATCATCTCCGCCAATACGGTGATTGTTTCGCTTATTTCCGCTTCTCAATTTGAGATTGAAGCGAATGTCCCGGAAGCGGATATCGCCAAATTAAAAATCGGCAATACCGCCAAGATAACGCTCGATGCTTATGGGAACGATATCAACTTTAATGTAAAAGTTGTCGCCATAGACCCGGCCGAGACCATTATTGACGGCGTGGCAACATATAAAACCACCTTTCAATTCACCGAAAAAGACGAGCGGATCAAATCGGGCATGACCGTAAATATAGATATCTCCACTGAAAAACGAGAAGGCGTCATTGTTATTCCGCAACGAGCAATTATCACAAAAAACGGGGACAAGCTGGTAAGGATTCTCAATACCGAAGCCCCAAAAGAAGTAAAAGTAAAGATCGGTCTTCGCGGTTCGGACGGGAATATTGAAATTATCGAAGGCGTGAACGAAGGAGATAAAGTCATTATCTTTTTCGAGTAGGGTATGGCAATCATTGAAGCAAAAAACCTCGAGAAAACTTACCGAAATGACGGCGTGGAAACCCCTGCGCTCCGAGGGGTTTCTTTTTCCATCCAATCGGGCGAGTTTGTGGCAATTATGGGTCCTTCGGGCTCGGGAAAATCAACGCTTCTTCATCTCTTGGGTTTTCTCGATACGCATACTGGCGGAGAATATCGTTTTGATGGAAAAACGATCAGCGATTATTCCAAAGAAGAGATCGCTCATGTACGAAACAAAAAGATGGGCTTTATTTTCCAAGCATTTAATCTTCTTGCGAGAACCACGGTGCTGGAGAATATAAAATTACCCCTTTTGTATTCGGATGTACCCGAATCAAAATGGGATGGACTTGTAAAACAAGCCATTGACGCAGTCGGCCTCTCGCATCGCGTGAGCCATGAATCTTCTCAACTTTCTGGCGGAGAAAAACAAAGAGTGGCTATTGCCCGTGCGCTGGTAACGAACCCGCAGGTTATCTTTGCTGACGAGCCAACTGGCAATCTTGATTCAAAATCTGGACAAATTGTTATGGATATTCTCCAACAGCTTTCTGAAAAACAGGGCAAAACAGTTATTCTTATTACCCACGAGACGTATACTGCCGAGCACGCCGAGCGCATCATTACCATGCGCGACGGCGTAATTGAGAGCAACATAGCGGTGGATAACCGCCATCGCGCCCGCGATCATTTCGAAAAATAATACTTGTGGTGAGTTTATCGAACCATGATACTGCGACACACTTTCAAAACCGCTCTTGATGGGCTTGGAGCCCACCGATCCAGATCGCTTCTCACGATTCTGGGGATTGTTATTGGCATCACCGCCATTATTCTTGTTATGTCCGTGGGTCGTGGCGCCGAAGATCTCATTCTGAATCAAATCCGCGGATTAGGATCGAGGACGATTATTATCGCTCCGGGCAGAGAACCTACGGGACCTTCCAGTTTTGCCGAAATCTCCACAGACTCCCTTAAACTTAAAGATGTGGAGGCGCTCAAAAACAAAGCCAACGTACAAGGGCTCAAAGAACTTACACCGGCAGTGATGCGGGTTTATACCGTGGCATTTGGAAACGAGTCTGTGCGGAAAAATGTACTTGGCGCATCAGAGCTCATTGCCAAAATTCTTGATATCTACCCCAAAGAAGGATCGTTTTTTACCGATGAAGATATCCGCCAAAAATCGAGCGTCGCAATCATAGGTTCGGAAATCAAAGAAAAACTTTTTGGCGCCTCAGACGCCTTGGGAGAGAAAATAAAAATAAAGGAAAGATCATTTAGGGTTGTTGGTGTTCTGCCTCCCAAGGGGCAAGTCGCGCTTTTTAATGTCGATGACCTAGTGGTTGTTCCTTATACAACCGCCCAACAATATCTGATGGGAATTAACTATTTTAATATTATCCTCGCGCAATCGGAGAGTGAAGAATCTGTCTCGCGCGTAGTGCGGGATATTGAACTTACCTTGCGCGAAACGCACAACATTGACGATCCAGACAAAGACGATTTTCATATTACTACTCAAGCAGACGTCGCAGAGCGCGTGAGCGCTATCACCAATATCCTCACTATTCTTTTGGTGTCGGTTGCAGCCATCTCGCTTCTTGTAGGCGGCATCGGCATTATGAATATTATGCTTGTATCGGTTACCGAACGAACCCGTGAAATTGGCCTGCGAAAAGCCCTTGGTGCCACAGAAAAAGATATCTTGACTCAGTTTTTGATGGAAGCGGTAATTCTTACCGCTTTGGGCGGCATTGTGGGTATTCTTCTTGGCGTCGGATTTTCTTTTATTGCTTCCCTGGTATTATCAAAATTTTTCTTGCTCCAATGGGTATTTACGATACCGCTTTCGGCAGTGCTTTTGGGTTTGGGAGTATCTACTGCTATAGGATTGACCTTTGGCCTCTACCCCGCACGCCAAGCATCGCTTAAAAGTCCAATCGAGGCATTACGATATGAATAAAAGAATCTTAGTCCTGTGCATATCCGATTTGCACGCCAACATTTTGTGCTAAAATAGACCCGACCGAGAGGGGTCAATGAGACACCCTCAAAAGAGCCCCAATCCCTCTTAAATCCTTGGTTCTAGACCGAGGTACACAGGTAAGAAGTAAAGATTAAGCATTAGCTAGCAATTCTTTCATTTGTTTTAAGACGCCTTCCGGGTATCCGAACGCTTCTTTCCAATCTAAAGTTCGAAAGTCGTTCGCTAAAGCGAGCCAGTTGACTGGTTTTTGGAGAAAGCGTAGAATAGAGTCATGAATACTCCAACTATTGACGTAAAAGAATACGGCGGCAAGCAGGTTGCCGTTGTTGGGGGGAAAGTTGTGGCTTCTGGGCGTACGCTCAAGGAGGTTCTTGCCTTGGCCAGGAAGCTGCAGCCCTCAACCCCATTACATGAGATTAAGGTATTCTCTGTGCCCAAGAGTCTTGCTGTGATTTACTATGTCTAATGGCTATGTATTTCCGTACGGTATTACCCTGAGCGAGGGAGGGAAGATTACTACATTTCCTGTTGCTGAAGTTGGCTTTACCACAAGAGAGGGTGAACGAATAACCCTCTTTTTGCTTATAGATTCTGGAGCTACTATCTCTGCTCTTCCCAAAACTGACGCCGAAGCGCTTGGGATTGTAGCTGAAAATGGTGTACCCGTTCTAATAGTTGGTATTGACGGAAAATCAATCCAGGGGTGGCGGCATGAAATATCCACTACCTTGCAGAATGAGCAATATAATCTGCCATTCGTGTTTTTGAATAACGAGGAGGCTCCCCGTATTTTGGGAAGAGAGGGTACTTTTGACCGTTTTACTGTTATCTTCCAAGAAGATAGGCAAAGAAGTGCCCTTGTGAAAACCCAGGCTGAAGAATCAAGCGCTATTGGCAAAACGATTGATACATTGGCTTCGCAATAGAGAAGAAGTCTTGAACTCTTCCCGTATCTGTTTCCAGTTAAATGTTCTAAATACGTCCAACAGGGGGAGCAGACAAATCTTGTGAATCCGACCCGTCCCCATCCGAGACAGGCCTAGAATCTCCCCTTAAAAGATGGTTCTGGATTCGCTTGGGGAGCCAGATTTGCTTTCTTCGAGAAGAGTGGTATGCTTAATCATATGGCAACTATTACTTCTGATAAAAAGCTACGCTCTCTGATAAAAGAGAGTGTTCGAGAAGTACTGGGAACGGAGCTGATGAAGCTTCGAGCTTTGGCCTTGCCCGAGATTGCTATGAGAGAACAGAGAGATATAGAAAGGCGGTACGGTAAACCTTCTCGAAAGAGCGTCAAAAGCTACTCTCTATGAGTTGGAGCATCAATACCTCAAGAAGTTCAGAGAAATTTCTCGCAAAGAATGAGCTTACAGTTGACTGACGAAGTAAAAGAGCTTATCGAGAAGACTATCCGATATTTTCAAGGAGGGAACACTAATCTAGATCTCAAGAAGTTAAAAGGAGAGTGGGAAGGATTCTATCGTATTCGTAGTGGAAGAATACGTATTATTGCCGAGTTTAACTTTGAGAGCTCGGTTGCTTTTATTGAGGAAATCGACTGGAGAGGTAATGTTTATAAATAGACAGAACAAAACATCGCCATGAGGGCCCGCCTCGACTCGCCAGTCGATGGCGAGGCGGGCGGTTTTTTGATATGATAAAAGTATGCGTAAACGATATACGTTGAAAGTCTTGACACAATATCATACATGATATATACTGGAATTATAGAAGAGTACAGAGTAAAGTTTTATACAGATAGAACAACGGGCAAAAGTCCGGTTCTTGATTACATTGAAGAGCTGAACGATAAAGAAAAGGCAAAAATAGCAAAGTACATTGAGTTTTTACGAATCAATAAAGGATATCTCGATGAGCCGCACTCTCGGCATATTGCAGGGAAAATCAGGGAGTTGCGAGTTGATTTTAGTAAGAATAGGTATAGGGTGTTCTATTTTATATTTGTGAAGAAGACCATCATTTTACTTCATGCCTTTTTGAAGAGTACCGCAAAGACGCCGATTGGTGAAATCCAGAAGGCGCAAGAGAATTATCAAGAAGTCGTAAGAAATCCTAAAATCTATGAGTAGAAAAACATACAAAGCACTGGACTTTCAGAAGTATCTCAAAGAAGAACTAAAAGATCCAGTATTCCGCAAGCATTACGAAGAATATGGCAAGCAGCTTGAAATTGCTTACCAGATTTTGCAATTGCGCAAAAAGCAAGGTTTTTCCCAAACACAATTGGCAAAGAAACTAGGTACCAGTCAAGGTAATATAGCAAGGATGGAAACAGGTCAGCAGAATTTTACCACCGATACTCTCCAGAAAATTGCCTCTGTTTTTCAGCGCAAGCTCAAGATAGAGTTTGTGTAAGAGTATTTTTCTTTGTCAGTTTTTCTGCTATACTAAGAACATAAGTAACTCATTGGTAAAATACATATATGGCAAAAAGAAGCACGGGGCTGGGCCAACATATAAAATCACGTCATTCTCGCAAAACCAAGAAACGATTGGAAACAAAAAGATTGATGTTGGCAGCAAAGAAGAAGAAAAGAAGCAGGTAGCCTTAAACTTAGTGAGACTAAGTTTCAAAGAATCGTCCTGAGCTTTATCGAAGGACGATTTTTTGATAGAGTACAATCATGAATATGACTGGAAAGAAAATAGGAATCATAGAAAGGTATCAGAACTTTCTTCCTCCTGTAGATCCCACCTGCATTATTTCCTTGAACGAAGGGAATACGCCCCTGATCTTAGCTGAAGCATTGCCCAAATACCTTGGTTTGTCAGGTGTTAAAATCTACTATAAGTTTGAGGGATTAAACCCGACAGGTTCTTTTAAAGATCGCGGCATGACTATGGCTGTTTCAAAAGCGGTTGAGCAGAAAGCAACTTCGGTCATTTGCGCTTCTACAGGCAATACGTCAGCTTCCGCCGCCGCATATGCGTCGCGATGCGGATTACGGTGTTTTGTTCTTATACCCGAGGGGAAAATCGCAAAGGGAAAGCTTCTCCAGGCGTACCGATACGGAGCTAAAGTTATGATGGTGAAGGGAAATTTTGATCAAGCCTTGCAACTCGTAAAAGAAGTGGCAAGCGCAGAAAATATTGTTTTAGTCAACTCGGTAAATCCTTACAGAATTGAAGGACAAAAGACCGCTGCCTTTGAGGTGGTTGACGATCTGGGAGATGCGCCAGACTATCATGCGCTTCCCGTGGGAAATGCTGGGAATATTACGGCGTATTGGAAAGGATATACAGAGTACAAAAAACATGGAAAGTCCTGGATGCTTCCTAAAATGATTGGCATTCAAGCTGCGGGAGCCGCCCCCTTGGTTATTGGAAAGCCGGTAGAAAACCCCGAAACCGAAGCCACTGCTATCCGGATCGGGAATCCTGCGAGCTGGAAAGGAGCTATTGCAGCACGAGATGAATCCGGGGGATTGATAGATTCAGTCACGGACGAAGAAATCAGATTCGCTTATCGATTTATTGCAGAACGCGAAGGAGTGTTCGCGGAGCCTGCATCTGCCGCTGCGGTAGCCGGAGTTATGAAACTGGCAAAAACCGGATACTTCAAAGAAGGCTCACGAGTTGTCATTACTCTTACTGGCTCTGGCTTAAAAGATCCAGATTATGCGCTGAATTTTCAAGATGAGTTGACCGTCGTCAAAATAGATGCAAGGGCATTGAGCAAGATTGTATCAGCTAAGACGTAGTAATGGCTCTAACTGTTTTATACGAAGATAACCATGTGATTGCGGTGCACAAACCAGCGGGGCTTCTTACGCAAGGCGACAAGAGTAAAGATCCTTGCCTCATGGACGAGGTGAAGGTGTATTTGAAGAAGAAATACAGAAAGCCCGGCAACGTATTCTTGGGCCTTGTGCATAGGCTAGACAGGCCAGTTTCAGGTATTGTGCTGTTTGCCAAAACAAGCAAGGGAGCCTCGCGTCTTTCAGAACAGTTCAGGAGCCACACTATTGAAAAAATATATCATGCCTTGGTGATAGGGAAGCCAGATGCGGGAACTTTAACCCACTATCTTGTTAAAGACGAGGGTAGGCGAAAGACAGAAGTTCGAGGAGAAAGGGGACAGAGGGCAGAGTTGGAGTATGACGTTGTTGCGCCGTATGGGCCGTATACTCTTGTGAGGATACTTCTCAAGACCGGGAGGTTTCACCAAATACGAGCGCAGTTTTCTTTTGCGGGATTCCCGGTACTGGGAGACACGAAATACGGCGCGCCTTTTGCCTTGCCTGACAAGAGCATTGCCCTTTGCGCAACTTCCATTGCTTTTACATTACCTACACGAGACGAACGAAAAATAATCTCCATTCCAATCCCAAAAGGTTGGAATCAATACAAGGCGTAGTCGCTAGGCACCCTCCTTGAGGAAGGAGAGAGAAAGCCAGATGACGATAACGCCCAAAAAGAGAAGCGCGGTTTTTGTAAGGGCAACGCCTCGTCTTTTCTCATAATGTATCTCTGGGATTAAGTCGGAAGCTGCAATGTAAATAAAGAATCCCGCGGTAGCTGCAAGGGCTATCGGTAGGTACGCTTCCAAGACATTTCCGAGAAAGTAAGTGATGAGAGCCCCCAAGAATGCAGCAGACGCGCTTAAAATATTTACCAGAATGATCTTTATTTTCGAGAGCCCTTTGTGAAGCATGAGTCCAAAGTCTGCAATCTCTGCGGGTATTTCATGCGCTGCAACCGCCAGAGTCGTCACTATGCCTAGTTGAATGTCTACTAAAAAAGTTGCGGCTATAACAATGCCGTCAACAAAATTATGAACAGTGTCTCCTATGATAATAAGGGGAATGGTTGATTGGCCTTCTTTCTCATGCTCATGGTATTCCTCGTGGTGATGAAACCAATGAATGAATCTCTCTATAACAAAAAAGAGAAGCATCCCCATGAGTGCCCAAAAGAACACATTGGTTCCTGTCTTCTCTCCTGAATGAGCCGCTTCTGGAAGAAGGTCAAAGAATGCTGATGCCAAAAGAACTCCTGCGGCAAAAGAGGCTAAATAATGGGAAATCTTGAGGGCGAACCTTTCCCTGGAAAGGAGAATAAGTCCTCCGATAAGGGCCCCTACGCTTCCCAAAAAGGTAAAGAGTAAAATGTATGCTAGAGTTGGCATCTCTTTTAGTATAGAAGATTCTGATGCTTTGCACAATTCAGGGGCTTGACAGCTGTATATACCACGTTATACAAAAGAATTACACCTTTACCATGAAAAAAAATCTTAAGGTTCCAAAACTAAAGAATGAGGATCGTGAGAGAGATTTTTGGGCAAAGATAAATCTTGCTGATTATTTTGAGTCTTCTGATTTTGAGAAAGCGTCTTTCCTAAACCTAAAGCCTGTTTCGTATGCCATCTCTATCCGCATCCCAAGCCACATCCTGATTCGATTAAAAGAGCATGCCAACGAGATCAATGTGCCATACCAATCTCTTATCAAGGAGTATATTGCAGAAGGCGTAGTGCGAGATCGATCTGATTCCGTATATAAAGCATAATTCTAAAATTTCAAAGTATAGCCTCGAGTTTTAGAGGCCAGAGTTTGACATTCAAGGATTTTTAGTGTACTATGCTCGTATGCGACTTCTCAAAGAGGGCAGGTCGCGTATTTTTTTGCATGATACAGCAAACAAAAACAGTGCAAGTTCGCAATCCAGAACCCCAGAGGGGATTTTCTGGTTTAGGTATTGCGCCCAAGCTTCTTGAAGTATTGGTAAACTTAAAATTTCAGACCCCAACGCCTATTCAATCCAAGGCGATTCCGACTGCCATAGAAGGCAAAGACATTATCGGCATTGCGCAGACAGGCACTGGCAAGACCCTTGCCTTTGGCATACCGCTTATTCAGCGTCTCATGCAGACAGGGCAGGGCATGGGGCTGGTTATTGTGCCTACTCGAGAGCTTGCATTACAGGATAATGAGTCGTTGGAGAGTTTGGGGCGCGCGTTTCACGTGAAAACCGCGGTATTGATAGGGGGCGTTGCTATGGGGTACCAGCTGCGCATGCTCCAGAGGCGTCCCAACATTATCATTGGAACTCCGGGACGCATCATTGACCATTTGCGCCAAAGAACACTTGATCTCCGTTCGGTAAAGATTCTTATTCTGGATGAAGCAGACCGCATGCTGGATATGGGGTTTGCTCCGCAGGTGAATCAGATATTGGAAGCGGTTCCAAAAGACCGTCAGACCATGTTGTTTTCTGCAACCATGCCAGAGAACATTGTACGCATAGCAACGCGGCACATGAAGCTGCCCGTGCGCGTGGAAGTGGCGCAGTCTGGAACCGCGGCAGCGAGCGTGGAGCATGAACTGTTTGTGGTGAAGAAAGATCAGAAGACACGTTTGCTTGATAAGGTGCTTTCCGAGCACAAGGGAAGCGTGCTCTTGTTCTCTCGCACAAAGCACGGGGCAAAGAAAATATGTAGAGACATTAAAACCATGGGCCATAGCACAGCTGAAATTCATTCCAATAAATCGTTGGCGCAGCGAAGAGAGGCGTTGGAAGGTTTCAAGTTAGGGAAATACCGCGTGCTTGTTGCAACCGACATTGCGTCACGGGGCATTGATGTGAAGGGAATTGAAGTGGTGATTAATTATGATCTTCCAGAGAACCCGGAGGATTATGTGCATCGCATAGGGCGTACCGGAAGAGCGGGGCTCACGGGACGCGCCATTTCCTTTGTGGTGCCAGAACAGCGCTACAAGATTAGAGAAATTGAACGGTTGACCAGATCTTCTTTTCCCATTACTCCCTTACCAGAACTTCCTCCTGTTCGGCCTGGCGTGCATGTTATCGATGAAGATCGTCGACCTGTGTTTTCACGCAGGACCCAGACTCATGCTCGTCGAGCTTTCGGCGGGCAGAGAAGATTTACTAAACCTTCTTCTCGATATTAACCATGGCGCAGAATATTAGAAACATTGCCATCATTGCCCATGTTGACCATGGGAAAACCACTCTGGTGGATGCTTTGCTGCGTCAATCAGAAGATTTTGCAACCAAGCAGGAGAACACCACGCTTATCATGGATTCCAACGAGTTGGAACGAGAGCGCGGAATTACCATTTTCTCCAAGAACGCGGCCATTAAATACAAGGATTTCAAGATTAATATTGTTGACACTCCTGGCCATGCAGACTTTGGAGGAGAGGTAGAACGCATTATGTCTATGGTGCAGGGCGTGCTGCTCTTGGTAGACGCCAAAGACGGTCCTATGCCTCAAACAAAGTTTGTATTGAAAAAGGCTTTGGAAGCGGGACACAAGGTTATTGTTGTTATTAACAAGATTGACCTGCCGCAGGCGAGAGCAGAATGGGTCTTGAACCAGACTTTTGACTTGTTTGTGGAGTTGGGGGCTTCCAGCCAGCAAGCAGAGTTTCCAGTGCTGTACGCTTCAGCCATTGCGGGAAAAGCAGGTTTTGAGCCGAGCCTAGAAAGCATGCAAGACGTTCAGCCGCTGTTTGAAACTATTGTAAAAGAAATACCAGAACCAAAGATTGGAGAAGGTCCCACCCAGATGCTTGTGGTGAACGTTTCTTATGACAACTTCAAGGGGCAAATAGCAGTAGGATTTTTACATGCAGGGAGCTTGAAGAAAAATCAGCAGGTCATGCGTATTCAGACCAATGGGGAGAAGATGCCCTCAAAGGTTAGCGCAGTCATGACGTTTGACGGGCTGAATCGCAGGGAAATTGAGGAAGCGCAAGCAGGGGACATTATCGCAATAGCTGGTATTGAGGGAATCAGAATAGGAGAAACCATTGCGGATTATGAGAACCCTATTGCCTTGCCCCCCATACATATTGACGAGCCTACGGTGAAAATGAATTTCTCGGTGAATACTTCTCCTTTTGCGGGCCAGGAAGGCCAATATTCTACTGCTAGATACCTGAAGGAGCGTTTGGAGCAAGAGCTTCTTAATGATGTTGCTTTGCGCGTGGATCCTTCTGGAAGTAATTCTGACTCTTCATTTGTGGTTTCAGGAAGGGGAGAGTTCCATTTGGCTATTTTAGTTGAGAAAATGCGCAGGGAAGGGTATGAGTTCCAGGTGGGAAAGCCCGAAGTCATTTTCAAAGAAAAAGACGGAGTTACAATAGAGCCGTTTGAAGATATGTATGTGGAATGCCCAGAGCAGTATGTGGGCACCGTCATTGAAAAAATGGGAAGCAGAAAAGGAGAAATGGTAGACATGAAGCAGGACCGCGGAATAGCTCACCTGCATTTTCTGGTTTCCACGAGAGGGCTTATAGGTTATCGTTCCGAGTTTTTGACCGATACGAAAGGAGAAGGTATTTTCAATACACTGCTCCATGGATACAAACCCTCTGTGGGGCAAATAAAATCGCAAAGCCACGGTTCTCTTGTTGCTCATGAAACGGGATTGAGTAATTCGTATGGATTACTAAATGCCCAGAACAGGGGGCAGCTGTTTATAGGTCCCGCAGTGCCGGTGTACGAAGGCATGATAGTGGGGAAGAACGCAAAGCCCCAGGATTTGGTGGTGAACATATGCAAGGAGAAGAAGCTTTCTAATATGCGTTCAAGAGGAGAGGGTGTTTCAGAGCATTTTGACACTCCATTGGTGCTAAGTTTGGAGGAATGTATTGAATACTTGGGAGACGACGAACTTCTTGAGGTGACGCCAAAGAACTTGCGTTTGAGAAAAGCCATACTCACGGCCTTGGAGAGAAAGCGCGCGGGATTCCAAGAGGTTTTGGAATCAGGGGATTGACCTCTCTTTTGTGGTCTCTTGACAGCATGGTATACTATATCAAAAGGTCTTTTTCTCTCATACATAAATAAGGATAACAACATAGCTTCATTATGAAGATATTCTCAATCTTTTCTGTGCTTGGGATTATGGGCGCTGTTTTGGTTTTTGGTTTCTTGCCCACGAACGGCATGGCTCAAGAAATGCAGGAAGGGCAAGTCCAGCCGCAGGAAAAACAAACCCAGCAGCAAACTCCCCAGTCATTCTTTGAGGGAGAAGATCTGGGGCAAGAGGAGTTTGTTGATGTTGTAGATCCAAGAGAACTAAAACAGGTTGTGTCCCAGATTAACGATCTGAAGCGGCAAATTAAGCAAGTCCTCAAGAAGGCCCAGAAAGCTGTCGCATTTGCAAACGAGGTTAGCGAGCTCAACAACTTGCTTTCCGAAGTTGATAGATTCTCAAATACAATCAAGAATGCCGCTCCAGAAGATCAACGAGATGCGCTCCAGGAATTTTATGATGCCCAGCTTTGGGAAACGCTCAATGGCATACGAACAAAGATTGAGTTGCCCCAGGAGTTAAAGTCTATTGAGAAAGACTTGAAAAGGCTGGAGAAGCTGATAGCGTCGAAAAAATTCTCCATTGAAAGGATTGACCTTACTGTAGTCAGAACAACAATTGAAGAGATTAAGAATGCTGTTACCCAAGCGCGTAGTGAATTCAACCAGGGCAATTTTGAAGATGCAAGAGAAGCGCTCCAAATAATTCATGAAGGTGCGCATCCCGGAGAAATTTACGGAGTTCTTCAGCAGTTGCGCGAGATGAACCAGCGGTTCAAGAGATTTACAACAGAAGTGAAAGACGTATTCCATGAAGCGCTAGAACCGGTATATGAAGCTGTGAATAGTGGTGATTTCAGGGAAGCAAACATGATGTTGCAGGATATAAGAAATGATCTGTGGCGGTTGTTTGATAAGGTGAAGGGAAAATCTCGCGTGAATGAAGATATGCAGCAAAAACTGCAAAAGCTTGAGGAACGGTTGCAACAAAAGCAGCAGCAGATACAAGAAGAACAATCAGGGTCTGAGCCCCAAAGCTACCAGCCCTATCAGGCTTCAGTTCTTGATGCCCTTTCCAATTGGCTGAGCAATATTTTTGGCAGGTAGTATGGTATACTGAAAGTATGATGAAATCTGGACTTGCACTATATATGCTTTTGAGCTTTGTCGGTATGGCCGGCTTTGGGTTTTTGGCCATGAGCCCTCAAGGCGATATGCATGGGTGTGTTGCAGCACTTACTCGTGGTGGCGAATGCCCCGTGGGAAGTGATAGTTTTGCGTCTTTGACATTCCACGCAGGCGCGATAAAGGGTTTTTCTACTGCAACCGTGAATGCCGGCTTTCTCGCAATATTCTTCTTATTTGCCATATCCGTTCTAGCTTTTGTGCATAGAAATGATGAGAGTGTTGCAAAACCGTTTCTTGTGTCGTACTCCCGCTACAAGCAAGAGGTGCGGTTCTTTGCTTCTCCTCTCGCACAACGAATTCAACGCTGGTTTTCTTTGCATGAAAACAGCCCCGCTGTTTTGTAAGGCGGCGATAGAGAGCCATGGTCGCTTGGCTTTGTATCGTGCGTCTTTTTCCCTCTTGAGGGGTTTTGTTTTATTATGAACTAATATATATGAATAAGAATATCATTACGAGTATAGTAGTAGGAGCCGTGATATTTGCGGGCATTGTCTGGATTGCGCGGCCTGATGCAAAGGATCAAGAAGCCGCAGCAGTGCAGCAGAATTCTTCTGGAGTGTTAAGCATTGAAGATCAGGGCTTTGATTTTGGCACTATTTCCATGGCCGCGGGCCCAGTTACTCATGCCTTTGTAATTAAGAATACGGGCGCAGATCCCGTGAACATAAGCAAGATGTACACTTCATGCATGTGCACCGTAGCCGTGTTGCAAAAAGGAGATAAAAAGTTTGGGCCGTACGGCATGCCGGGTCATGGCTTTATCCCTAAGATGAATGCGCAGATTGATCCGGGAGAGGAAGTGTCTGTGAATGTTACCTTTGATCCTGCGGCTCACGGTCCAGCTGGAGTGGGTAGTATTCAGCGTGCGGTTATTTTGGAGAATAACGCGGGAGAAAACGTAGAACTTCAGATAAGCGCAAATGTGAAGCCGTAACCTTATGAATAAAAAACTTGCAATTCTTGTCGGTGCTCTTCTGATATTCCTTGGCTTGGTAGTGTTTTTCAAGTCCGGAGGCGTTGGAACAGCCGCGCTCTGGAATCTTTCCAATGAAGGTACGTGGCTTTTGCCGTTAGTAGGGGTGTCCGCGCTTATTGACAGCATTAATCCTTGCGCATTCTCTATTCTCATCCTCACCATTGCGTTTCTGTTCAGCATAGGGAAGCTGCGCTCTAAAATTCTTCTTATAGGGGGCGTCTACATCTTGGGCATTTTCTTGGTTTACCTGCTTATAGGATTGGGGATTCTGCAGACCCTTCATTTCTTCAACACGCCGCATTTCATGGCAAAGGTTGGGGCATTTCTTCTTATGCTATTTGGCGTAATAAGCTTGATAAACGAGTTTTTTCCGGCGTTTCCCGTAAAGCTTCGCATTCCCCATGCAGCGCATCAGAAAATGGCAGAGTTAATGGAAAAGGGGTCTATTCCCACCGCATTTCTCTTGGGAGGATTGGTTGGGTTGTGCGAGTTTCCGTGCACCGGCGGGCCATACCTTATGGTGCTGGGGCTGTTGCATGATCAGGTAACGTACCTGAAAGGATTGAGTTATCTCATTCTCTACAATCTCATCTTCGTTTTGCCATTAGCGCTTATTCTTTTCATTGCGAGCAACAAAGCTCTCTTGGATAAGGTGCAGTCTTGGCAAAAAGAGAAGAGAATACTCATGCGCTTTGGCGGAGGAATTGCTATGATAGCGTTAGGTTTGGTTATATTCTTTCTCTAAACCACTATGCTTACCATTGTTATAGCTTCAATCGTTGTGATTACGTGCGCTGCGTGGCTTGTCAATAAGGTTTTGCCTTTCAAGGTGTGCCCCATATGCGCTGGAGTGAGCGGAACATGGCTGTGGATGCTGGTCGCGTTATTCGTTGGGTATGAGATTGACCGCATCATTGTAGCAATGCTGTTGGGAGGTTCGGTTGTGGGTATTGCATACCAGTTAGAAAAGCGTTTGCCTGCAGGACGTTCGCCTATTTTATGGAAGGCGCTGTTCATACCTGCGGGTTTTGTTGTTGCATACAGCTTGGTTTCGTTGCAATGGGCCTTGCTGGCAGTGTCTTTGGGAGTTGTGGGAGTTATCGTATGGGCGTTTGTCATGGCTGTTCCAAAACAGCGTGCAAACCAGAAAGTCGAGGAATTGAAACAAAAAATGGAGAACTGCTGCTGACATGAGAAATGTGATTATTATCGTCGCCATTGGAGCGGTTATCGCGGGAGTTAGTTTTCTTGTTGTTAAGCCAGAGCAGCAGGTAGTAGCTGCGCTTGATTCTTTTGCCCAGTGCCTGGCGGACGAGAAAGTAATCATGTATGGAGCCGACTGGTGCCCGCATTGCCAGAATGAGAAAAAGGCGTTTGGAGGTTCGTTCCGTCTGGTGCCGTACGTGGAATGTCCGGACGATCCCCAGAGATGTTTGAAAGAAGGCATTACGGGGTACCCAACGTGGGTGTTTGCAGACGGCACAAGGTTGGCGGGAGAACAAGGTCTTGAAAAATTATCAAAAGTAAGCGGGTGCCCGCTTCGTTAAAGCGAGGCGAGTCAATTACCACAATGAAACAAGATATTTCTTTTTGGATGAACATAGTGGTTGCGGCAGTGGTCGTTTCCGGCATATGGCTCTATGCAACGGGAGCGTTGGTGCTAGACGCAAATAAGGGAGAAGCGGAGAATGCTGTTGTAAAAACAGGAGATTTGGAAAGTCAGGTTCTGCCTGCAGATGGCATTGTTTTGCCAATTCAGTGGGGAGACCTTGGCATGCAAATGATGGAGACAGGGGTTATTGACGAGGAGAAGCTCACGGCGTTATACGAGAGCAGGGGCGGATTGCCAGAAGACATGAGAAAACTGTTGTACGAATCTGATACGCAAGAAGTTCGTATGACGTATGAAAACTCCGGCGTTCTTCTAAATTTGCTTTGGGGATTTGGCTTGGGCAACAAAAACAGCATTCTGGAAACAGGCCCCATGATGGACCCCAGATTTAACGGAGCAGGGAACTTTGCCTCTACCGGCGGCTGGACCCTGGCGAGAGGGAATGCCATGGATCATTACTCAAAGTATGCGTTTGTTGCGTTAACTCCAGAACAGCAGGCATTGGTTGAGAGAGTCTCTCAAGGCATTTTTCGGCCGTGCTGCGGCAACTCCACATATTTCCCTGATTGCAATCATGGCATGGCAATGCTGGGACTTTTGGAGCTCCTGGCATATAACGGGGTGAGTGAAGAGGAGATGTACAGGGTTGCCCTTCAGGTAAACTCATACTGGTTCCCCGATACGTATTTGACCATTGCGTCATATTTTGCCAAGCAGGGAGTTTCGTGGGACAAGGTATCTCCAAAAGAAGCGTTGGGAAACGAGTATTCCAGCGGATCTGGATACCAGAGAGTTCGTGCTCTCGTAGAACCCGTTCAGCAGCAGGGAGGAGGCGGTTGCGGGTTATAGGGTTGACATGAATACCCCCAGGGGGTATCATGAAGCCATGAAGACGGTATCCAAAAAAAGAGCGCTCCACCGCTTAAAAATCATCGAGGGACAGTTGAGAGGGCTTCAGAAGATGGTGGAGGAAGATGTGTATTGCATTAATGTTATTCATCAATCTCTTGCCGTAAAAGAGGCGCTTTCTGGCGTGGAAGATCTTCTTTTGGAACGCCATCTTGCAACACATGTAGCGGACCAAATGAAATCCGGCAAAGAATCAAAAGCAGTAAAAGAAATTTTGGCAATTTATAAATTGTCAAAAAGAAAATAGGCATGCTTAAAAACATCTGGCAAAAAATAAGACAAAATCATTTATTGTTGATGGCAGTTTGTTGTTTGGCGCCGGTTATACTGATCATTGGTTTTATCTCGTTATACAAAGACAGTAGTAATTATTGGATTTTGTTAATTATCTTGCTTTGTCCTTTTTTGCATATTTTGATGATGAGAGGGCATAAAAAGGTCGAGAAAAAAGAAGTAATTAAAAATTGAATTTTTAAAATTATGTTTAATCTTTTTAAACAAAAATGCCCGACCTGTAAAATGGAGCTTGGAAAAGAAAAAGATTATCCTGAAGGGTTTGGCAAAAAGTTTTGTTCAGAAAACTGCAAGGAGGGATATCGGAAACAGGTAGTCAAAGAACAGTCACGGCATTCTGGCGGCGGTTGCTGCCATTAAAAGGTCGAACATATGATTAACCTTAGCTAAAAATTGTATGAATCAAAACTTAGGCAAATTAGACAGAATTCTGCGGTTTGCGTTGGCAGTGTGGTGGCTTGGCCCGTGGGCTCCGCAGTTTGGCGCCGAATGGGCAAACCTGCTTATTGCTGCCGTGGGTTGGATTTCCCTTGCCGAGAGTTTTCTGGGTTGGTGCTGGTTTCACCGTCTGCTTGGCATAGACAATAAAAATCAATAATGGAACTCTTGCTAAGCGCGTCAATCATTGCGGCATTCGTAGCCGGGGTGGCCGCCCTTTTCGCGCCGTGCTGCATTACCGTACTCTTACCGTCGTACTTTGCTTCTATTTTTCGCGAACGACGCAAGGTGTTTGTGATGACTTTTATTTTCTTTCTGGGAATTCTCGCGGTTTTTCTACCGATTGGATTGGGGGCGGCGGCTCTCGGCAAATTCTTCAGTCAGTATCACAATGCGGTGTTTGGCGTCGGCGGTATTTTCCTTGCAGTGTTGGGCGTGATTCTTCTTACCGGCAAGCATTTTTCATTGCCGTTTCAGGTGCACCCGGCGCTTAAAAAGCATAACGCGGTTTCGGTATTTACGCTCGGCATATTTTCAGGAATTGCCACTACGTGCTGTGCGCCGGTGCTTGCGGGCGTGCTCGCCCTCGCCGCGCTTCCCGGATCGGTATTTTGGGGCGGCATCTACACCTTAAGCTATGTTTTTGGAATGGTAGCTCCGCTCTTTCTCATATCGCTTTTTCTTGACAAAATCAATTTTGAACAAAAGTTCCAGCAAGTCTTTAATAGGCCGATTCAATATCGATTGGGTAGCAAGGAAATACGCATTACTGTTTCCGAAGCAGTATCGGGCCTTACATTTCTTGCCATGGGCGTTTTGATTCTTTATCTTGCGTTTACCAATAGACTCTTTATGCAGGCCGGAGGATATCAAACAAGCATTAATATCTATCTTACAAAGGTCTTGCAATCAATAAGCGGGGTTGTGCAAGCAATTCCCGAATACGTATGGGCGTTTTCATTAATTATCATTATTAGCGGAGTCGTCTGGCGCGTCGCTCACCAATTTAACAAAGAAAAACCATGAACCAAAAAATAAACGTTTCTACAATCATTATTGTAACAGTTGTTGTTGCCGTAATAGGTCTTTTGGCTTGGGGCGGCAGCAAGAATAAAACTAGCGCGCCTGCGGTAGATCAGCATGGGATGCCTTTAGTCACCAATACTTCTGCCACGCCGCTTAATAAATTAGTCAATAAATCGGCGCCTGACTTTACCTTAGTTGACAAAGATGAAAAAACATATTCTCTGAATGAATTGCGGGGTAAAAACATTATCCTTTTCTTTAACGAGGGGTTGATGTGTTATCCGGCATGCTGGAATCAAATTGTCGCGCTCGCCAAAGACGAGCGATTAAAGAATACCGGCACAGTTGTTTTATCAGTAGTTGTTGACCCGCCAGGGGAGTGGCAGAAAGCTATTAATCAAATGCCAGAGCTGGCCGAAGCAACGGTTGTGTTTGATAAAAATGCGGTGATATCTAATAAATTCAGCATGCTCAAAACTCCGTCCTCAATGCATTATGGATCGCTTCCTGGGCATACTTTTGTACTGATTGATAAAGAGGGAGTAATCAAGCATATTTTTGATGACCCCAATATGAGCATCCACAATGACCAGCTGGTCGTAGAACTTAGTAAACTAAATCAAAACTAAATTTATGAACAACGAAAAACATTACTGCCAAATAAATAAAAATGGCTTTGCTTTGGCCGCCGGAGGAGTGATGGGAGTTATTTATATTGTCTGTGCTGTATTTGTCGCCTTATGGCCAGGCTTTGCTTTGCAGCTTTTGGGCTGGCTTGTTCACCTGGTAAATGTAGAAAAGTTTGCCGGTGATGTTGCGATAACTTTTGGCGGTTTTCTAATAGGTCTGGTGCAGGCGGTACTGTACACCTACGTAGGCGTTTGGCTTATTGCATGGCTTCACAATAAATTCTGCGGATCGAATAAATAAATTTAATACATATGCAGTATGCGTGGCTTATTTGGAGCATAATACTTTTGGTCGTTTGGGCGGTTGTCTATCTTTCGCTAAAAAGCAAAGAAAGCAAAAAGGAGATGCTCGTTGTGAGTCTTTGGACTTCGCTTTTAGGATTAACCGAACCGCTTTTTGTTCCCGAATATTGGAGTCCGCCGTCACTCTTTGATTTAGCGCAAAAAACCGGTTTTGATTTTGAAAGTCTCCTTTTTGCTTTCGGTGTTGGCGGGCTTGCAGTTGTCATATACGAGAGAATTTTCCATATCAAGCATGAACGAATGAGCACGGAGGAAAAGCACGAACAGCGCCACAAATACCATTTCCTCGCGCTTTTTTCAGCACCGATAATTTTTGCCTTGTTGTTTATTTTCACAAATTTAAACCCTATTTATTCCACATTCATTGCGCTAATTGGCGGCGGACTTTTTACTTGGTATTGCCGCCCAGACCTGAAAAAGAAAATGTTTGCCAGCGCTTTTATATTCTCTGGACTTTATTTCGTATATTTTCTCTCACTCATCGCGGCCTATCCCGGTTATATTCAGCAGGTCTGGAATCTTTCGGCAATTTCCGGGATTTTGGTTGTAGGCGTGCCCCTAGAAGAACTTATGTTCGCTTTCGGAGTGGGATTTTTATGGTCAAGCGTGTACGAACATATAAAATGGTATAGAATAAAACTGTAAGAGATTTATGAAAAAAGAAAAGCAAATTATTGAATCACTTCTTGAAGGAACTGGCATTACCATCAACGGGAATAATGCATATGACCCGCAAGTACACAACGAGGATTTTTATGGTCGTGTATTGCGGCACGGGTCATTAGGACTCGGTGAATCCTATATGGACGGCTGGTGGGATTGCGCAAGATTGGACCAGTTTTTTCATAAAATTCTTGCGGTCGATCTAGATAATCGATTCAAGTATAACTGGGATGTGATTTCTAGATTTGTTTGGAATTCTCTTTTGAACGCGGGGAGAAAGTCAAAAGCTTTTGAGATAGGAGAAAGACATTATGACATCGGTAATGACTTATATCGCGCAATGCTTGATAGGCGCTTAACATACACCTGTGGATATTGGGAAAACGCTGAAAGTTTGGACGAAGCGCAGGAAGCAAAACTAGATCTTGTTTGCAGGAAGATCGGACTCAAGCGCGGTCAAAGAATACTCGATATTGGTTCTGGCTGGGGGAGTTTCATAGGGTACGCGGCCGAGCGATATGGCGTGCACGCAGTAGGTATCACGGTCTCAAAAGAACAAAAAGCGCTAGCTGACGAATTGTATAAAAACCTTTCTGTCCAAACTCGTCTTCAGGACTACCGCGATATCAATGAAAAGTTCGACCATGTCGTATCGTTGGGAATGTTTGAACACGTGGGGTATAAGAACTACCGTACCTTTATGAAGGTCGTGCACAATGCCCTTAAAGATGATGGTATTTTCCTTCTTCACACAATAGGATGCAACAAGTCAGATCAAGTTGGAGATCCCTGGATTGATAAATATATTTTCCCCAATTCTATGTTGCCGTCGATAGTGCAGATTGCTAAAGCGAGTGAAGGTTTATTCGTTATGGAAGATTGGCATAACTTTAGCGCAGATTATGATAAAACCTTAATGGAATGGCATAAAAATTTTGAGAATAATTGGAATAGAATAAAATCAAATTATGACGAAAGGTTTTATCGAATGTGGAGGTATTATTTATTAGTTGGCGCCGGATCGTTTCGTGCCAGGAAAAATCAACTATGGCAGATTGTTTTATCAAAGAGGGGGATTCCTGGTGGATACAAATCGATTAGATGATTGAACATATTGTAATGATTGTTAGATCCACAATTTATGGATTGATAGGCATGGCTACTTTGCTGGCCGTGTATTTTTCCGTTCTCAGTCTCATCTCTGGCTGGCCGTATGCCATAGATCAATTCGGCCATTTTTGGTACTTTATTGTGAGCCTTGCCATAGGATTTGGTATTCAGATCGGTTTATATGTTTATTTGAAGAATCTTATTAGGGGCGGTTACGGAAGTGGCAAGGTTTTAGGAGTGACTGGCACGACATCTACTGCCGCAATGCTTTCCTGTTGTACTCATTACATTATCAATCTGCTTCCTATTCTCGGCGTGGCTGGAGTGGTAACCTTTATAGCGCAGTATCAAGTACAACTTTTTTGGGTGGGATTGCTGTTTAATCTTGGAGGTATTGTTTATATGGTGAGTAGGATAATTAAGTACAAGCGGGCATGAAATATTTACTGTACGTAGTTATTGTTTTGGTAGCAGTTCTTTTTCTCTACTACGTTGGAGCTTTTCAGCCGAGCGAAGTTCCGCAAGAACAATGGGAGACAAAAACTGATGATCAGCCGCCGGTAACCGTTACAGTAACTCCTCTTGAATTCGGTGCAGATGCTCAAATATGGAAATTCGCTCTTGTTTTTGATACTCATTCTGGAAGTTTGGACGATGACCCGCTCGCAGTGGTATCCTTAGTGGATAACAAAGACAATACATATGAGCCGACCGCTTGGGAAGGGCCGGGGCCCGGCGGCCATCACCGTGAGGGCATACTGTTTTTTGAAGCGGTAAACCCGATGCCGTCCTATGCCGAGTTAAAAATCAAAAATGTCGGAGGTATTCCTGAACGTTTATTTACATGGAGCATAAAATAATATGAAAGAAATGATTTATACTTGTCCAATGCACCCGGAGGTGCGCCAAGAAAATCCTGGTATGTGCCCGGAATGCGGCATGTCTTTGATTAAAGCGCAGAATAACTCGGAACAACACGCGGAACCACGCAGAAACGGACACGATAAACATGCAGGGCATAGCACACGGATGTTTTTGCAGAAATTCTGGGTGAGTTTTGTTTTGACCATCCCTATTCTTGCGTATTCTAACCTGCCAGAGCTCTTGCTCGGCGTGAAAGCCCCGCAGTTTCTAGGGTCAGAGTACCTTGCGCTTGTTTTAGGCTCTATCATCTTTTTTTATGGAGGATGGGTGTTTTTAGCAGGAGCAGTGAAAGAGTTGAGGGCTTTTCTGCCTGGCATGATGACGCTTATCGCCCTTGCGATTTCTGCTGCATACTTGTGGAGCGTGTATGCGGTTGTCGCGGGCGAGGAACCTTTGTTCTGGGAACTTGCAACGCTTATTACCATTATGCTTTTGGGACATTGGATTGAGATGAAAGCAGTACAGGGCGCACGAGGAGCGTTGCAGGAATTGGCAAAACTGCTTCCAGATACTGCAGAGGTTGTGACTGGAGGCGCAACAAAAATCGTTCCGCTCGGAGAATTGCGAGTTGGAGATGTTGTACTGGTAAAGCCAGGAGCAAAGGTTCCTGCCGACGGAAAAGTAATTGAAGGGCAATCTGATGTGGACGAGTCTATTGCTACGGGAGAATCAAGACCTGTGGGGAAGAACTCTGGAAGCGAAGTCATCGCGGGGACCATGAACGGCGACGGCAGTTTGCATGTTCAGGTGACCAAGATAGGGGAGAATACGTTTCTTGCGGGAGTGATGCGTCTGGTTATGGAAGCCCAAGCCTCAAAGTCCCGGCTTCAGATATTGTCTGATAAAGCAGCTCTTGTGTTGACCGTAGTTGCCGTTCTTGCTGGATCCATTACGCTGGTTGCATGGCTTGTCGCGGGCAAAGAAGTCTCGTTTGCAGTAGCCCGTTTGGTGGCGGTACTTGTGATTGCGTGCCCTCATGCCTTGGGATTGGCCGTGCCCTTGGTTGCGTCCATTTCCACCAACATGGCAGCACGTCATGGGTTTTTGGTAAAACAGCGCCTGGCCCTGGAAGCAGCCAGGAACATTGATATCGTGCTGTTTGATAAAACAGGGACCCTTACAAAAGGAGAGTTCGGTGTGGCTGAAGTGATTCCCGGCCAGGGATTCAGCGCAACAGACGTTATGCAATTGGGAGCTTCTGTAAACCGCAATTCAGAACACGGCATCGCAAGAGCAATGGTGAAAGAAGCTGAAAGGCTGGGAATTTCAATACTTCAAATCTCTGGCTTTCAACGCATTCCGGGCAAAGGAGCCCTCGGGGCCATAGAAGGCAAAGAGGTGCTAGTGGGAAGCGAGGCGCTGCTCAAGGAGCGTGATATACGGGTTGAAGATAATGTTGCTTCAAGGGTTGCCGCCTTAGAGTCCCAAGGAAAGACAGTTGTATATGTTCTTTCTGGCAGTAGTCTTGTCGGAGTTGTTGCGTTGGCAGATGTTATACGCGAGGAATCCAGAGAAGCGGTAAAGACATTGCAAAGCCAGGGGATACGGGTTGCAATGATAACCGGGGATTCTGCAGATGTTGCCTCGTTTGTTTCCAAAGAGCTTGGCATTGATGAGTATTTTGCCAGGGTATTGCCGGGCCAGAAGGCAGACAAGGTAAAAATACTCCAAAGCCGCGGCCTGAAGGTTGCCATGGTGGGAGACGGGGTAAACGATGCGCCCGCCCTAACGCAGGCAGACCTTGGCATTGCTATTGGAGCTGGCACGAACGTGGCTATTGAGTCCGCGGGGATTATCCTTATGAGAAACGATCCCAGGGATATTCCAAAGATTATCCGCCTTTCCAAGCTTACCTTCAGCAAAATGATCCAAAATCTGTTTTGGGCAACGGGGTATAATATAGTTGCCTTGCCCTTGGCAGCAGGAGCCCTCGCGTTCAAAGGAATAGTTCTGGAGCCAGCGCTTGCCGCCCTGTTTATGTCTTTAAGCACCGTGATTGTGGCTGTAAATGCAATGCTTTTGAAGAAAAAAGTGCTATAATAAAAGCATGTTTGAACTAAAAAACAAAGTTGCATTGGTTACTGGAGCCAGGCGCGGCATGGGGAAGTCCCACGCTTTGGCGTTGGCGGGGCAAGGAGCAAAGGTCGTTGTGACCGATATTGATGTACAAGGGTGCCAATCCGTGGTGAATGAGATAAAAGCCAGTGGCGGAGAAGCGGCATGTTTTCAGTTGGACGTATCAAACGCAAAGGAAGTAAATCAGGTTTTTGATGAAGTAGCAAAGCAGTATGGTCGGCTGGATATTCTTGTGAACAATGCGGGTATTTACTTTTCTAAGCCAGCTCTTGAACTTACTGAAGCGGATTGGGACAAGATGATTAGTATTAATCTGAAGGGCCAATTTCTTTGTGCGCAGAGGGCGGCAAAAGAGATGGCAAAGAATAAGTGGGGGAGGATTATCAATATTGCTTCAATTGCTTCTGGCGGGGTTGGTGTTGGTATCAGCGGCGGAGCTCATTACACCGCGGCGAAAGGAGGAGTTATTGGAATGACCGAAACAATGGCGGTTGAGTGGGCGCCGTTGGGCATTAACGTTAACGCCATCGGACCGGGCGCCATTGATACGCCAATGGTGGGGGCGGCGCAAATTCCAGAAGAAGCGATGAAAGCGATGCTGGCCGGTGTTCCGCTAAAAAGAATCGGCAGACCGGAAGAAGTTTCTGCCATGGTCGTCTTTTTGGCGTCACAGGAAGCGAGTTATGTCACCGGAGCTACTTTCTATGTAGACGGCGGCTGGCTTGCGGCATAGTTCTCTAAAAACTATAAACTAAAAACTAGATGATGACACAATTCCAAAAACTATCGTTATTCTTTCTTCGTATAAGTTTGGGTTGGATGTTTTTGTACGCGGGGATTACGAAGATATTGAATCCCGAGTGGTCTGCGGCGGGATACTTGAAAGGCGCAAAAACATTTGCCGGGTTTTATCAGTGGCTGACGCAGCCGGAAATCATACCGTTTATTAATCTCATCAATGAGTGGGGTTTAACCTTGCTTGGCATCTCATTGATTTTGGGCGTGTTCGTCAGGTTGAGTGCGGTATTGGGAGCTGCATTAATGGCTATGTATTATTTCCCCATTCTGCAGTTTCCGTATCCGAATGCGCATGCATATATCGTGGATGAGCACGTGATCTATGCTGCTGCATTATTGTTCTTGGCCGCGATAAGGGCAGGCCGCGTGTGGGGATTAGAGCGTTGGTGTTCTAATCTTCCCGTTTGTTCAAAATTCCCTTGGTTGCGCAGTTTACTTGGGTGAAAATTAACTGCTTAATAAGGTCTATTCTATGAATCAAAAAACATTTTCTTTAGTAGTAGGCACCATTTTTCTTCTTATCGGATTCTTGCATGTTGCGAGAATCGTGTTCGGATGGGAGGCGCAGATTGCAGGTTGGCAGATCCCTATGTGGGTTAGTTGGCCTGCGGTTGCTGCAGCTCTGTATCTTGGTTTTCAAGGCGTAAGATACGGAAAATGAGAAAGAGAGTATAGAGTATAATAGGAAGAATCTATGTTAACCACTCTTCTTATCATTTTGGGTTTGGTCGTGTTTGAGATAGTGAATTCCGTTGACAACGCAATTGTCAACGCTCACATGCTCAAAACTATGTCGGTGAAAGCACGCCGATGGTTTTTGCTGTGGGGGATATTAACCGCAGTCGTTCTGGTGCGTGGACTCCTGCCTCTTCTTATTGTATGGCTCTCCACCCCTGGTATTACGCTTCTTCGCGCTATTCAAGCAACCTTTGGGAATGATCCTGTCGCAAAGACTGCCATGGATGCTTCTGCTTATATCCTGCTTGTTGCAGGGGGAATGTTTCTTTTATTGCTTTATCTTCACTGGTTGTTTTTGGAAAAGAAAGAGCCCTTTTTCGTGCCAGACAAGCTGGTAAAGCCGCACCATGGGATATGGTTTTTTGCCCTTGCTGCGTTGCTTTTGGTAACGGTTCTCTGGTTTGCGAGGGAAGAACCTCTCGCAATGCTTGGTGCTGCGATAGGAAATGCGGTATTCTTTATTATCTACGGATTCCGAGAACAGGCAGAACGTCAAGAGCACGCTATGCAAGGCGTGGGGAGCGATGTTTCCAAGCTTCTGTTTTTAGAGGTGCTTGACACGTCATTCAGCATAGACGGAGTCATCGGCGCATTTGCCTTTACCACGAATGTTGGTCTTATCTTTCTCGGGAACGGGATCGGGGCTTTGGTTGTTCGAGATTTGACCATTCGAGGCATTGAGAAAGTTTCCCAGTACCGCTGGCTAAAGAACGGGGCAATGACGTCCATTGGCTTTTTGGGCGTGTTCATGATTCTTAAATCTTTTGGGGCCCATATCCCAGAATGGCTTCCAACTATTATAACCGTGGGAATCGTTGGTATGACTTTCTGGGCATCACACAGGTATCTTAAGAATAACGGCCATGCTTGAGCTGCAAGCACAGGTTGCCATTCAGTCTTCTCTTAGGATGATCTGGGAGTATATGAATAATGTGGAAGGATGGTGGGTTCTTTCCAGTTCAGATCATGTAAGTTTGGAGTTTTTCTCACAAGAACATTCCTTGCAGAAAGGCATGCGAGCAATGCTCAAAGAGCAGTTTGGAGGCATCCGTGGAGAATCTAGGGGAATGATTGCGCAAGTCATCCCGGAGAAAGAGGTTGTATGGGAATCTGAAAAAGCTGTATACTCACACCTTTTTTTTCATATCCCAGTGAAACAAACTGTGATATGGATCATGGAGGAAAACGGCAAAGAAGCTGTATTATCAATGAAGGTTCGTCTCATATTCTCCAATACGGCGTGGGGAAGGGTTTCCGAATGGTATTTTGTCCATGTGTTGAGAGGAAAGCAGTTGGTTTCTGATCATTCCCTAAAAGAATTGCTGTATATAAAGAAGGCGATTGAAGGGGTTGACAAAAGCAGTTAAAGGGTATAGGATACATCTTGTATTAGGTCGAGATACTTTAGTGCCCCATTTAGAGTGGGCAACAAGTGAAGTTACATCGCAGATTTTTTGAGCTCGTTGTTACTTCGAAATTATTCAGTGGACCAAAGAAACGAAGGCGGAAGATCTTTCGACAGGCCAATGTTCAAAGGAGAATGGACATGCGCCGACTGTGGTACTGCTATTACTGAACTTCCTTTTCAACCAAGAGAAGGAAGCGAGGTATACTGCCGTGACTGCTATCGGAACAGAAAGCCAGCTCGAGATTTCCGCAGATAAATCACACACCCCCGCCAGAAATGGCGGGGTTTGTGTTTCTTTTATTTTTTGCTAGACTATAAGCAGTTTTGTGGCTTTCCGCTATCCTTTTATATGGGAGGAACGGCAATATGCAAGACAATATGCCAAATGAGGAGAGGGAATGGAAACAGTGCGTGCAGTGTGCAACCATCACCGACAAAGATGAGAATCATTGTTCTGCCTGCTCTGGGGTAGATATGAGAATTTTGCGCCTCTCCCCGAAAGAGGTGCTGGAAAGAGTAGGCCCGAGTGGGGTGCGGACCAAGCAACCAAACCTCTTTTATCCTGTGCTCTATGATCTATCAAGACAGGGTAAAGTAGGTGTGTCATGAAAGCTGTGCTCTGGTAAGGTGGCACGGCTTTTTTCTTTGACAAATTCATGATACAGAATTGATATGCAAAGATCACGAATATCACAAGAGATACAATGGCTTTTGGGAGAAAAGCATCATGGGTTGCTTACGCCCTTTGCAAAAAAGGATATTGCCAAATTGCAAAAAGGGGAGCACGTGGACTACGTGATCGGTTTTGTTGATTTCTTAGGATGCAAAATTGACCTTTCTTTAAAGCCTCTTATCCCGCGGCCAGAAACAGAGTATTGGGTTGAAAGAGCGATACAAGAGATGAGGGGGAAGGGGAGTAGATTACAAACTAAAAACTACAAACTAAAAACTCTCGATATGTTTGCGGGATCAGGGTGTATTGGGGTTGCGATATTAAAACATATTCCCTGGGCTGTGGTTGACTTTGCAGAAAAAGACAAACGCTTGCTTTCGCAGTTACGCTTAAATGCAAAAAAGAACGGCATTGAAAAAAAGAGGTACCGTGTTTTGCATTCCGACATGTTTTCTGGAATCAAGGGGAAGTATGACTATATCTTTGCGAACCCTCCATATATCGCAGAATCCAGAAAGAGCAAGGTTCAAACATCAGTATTGAAGCATGAACCACGAGAAGCTTTGTTTGCCGGCAAAGACGGTTTACGCGTCATTCGTCCATTCCTTAGCCAGGCTAAGGATTTTTTGGTTGAAGGAGGGAGTATATATCTTGAGTTTGATTCTCCACAGAAAAAAGAGATTGAGAAACTTCTTAGGAGGTTTCAATATCAGCATTGGCAATTCTGTAGAGATCAATACGAAAAGTGGCGACTTGTTGTCATCCAAGAAAATCCTAAGAACGGAGGTGTTCTTCCAGCGCCTTTCTCATAATCTCTATAGGAGCATTCTGTTTAGTCCAAAGCTCAAATTGTTTTGCGGCCTGCCATAAAAACATTTCTTTCCCGCTGATCGCCTTAGCTCCTCTGCGTTTTGCTCGTTTCAGGAGTTCTGTTTGCGGGGGAGTATATATAAGATCAAATACAATCTGTCCCTTGTGAAGGTATTGATCTGGCACCAGGCATTCTTTTATATTCGGCATCATGCCGACCGGAGTAGCGTTGATAACAACATCTGCAGTCTGTATCTCAGAGATTTTCGAATAAGGGAGGTATCGGTCGCCAAGATTTGTGCGTTTTCTATCAAAGATCGTGATAAAGGCCCCCTTTCTTTTCAGAAAGTATATGACTGCTTTTGCGGCACCTCCGTTGCCCAGTACCATTACTTGTTTATTCTTCAAATTTACTTTTTGGAAAACCTTTTCTATACCAAAAAGATCGGTGTTGTAGCCACGTAAGACCCCCCTTCCATTTATTACTGTATTTACTGCTCCAATTTCTTTCGCTTGAGGTTCAATTTTATCAAGATATCGGAGAACCTGTTTTTTGTGGGGTATGGTTATAGCGTATTGAGCGATGTTGAATATGCGCATTGCCTCCATCGCTGTATGCAATTCTTCTGGTAGTACATCAAAAGCGAGATAGAGAGCGTTGATCTTATTCTTTCTAAATGCTGCAGAGTGGATGAGTGGACTCAGAGAATGGCCGATAGGATGGCCAATGACTGCGCATACACTGGTTTTCTTGTGTTTGTTCATGGCGTAGAGTTAAGTATATCAAAGTTTTGGCAAAAGTCGTGTATAATAGAAAGAATGAATCTTGTTAAAGAACTCCGCGCAGTGGTACGGGGAGAAGTAGACGATTCTGAAGAAACGTTAGTGCGTTGCAGCCGTGACTGGAGTTTGTTTCAGGTTACTCCAAAGGCAGTGGTCTTTCCCAAAGACGAGCAGGATATAGAGTCGCTCGTGTCTTTCGCAAGCGCAAACCGTGTTTCTTTGACATGCAGGTCTGGGGGATCTGATATGACCGGGGGGCCGCTTTCAGATTCCATTGTGCTCGATATGCAAAAGTATTTTCGCGGTATTCAAGAAATAGGCAAGGATTTTGCCGTAGTACAGCCCGGAGTATGGTATCGCGATTTTGAAAAGGAAACCCTCAAGCATAATCTTATTCTCCCTTCGTATCCTGCATCGCGTGATTTGTGCACCATTGGAGGTATTGTTGCCAATAACTCGGGAGGAGAGAAAAGTTTGGCATACGGGAAGACTGACAAATATGTGCAAGAGCTTCGCGTGGTACTTGCAGACGGAAAGGTCCATACGATACGTCCGCTTTCAAAAGAAGAATTTGAAGTGAAGAAGAAAGAAGATGGGTTCGAGGGGGATATGTATAGGAAGGTGTTTGCGCTGGTAGAAGAGCATAGAGAGGTGATTCGTAACGCAAAGCCAAAAGTTTCCAAAAACTCATCGGGGTATGCGTTATGGGATGTATGGGACGGAAACACATTTGACCTTACCAAGCTTTTCGTAGGGTCCCAGGGGAGCCTCGGTATTATCACGCAAGCGCGTCTTCATCTGGTTCCGCCAGAAAAGTATTCAGCGCTTCTGGTTATGTTTGTGCATGACACGAGTCTTTTATCTCGCATTATTGAAAAGATAGGACCGAAGAAACCCGAGAGTTTTGAATGTTATGACGATAGGGCATTAAAACTTGCCCTCCGTTTTCTTGGGGATTTTCTCCGAATCTTAAAACTTTCAAACGTACTTTCTTTAGCGTGGAGATTTCTTCCCGAGTTTAAGATGTTTTTGTTTGGAGGACTCCCCAAACTTGTCTTACTTGCAGAGTTCACGGGTGATTCGTTTCTAGGCGCTCAGAGAAAGGCACGGGAAGCTGCGCAAGGGCTTGCAGGCATTCCCATTTCTTGGCGCGTCACAAAAAACGAAGAGGAGGAAGAAAAGTATTTTGCAATACGCCGTGCATCATTCCAGCTTTTGCATGAGCATCCCCAAGGGAAGACCGCGGCAGCGTTCATAGATGATATTATTGTAAAGCCGGAAGATCTTCCTCGATTTCTTTCTCGACTCCAAAGCCTTTTAGAACCCTACGAAGATGACATCATCTACACCATTGCGGGGCATATAGGGGATGCGAACTTTCATATTATTCCCCTTATTGATTTAAAAAATCCAGAAGCCAAGATGATTATCATAGAGCTTATGGAAAGGGTGCATCATTTGGTGTTTGAGTTTGGAGGCTCAATGTCAGCTGAACATAATGACGGGTTGTTGCGCACCCCGTTCGTTTCTGAAATGTATGGAGAAAAAGTATATGAGCTTTTTTTGAAGGTGAAAGATATATTTGATCCTTTGCGCATTTTCAATCCTGGCAAAAAAGTGGAAGGAGACATTAAGTTTGCGTTTCACCACATAGCCCCGTAAAAATCTCAATTCCCAATAGGTCATGGGTTGTACTCTTGACATGAGTTCTTGGTGAGGTCAGAATAAACCCAGCCCTTTCAGGAATGCTCTTTGTCCTAATCACCTTCAGGACTTTTTTTCTATGAAGCCCCTTCCTTTATTTTTGTTCGTCGCACTCATTGGTTTGATAGTTTTAGGTGTAGTCTCAAGAGATAGGACAAGAACAGATGTCCTACCCTTTCAAGAGTCTCAAATACAGGAAAACCTCATTGAGGCAACGCTTACGGTTGAAGGGAAGACATACTTGGTTTCTTTGCCCAAAGGCAGTTCTGCGTACGACCTTATGGTTGTGGCGCAGGAAACCTCTGATTTTCAGTTCAGGGGACAAGAGTTTCCCGGCCTAGGATTTTTTATCCAGGAGATAAACGGCTTGGAGCAAAGTCCTAGACTAGGGAAGTATTGGATTTACTATATCAACGGTAAAAAGGCCGAGGTCGGAATATCAGCGTATACGGTGGACACTCATGATATCATTTCATGGAAATATGAAGACGAAGAATAGCATCTCAAACTTAATTCCATTAAGTTATCCACAACTTAGTTTCATTAAGTTACAAGGCATTGCAGTTGTTGTTTTGGCGGCATTCTTTTTGTTGCCAGGGTTAGTATTAGCAGATGTGAACAGTGTCCTCTATATCCAGGGGCCAGGAGGATCCGTTCTCGTGAATACCTCCCTTGTTGTCCCGGAGAGTTGCACGGTGGTAGATAATGTTGGGGGGTCGCACAACTTTTCAGGTCACAAGGCGCCCTGTGCGATTCAAGCGGCAAAAGACACGAATCTGATCTCAAGTTTTGAGTTCAAGGATTATGGGGACCCTCTAGGGCTGTTCTTAAAAAGCATAAACGGTATTACAGACGGTCCAGCCCCAGATTTTCCGTATTGGAATTTGTGGCAGAATGGAGTTTTTGCGGAGGTCGGTATCAGCCAAGTTATTCTTGTTACGGGGGGCGACCTTCAGTTTACATATGGTCCCTATAAAACGGGAATTATTTCTGTTCCCCAGAAAGCGTCAGGGGGTCCTGTGGTTACCGATATCTATCCAAAGCGCGTAGCCGTGGAGGAAGCGATTTCGTTCCTTGTTGTGAATCAGCAAGATGACGGATCCTTTGGCCACTCTCTCTTTACCGATTGGGTCGCTATTGCTTTGGGCGCGTACAACGGGAACAGCGCCTCTGCATTTTACGCAAAGAATGAGCTAGTACAGTGGATGAAGGAAAACCCGATTCCAGAAAGGAGCAGCCTCACTGATTTTGAAAGAAGGGCAATGGCATTGATGGCTCTAGGCATCAATCCTTATAACGGCACCAGTACAGATTATATCCAAGCTATTCTTAGTGAGTTTGACGGCCAGCAATTCGGGAACTCAAATCTGGTGAATGATGACGTTTTTGCGTTATTAGTGCTTTTGAAAGCGGGATACCAAGAAAAAGAAAAGCCCGTGGCGAGTGCGCTTCAATTTATTCTTAGCTTACAGCGAGAGAACGGTTCCTGGGGCGATGCGGATATGAGTGCGGCTGCAATTCAGATGTTAGATCTTGTTTCTTCTACAAAAGAGCGAGATCAGGCGGTTGAAAAGGCAAAAAAGTATTTGGAGGGAAAGCAAGAGAGCACGGGAGGATTTGGGAACGTGTATTCTACATCCTGGGTGCTGCAGGCCATTTCTGCCATGCAGGGGAACGGCGACTCCTGGGTTATTGATAATAGAACGCCGGAACACTTCTTGGCGCTTCGCCAAGCCATCGATGGGGGATTGCTTCAACTAGAATCAAAGGAGAATCGAATGTGGGCTACTTCCTATGCTGTACCCGCAGCCCTTGGGAAATCTTGGGGTTCTATTCTTAGTGCATTTGAAAAACCATCAGCTCTTTCTTCACAGGAAAGTTCTTTCGCTCTTTCAGTTGTAAAAAAGGATAATGGAGTTCTTGAAACCATCAAACAGCAGATCATGGCTTTGCAGCAAGAGGTTGCCGTACTGCAAAAGCTTGAACAGATTCAAAGCGAACTCGATCTCATCGCCTTTCAAGTCAAGGCGGTTCGGGTTAGGGTTATAGCGTTTCAAGTCCAACAGCTTGCGCAGAAGGTGGGACAACCTAGGACAGAGGTTTTGGCGGAGGCACCAAAACTTCCTCAGGCATCTCCTATCGCAAAGGTGAGCCAGCCACAAGCTCCTTCTCAAGACCTATCTGGAATAACGCTCGTGCAGGAAGACGAGGCAGCTCCTTTGACTGCAGAGGCAAGAGAAGCAGCGGGTGCGCAAGGATTATCTCCTCAGCTTATTATTCTCCTTGTGATTATAGGAGGAGCGGTGTTCGTATTCTCTGGAGGCATGAATACCCTGCTTCCATATTTGCGCAGGACTTTCTCTAAGGTATAATGAAGGATGATCTATGTTGCTGCGGATCACGCAGGGTTTGAGTTGAAAGAGGAGATAAAAAAATATCTTCAAGAACAGGGAAACAAAGTTGAAGACCTTGGTGCTTTTGAGTTTAATTCAGATGACGATTATCCGGACTTTATCGCGCCCGTGGCGAAAGCGGTAGCCCTTCGACAAGCTCAGGGCGAAAACAATACTAAGGGTATCGTTTTCGGGGGTTCAGGGCAGGGAGAGGCGATTGTTGCAAACAGACTCAAAGGAGTTCGCGCAGCCGTGTATTATGGAGGGAATCTCGACATCGTGAAACTTTCACGCCAGCACAACAATGCAAATATTCTTTCGCTTGGCGCCCGTTTCCTTAAGACAGAACAGGCGATTGAAGCCGTGGATCTCTGGCTCACAACTCCTTTTGAGGGAGGCCGGCATAAGAGAAGAATAAATAAAATCAAGGAATTAGAAAACTAAGCCTCGCTTAGTTATCCACACCTAAGCGAGGCTTAGGCAGACTACTTAGGCAGACTATCATGCAAAGAGTTGTCCCCGCTATCCTTACTCAAGATCCAAAAGAGCTCAAAGAAAAGCTTGAGTTGTTCCAAGGCCATACAAAATGGATGCATATTGATATTATGGACGGAACACTCGTGCCGGGCAGAACCATGAACCTATTTGAATTAGGAGAAGCTTCCAAGTTTTTTAATCTTGAGATTCATCTCATGGTGGAAGACCCCTTCAAGTATTTTGAGGATTGCGCAGGTCTTGGAGCCAAACGAGTTATTTTCCACCAGGAAGCCATACGAGCAAAAGAGCCCATGCTTTCTGCACTTGATTCTCATGAGTTCCAAAAGGGGATTGCGTTAAACAAGGTAACATCTCCAGAACTCATATCTTCGTATGGGAAAAAGATTTCTTCTATACTTTTAATGGGTATTGAACCTGGGGCACAGGGCAGGCCGTTTGACTCTGTAGTTTTGGCAAGGGTAAAAAAGATGAAGGAGATGTATCCTTCTGTTTTGTGTGGTGTGGACGGAGGCATTGGGAAGGATAACATTCAGTCGGTTTTTGGCATTGGAGCTGATTATGCAGTGGTGGGGAGCGAAATAATGCAAGCCGAAGACCCGATTGCAGCTTTCAAAAAGTTCGAGGAGATGGTAGACTTACAGAAATGAACTCTCGTAATTCTCAAATTTTGATTGGAGTATTGCTTATCCTTGTTGTAGGAGGAGTTTTCGTCTGGCAGTATTTGGGAACACCAAAGGAGGAAGCCAAAGACGAAACCGCCGATTGGAATATTTACCGAAATGAACTGCTCGGGTTTTCTTTGAAAGTACCCCTTGAATACCAACGATCGTATGAGGAACCGCAGGCTTCATACCCTGTATATAAGCTCTACACGGACGATAAAGAACAGGCGATAGAGGAAAAGGGAGGTAAGCTTGTTGCTTCGCAGATTTCAATTGTCTTTGCGCCAGTCGGAGGGGTAACCCTAGCACAAATAAGAAAATCAATAGAGGAACTTAGAGTGTTGAACGCAGGAGAAAAAATACAAGAGGATGAGGCATTTGAGAAAATAGGAAATAAGGACATAGATGGCTGTAAGGGCGTTACCTTTCAACAGCTTGATTCTCTCCAAAGCAGATTAGTTTTTTCTTGCTTACTGGAGGTTGATGTAGACGAAGCCACCTACGTAACGACTACTCTTTCCTCAAGAAGTGAATTCATTGGTAAGTACAAGGAGATATACGACAAGATCTTGTCTACGTTTCAGTTTGTTGAAAAATGAAAAAAGAATATTCCACCAAGGATTTAGAAAAGAAGGCGAACGAGATTCGCCAGGATATTATAAGGATGCTTGTGAAAGCAGGGTCTGGCCATTCGGCAGGGCCCTTGGGCATGGCAGATGTTTTTACTGCTTTGTATTTTAACGTATTGAAACATGATTCCAAGCGCCCTGACTGGGAAGAGAGAGATCGTCTGATCCTTTCTAATGGACATATTTGTCCTGTTAGGTACGCTGCTATGGCTCATGCGGGATATTTCCCAATACAGGAATTAGATACGTTTCGAAAGTTCGGTTCCAGATTACAGGGGCATCCAGAACGAGAACGGCTCCCTGGACTTGAAACCACATCAGGGCCTTTGGGTTCTGGGTTGTCGCAGGCTTCAGGCATAGCATACGTGGGAAAACATATTGATAAAACAACATGGAGGGTATATTGCGTGATGTCTGATGGCGAGCAGGAAGCCGGCCAAACATGGGAAGCTGCAATGTTTGCGGGAAAGAACAGGCTTGATAACCTTTGCGCTATTATTGACCGCAACAACATTCAAATAGACGGGTTTACCGAAGATGTCATGCCTCTGGAATCCTTGAAAGCAAAGTACGAGGCGTTTAACTGGCACGTATTGGAGGTTGACGGCCACAACATTGAAGGCATTGTTGACGCATGCAATCAGGCAAAGGCAATACACCAAAAACCCACTGTTTTTATCTGTCACACCATTCCTGGCAAAGGAGTAAGCTTTATGGAGAACGACTTTAAGTGGCACGGCGCTCCTCCCGGAGTTTCTAATATGCCAGGGGAGCCGGCAAAAGAAGACCAGGTGGGTATTGCCTTAAAAGAATTGAGAACATTGCAAGGGAAAATCATTTCAGAACATGAATAATAAAATATGAATGTGCTTTCGAATATTCTTATTGGATTCGCCCTTTTCTTTCTTGTTGTGTTTGGCGTTGGTGGTCTCTTTGCATTCGGTAATCAATGCAACGATCCGATAATCTGTTTCTCCAATAGAATGAATATGGTTATCGGGTTGCTTATTGCACAGTGTTCTATTCTACTTGCCATTTATTTGAAGAGAAATGATTAATCCAAAAGCATATTTAACTGAAAAGCTGTTTCAGGACGATATTGAGAAAGTCCCAACCAGAAACGGGTATGGAGAAGGGTTGGTCCAGGCCGGAGAGGAGAATACGCAGGTGGTAGTGCTGTGCGCTGATTTGACTGAATCAACACGATCTGAAGCGTTTCAAAAGAAGTTTCCAGAACGGTTTATTGAAGTTGGTGTGGCAGAGCAGAATATGGCTTCTTTGGCAGCTGGTATGGCATTGGCAGGGAAGATTCCTTTTATTTCTTCCTATGCAACATTCTCTCCTGGAAGGAACAATGAGCAAATCCGCACCACTATTGCAATTAACAATGTGAATGTGAAAATTGCAGGAGCGCACGCGGGAGTTTCGGTTGGCCCTGATGGCGCAACGCATCAGGCCTTAGAAGATATTGCGTTAATGCGTGTGATGCCACGCATGAACGTTATATATCCTTGCGATGCGTTAGAGGCAAAAAAGGCAACCCTAGCTGCCGCGCGCATGAAGGGACCCGTATACTTGCGTTTTGCAAGAGCGGGAACCCCGCAGTTCACAACAGAAAAAACTCCTTTTCAGATAGGTAAGGCGGAGGTGTTTCATGAAGGTAAAGATGTCACTATCGTTGCGTGCGGGCCCTTGGTATATGAAGCTCTGCTTGCAGCTCAACAACTTGAAGGGGAAGGAATTTCTGTTGAAGTGATAAATAATCATACTATAAAACCGCTCGATCAGAATACGATTTTAGAATCGGTGCAAAAAACAAAAGCGCTTGTAACCGTTGAAGAGCATCAGATTGCGGGAGGAATGGGGAGCGCAGTTGTAGAAATGCTTGCCCAGCGTTTTCCAGTTCCAGTTGAAATGGTGGGAATAAAAGACCGCTTTGGGGAATCAGGGGAACCTAGTGAGTTATGGGATGCTTTTGAGTTAAGCTGTCCTCATATTATGCAAGCAGTACAAAAAGTAATAAAAAGGAAAATAGCATGAGGATTGTTATCATTTCTTTTGTATTAGTGGCAATATTGCTTGTTGGTTTTCAATATTGGCAGTACAAAAACATTGGAGATATGAGTTGCGGGGGAGATTTCTCCTATAACACGCAGTGCCCCCTGGGAACATTTTGCAAATCTCTTAATCAAGGTTCTGGCGCCGGAGGGATCTGCGCTACATATCTTTTTTTGAAACAAAAATGATAAAGCCAAAGTTTGATCTTATCTCTGTAGGGGACACGCAGTATGACGTGTTTCTTGAGTTGGAAGAGGAGACAAAATTATTGAAAGATCCAGAATCCGGCATAGAATACTTGGGCTTGGTGTCTGCAGAAAAGATTCCCGCAAAGTCGTATACTCCGGTAGCCGCGGTGGGGAACTCTGCCAATGTTGCTATTGGCTGCTCGCGCCTCGGATTGAAGTCTGCGTTCTATACGCACTTGGCAAAAGATAACATTGGGAAAGAAGAAATTGAGGTGTTCAAACAAGAGAAGGTTTCAACAGACTATGTCGTGTGGGACTCAAAACGGGGCAGCAACTTTTCCGCAGTGCTCAATTACAAGGGAGAGAGGACAATTGTAGTGCATCATGAGCCCCGAGATTATAATTTGCCAAAGCTAGCTCCAAGCCGTTGGTTGTACTACAGTTCGCTTGCGGCAGGGCATGAGAAGCTCCATACGCAAATTCCAGAGTATGTAAAGCAGTATGGGGTTCAGTTTGGATTTAACCCAGGATCTCATCAATTGAAAGAGGGGCTTGCGGTGTTAAGCTCTATCATGGAGGTTACCACTGTATTCTTGGTGAACAAAGACGAAGCAAGAGAGCTTTTGGGGAATTCAGATGACATCAAAGAACTTCTGCAAGGATTAAAGAGCAAGGGTCCTCGCATAGTGGTTATTACCGACGACGGAAAGGGATCATACTGTTTTGACGGCACGAATTTCTATCACCTGGATATTTTTCATGTTCCCGTAGTTGAGATGACCGGGGCGGGGGACGCGTATTCCACTGGATTCGTCTCTGCGCTAGCCCTGGGCCTTGATGTAAAAGAAGCGATGCGCTGGGGAGCAATGAACGGAGCCTCTGTTATTCAGAAGATTGGAGCAAGGGAAGGTTTGTTAACAAGAAAAGCGATGGAAACCCTTCTGGAGCAGAACGAGAGTTTCCAGCCGGTATTATTTTGATATGAAAAAGTACACGGTGTTTATCACAAGTAAAATACCAGAAGAGGGGATAAATCTTTTGCAGCAGCAAGGATATGTTCTCAAGTTTGGTTCCTTGAAAAAGGCAAAGGGAGCGCATGCGTTGTTATGTCTTTTGACAGATACGATTGATGCAAAGGTTATGAATGCCATAGGTCCCCAGCTCAAGATTATCTCCAATATGGCTGCGGGGCTAGATAATATTGACATTCATGAGGCAGTGAAACGAGGCATTACCTTTACCAATACGCCCGGGGTTCTTACAGAGGCTGTCGCAGAGCACACCGTTGCTTTGCTTTTGGCTGTGTCTCGCAGGGTGGTAGAGGGAGACCAATTTGTCAGGGAAAAGAAATACAAGGGATGGCAGATTGACCTGCTTTTAGGTCAGGAGTTAAGGGGAAAGACCGTGGGGATTGTTGGATACGGAAGAATCGGAAGCAGGGTTGCCGCAATCCTAGAGAAAGGATTTGGCATGAAGGTTGTGTATCACGACGAGCACAGAAACGAAATCGCAGAGAAAAACAATGCACAATATGTCTCGTTTAGAGATCTCTTAAAGATTGCAGACGTAGTGAGCTTGCATGTTCCCTTGTTAGCTACTACCCTGCATCTTGTTGGAGAAAAAGAATTGCGCATGATGAAGAGAACCGCGTATCTCATAAACACCTCAAGGGGAGCGGTGGTGGACGAAAAAGCGTTAGCTCGGGTGTTGAAGGGAAACAGTATTGCGGGAGCCGGCATTGACGTATTTGAACACGAGCCCAAGATTGATGACTCTCTTTTGAAAGCCCAGAACGTAGTGCTTACTCCGCACATTGCGTCGGCATCTCATGAGGCGAGAATAGCCATGGCAGAGCTTGCCGCAAAGAATATTATCAATGTATTGAAAGTATGATCGAAGAAGCAGTCAAAAATTTCCCAAAGCAGTTTGCATGGGAGCCAGAGCTTCAGAACGCAGAGAACCTAGGGCTTAAGAACATTCTGGTTGTTGCGGGCATGGGTGGGTCTCATCTGGCAGCTGATATTTTTCAGATGTGGCAATCGTCCTCTGATATCATAGTCCACAGTGATTATGAGTTGTCTGGCATTCCAGAGAGCGTTCTGCAAAATAGCATGGTAGTTGCGGTTTCGTACTCTGGCAATACAGAAGAGGCAATCAGTGCGTTCGGAGCATCTCTGAAAAAGGGCATACCAGTGGCTGTCATCGCCAAGGGAGGTAAGCTTCTGGAATTGGCACGAAAAGAACGTATACCCTATGTGCAGATTCCAGATACTGGAGTCCAGTCGAGAGCTGCTCTCGGCTTTTTGCTCTTGGCATTATTGAAAGTTGCAGGAAGGGAAGATCTATTGAAAGAAGCGCAGCATCTTCAGAACTCGCTTTATCCAGAAGTATTCAAAGAACAAGGAGAAGAAATTGCGAAAGAGCTCTCCGAAAGGATTCCTGTCATTTATGCTTCTAGAGCGAGGTATCATTTAGCGTACATTTGGAAAGTAAAGCTTAATGAGGGAGCAAAGATTCCTGCTTTTTGTTCCGTGCTTCCTGAAGCAAACCACAACGAGATGAACGGCTTTGACGTTGTAGAAAATACTCGAGAGTTGTCTGGAAAATTCTACCCCGTCTTTTTGTTGGATGAACAGGACGACCCGCGCGTCCAGAAGCGCATGGCTATGACTAAAAAGATGTATGAAAAAGAAGGGTTAAGTTGTTTGGAGATTCCCGTGCAAAAAGGATCCTTCCTGCAAAGAGTATTCTCTTCTGTCTTGCTTGCTGATTGGGTTGCCTTCTATCTTGCGCAGTACTATGGTACGGATCCAGAACAGGTGCCCATGGTGGAGGAGTTCAAGAAGTTGATCGCATAGGGTACAGGGCACTGGGGAAAACTTTGTTTTGCAGCCATGTGTGCTCATGGTGTAGTATAAGGGTATGAATCCCGTTAGAAGTCCTAGGAAGAAAAATTTGAGAAATTTTTCTTCTGCAGGATATACGGGGTATGGTGTAATAACAATAAATAATATAGTAGGGACGTCTGAATCTATAAAGACGGACTTCTAACGGGATGAATAAAAACATCATTATAGGAGTCGTTGTACTCCTAGCTGTCGTCGCAGCCGCGTACTATTTCTTTGTGTTGCAAAAACCAGCGCCCAAAGTTACTCCCCTAGAAAAGGAACAGGGGTTGGGAAGCTCGTTGTATGAGGGAACAGGGAATCCGGGAGGGGTCGTTCCGGAGACCAACCCATTCCAAAATGTACAAGTAAACCCGCTTGGAGGAACCAATCCATTCGAGGGAGGATACAAGAATCCCTTTGGGGAGTAACGTATTTTATATATGACACATTCTAAGTTTTCTCTTCTGCTTCTTATCGGCCTTGGGCTTATTCTCTCGTGGGGAGCTTTGGCGTTAAGTGAAGATGATATTACGTATCCTGTCGCCGATCTTGAAAGTTGCCAAGATGAAGAAGAATGTCGTGCGTATTGCGATGATCCTGCCAATATTGATCAATGCATTGCCTTTGCAGAGAAGTACAACCTGTTCTCTGAGAGCGAACTTGAGAAGGCAAAGAAGTTTCAGAGTATTGGAGCAGTAGGGCCAGGAGGATGCACAAGCGAGCTTGCGTGCGAGACATACTGCGAGGACATTAATAACATTGAAGAGTGCTTGGCGTTTGCAGAAGAGAATGGGTTTATGGACGAAGATGAGTTGGAGGAGGCAAAGAAGGTTGCAGCAGCCCTGAGAGCGGGAGCTCAGCTCCCAGGAGGATGTACGGGCAAAGACAAATGTGAGGAGTATTGTTCAGATTCTTCGCATATGAAAGAGTGTGTTGAATTTGCAGAGAAGGCGGGGTTCATGAGTCATGAAGAATTGAAGGAGGCAAAACAGGTGCTCAAAGCATTAGATGCGGGAGTTGCGTTTCCTGGCAACTGCAAGGGCAAGAATGAATGCGAGGCGTATTGTGAGGATCCTTCGCATATGGAAGAGTGCTTCAATTTTGCTGTCGCGGCAGGTTTTATCCCAGAGGAAGAAATTGAGCAAGCAAGAAAGATAATGCCATTGATGACGGCAGGGAAAATGCCTGGAGGATGCAGGGAAAAAGAAGCATGCGAGGCATACTGCTCTGATGCCGCAAACGTTGAAGAGTGCACCACATTCTTTACTGAAGCAGGATTTATGACACAAGAAGAGGCGCAGATGTTCCGCAAGACAGGAGGCAAGGGGCCTGGCGACTGCAAAGGGAGGGAGGAGTGTGAATCATTCTGCAATGATCCAGCCAATCAGGAAGCGTGCTTTGCATTTGGGAAAGAGCACGGCCTTATCTCAGAAGAAGACCTGCAGAATATGAAAGGGGGTATAGAACAATTACGTGAAGGTTTTGAGCAAGCTCCTCCCGAAATTGCAGACTGTCTGCAGCAAAGAGTAGGTACAGAGGTTTTGCAGAAGATTGAAGCTGGAACGTTTATGCCAAATCCGCAACTCGGAGAGGATATGAGATCATGTTTTGAAGAGTTTATGCCAAGACCACAGGAGGGATTTGGACCGGAGGGATTTGAACAAGGGCAGTTTGGCCCCGGAGAGAGTGGGGAGTTTGAGCCTGGGACTTCATTCCCAGAAGGATTTGAAGGGCGTGTGCCAGAAGAGTTTCGCCAGTTTATTCCCGAAGATACAAGGGGGTTTACTCCGCAGGATCTAGAAAGGGTTATCAGGGGGCAGCAAGACAGCCGTTCTGCGGCGTGCGCGGAAGAGGGGGGAGTATGGGATGGAAGTACGTGCCGTCCTGCAGGCACGTCTCAAGAATTCTTCCCAGAAACGGGGCCATCACAAGACCAACAAATCATTCAGCAGACCCAAGAACAAATCCAGAGGCAAATTCAGCAGCAAATTCTAGAGCAGCAAATTCAACAGCAGCAACAGCAATTACAACAGCAGCTGCAATTACTGCAACAGCAGACATCTCCCCAGCAACCTTTTCCTTCAACCTCAACGGGCGGATCAATCATTGACGCCACCTCGTATTTTCTAAAGCAATTGCTTCCAACGGGAAGATAAATTCCGCATGTTTCATCTTTTTACACTAGTATCGTTTCTTGCCCTCTACACGAGTGCGCTTAGTTTTGGTTCCCTTGCGTTTCAGTTTATTGAGCGGGTTTTTCCAGACCCCCTCAGTTACGGATATGGAAGAATGTTTGGCGGGGGGCACAACGCAATCGCAGGACTCATTGTTGCTTTTCCTCTGTACGTGTTTTTGATGCGTTCGATATGGAAAGAAACCAAGGGAAACGCAAAAAACCTGGAGTCCAGAGTCCGTACATGGTTCACGTACATTACTCTTGTGGTGGTAGCAGGCATTATGCTTGGAGACCTGATCGCGGTGGTTTCCAGCGTGCTTGGAGGCGAGCTGGCCTTGAGGTTCATGCTCAAGGCGCTCACTATATTCACGATTGCAGGCGCCATATTCAGCTATTACCTGCATGACCTGAAAAGGAAGGCAGAAGACTCCTTTTCTTCAAGAGCAAAAGCGTTTTCAGGCATTGTTGCAGCTCTCGCCCTTGTTTTTATTGCATATGGGATTGTTCTCACCGGTACCCCAGGCCAGCAGCGGGCGCTTCAGTTCGATCAGAGAAGGGTTTCTGATTTGCAGCAGATTTCGTATTCCATAGATTCTTATTGGCAGAACAGCGGAAAACTTCCGGCAAGTTTTGAAGATCTCAAGGGTCAACCTTATTCCTACATCCAGTCGGTAACAGACCCCAAGACAGAGGTTGCCTACGAGTACAGAGCGCTTGGGGACAAGTCGTATGAACTGTGCGCTGCCTTTGAAACGGATTCCTCTAAGATCGCAGTACGAGTCAAGGCGCAGGTTCCTTTTTCAGAACAGTCGTGGGATCACGCGATAGGAAGGGCGTGCTTTGAACGGGAAGTTCAAGAGTTAAGGAAGGATGCTATGCCATCCTTACGATGAAAGACTATTCTTCAAAGCAAACTCATCATGGAAAAACAGCATTTCGCACATCCCGTGCTTTCATTGGAAGGATAGTACGGCAGGTACCTTTGCATATTCATAGAGCGTGGGGATTAGCCAAGAGATTCCCAGGACACTTTAAACGATATTTTGAGGGGAAGCATAATAAATAATCACAGATCAATATCATGCCCATGCCAAAGTATCTTATATCTTTCCTGTTAGGCGGTCTTTTTGTCGCAGGAGTCGCCTTTGCAGATCACGGAGAAGAAACTGGCGTTGACGCAGTGGATCCTGCAGAAGTAGTCACCTCTACAGATTTAGGAGTTGAAGATGCAGGGATTCTTCCCACATCTAGACTCTATTTCTTTAAAGAATGGGGGAGGGGTATTCAGAATCTCTTTACATTTGGTTCTGTGAAAAAGGCAGAATTGGAATTGCGTTTCACTAATGAAAAAATCGCAGAAGCAAAGAAGGTGCAGGAAATCAATCCAAATAATGAGCAGGCTATTACAAGGGCGCTGGAGAATTATCAGAAGTCTCAAGGGCGTTTGAAAGTACGCTTGGAGTCTTTGAAAGAGACCTCTCAAAATCCAAACATAGATCGTCTGCTCGACCAATTAGCCGAGAAAACAGTGAGACACGAGAAACTACTGGAGGAAATTGCGCTGAAAGCAAAAGACGTGGCTGGCGTTGACGAGCTTATTCAAAAGGCAAAAGAACGCATTGAAGAATCCGCAGCTTCTGGGGCCAAAAGGGATGATCCGGCAAAATTCGCTACACGGCTTGAAAAATCCCTAGTGGATTCGAAGGGTGGAGAATTGAAGCACCTCCGCTCCATAACCCTTATTGACCGCATCAGTGAAAAAGCGTCAGAGGAGATGAAGAAACCTTTAGAAAGATTGCGAGAAGAGTTTTCCGAGAGATTCCAAGGGGATCTCAAGGCAATACTAGAGAAGAAGACTTCAGATGATCTTTCCCATGCCTTAGAAAAAGTGCCAGGAGATAGTGCTCGCCATTCCGTGATCTTGGGAGAGATCCAAGCCAAGGAAACGGGAAAGATTGCAGATTCTTTGAAGAAAAGCGCAGAGAAGCTTGGAGAGGATGTAAAAGACGAAAAGAATATTGCCAAAAAAGCATCAGAGCAGATTCGTCATGCGGATGAAAGAGTTCAAAAATTAGAAAGAAAGCTTGCTGAAATCCTAGAACCTCCAGCAGTGGTAAAGAATATCCTTGCAAAAGCAAAGGAACATCTTACGTCAGCGCAAATTGCTTTGCAAGGAGGGAAATATGGGGAAGCGTTTGGCCAGGCAAGATCTGCAGAAGTTTTAGCACGCAACGGTCTTCGTGTCCTCGAGGAATCTCAAGAAAAACAAGAGGTGATCGAGCGGGGATCGCGAGTACCTTTTGAACCGCCATCAAAAGGAAACGTTGTATGCGCGCAAGATTTTAATCCTGTGTGCGGAATTGATGGCAAAACATATTCTAATCAATGCGTGGCAAAGGATCAGAATGGTGTAAGGATAGCTTACAGGGGAGAATGCAATGAGACAACAGTAGGAACAGGAGAAAAAAGGTGTGGAACATATAGTGGAGATGGCGTATCTAAAAAATACTGCGCGGTCTGCGGGAATAGGGTTTGTGAACCCCTAGAAACCTGCACTCCTTCTGTCGTTGGTGGTTCAATGCCTGGCGGAATGTTTGCTACCGCAGACTGCGGTTCTCTGTATTGCGAGCAAGATTGCTATCCTGATAGGGTTCAAGGGAAAGAAGAGATAAACTTGCCTCGTCTTGAGTTAGATCAAACTAATATTCTTAAAAGATTGATTCCGCAAGAGTTGACTCCAAACTCTGTCCAGAAAGTGCAGGAGTAGCTCATGGTAGATTCTTTGGAGGAACGTAGGGTGCGCGCGAGGAAGGTCGTTTGGAAATTAAAAGAACTATTTCCGAAAGCAAGGATTGTTTTAAAGTATGGGAATAATTGGGAACTTTTGGTTGCAGTCATTCTTTCTGCTCAATGCATAGACAAGAAAGTAAATGAGGTTACAACAAAACTTTTCAAAAAATACAAAACTCTTCAAGATTATGTGAAGGCATCTGCTAGCCTGCGAACCATAACAGAGTTCGAAAAAGATATTCACTCGTGCGGCTTTTTTCGCAACAAGACCAAGAATATTCTGGCTGCAGCTAAAATGGTGAAAGAGAAATTCAGAGGAAGGGTTCCAGAAATAATGGAAGAAATGCTTACGATTCCAGGAGTAGCAAGGAAGACTGCAAATGTTGTACTAGGGAATGCGTATGGCGTGGTGGAAGGGATTGCCGTGGATACTCATGTGAAGCGCCTTTCCCAGAAACTCGGTCTTACCGACCACAAAGATCCAGTGAAAATTGAGCAGGACTTAATGAATCTTTTGCCAAAGAAAGATTGGTTTTTCTTTACCTATGGTATGATTGAGTACGGTCGCCACATCTGCCCGGCTCGTAAACACAAAGATTGTGAGAGCCATCCATTAATAAAAATCTATCCTCAAGCTGCAACTATTTGGCCTTAACCTGTGTATAACTTAATGGAATTAAGTTTTTATGGAAAAGCTCACCGAGAAAAAATGTGTTCCTTGTGAGGGTGGGGTGAAACCTTTCACAAATAAGGAAATACGGGAATATTTGCTTCAGCTCAAAAAGGGATGGGATGTTATGAACGGGAAGAAAATCAAAAAGAATTTCAAGTTTGAAAACTTTAAAGAAGCAGTAGAATTTCTCAATAAAGTTGCCAAGATTGCAGAGCAAGAAGGACATCATCCGGATATGAGGGTGTTTGGGTGGAATAAGGTTGAGATTGAACTTTCTACTCATGCCATTGGCGGTCTCTCTGAAAATGATTTCATTCTCGCTGCAAAGATAGAACAGTTGCAATGAAACAGCGAATCTTTCTTTTAGTTTTGGGATCATGCGTAGGTATTGGCGTATTCTTATACTCTGTTTTTAGTTGGTATTCCGGCATTCTTTCAGTTGCTCAAACGCCATCGGAGGAAACTATTAAAACCATGGAAGAGAAAGAGGTGTTACCGTCCCTTTCTCTTGAGGATAAGTTTGGGCAAATGCTCATCATCGGTTTTGAGGGGACCGAAGTTACGCCAGAGGTTTCTTCGCTGTTTTCCAGTATTCGTCCCGGAGGAGTCTTGCTTCTTGGAAGAAACATTGTCAGTAAGGGCCAGGTAAAGAAGCTTATTGCCGATCTTCAAGAGATCTCAATGCGTGCCACAGGGCTTCCGCTCTTTGTTGCCGTAGACCAAGAAGGCGGCATTGTTTCAAGGGTTCCTTGGGCGGAGAATACTGGTTCGTCTGCGTTAGAAGATTCAGAGGAGGCATTTCTTGTCGGAGAGAGAAGGGCCCGGGATTTGAAAGAAGTGGGAGTGAATATGAATTTAGCTCCGGTGTTAGACAGCAGCGGGGAGGACGATTTCCTATTCAATAGGTCTTTTCAGAAAGACCAGGATTCTTCCTTTGCAATAGCGCAGGGGCTTATTCTGGGCCACGCGCAGGAAGGCGTTATTGCTGTTCCCAAACACTTTCCCGGGTACGACGGAGTTTCTTTCAATCCGGAAACTGGCGTGCTTCCTACAACAAAGAATTTCCCCAGTGCGCCTCTTTTTAAGGAAGTATTAGAAGGTTCTAGGGTTCCGTTTATTATGCTTTCACATGTGGTGTATCAGGCGGTTGACCCTGACAACCCGCTCCCGCTTTCTGTAAAAGGCATGGAGCGCGCACGGAAAGAGTTGGGAGATCAATTTCTCTTCATGTCAGACGACCTTACCAGCAAGTCGTTCATGGCGCACTATTCTCTAAGAGAAATTGGCAGAGCTGCTTTAAATTCTGGGGTGAATATCTTGTTAGTGGGGGGATATCCGAATACCGCTGTCGTTGGGGAATTCTATCAGGTTATTCGAAGTGAGCTTGCGCAAGAGCAATTGTCTCTGTTTAAAGCCGCTAGTATGGGAGGGCTGTACGAGATGTTGTCTGGCATGGTTGAGGGCGACGGTAAGCTTCAAGAACGCATTGAAGAATCCGCAGCTAGAATTATCAAGTTCAAGCAGGATATGATACGGTAGGGTTATATGTCTGACTACTATTCTGGAAAACGAGGGAGGAATTTATACGAACCTCATGCAAGAGAGTCCTTTCGGCTTTCCAGGTCTCGTATTGAAAATTTCTTGAAGTGTCCACGGTGTTTTTATGTTGACCGTCGCCTTGGAGTAGATCAGCCCCCAGGGTATCCCTTCTCTTTGAATTCTGCGGTGGACGCCCTGCTTAAAAAAGAGTTTGACGTTCATCGCGCAGAGCATTCAAAACATCCGCTGTTTGAGCGGTACGGCATTGACGCCGTGCCTTTTTTGCATCCCATGATAAATACTTGGAGGAATACGCTTGAGGGGTTGCAGTATGAGCATAAGCCGTCTGGATTTTTGGTAACTGGAGCGGTAGACGACATCTGGCAGAACTCCAATGGGGAGTTGTATGTGGTTGACTATAAGGCAACAGCCAAGAACGGAGAAGTGAACATAGACGCCGAATGGCAAAAAGGATATAAGAACCAGATTGAAATGTATCAATGGCTTTTGAGGCATCAAAAAGACGCATTCAAGGTTTCTTCTGTAGGGTATTTCGTGTATGTGAACGGAAAGACGGATGCAAAAGCGTTTGACGCAAGATTGGAATTTGACATGAAAGTGATCCCCTACGAAGGGGATGACTCATGGGTGGAAGGGAAGCTTATAGAGATTAAAGAATGCTTGATGTCAGATAAGCTTCCTTCTGCTTCTGCGGATTGCGACTTTTGCGTCTATCGCAAGGCAGTGCAAGACGCCTTGGAGCCCTATCTGAAAAGTTGACAGTAGGTTTTATGAATGCAAAAGATCGCCAAGCAGGCGATTTTTTGTTCCAGGGTAAAAGAATATGTCTTAACCTATACATAAACTTGGACGATCGTACAGATTTATGTAAAGGTGCAGCGGATCTACGTTACATAAAAGCGTATAAACAATATTGGACAGATTCACGCATTTCCTTGACAAAAATTATTCTTCTTGTATGATTAAAGTAGCATGTAAGCAAAACAAACCACTCGGAGATTGAGAAAGGAGAAGAATATGACTAGTCGGATTACTCAGACCGAAACAGCTCAGGGTCAAACTGAGAGTCGCAGAAGGGCAATTGAAAACCTCAAAGCAGATGTTGCGCTGTTAGAAGAAGTGAGTGAAAAACTCGAGGGGCTTCGCACCAAGACGGCCAAGAATGCGATTGGGGACTTTGTTCCAAAAGCGAAAGGCGCTATCCTAGGTAGCATAAAAGCAACGCAAAGAGTACTCTCGATTGTGGAGGCCGGGTACCCCAAGGTCAACTTACCAAATGGATGGGTTGAGGGATTCCTCGAACAAGACCCACGACCTTATCTCAAGACGACTCCACGTTGGGCCTGGCCAATTGCTGCAGTAGTCGGACTGATGATCTTTGCTGCCGTGGAGATACCGCTAGCCCTGTTTACAGCACCACTCGAGGGGATCGAGGAGGTAGAGGATGTCCTGAAAGGGATAGTGGTATACATAGCTTTGCCGGTGGCACTAGCATGGTTTTGCGCAACAGTAGTGAAGAACTGGGCAAGCAAACCATATATGAGGAGGAACAGGGAGAGCTTAGAAGCGGCGGGATTCCCTCCTAATGCAACCCTGTTTCTCAAGCAAGCACCGTTACCAGAAGCATTGGCTTCCGTGGAGAAAGCAAAAGGAAGCCTGCTCTTTACTACTATTAGAGTTATCGGTCCGCAGAAGGTATTCCAGGAGGCGGTCCCATCACGTGTCACGATCATTGGCACATCCGGAAGAAGCGATATCTTCCGCATCTGGTCCAATCAAGAGGAAGTCATGGAATCAGCTCAAGCTGAAGTCGCAGAGCTTCAGTGAGTGGGTTTGTTAGCAGCTCCGCTTTTGCGGGGCTTTTTCTTTTTGAAAAGAGGTCGCCAAAAGAGTGGTTTTTTGTTATGCTAGACAGGAAATATGAAACATGTGAGCTTTACGCAGCTGATGACCTATGTGAGATGCCCAGAGCATTATTTGTTTCGTTATGTATTAGGTATAAAGCGTCCTCCAGGGAAAGCCCAGAAGCATGGGTTTGCGCTTCACGAGACCTTTGCGTATCACTTTGACCAGAAAAAGAAGGATTCTAAAGGGTTGAATGCACGAGAGGCAAAGGAGTTTTTCGTTGAGGTATTCCGGAGTGCGTTAGAAGAATATGAAACGGAGATGGAGGAGACGAAACGTCTCATCACAAAAGAATTCCTTTCAAAGGAAAAGGGGATTGATGTGAATCAGCTTGTTGCCACGGGCTTGCGGGGCATTGATGTGTATTTCAGGGATATGAATCCGAAGATCTCACCAGATTTAGTTGAGGAACCATTTTCCATCCCAACTGCGAGTAAGGTGGATCTTGTAGGCAGGATAGATATGACTGATAAGAAGGGGGTTATTCACGAGTTAAAGACCACGAGGCGCATGCCCAATGCCCAAGATATTCAACTAGATCAGCAGCTCGCCATTTACCAACTGGCCTACCAATCACTCAAGGGTAAGCTTCCTAAAGGTATTACCAAAGATTACATTGTATTCTCAAAGCGCGACGCCAAAATAGTTCAGTTTCGCGTGGACAAGCCTTTCTTTGACAAGAACGTGGTGTTCCGGAATATAGCTGTCATCATGGAGGCAGTACGGCGCAACATTTTTTACTGCATTCACCCTGCAGAGAGCTGGGTATGCTCAAAAGAATGGTGCGGGTTTTACAAACTTCACAAAGAGTTGCGAGAGAAGGGGTTCGCAAAATTTATGCTACAATACTCAAGGAAATGAAAAACTCATATACCGTCATTCATCTTGGGGGATCCATTGTGGTCCCCCATATTTCAGACCAAGGGGGAATGAATATTCCCTTTTTAAAGAAGTTTCGAGTATTTCTGCAAAAAGAGTTAAAGAAAGGAAGGCGTTTTCTCATTGTTATTGGAGGTGGAAAGACCGCCAGGGCATATCAGAAATCAGCATCTAAAGTAGTGAAGATAAAAGATTATGATTTAGATTGGATTGGTATTCACGCAACGAGGTTAAATGCGCATCTCTTGCGCACTATTTTTGAAAAGGAAGCATATCCTGTTGTTATTGATCACGATCCCGAACAGGAAGAAGTGCAGATGTTAAAGTCTTCAAATAAAAAGCTTTTCTTTGCTTCAGGATGGAGACCTGGATGGTCAACCGATTATATTGCAGTGGAATTGGCAAGGAAATTTGGAGTACAGGAGGTTATCATCGCAAAAGATACTCCCTTTGTGTATGACAAGGACCCTGGAAAATATGCTGACGCAAAGCCGATGCATGCACTATCTTGGAAGGAATACAAAAAGTTTGTCCCCAAAACATGGAGCCCTGGGTTGTCTTCTCCGGTGGATCCTGTCGCAACCCGCCTTGCAGAAAAGGTGGGCATTACCGCCAAGATTTTACAGGGAACAAATCTTCACAATTTCCAGAAGGCAATCCAAGGGAAGTCCTTTGAGGGAACTACAATATCCTGAGATAAGGGCAGGGCTTTTCATCCATTGCTTTTTTTCAAGAAATTCTGCATACTTATTACAATCTGTGAGATAGAAAGGAGGGGACGATGGTTATTCGGATTACGCCCGTGAACATCGCCCTTGTTGCGGTGTTCATTGGGTTGCCAATCTTGCTGTGGACGAATGAAATGCTCTTTGTACGATGGTTTAGCGGGACTTCAGGGTTGCTGGCGATTACAGTGTTAGCTTTTATTGGAAACTTTACAATCCTTTTTCCAGCACCCGCGCTTGGGCTTATAATGCCTATAGTGTCTCGGCTTGCAGAGCAGAATGGCCTCGTTCTGATTAGCGCGCTCTACGCATTAGGCTCTGCCCTCGGGGAGACGAGCGGATATCTTGCAGGGAGAAAAGGGGCCGATATCCCGTTCTTTGGAGATTCTAAATGGCATCAGGCTTTAGAGGGGTGGCTTCGCGGAAAGAAAACGGATGTTGCGCTCCTGATTCTTTCGGCGTTTCCAGTTATTCTTCCATTTGATGTGGCGGGAATAATTGCAGGGAGTATGCGGCATCCCTGGTGGCGATTCGTTGCCTCTACGTTCTTTGGCCGGTTGATCAAGTACGTGATGTTCATCCAGATGTGGCAGACGGTGGACAATCTTTCTGGATATTTCGCATGGGCCGTGTTTACCTGCGTCTTCGTTGGGTCGTGGATTATCGTATTGCGGTACAGGAAAACACTATGGATGTATCTGTCCGTCTTTTGGATGAATGTCAGAACCAGGCGCATTCGTATTAAGCTAGCATGGGCTTGATAGGCAGGGTCTAAGACCCTGCCTCTTTTCTTTTCGTGAAGCTTTAATCGGACTAAGTTTTTTGGTTATGCTTGCGAAGAAGGGAATTGTACGGTATAGAAGAGATAGCTATCGCAGAGTTTTTCTGCATCTTATATCTAGCATCATTGGAGGTGCAATTATGGCTAAGTTAGGGACCTACTCTTACCCGGATATCCGCTACGGCGATGCAGTAGAAATCGCCGGACGAATCCTGAGTAAGTTCCGAGGCACAGTGACCGTCAAAGGTCTGGCCTGGGAGCTGACCATGGCAGAGAACAGCGGCACCCTCTTCGCCAAAATTGCCGCGCTCAGGGACTTTGGCTTGGTAGAGGGGCGGGGAGAGCTAAGGATTTCAGACCTGGCCCGTAGGATTATCCATCCCGCCAACCCTGAAGAGAGTCGTCAGGCCCGCATCGAAGCTTTCCATCGGGTGGACCTGCTGCGAGCGCTCTACGAGAAGTTTGAAGGCGAAGCTCCAGACGACTCTGCCCTGCTGATAACCCTGGAGGAGATTACTAAGGCGCCTCGGGAAGAGATTGTGCGACGATTCAGTCTTATTCAGAAACATCTGGGTGACGTAGCCCGGGCGATGCGGCCTATATCGGCCCCGATGAGCGCAGAACATCCTCCTAGCAGCCAGCCAAGATTTTCCGCAACGTCTCCCCAGGAGGAGCATCCGTCCCAGGAACCTTTGGCGGATAGCTCAGTCCTTTATCTGGTTGCCGGCGAGGCCCGCCTCAATGTGCCTCTGACCCCCGAGTACATAGACGTGGCCATTGGTCTGCTCCGCGCCATGCGGACTTCACTGGAGGCGGCACAGGGGGCAAGGCCTGCCTTAGGTTAGGGCAGTAGGCTCCCCTAGGAGAAAAGCAGAGAGGTGTTGTGGCAACAACCCTCTCTTTTATTTTTTTGTTATTCTCCTATTTTGTGATACACTTTTACTGCTATGAGTCTTTCTGTTGGCATGGTTGGGACACAACCCGACATGAGGAGGGGGAGAGATTGATACCGTTTGAGTTTAATATCCAGCTTTCTATAAGATGTTAGACGTCGTACGTCTAACACTTTACCAAATCGCTAGAAGGTTCCTTATCTCCGCGCGGAGCTTGCTTTATTCATTTAGCGATAGTACTATAGATATATGACATATAAATCCACCGCAGTTATTAGAAAAGAAGGCAAATGGTTTATTGCCCGTTCTTTGGAGTTGGGTGTAACCAGTCAGGGCAGAACCATTGAAGAGGCAAAGAACAATCTTATAGAGGCAGTTGAGTTATACCTTGAAGATATGCCAAAGAGTAGAAGTGTCCTTACTCGAGAAGCACCCTTGGTTACTTCTATAGAAGTTGGCCGTGGCTAAAACGTTCTCTGGAAAAGAAGTGATGAAAGTTTTAATCCGTGAATTCGGATTTTCTTTTGTTTCCCAGAAAGGAAGCCATGCAAAATTGAAAAAGAAAGTACGAGGGAGAATCGTTACGACGATTGTGCCTATACATAGAGAACTGGCGCATGGGACGCTTCTCGGCGCTTTGGAGCTTGCTGGAATAGAAGAGCAGGATTTCAGGGAAGCAGTTTAACTCAAAGAATCATCACGATGGCATCATTATCCGTTGGCATTGTGGGCTTGCCTAATGTGGGGAAATCAACCCTGTTTCAGGCGCTCACGAAAAAGCCGGTGAATATTGCAAATTATCCTTTCTGTACTATTGATCCTAACGTAGGGGTTGTTCAGGTTCCGGATGAACGCGTACAGAAGCTTGCTGATTTATTTAAATCAAAAAAAGTAATTCCCGCGGTAGTAGAATTTGTGGATATTGCAGGGTTAGTAAAGGGTGCTTCTAAGGGTGAGGGTTTGGGGAATCAGTTTCTTTCACATATCCGTGAGACTGACGCTATCTGCCAGGTAGTGCGCTGTTTTGAAGATCCAGACATCATTCATGTGGAGCAATCTGTGGATCCTGTACGAGACATTGATACGGTAAATACCGAACTCTTGTTAAAAGACTTGGAAACCGTTGAAAAGCGCTTGGGAACCATGGAAAAAGAAGTGAAGGGAGGGGATAAAGAAGCAATAATCAACTATCCAATCTTGCAGGAGTTCAAAATCACCCTTGAAAGGGGAGTGTCTGCGTTTTTGTATCAAAAAGAACATCCCGAAGCAAAAGCTGTGTTCAAAGAACTTCAGCTTTTGTCTGCAAAGCCTGTTATATATCTTTGCAATACGGACAAAAAAGAAATCTCGGAAGTTCTTAAAAAGAAGATTGGAGAGCTACACTCTTCTTTTGTTATCTTGAGCGCGAGAGAAGAATTGGATATTGTAAGTCTTTCAGAGCAAGAGGTGTTGGAGCTTGGCTTGAATTCTAGACTCCCCGCTTTGATTCAGAAAGCGTATGAGATTTTGAATTTGATTACTTTTTTTACAACTGGTCTTGACGAAACAAGGGCATGGACGATTGAAAAGGGGATGACAGCGCCCCAGGCAGGAGGGGTTATCCATAGCGACTTTGAAAAGACATTTATCCGCGCAGAAGTCATACCGTGGAACGTACTATTGGAAGTGGGAGGGTATACCCAGGCGTACGAAAAAGGTCAGGTCCGTACCGAGGGGAAAGAATACGTGGTGCAAGACGGGGATGTCATTGAAATCAAGCACGGCTAATTATGGTATTTTTTGAGGTTGCAAAGAAAAGCAAAAAATCAAAGGCAAGGGCTGGGATTCTCCATACTTTACACGGGGATATTCTTACTCCTGCGTTTGTTCCCGTTGCGACAAAGGGCACCCTTAAGACTATTCCGCCCAAAGATTTTAAGGATATTGGCACGCAGGTTGCTTTTGTAAATACGTTTCACTTAACCCTGCATCCAGGAGTTGATGTTATCAAACAGTTTGGAGGTATTCATGAGTATGCAAAACTACCTATTCCTTTAATAAGCGATTCTGCTGGATTCCAGGTGTTTTCCTTGGGAGGAAAGAAGAAGATAAAAACAAGGGAAGGAGATGAGGGATTGTTGTTGAGTATAGGTGAAGAGGGAGTACGATTCCGTTCTCCCCGGGACGGGAAAGAACTCATGTTCACCCCCGAGATTTCCATGCAGAACCAAGAAAAGATAGGAGCAGACATTCTCATGGCTTTTGACGAGTGTATTCCGTCTGGAGTGAAGTATGAATATTCCAAGCAGGCGACACAGCACACGCACGACTGGCTTTTGCGGTGCATTGCTGCAAAAGGAAGTCCTTCGACTCGCTCAGCTCGCTCAGGATTGCAGCAATTCCTTTACGGAATTGTGCAAGGTGGAGTGTTTAAAGACTTGAGGGTTCAATCAGCTCAATTTGTGGCGGAGCAGGGCATAGACGGTATTGCGATTGGTGGAGTTTCGGTTGGAGAAACAAAAAAAGAGATGAGGGAACAGGTCGGCTGGGTTGCTCCACATCTTCCGCAAGAGCTTCCGCACCATCTTTTGGGGATTGGGCGTATTGAAGATATACTGGAGTTCGTAAAGCTCGGCATAGATACTTTTGACTGCGTGGAGCCTACGCGACTTGCGAGAAACGGAACTGTGTTTCAACGGCAAGAAACAAAATTTCTGCGCATAGATCTTCTAAAATCAAAATACACAAAAGACAAAAACCCCATTCAAAAGAACTGCGGCTGCTATGCGTGCAAGAATTTTTCCTTGTCGTTTCTGCATCATTTATTTAAAGAACGAGAACTGTTGGGATATTATCTTGCAACATATCATAATCTTTTCTTTTTTGAGCAGGTCTTCAAAGAACTGCGCCAAAGCATTGCGCAGGGTAAACTATAGAGAGTATTTTTCTTGGTCTACTACAAGCCCGTTCTGGTCCAGAAGTTCTATGGTATCGAATCTCTGCGTCAGAAGGTTCATATTCATATACACGTGCCACTCGTTTGTTGTAAAGCCAGATTCGTCCGCATGCCTTATAAAACAACTGTTATATGTGAACCCAGTTGCCAGATCTGCCAGGTATGAGGTGCATTGGGTGTCCGCTTTTACCGTGATGTCTTTGGAATAATCTGGGAACTCGCAGGAAGAAAAGTTTATTTTCTTGAATATAAAGTCCTGGCATGCCTGAAGAAAGTAGAGAAGATCTTCTTCCCTCGGTTTGTCTATAGAACAAGAGGCGGGAACCGTAAGGGGGAATGCATACCCAGACTTTAAGTACCCCATACATGTGTTTGGCCGAAAATGTTTTCCTAATCCAAACGGGCCCCGGCTGGATGAAAGGTATACCGTATCTGATGCCCTCATATTAATAGAATCTCCTGCCTGCAGGGATGAAAATGGATTTATCCGTTCTATGCCTAGGGGGATTTGGAATTCTCCTGCCCTTCCCCGAATCTTCCATCCCGTGATGCTTATCTCTTCTCCTTGTTTGAGGTTTGCCCTGAGTGTTATAAGCGACGGAGTAGTAGTGCTTAAGGAAGAGATTGTCACTTTCTGGAAATAGGGAGAGACGTTGATGGAAAATGTTCTTGAGGCGGGAGTTTGATCAACAACGGTGTTGAGTTTTGCTCGCGCAAAAAGCGTATATTCCTTTGGCCCTGCTGGTAGATTGAGGATTCTTGCGTTTGAGCTTTGAACCCAGTCAGAATCAATGCCTTGAATTTTACTCTCAAAGCTTATTGATCCCTGGGTGTTCAGTGGATTCACAAACCCTGAAAATTCAAAGGTTACCCTAGTATCTGCAATGGATTCTTTCTCTTTTGGCCCTGTCGTAATGACAGTATCAAGTACGAAGGAAGGAGGGGCTGGGGTTTGGGATTTCTGAAAAGCAGAAGGCGAGGGGGCTTGTTTTTGCTCTTTTTGATCAGAAGCTTTAGTAGCAAAGAAATACGGCCGTAGATGAGACAAAGAGTCTCCTACGCCCTTGAGGATGTTTCCTCCTCCACCAGAAAAGACGGTGATGAAAATGACAATAAAGATAGGGATAAGGAAAGCTATCATAATAATGTAGTATACTGTAGGTATGGGAAAAGGAAAGAGGGTTGTTGTGTTTGGGATATTTGATGGCATTCACGACGGCCATCGGAGTTTGTTCTCACAGGCGAAAGAGCACGGTGATGAACTTATCGTTATAGTTGGTAGGAATTCCGCTTCCTTGAGGTGGAAGGGGAAGAAACCGCGATATTCCCAAAAAGAGCGTCTCCAGCTTGTTTCTAAAGAAGGGGGCATTGATCGCGTGGTACTCGGGGATGAAGAACAGTCCTCCTATGGGGTTTTCGAAGAGTTACATCCTGATGTTGTTTGCGTGGGTTACGACCAAGACGCCCTTTGGAAAGATCTTCAAGAATGGATCGTCAAGGAAAAGAAGGGCATTAAGATCGTTCGTCTTAAATCTTACTATCCCAAAACCTATCACAACTCAAAACTCCAAAGATAAATTTATGCAAGGAAATGGGATTTTGAAGTTCTTTACAAATTCTTTTTCTCAGGGTATAATCTCTTTCTATGCCCCGTACGAAATTTACACAGGCATAGTCACGCGAAGCGCGAGGGGCGAATAGCCCCATCCTTTCATGGGCGCAGCGCTTCGCCAATGACAGCATGCACCTATTCGGTGCGCGCACTGCGCAATGTAATAATATGGTAAATTTCTAACGGGGTATGCATATATCGCTACGGCCAGAAATTATTGGAACACTCTTTGGCATTCCCATTACCAACAGCTTGATTCTTTCTCTTATAACCGCTTTTCTTCTTGTTGGAGGCGGTTTTTTGCTTGCGCGTTCTTTGCGGATGATCCCAGGAAAAGCGCAAAATGCCATTGAAACGCTCCTGGAAGGAATCCTCGCCTTCATGGGCCAGACATTAGGGAATAAAGAGCAAGCGAAGAAATTCTTTCCTCTTGTAGCCACCATATTCTTGTTTATCCTGTTTAATAATTGGATCGGGGTGCTTCCTGGAACCGGGTCTCTGGGATTTTTTGAAGAAAACCAAGGAGTAAGAACATTTGTTCCTTTGTTTCGTTCTGCGAACAGCGATCTCAATACCACGTTTGCCCTAGCTTTAATCTCCATGGCCGCCATTCAGTGGTATGGAATACGAAAGCTGGGGTTCTTGCGCCATATCTCCAAGTTTCTCGTGTTCACCAAGGGCCCGATTGATTTCTTCGTGGGGATATTGGAGTTGATAGGAGAGTTCGCAAAGATTCTGTCATTCTCGTTTAGGCTATTTGGCAACATATTCGCAGGAGAGGTGCTCCTCATTATTATCATGGCCTTAGTGCCGGTCATAGTGCCCCTTCCTTTTATCATGCTGGAATTCTTTGTAGGCTTTATTCAGGCCTTGGTTTTTGCTATGCTTACGTTGATATTCTTGAAAATAGCAACAGCTGAGGTCGAGCATTAGTATTAAAGGTCACTACAAACTATAAACTAAAACTACATATATGGAATTAGAAGGAATCAAATCTATCGCAGCGGCAATCGCAATTGGCTTGGGGGCAGCAGGGCCTGCCTTGGGAATTGGAATCCTGGCAGGGAAGGCATTGGAGGCAATTGGCAGGAATCCTGAAGCTAGCCAGAAGATACAGACGGGAATGATTTTGGCCATAGCCTTTGCCGAGGCAATCGCAATTTATGCGCTGGTCGTTGCGCTCATTATTAAATTTGCTTAGCGCGCCTACGCATACCGATGACGGAGTTATTCGAAAACCTGGGTGTTGACTGGAAACTCTTGTTTGCGCAGGCAGTGAATTTTCTCTTAGTGTTGTGGCTGCTGAATCGCTTTGTATTCAGAAAGCTCCTTTCATTGCTGGAAGAGCGTAAAAAGAAGATTGAACAGGGATTGGAGCTGCGAGACCGAGCGGAAAAAGAGGTTGCGCAAATTGGAAACGCACGCCATCGTGCATTACAAGAGGTAAAGAAAGAAGCAGAAATCGTGCTGTCTCAAACAAGGGATTTGGCTCGACAAAAAGAGCAAGAATTATTAAAAGCCGCTAAAGAACAGCAAGAAACCATACTTTTGAATGCTCGTGCCCAGGGAGAAAAAGACAAGGAAGATATGCTACGGGAAGCGCAGCAGGAGATACGCATGAGAGCTTTGTTCTTAGCGGAGCAGGCGTTAGGGAGAACGCTTACCCCTAAAGACGAAGAGAGAATAGCAAAAGAAGTAGTGCAGGCGTTGAAGAACTATGCAAAGTAAAGTACGAATATACGCAAAGGTATTATATGAAGTCCTGAAGGGAGTTTCTTTAAGCGAGCAGAAAAAAAGGATTCATGCATTATATGGTATCTTAAAAAAGAGGGGAGATATAAAGATAAGCAACGGCATTTTGCAGGAATTTCAACGGTTAGAGAAAGAACAGAAGGGAAAAATAGGGAAAGCGGTTTCTGCACGGCGTCTGTCCTCATCTGTCAAAGCAACGCTTGTTTCAAAGTTAAAATCCATGAAGTTTGTATTGCAAGATCGAATTGATCCTAGTGTTATAGGCGGAGTTGCACTGTTTTTAGGAAATGATTTTTTAATTGATAACACCATCCTTGCAAGATTGAGAAAACTATCCTATGGAAAAAGATTATCTTTTTGACATATTAAAAAAGGAATTAGAAGGCACAAACCTTACTCCCACGAAAGAAGAGGTGGGGCGCGTGGTGAGCGTGGGAGACGGAGTCGTGCAAATTGAAGGTCTTCCTAATGTGGTGTTTTCTGAAATGGTAGAAATTACCAGGTGGCCGGGTGAGAAGAATGCTCCAGTTCTTCCTGCTCTCGTATTAAACTTGGAAGAGTACGCCGTAGGAGCAGTTATCTTAGGAGACGATACCTTGGTGCAGGAAGGAGACCTGGTGCGCAGGACAGGAAAAGTATTGTCTGTTCCTGTGGGAGAAGCATTGCTGGGAAGAGTAGTGAGCCCTTTAGGAGTTCCGTTAGACGGGAAAGGAAGTTTAGACCAAAAAAAGCTTTCATTCTTGCCCATTGAGAGGCCAGCTCCTGGGGTTATTGACCGAAGCCCGGTGAATATTTCTTTGGCTACAGGCATTAAGGTTATTGATGCCGCCATTCCTATAGGACGGGGACAAAGAGAGCTTATCATAGGAGACCGGCAAATAGGCAAAACTGCCATGGTGCAAGACACCATTTTGAACCAACTGCACGAGCCAAAAGAGAAGCGCCCTGTCTGCATTTATGTTGCCATTGGGCAAAAAGCTTCCAAGGTAGCCCAGTTGGTAAAAGATTTGGAAAGCAGGGGAGCCATGGAATATACCATAGTGGTTGCAGCAGTTGCTTCAGATCCGGTTCCATTGTGGTTTGTTGCTCCGTATGCCGGATGTTCTATGGGAGAATATTTCAGAGACAAGGGCAAGGACGCTTTGATTATTTATGACGATCTTTCCAAACACGCATGGGCATGGCGCCAGATTGCCTTGCTCTTAAGAAGACCGCCAGGAAGAGAGGCGTACCCTGGAGACGTGTTCTATCTCCATTCAAGGCTGTTGGAACGCGCGGCAAAGCTGTCTGAAGAGAAGGGCGGAGGTTCTCTTACCGCCCTGCCTATTGTGGAAACGCAATTGGGAGACGTGTCAGCATATATCCCCACCAACATCATTTCTATTACCGACGGTCAAATCTATTTGGAATCTGATTTGTTTAGCAAAGGACAAAGGCCTGCGGTGAATATAGGGTTGTCGGTGTCTCGCGTGGGAAGCTCGGCGCAAACCAAGGCGATGAAGAAAGTTGCTTCTCAACTTAAGCTTGATTTGGCCCAATACCAAGAGCTGGCGGCGTTTGCTCAATTCAGCCAGGATTTGGATGCGACAACTAAAAAACGCATTGACAGGGGAGCGCGGCTTATGGAGTTGTTGAAACAACCCCAATTTGAGGTTTTGCCTATGGAACAGCAGGTGTGCGTGTTGTTTGCGGGCAATGCAGGATATTTGGATTCTGTCCCTTTAGAAAAAGTGAGAGAGTTTGAATCAAAACTGTTGGAATATATGCAGGCGCATAACCCTGATATTTTAGAATCTATTCAAAAGACAAGAGATTTTTCAGAAGAAACGCAGAATAAACTAAAGCAAGTGTTAGATGAGTTCAAAGAAACAGCTTAAAACTAAAATACGCGCGGTGGGGAATATTAAGCAGATAACGCGAGCCATGGAAATGGTGGCTGCAACTAAAATGAGAAAAACTCAAGAGGTTGCGCTACGTGCCCGTCCTTATGCGAAATACGCGCTTTCACTATTGCGCAGCCTTTTGCTTCTTGAAGGAGGGGAGGAGTTGAGAGCGCAGAGCCATTTCTTCAAGGAAGTGAACCGAAAGAATCCCTGTCTTGTGGTGGTGACTTCAGATAGGGGCTTGTGCGGAGGGTTCAATAGCCAGGTGTTAAGAGCTGCACTCAAGTTTAGAGAGGAGTATCCAGAGTTATCTGTTGTGGCTATTGGGAAAAAAGGGAAAGAGTTCTTTGAAAGACGTGATATCCCTGTTTTGAAAAGCTTCTCTGATTTCTCCGAGGTTGTAACTCTTGCCGATGTTGCTCCCGTAGCAGAGTTTCTTATGACAGAATATGCACAGCATAGGCATGACACCATTGAGTTTTGTTCCACTCAATTTGTTTCTGCGCTATTCCAAAAAGTGGCGCTGCACAGGGTGTTGCCCATTACGGAAGATGAGCTGGAAAAGACGATTCAAGGAATTATTCCAAAGTCGGGGAGGTATTCTGATATTCAAAACGTAGAAGAAAAGCAAGAATCCGTTGTGTCGCTCCTAGAACCTGGAGCAAAGAATATCTTTGAAGAACTGGTAGAAGATTTAGTCAGGGTAGAGATCCTTCATCTTATCTTTGAATCCAATGCGTCAGAACATTCAGCCAGAATGTTTGCCATGAAGAATGCAACAGACAATGCCGAAGATTTAGAAGAAGATCTCCAACTTCTTTTAAACAAAGCGAGACAGGGAGCCATTACCCAGGAATTGAGCGAGATCGCAAGCGCAAAAGAAGCATTGATATCATGATAATAAATTTTAGGTAATAAAATTTCAGTTTCCCCCGTGTAGGAAATTATTCAAAACCGAGGGTTTTGAAAAGAGGGGGGTCGGGGGAAACTGTGTGATCGTATGAACAAAGGCACTATTGTACAAATCATGGGGCCGGTCGTAGATGTGGAGTTTTCAGACTCTCTTCCTCCTTTGCGCCAGGCTCTCTCTATTAAGACCCCCGCCTCCGCTGAAGCTACGGCGGGCAAGCAAGAAAGGCAGGTTGTTTTGGAAGTTGCCCAACACCTGGGGGGAAACAGGGTAAGAACTATTGCAATGAATTCTACTGACGGGCTGCAGAGGAAAATGGAGGTTGAAGATACCGGAAACACCATGACGGTTCCTATAGGGGAAGAGGTGTTGGGCCGTATGTTCAACGTGCTGGGCGCTCCCATTGACGGAGGACCGGAACTTCCCACGAGCGTTGCCCGTGCTTCTATATACCAGCCAGCCCCGTCTTTGCAAGACCAGAAGGTAGAGCCTGAAATCTTTGAAACAGGAATTAAGGTTATTGATCTTTTATGCCCATTCCTCAAAGGAGGGAAAGTTGGGTTGTTTGGGGGAGCAGGAGTTGGGAAGACCGTGCTTTTGCAAGAGCTCATCCATAACACCGCAAAGGCGCACGGAGGATATTCCGTGTTTGCGGGGGTTGGGGAGAGAACAAGAGAAGGAAATGATTTATATAGGGAAATGAAAGAGTCTGGGGTGCTAAAGAACACCGCGCTTGTATTCGGCCAAATGAACGAGGTTCCGGGCGCAAGATTCCGCGCTGCCTTGACCGGATTGCGCATTGCAGAGTATTTCCGAGATGACAAACGTAAAGACGTCCTCTTGTTCATAGACAACATCTTCAGGTTCGTGCAGGCAGGGTCTGAAGTATCCGTGCTTTTAGGAAGAATGCCTTCTGCGGTAGGATACCAGCCCACGCTTGCTACGGATATGGGAGCCTTGCAAGAGCGCATCACGTCTACAAAATCAGGGTCTATCACTTCCGTACAGGCCATTTACGTGCCTGCAGACGATATTACAGATCCTGCTCCCGCAACAACCTTCTCCCATTTGGATTCTACCATTGTGCTTTCTCGAGAATTGGCTTCTTTGGGTATTTATCCTGCAGTGGATCCTTTAGATTCCAGATCTTCTGCTTTAGACCCCAGGATTATAGGGAAAGAACATTATGATACAGCACGGGCAGTACAGAAGATTCTCCAAAGATACAAAGAATTGCAAGATATTATTGCTATACTTGGCATGGAAGAGCTTTCTGAAGACGACAAGCTTATCGTGGCAAGAGCACGAAGGATTCAGAGGTTTCTTTCCCAGCCCTTCTCGGTTGCAGAAACATTTACGGGCAGGCCGGGGAAACATGTAAGCAAGGAAGAGACCATACGGGGCTTTGCGGAAATTCTGGCAGGAAAGCACGATGCTAAAGAAGAGTCCGCCTTCTATTTGAAGGGTGGCATAGATGAGGTGTAAACTTAGCTAAGCTAAGTTTGAACAGATATGACATTTCCACTTTTGGTATTCGCAATAGACAGGGAAATCTTTGCGGGGAACGCGCAGTCCCTTATCGTGCCCGGAGCAGACGGGGAACTTCAGATTTTAGCTGACCACACTCCGCTTATCGTCCAGTTAAAGGAGGGGGACGTGAGAATTGAGGGAGAAAACGGAATAACAACAAAGCTGCCCATCGCAGGAGGAGTAGTGGAGGTAAAACCCCATGAGGTCGTGGCGCTTGTAAACTTTTAAAATATCTACTATAATGCCCAGCAGCGTAAAGGAAGGAGCTTTCGTTTTATGACACAGCATGTTCAATGCCCGGCAGTAGTTGTTCATTGCATGGACTTTAGGTTCAGAGGGTTCCTGAACAGGCATTTTGATGAGCGTTTTCCCGAAGGATATGATTTAGTATCTCTTGCAGGGGGTATTAAATCACTCATCGAAGACGGCCAAATCGATAACTTTGAGTTAAGGCAATTGCAGCTTTCAGATCGTCTGCATCACCCGTCCGTAATCGTACTTGTGCAGCATGAGGACTGCGGTGCATACGGTGGGAGCAAAGGATTTCAAGAAGCTGACCAGGAACTCAACTTCCAAGGTCAAGAACTTGCAAAGGCAAAAATCCTGTTACAAGAGCAGTTGCCGAATCACAAGATCGAAACCTACTTTATCCGATTGTCAGGCGAAATGGTCTCTCTGCCGGGCTGAAGCCCCCGGCTTTTTCTTTTGACAGGAGGTTTTGAAGGGGATATAATACACGATATGAAAAACACATGCCCCACGTGTGGCAAGGACACTTGTACTGGTTGTTAAGCGGTCACGCCACCTCATCACAAAACACCCTCTCTGGAGAGTGTTTTGTTTTCTGCAAGAGACGCCGCATAGGTAAAACTTAATTCCATTAAGTTTTACAATTTTGACGGGAGAATATGGGAAAGGTATAATATTCCTATGCCAAAAGTTATTATCTATAGCACGCCTTACTGCGTGTATTGCAAAGCAGCAAAAGAATTCTTCCAGGAACACGGAGTTAAGTATGAGGAAAAAGATGTGGCAAATGATGAAGAGGCAAGAGAGCGTATGATTCATAAATCAGGCCAGCTTGGGGTCCCCGTTATTGAGATTGGTGACGAGGTTGTTGTTGGATTTGATAAAAAGAGGTTAGCAGTATTGCTTGCAATAAGATAATGGAGAAAGAGCCGCAGTTATACGACGAATGGGGACCAGAAGATGTGGTTCAAGTATCAAGGCCAGAAATCAATCTGGTTGGTTTTTTGGTCATAGACAACATGGCCCTTGGTCCTGGAAAGGGAGGTATTCGCATGACTCCGAACGTGACAGAGGAAGAGGTGCGAAGACTTGCACGGGCAATGACGTGGAAGAACGCCCTGGCAGGCATCCCATTCGGAGGAGCGAAAGCCGGAATTAGATTTACCGGAACTTCCGTGGAAGAAAAAAAGAGAGCCATACAGGAGTTTGCAAGAGCAATCAAAATCTTCACTCCTGGAAAATATATCGCAGGGCCTGACGTGAATACCGGAGAACAAGAGATGCAGTGGTTTGTAGAAGCAACAGGAAACTGGAGGTCAGCTACTGGAAAGCCCGCAAAGCTGTGCATGCTCGTATTCGGAAAAGGGGGAACAAAACAGCAATGCGGTATTCCTCATGAGTTTGGGAGTACGGGGTTTGGAGTAGCGCATGCAACAAAAGTTGCTGCAGAGCTTCTGAAACTGGATATGAAGGGCGCGAGGGTTTCTATCCATGGGTTTGGGAACGTGGGAACATTCACTGCCCAGCATCTTTACAATATGGGGGCTAAAATTGTTGCGGTCGCAGATAAAGACGGAGCGGTATATGCAAAAGACGGACTAGATCTGAAAAAACTTCTCAAGCTTTCTTCTGCGAGAAAGCCAGTAACAGAATATGGCAAGGGAAGCGTGATACGGCCCGAGGATTTTTGGGGCGTTCCGGTAGATATCCTTATTCCTGCTTCTGTAACTGATGTGATTAATGAAAAGAATAAAGACCATATCAAGACAAAACTTATTGTAGAGGGGGCGAACATCCCAATGCGAGAAGAAGTTGAAAGAGAATTGTGGGAGAAGGGAATTTGTATAATCCCTGATTTTGTTGCAAATGCGGGAGGGGTGATTTCTTCCTATGCCGAGTATCGGGGGTATAACCCAAAGAAAATGTTTGACACAGTGCAAAAGAAGATTATTGCGAGCACTACTCGAGTTATGGGAGAAAGCTTGAAAAGGGGAATATACCCCAGGCAGGTGGCTCTGGATATTGCCCAGCGTATTATCAAAGAGAAAAAGAGATAAGAGAATGAAGTCAAACTCTGCATTGAAGGAATTATCTATAGCTTCTCATCGCAAACTGAGGGGAAAGATTGGTATTGTCAGCAAGGCGCCATTGCGATCCCAGAATGATCTTAAGATTTATTACACGCCCGGAGTGGGGGCAGTAGCCGCATACCTTGCAACACACAAGAAGGAAGCAAGGGATTTAACCATGAAAGGGAATGCGGTTGCTGTTATATCAGATGGTTCTCGCGTGCTGGGATTGGGGAATATTGGACCTGAAGCAGCGCTTCCTGTCATGGAGGGTAAGGCAATGATTTTCAAGGAGTTTGCAGGCATTGACGCCTTTCCCATTGTTTTAGATACCCAAGATGTAGGAGAAATTGTAAAGACCATACGATACATTTCTCCTGCATTCGGAGCCATTAACCTAGAAGACATTGCCGCTCCTCGATGTTTTGAGATAGAGAAGCAGCTTCAGAAAATTCTTCCCTTGTTTGTTATGCATGACGACCAGCATGCAACGGCAATTGCCGTCTTAGCAGGGCTTATCAATGCTTTTAAGGTTGTAAAGAAGAACCTAAAAACAAGCAAGATCGTGGTTATAGGCGCGGGAGCTGCGGGATCTGCAACTGCAAAGCTCCTTGTTGCATACGGAGCGCGCAATGTAGTTGTTGTAGACGAGAAGGGCATTCTTTCTGCCAAGAGGAAGGGGCTCAATCTATATCAGAAAGAGCTTGCAGCCATGACAAATAAAAAGAATGTGCAAGGGACGCTTCAGGGTGCTCTTTTAGGGGCTGACGCAATGGTGGGGCTTTCTGCGCCCAATATTGTGAAGTCAGGGGATGTGAAACGCATGGCTGTCAAATCTATTGTGTTCGCCCTTGCAAATCCTGTGCCGGAAATTATGCCCCAAGATGCCAAGGTAGGAGGAGCATTTATTGTGGCGACCGGGAGATCTGACTTTGAAAATCAAGTGAACAATGCCCTTGTGTTCCCCGGGGTATTCAGGGGAGCGCTTGATCATAGGGTGAAAAAGATAACATGGGATATGAAGATACGGGCTGCAAAGGTTTTAGCTTCGCTCGTCAAGAAACCGACCCCTCGCGCTATTGTTCCTTCCGTGTTTGACCCTAGGGTGGTAAAGGCATTAGCTTCTGTTATACAATAAAGCAACAACTATGACGTATGATCTTGTTATCGTGGGGTCGGGGGCTGCGGGGTTGTCTGCGGCCTTGTACGCGAGAAGATATAACATGAATACTCTTGTGTTTGAGGGTGAGTTTGGAGGGGAAACGGCAACCGCAGGAAAGATTGAGAACTACCCTGGCATTATGTCTGTTGATGGGTATGATTTAATGAAAACCATGAAAGAACAAGGGAAAGTTCTTGGGGTTCAGTTCTTGGAAGAGAGAGTGCAAAAGATTGAGCGCCAGGAAGCATATTTTCTTGTGACAGGAGAGAAGGAGACGTTCCAAGCAAAAGCCATTATCTTGGCCATAGGATCCCAAAGAAGGCATTTGGGTCTTTCCAAGGAGCAGGAGCTTACCGGGCGGGGCGTGCACTACTGCGTAACCTGCGACGGCCCCGTATTCGCGGGCAAGACCGTTGCCATGGTTGGGGGAGGGGATTCTTCTGTAAAGGGAGTGAACTTTCTGGGAGAATACGCGCAGAAGATTTATTTCATTGTCCGTGGTAAAGAGATTGTTGCTGAATTTATAAACCTTGCCCAGATGAAGAAACTTGGAGACAAGGTAGAGGTGTTGTTAGAAACAGAAGTGAAAGAACTGGTAGGGGATAAGATGCTCGAGAAAGTCGTTCTTTCAAAAGCATATAAGGGATCTGCGGAGCTTGCCTTAGACGGCATGTTTGTTGAGGTTGGATATGACCCCGATCAAACATTCGTAAAGCAGCTTGGTCTCCAAGTGGATGAAGCGGGATACACAAAAGCAGACAATATGATGTGCACCAATATTCCTGGGGTTTTTGCCGCAGGAGATTCAACCAATCATTTTGGGAGATTTAAGCAAGATATTACCGCCGCGGCCTTGGGAGCTGTTGCGGCAACTTCTGCGTACGAGTATAATACAATCTATGGACAATAAATTTGCTATTCCAGGAGCAATCCTGGCAGGCGCCCTCATTATCGCAGGAGCAGTAGTATACGGAGATGATATTAGGGAAAGGATGCAGCCGGGGAATACGCCTAGCGTAAGAGAGCAGAGGGGTGATACCCTTGTTGTTCCTACCCTTGATGTTGCTGTAGCTGCTTCTGACCATATCCGAGGGAACGTGAATGCCCAAATTACCATTGTGGAGTATTCGGATTTGGAATGCACGTTCTGCAAGAGATTCCATGAGACTATGAATCAGGTACTTGCAGTGTATGGAGACAAGGTACGCTGGGTATACAGGCATTTCCCCTTAGACCAAATACATACGAAGGCAGATAAAGAAGCAGAGGCTGCAGAGTGCGCAGGGGAATTGGGAGGAAACGATGCGTTCTGGGCGTATATTGATAAGATATTTGAAATTACTCCTTCCAATAACGGATTGGATCTTGCCTTATTGCCTCAAATTGCTCAGGATATGGGTTTGGATAAGGGAAAGTTTGAATCCTGTCTGTCATCAGGAAAATATGCCGAGCTTGTAGAAGCACAATTTCAGGAAGGAATGAGATTGGGAGTGAACGGAACTCCAGGAAGCTTTATAAACGGTCAACCCGTTCGCGGAGCAGTTCCTTTTGAGGCGCTTAAGGGCATGATTGACGATCAATTAGCGAAATAGGATGAGAAGGTTTCTTGTTATTTCTCCTCATCCTGACGATGTGGACTTTTCGTGCGCTGGAACCATAGCTAAGCTTGTAAAAGAGGGGAATCAGGTAGAAGAGCTTATCGTTTCAGACGGATCTAAAGGAAGCCATGCGGTAGGGTTTGGAGGCAAGAAGCTTGCAGGGTTGAGGAAAAAAGAACAGAGGAATGCGGGAAAGGTCCTGGGCGTAGCAGATGTTTCTTTCCTTAGTGAAACAGACGGAGAAGTGGAGAATACGAGAAATCTGCGGAAGAAACTTGTTGTCTTTATGCGGCAAAGAAAACCCGATGTGGTAATGTGTCCAGAGCCATTCTTGTTTCGTTTTGATAGGGCAGGGATTCTTCATAGAGATCATAGAAATACTGGAGAGGCGGTATTTGATGCGGTGTATCCTGCGGTAGGGAACGCATCATTCTTCCCCGAGCTTTTAAAGAAGAATCTTAAACCGCATAACGTGCAAGAGTTTTGGTTCTGGGGATCTTCAAAGCCCCAGCTTATTATTGATATATCAAAAACAATAGAGCAGAAGATCCAGGCTCTTTTCTGTCATAAGAGCCAGATACGAGACATGGAGGCTTTAGAATTGAGAATCAAGGAGTGGGCAAGAACCATGGGAAAGAAAAAGCACATGCGGTACGCAGAAGCCTTCCGAGTATTGAAGCTGGGATAAGGGACTTGCTCTAAGCTTGTCGAAGGGCTTGACTATACTTTTTGCTTCATTTAGGGTATACTAACATAAGGAGTTCTTCTGTAAACCAAAAGGTCGCCTGTTAACACACAACATAAAACTTACATTTTTCTATGGCAACTGAAGGATATTGTGTAAAGTGCAAGGCAAAGAGAGACATGACTGGCGAAAAAGAGGTAGCAATGAAGGGAAAGGGCGGAAAGACAAGAAGAGCTATGACCGGCACCTGCCCAAAGTGCGGAACCAAGATGTTCCGAATTCTAGGGAACAAGAAATAGGATAATCGTTCTGCTTTTGCCCCCACACTCATATTTGAGTAGTGGGGGTTTGTGTTATGCTGAATATATGCAGAAGAAAAGGATATACGTTATTGGAGGATTAGCGCTTTTGTTTCTGATTGCTGTTTCTCTTTGGAGCGAAGTCTTGAACGCAGGTTCTTTGGAGGTTACATTCTTTGACGTGGGTCAGGGAGACGCCTCATTCGTCCGTACTTCCCAAGGGCAGCAAATTGTCATTGACGGAGGGTCAGACAACGCCATCTTGACACAACTTGCCCAAAAGATTCCTTTTTGGGACAAAACCATTGATCTGCTTATTCTTTCTCATCCTGCGAAAGATCATGTGGCTGGTTTCGTTGACGTCATGGAGAAGTACAAGGTGAAGAACATCGTATGGAATGGAATTCGCAAGGATACAGAAATTTTTAAGGCATGGGAACGAGCTTTAGAACAAGAGAAGGCAGAAGGCGCGATTGTGTCCGTTGTAAGAGCTCCCGGAAAGATTTCTTTAGAGAGCAAGGGGTGTCCTCAATTTCTTGATATCTTATATCCCATTGATGACATTGCTGGGAAAATCTTTGTAGACGACAATGACACAGCTCTTGTAGTTCGCCTTGTTTCATGCGATCACTCCGTGCTTTTCACGGGAGATCTCACTCAAAAAGGAGAGAAACAAATCCTTGAGAATACTTATGATGTGAATTCAGATGTGTTGAAGGTAGGGCATCATGGGAGCAAGACCTCAAGTTCCAAAGAGTTTATTGAAGCAGTAAGTCCGGATATTGCGGTCATCTCTTCAGGGGAGGGGAATTCTTACGGGCATCCCCACGAAGAGGTTCTTGCAAGATTCCTGGAATTTGGTATAGATATATTGAGAACTGATGAATTAGGAGATATTACTTTACGTTTTTAATATATGCATCCAAAAGAAGAACAAACGCTTGTGCTGATAAAGCCAGATGGTATTCAGCGCTCTCTCATGGGAGAGATTATTTCGCGCTATGAAAGAGCTGGATTAAAGATGGTTGGGTTAAAGATGCTTGTCCCAACTCCTGACATGATAGAGAAACATTATACGTTAGATCCCACATGGAGGCAGAGAAACGGAGAAAAGACCATTGCGAGCTACAAGGCAAAGGGATTGAATCCGCCCTCTGAAGATCCTTTGGAGCTTTCAGGGAAAACACTAGGGAATCTGAAAAAGTATCTTTCTGCGGGACCCGTCATAGCAATGGTTTGGGAAGGAGCCCATGCCGTGGCCATAGTAAAGAAACTCACAGGCACTACAGAGCCCTTAACTTCTGACGTAGGTACCATACGAGGAGACTTTGTGATTGATTCATACGAAATGTCAGATATGGATGGCAGGGCAGTACGGAATCTTACGCATATGTCAGGATCTATCAAAGAGGCCGAAGAGGAGATAGGGCTTTGGTTTTCTGAAAAGGAGCTCATTTCTTACAAAGTTATTCACGAAAAAATTCTCTACGACGTAAACCTTGACGGCATCCTTGAATGAACTTGTTGAACTTGTTGAAATTAAAAGTCAACAAGTCAAAGTCAATAAGTCAAAGAAGATATGGTGTTTAAAAAAAAGACCCCTATCTGCCTTCAGACAGGGGTCCTTCTAACTTCTGGAAGTTCCTTAGAGTTTTCTCCCCCGCAGGCGTGATGGAGAGACATTGTGTTAAATGGCCATCTATATTTTTTCTGGTTACGCGTATTGATCCTTCGTATGCAAGCGCATCTCTAGCTGAGCTCCCCGTGGTGTCAGTCAACTCCAGTGCCGTATACGCCTGCCCGGAAGGTGTTCCTGGATTTTCGCAAACAAACCTAAGGAACTTTATTTCTTCCTCTGCGTCTCTGTGGAGGCGTTTCGCCTTTTTTTCTTCTGCTTTTGCTTCCCTCTCCTTTTGCAATTTCAGTCTCTTGGGTTCAATACTTGGACCCCTGCGGTCAGAGGGGACTAGAAGAGTCCCGCTAAAACTGCTCGTCCTCGGCATATTCTCCCTCCTTTTAGCGATACGATTTTGAAGGTGCAACTATTCTTGCTTCTATTATAGACGTATCCTATGAAGATTTTTAACTTTTGTCAAACTTACTTGACTGGTTTCTTGGGCTATCATGGCTCTTTCGATTGGGAGGTTTTTGCCAGCACGCTTCCGAGAGGCGTGGCAATCAAGAGGAGAACGGCAAGAAGCGTGAGACCCCCGTTGGCCAGAAAGATGTATGAGATGCCGAAGTTCTCTGAGATTACCCCGGAAATGAAGGGTCCAAGAAGGAATCCTGCGGCATATATAGTTTGGAATATCCCCATTGCTTCATTGCGGTGTTCAATCGGCAGGTCTTCAACGCTCAAGGACATAAGGGTTGAAAACACGATTCCAAGGCCAGCTCCCACAACAACATGGAGCAGGGAAAGGCCGAGGATGCTGCCAGACAGTGGAATGAGCAGGGTTGCCGCTCCTGCCATTCCCAAACCGCCAGCAACAATGTTCTTTACTCCAAACTTGTTTCGCGGGACATAGGAGAACCGGATTCCCAGAGCATAGGGCCCAAGCATGGCAAGGGCTATGATGCCAAGCTGCAGAGGGGTTGCTCCAAACTCTTGGAACGCGAAGTTCGTGGTGAATCCCCACACTGTGGATGTTCCTAGAAAGAACAGCAGAGCCGCAAGGAAGGAAACCAGGATGAGCCGTGTATTTTTGAGCTTGGCAAGCAGAAGCTCTCGATGGAAGGAATACGAGAATACCACCTTTTCCTGCTCTGGCAGAAGAACGGCCATGGAAATGAGCGCGACCGCGAGTCCCGCCCAAAAGGGTGCGTGCCAGCCCCAGTATTCCGCGAGTATGCCCCCTGCTATGCCTCCAATGGTTATCCCCATGCCGTAGGTCAGCGTTATCTGCGCCATGGCTTTTGGAAGCTCATCCTTCCGGTGGTGGTTTACGTACAGGATGCTGTAGACAATCCAGAATCCTGCCCCTGCTCCCAAAATGAATCTTGAGATGAGAAGAGTTGCAGGATGCGGCACAAGGGGAACTATTGCGTTCCCGAGGGCTATGAGGAACAGCCCGAAAAACAGAAGAGGCTTCTGGTGGAGCATTTTTCCTGAAATGATTCCTATGGGAATGCGCGCCAAGAGCAATGCTCCGCCAAACAGACCGTTCATGACCCCCACCAAAAGCGGGGAGAGCTCTGCAACTGTTTCTGCTTGCACAGAAACGGTTGATACGCTAAGGTACAGGGCGATCCAGAACAAAAGACCTGAGTTCCATAGCCACTTCATCATGATTATTCTCCTTCGTATGCCCCTTTTGGCATATCTTTCGTTAGAATAGGGAACTGCAAGGTGAAAGTGGTCCCTTTGTCCTCTTCCGATTCAAACAGGATAACTCCATTATGCCGTTTCACAATTTCATTTGCAATCCATAACCCAAGACCAGATCCTTCGGTTTGGGCGTGAACGGCATTGCGGGCCCGAAAGAACTTAGTGAAAATGAATTTTTGCTGATCCTTTGGAATTCCAATCCCCGGATCTTTTACATCTAGTGCAATAGAAGATGATCCTTGGTGGAATGAAATATCAATGGAGCCCTTGCGGGTGTATTTTATGGCATTGTCAATGACGTTGGAGATGGCCATTTTTAGCTTGTTGGGATCTGCAGAAATCGTTTGCAGCTTCTGTTCTGCCTTATGAAAAGAGACGCGGACCTCTTTTTTATTTTCAATAATGGAAGGCAGGTCCTGCAATGTTTCATTCACCAGAAGTTGGAGGTCAACATTCCTGAACTTATATCCGAATCGCCCCTCTTCAATGCGGGAAGCGTCAAGGAGGTCGCTGACCAAAGCTATGAGCCTGTCGTTTGCCTCGGCAGTTTTTCTAAGGAGATTTGCCTGTTCTGCGGTAAGCGTTCCAAGGTCCTTGCTTTGAAGCGTGGAGAGCGACCACTTGATCCCAGAAAGCGGAGTGCGGAGCTGATGGGAAGCAATGGTGATGAAGCTGGATTTTAATTCCTCTGCTTCTTTTGCAGCTGTAATATCATGGAGAATGCGAATGGATCCTATCTTTTGGTCCCTTGGATCTCGTACGGGGAGATGGGTTACTTCAAGGGTTATGCGTTGGGGATCTGTCATTTTGAATTCTGCGCTTTGGAATTCTCCAAGTCGAAGACCGGAGATCTCTTTGAGGTTCTTGATCATGTGCTTTTCTGTTCCCGTTGCATGGATTGTTCGGAGATCTTTTCCTAGAACCAGTTTTTTTTGTATCCAGAGAAGCTCCTCTGCCCTTGGGTTGAATGCAGTAATGTTATTCTCCAGATCATACATGATGAGCCCGTCTGAAAGGCTATTAAGCATTGCAAGGGTGTTGTTGCGTTCAGTCGCAAGCTCATTGAAAATCTGGGCATTGGTGATGGAAGTTGCAGCCTGATTTGCCGCCACCGTTACCAGGCGCATCTCAAAATCGGAAAACTCATGCACATCGGGATAGTACACGCACATTCCACCAATAGGTCCCCTCTTGCTGATTGTGGGAACGCAAAGAAGTGCGCGATAATCTTGCTTCTTGATTGCCTTTCCCCACGCAGGTCCAAGATCTGCCACGAAGTTGGGATCGGTTAAGATGTCGTTCGTGCTCCACGCCCTTCCGCTTTTAATTGCTCGTCCAATCCAGGCCTTTCCGATTTTGATGGGATGAGTGCGTGAATGCTCAATGTAGGATTGCTGCATTCCATACGCGGCTGCAATATACGTAGCTTTTTTATCTGGAGTAAGCTCCCAGAAGTTAACCCACTTGGCCCCAAGCGTTTTTGCTACAATGGTTGCCATGTCCTCGAGAATTTTTTGGAGCTGTACCTCTACCGTTAATACATGGGAAACTTTTTCAAGGGCATAGAGAAGTTCTTGCTGTCCCTGGATTTCTTTTTTATCAACGAGATGTTTAGACTCCCTTGGTTTATTAAAAATAGTGCGGGTACGTCCTTTACGAGAAAGGGGAGATGTGGATAAGTTGTTTCTTGCGCGGGTAGTATTCATGTATAATAAAAAGGTAGAGAGTTCGTTAAAGGTCGTATTCTGTCTTGTCCTAATTATATCATACCAACTAATACTTGAAAGAATATTATGACATTTGGAAAATTCTTGCCTGTAGCCGTATCGGTTGGGCTTCTTGCCGCGCTATGGGTTGCGGTGGGATCTGCGTATGCTTTGGTGCTGTGGGTGCCATTTTTGAGCTGGGCTTTGGTATTTGGAGCAGGAGCAGGGAAACTAAGCCGCGTACCAAAAGAGATTATTGCCTTGATCGGAGGAACCATCGCAGGAGTACTCGTGGTATATTTGCTTCCGAGCTTCAACTCTCTGCTTGGGGATACGCTTGGTTTGCCAGCGCTGGTATTCCTTGCAGGCACCTCCATTGTGCTCCTCGAACTTACCAATTGGTTTGAACTGGCTCCTGCCTATTTTTATAGCTTTGCCGGGTTTTTTGCCTATTTGTTTGGAGGTTTCGCAGGGCCTGCCGGGATGACCGTTGCTTCCATTACGATGTACCTCGTGTTGCTTTTCGTGGGAACGGGGTTGGGAGTTATCACGGTGTTCATGAGAACCTTTTTGCTTGACTTAATGAAGGTTCCTTTGGATCAGCGCCAAACAATTTTTGACAAGGAAAGAAAAGTTTCGTAGTGATACGGGGAGAAAGTTGACTGGCTTGTTGACAAAAAGGTATAATGAAAGTAGCCCTGTGTTCCTTTCTATGTGATTTCTACTATACACTTCTTTAGGAAACTGGATACAGTGTGTCCACCTTGGTGAACACCTTAGGTTTCCACCTTGGATCTTCGTAGGATAATCTAATAGAAAGGGAGCAGGGTTCAAAAAAGCACCGCGAGAGCGGTGTTTTTTTGGTGGTCTGCTAATCGTATGTTTTCCCTCCTCCGCTTCCGGGGATAAACTCTGGACCCTTATTCCGCCAGCGGTTTATAAAGTCAGTGATGCGTTGTTCGTCCACAGTTCCGTCTGGGTTGAGGCTAAAAGTGTCTAACCTATTCCATGCAGCTAACGCGATATCCATGTCATTTGCAGATCGCGGAGTGAGCACAGTTCCACCGTACTTTTTGAGAAGTTCTTCAAGAGTTTTTTTCGTTTGTTCGGGTATAGAGGGTTTGTATGAAACCCATACTCTTCCGTGCTCCAAGCTGTGCACGATTGCCTCGTCTGGCTTTTCTGTGTTATATATTCCGTCTGCCAAGGGCTCTGACCAGTGATTTCCTGAAGTTGGGGGATTAGAGTTGTATTCTACCGTGGTTCCTTCCGATAGGTGTGTTCTTCCTTCGTCCGGTATGGCTTTTGAAAAATCAGGTTCAGAAGTTTGCCCTTTGGAACCGAAGAGAAAGAACGACCCAATAATTCCTACGATTGCAAGAATACCCAAACCCCACAGCGCTATCTTTTTCATACCCTTTTTGTTTTTCTCCTGGGATTTTTGTTCTTGTTTTTCTGCTCTCTTAGATGCTCTTCTCTCTTTTCTGGTGAGAGGTTGCATAGGTGTAGTTTCTTGTTCCATAGAATGATTATACCACGCCAGTTGTTATTTGTTGAATACGTTTTGCTTCTCTTTCTACAACTGGTCCGTCATACTCTCCGCTATGCGCACGAGAACCTTGGTAGCTGGGTTGTTTTTGGTCTAGGTGCAGTTCAAGCGTTGCCCTCGTATTATCTGGAGATATTCTTGAGTAGATATGGAAACGTGGATAGCGCCTGCCCATGAGGGGACGAGTCCACTTCTGTTCTCCTGTGCTTTCATCTGCGCCTTCTGGAGCGTATCCGCAGTGCCGCATGATCGAAAGTATATTGTCTCTTGAGAGCGTGATTTCAATCCTCATGATAAAGCATTGAGTTATGCTCAATATGTCGGGGCAGTGGGAGTCGGACCCACCGTCACATTCACCCCAAGAATGCATGTTGCCGCTACACTATGCCCCGCATTGGATTCTTTTTCAATGCAATTTCTAGTATAATAGATAAACATGAATAATGGAAGAAGGCATCCACAAGTGGTAAAAATAAGGGCACGTGAGTTGCGTAAAAATGGGTATACGCACAGAGAGATTGCAAAAACATTAGGAATCAGTAAGGGTTCTGCGCATTTATGGGCTACAGGCATTGTTTTAACATTTCATCAAAAAGAAGCGGTTGAACGAAGAAAGAATCAGCATGTTTACACTGAACAGGAGAAACAGGTGCTTCGGGAAAATCTCCGTAAAAACGTATGGCCACGCAACATCAAATATACAAGAGACTCATTGCTCCAGCTTATTCGAACTTTCTATAAAAAGAATGGAAGAATACCCCTGAAGAGAGAATTTAATATGTGGGGTGAGTATAGAAGGCATTTTCAAGGATGGAACGATGCCATTAAAACAGCAGGATTTGAGCCGAATCAAGCCATTTTCTCAAAGAGGTGTTATGCGTGTGATGGTCATATCTGCGATTCTTTTGTGGAAAAGATTTTGGATGATTGGCTTTCTTCGAAAAAGGTTCTCCATGAGAAAAATGCTCCATACGTTGGGACAAAAATGACAGCGGATTTTGCGATTGGCAACCTGCGTATTGAATATTTTGGTCTTGCAAAAGAAATGGACGGGTATGACGAGGCAATCAAAAAGAAAAGAACCCTATGTAGAAAGGAAGGGCTCAGACTTTTAGAAATATATCCCAAAGACCTTTTTTCCTCGTCGAGGGGATTCAAAAAATGTCTTGGTCAAATCCTACGAGCAGTAAGAGGCGGAACCTTATCTTTTACCTAAAGACTTCATGCATTTAGTGCATGCTTTGATTCTAGCGCCCATATCAAAACCAAACTTCTTAAATGGTAAGGTAAGCCACTGGAGATTAGGTTTCTGGTGTTGCTTCACCGTTGGATTATATTTCCCCCTTAGCTTTGAGTGCCTCATAATGGGGTTTTTATGTTTTCCGCATATCGCGCATTCTTGTGCCATAGAGCATAGTGTAGCAGGATTATTTTTCTTTTGCAAGGAGTATGGTACAATAAGTTCATGGAGTTCATCTTTCTTATTGCCATTCTTGTATTTTCGGTTGTGTTCCACGAGGTTTCTCATGGAGTAGTTGCAAATTCTCTTGGAGACACTACCGCTAGGGATGCAGGACGTTTAACCCTGAATCCCTTGCCCCACCTTGATCCCTTGGGATCTATTATTGTCCCCGCGTTCCTTATTCTTATGAATCAGATTGCAGGAGGAGGCATTATCTTTGGATGGGCAAAGCCGGTCCCAGTGAATCCCCAGTATCTCCGCGACCGCAAGTTCGGGGAGGCAAAGGTAAGCTTGGCTGGCCCTGCTTCTAACTTTGCCTTGGCCCTCGTATTTGGATTAGCGTTGAGGTTTCTCCCCATAGGAGATATTCATCCCAGCCTTGTGGTTATATTCCAGTCCATTGTGTACATTAATCTTTTGTTGGCCGCATTCAACCTTCTTCCCATTCCTCCCCTGGATGGTTCCCATATTTTGTTCTCCCTTCTCCCGCGCTCCATGCACAAGGTGAAGACATTCTTGCAGCAGTACGGCCTTATGCTTCTTTTCATTCTCATTTTCTTCTTCTTTGACTTTATCTCTCTCTTCGTAGACCTGGTGTTCCGCCTTATTGTCGGAGTGTAGTCGTTTTGTTTGTTGACAAACAAGCGTTCTTTTGATAGAGTTTATTTTGATATTGCATGATAAATTTTCTTTGAAAATTTTCGGTTTCCCCCGTGTAGGAAAACAGGTCGCCTAAGGCGACCGTTAGAAACCGTGTGAGCGTATATGCCTACTATTCATCAGCTTTTAAAGCATCCAAGAGTAAAAGGGAAAAAGAAAGACAAAACTCCTGCCTTGACGTTTGGTTTTAACACAAAAATGAATCAGCCTTCAGAGTATGCGTCTCCTTTCAAGCGCGGGGTATGCGTGAAGGTGTTTACCACCACGCCCAAGAAGCCAAACTCTGCATTGAGAAAAGTTGCGAGAGTCAGGCTGTCTAACGGCATGGAAGTGACCGCATATATCCCTGGAGAAGGGCATAATCTCCAAGAGCACTCTGTGGTTCTGATCAGGGGAGGGAGGGTGAAAGACCTTCCTGGGGTGAGATATCACATTGTGCGCGGCGTATTGGATGCCGCGGGCATTGAAACAAGAAAACAAACACGATCAAAGTATGGAACAAAGAGACCGAAATAGTGAAATGGTGGTGAAACTGGTGAACCAGGTCATGAAGGAGGGAAAGAAATCAATCGCACGGAAGATTGTTTCTGGCGCCTTTGACATTATTGCAGAAAAGCTTAAGAAAGATCCCGTGGAGGTCTATGAGCAAAGCATTCAGAATGTTTCTCCCATGGTGGAGGTGCGTTCAAAACGAGTGGGAGGCGCAACCTACCAGGTTCCCGTAGAGGTAAAAGGAAGCAGGGCGTTGAGTTTGGCCTTGAGATGGGTTCTTGGCGCCGCACGGTCTAAAAAGGGAAAGCCCATGGCAGAGAAACTCGCAGAAGAGCTCATGCTAGCGTACAAGAAAGAGGGGACCGCTTTTAAAAAGAAAGAAGATACTCATCGCATGGCAGAGGCGAACCGCGCCTTTGCCCACTTTGCCTGGTGAGGTATGCTCGGCAACAAACCACGAAAGTACCGAGCCTCAAAATCCCTGCGAGATTTTGGGCTCTGCGTTCTCAACTCGCTATCCTCGTTTTACTCGGAACCATGCTAGCGAGTTTCCGAAAGCTACTTTCATGATTTATTGCCTCGCATTCTCAAACGCGAAGATTCTGCAGTAAGGTTTTTCACGAGCTTTCGCAGGTCTGTCAGCATGGTCCCCGAGTGTATCGAGGGGTGACAGACCGAGAAGGCAACCCGCAAACATTCGCTGGAATGTTTGACGAGGTGGTCGTAGAAAACCTTACTACAGAATCTTATTGAACATATGCCACGACAATATCCTATTGAGAAATATCGGAACATTGGCATTATTGCCCATATTGACGCTGGGAAAACAACCACGACCGAGCGTATTTTGTTTTACACGGGCGTGTCGCACAAGATAGGGGACATTGATGAAGGAAACACGGTTATGGACTGGATGGTGCAGGAGCGAGAGCGGGGAATTACCATTACCTCGGCTGCTACCACATGCTTCTGGACTCCAACATATCTTCCAAAGACCAAAGAGAATGAATACCGAATTAATATCATTGATACTCCAGGACACATTGACTTTACCGTGGAAGTGCAGCGTTCCTTGAGGGTGCTGGACGGAGCCGTGGTGCTCTTTGACGGAGTAGCAGGAGTGGAACCCCAGTCTGAAACCGTATGGCGCCAGGCAGACAAGTTTGGGGTTCCCCGCATGTGCTTTATCAACAAGCTAGACCGCATGGGAGCTTCATTTGAGAAGAGCTTAGATTCCATACTCCAAAAGCTTACTCCTAACGCGGTTGCTCTTCAAATCCCCGTAGGGGAAGAAGAGAACTTTCAAGGAGTCATTGATCTCTTTTCAATGAAGCTTTTGGTGTTTGAGGGAGACTTTGGAGAAACGGTGACAGAAAAAGAAATTCCAGCAGACATGCAAGAGAAGGCAAAAGAATGGAGGAATAAAATGCTAGAGAAGATTGCAGCGGAAGACGAGCAATTATTGACCAAGTATTTGGAAGGCAAAGAATTAGACATACAGGCAGTGAAAGCGGTGTTGAGAAAAGCAACGCTCGCGAATAAGTTAGTTCCCGTGTTCACCGGGTCTTCCTTAAAGAATAAAGGAGTGCAGCCCATGCTAGACGGCGTTGTCGCGTATCTTCCCAGCCCAGCTGATCTTCCTCCGGTAAAAGGCATTGACCCTAAAACTTCAGGGGAGATTGAGCGAAAGCCCTTAGACGCAGAACCTTTTTCTGCACTTGCTTTTAAGATTGCCACTGACCCATACGTTGGCACGCTTACATTCTTTCGATTGTATTCAGGCAGTTTGCAGAAGGGTTCGTATGTTTTGAACGCTACCACAGGAGAAAAAGAAAGAATAAGCAGAATTTTGCAAATGCATGCGAACGAGAGAGAAGACGTAGACGAGCTGTTTGCGGGAGACATTGCCGCAACCGTAGGATTGAAGAGCACAAGCACTGGCCACACGCTGTGCGACGAAAACCAGCCTATTGTTCTAGAACAGATTTCCTTTCCAGAGCCTGTTATTTCCGTACGCATTGAGCCTAACACCAAGGTAGATCAAGAAAAGATGGGTATGGCCTTGAAACGCTTGTCTGACGAAGACCCTACCTTTAGGATAAAGTCTGACATGGAGACAGGAGAAACTATTATTTCTGGCATGGGAGAACTGCACTTGGATATTATCGTAGACCGCATGAAGCGGGAATTTGGGGTTTCCGCGAACGTGGGCAGGCCCCAGGTTGCGTACAAGGAAACCATTAAAGGTGAGGCAGAGGCAGAGGGAAAGTACATTCGCCAATCAGGGGGTAAGGGACAGTATGGCCACGTATACTTGAGGGTAGCTCCCAGGGAAAGGGGCCAGGGCTTTGAGTTCCTTAATGAGATTAGAGGAGGAACAATACCTCAAGAATTCATTCCAGCAGTGGAAAAGGGAGTGAAGGAGGCCTTAGATAAAGGCGTACTCGCAGGGTATCCTTTGGTGGACCTTGAGGTTGCGCTCTTTGACGGATCATTCCACGATGTTGACTCTTCAGAGTTCGCCTTTAAGATAGCCGCATCCATGGCTCTTCAAGACGCAACAAAGAGAGCCAAGCTTATATTGCTAGAACCTATTATGAAATTAGAAGTGGTTATCCCTTCCCAGTTCTTGGGGGATACTATTGGAGATCTTTCTGCAAGGAGAGGGAGGATTGAGGAAACGTATGACCGCATGAATCTTAAGGTTATTGACGCTAAAATCCCATTGGCCGAGATGTTTGGATACGCAACCTCTTTGCGGTCTCTCACAGAAGGAAGGGGAACCTTTACCATGGAGTTTGACAAATACGAGGAGATACCCCAGAATATAACCACGGAGATTATAGAAGGGAAACGACGGTAATCCTTCGATAAACTCAGGATCAAGATATGGATTTCAACGAAATCAAGAATTTAATACAGCAGGAAGGCGGGAAAATCATTGTAGTGGAGAATGGGAAACCCGTTATGGTCGTCCTGTCTTTTGAAGACTTTAAGGCAAGGAATGCCAAGAAGGTACAGGCGCAAACTCCTGTTCCGTTTCCTCAAGAAGAGTTGCAGGGCGAGGAGGAATTGACAATTGATGATTTGCCGCTATAATAGTAAACATTGCGTCGATATTAACAACTAATAACTACAAACTATAAACTAAATCTATGGCAGAAAAATTCGACAGAACAAAACCGCATATCAACATCGGCACCATTGGCCACGTTGATCACGGGAAAACTACCCTTTCTGCAGCCATTTTGCATGTGCTGAAGTTAAAGGGCATGAATGTCACAGAGAAGTCTGTTGACCAGATAGACGCAGCTCCAGAAGAGAAGCAGAGAGGCATTACTATTAATATCTCGCATTTGGAGTATGAGACCGAGAAGCGCCACTATGCGCACATTGACGCTCCAGGACATGCAGACTATATCAAGAACATGATCACAGGAGCCGCTCAAATGGACGGCGCTATTTTGGTTGTTTCAGCTCCTGACGGCCCTATGCCTCAAACCAGAGAGCACATTCTCTTGGCTCGTCAAGTAGGGTTGCCTAATATCATAGTATTCTTAAACAAGTGCGATGCGGTGGATGACCCTGAAATCATTGATCTTGTAGAGTCTGAAGTCAGAGAGCTCTTAAAGAAGTATAACTTCCCAGGAGATACCACGCCTATTATCAGAGGATCTGCATTGAAAGCGTTGGAGGTGAAGTCCGCAGATGAGGAAGCCGCAAAGCCCATTCTAGAACTCATGAAGACGGTTGATGAATACTTCCCGCAACCGGTGAGAGAATTGGATAAGCCATTCTTAATGGCGGTGGAAGACGTCTTCTCTATTGAAGGGAGAGGAACCGTTGCAACAGGAAGAGTGGAACGAGGAATCGTAAAGGCAAACGAAGAAGTGGAATTGGTTGGATTAAAACCAACGTCCAAGACCGTTGCCGTGAGCATGGAAATGTTTAACAAGACCTTAGATCAGGCGCAAGCAGGAGACAATGTTGGTATTCTTTTAAGAGGAACAAAGAAAGAAGAGATTGAAAGGGGACAGGTGCTGGCAAAACCCGGAACTGTGACTCCTCACACCGAGTTTGACGCTGAAGTCTACATTCTTGCAAAAGAAGAAGGCGGAAGGCATACCCCGTTCTTTACCGGATACAAGCCACAGTTCTACTTTAGAACTACTGACGTGACAGGAGACGTTACCTTGTCTACGGGAGTAGAAATGGTTATGCCAGGGGATACAGTGAACGTGAAAGTAAAGCTTTTGGTGCCTATAGCCATGGAAGAGAAACAGAGATTTGCTATCCGTGAAGGAGGAAAGACAGTAGGAGCTGGAGTGGTTGCAAAGATCAACAACTAAAAGAAAGAATAGCTCCTTCACACTTACAATGCCCGCAAAAAAAGCAGTCATGGAAAAAGAGGCCCCAGTTCAGCCCAAGATCCGCATTCGGATTTCTGCCTATGACCATAAGGTTATAGACGCATCGTGCAAGCAAATCATAGACACGGTGGTGCGCCAGGGATGCGAGCTGTTGGGTCCCATACCTTTGCCCACCGAGATACGAAAGTACACGGTGAACAGGTCTTCTTTTGTCCATAAAGACGCGAGGGAGCAGTATGAAATGCGGGTGCACAAAAGATTGATTGACATACTTTCTCCTAACCCCAAGGTGATAGACGCTTTAACAAATCTGAACTTGCCTGCGGGAGTGGATATTGAAATCAAAATGTAGTGTAACTTAGCTTAGTTAAGTTATCCACACCTTAGTGAGATTAAGGAGCCAAAGAACCGCCACGGAGGCGGTTTTTGGTATAGTAGGCCTAAATCTGCATAGTTTTAGTATATACTTGCATAGTTTCTAGGATTATGTTAAGCTAGCAATATGAACGGAAAACTTTTAAATATAAGGGAAGCTACCAAATTTCTTGGAGTTTCCGTTGATACGCTTAGACGCTGGGATAAAAGCGGCAAGTTAGTTGCGGTTAGAAAACCTGGGGGAACCCATCGCTATTACGCAATAAAGGATTTGGAGATGTTTTCCAGTGACTTGATAAAGCTTGCGAATGAGTGGGCGCTTTCTGGAAAAGAAATATCGCCGGATTTATATTGCTCCAATAGCGCGGTTTTCCAGACAAAATTGATGAGAATGCAAGATGAGATGCTTGTCCTCGGAAAGGAGCGGGGGTTGGTTTCACTTATGGGCGCCGTTGCAGGAGAAATCGGCAATAACTCGTATGATCACAACTTGGGAAATTGGCCAGATGTGCCCGGAGTGTTTTTTGGTTATGATATTCAAAAGGGCACAATCGTACTTGCTGACAGGGGATTAGGTATTTTAAAAACTTTGAGCAGGGTGAAACCTTCGCTCATCTCTCATGAGGAAGCTGTTAGAGCGGCATTTACTGAAACAATCTCGGGGCGCGCGCCAGAGAAACGGGGTAACGGTTTGAAGTTTGTTCGCAAGATTATTGCTCAAAATCCCATTAGTCTGTCTTTCCAGACTGGGGACGTGGAATTGCAAATAGAAAAAGAGAGCGGTGATCTGCGCATTGTAAAAACAAAAGACAAAATCCAGGGATGTCTTGCAATAATCAAATTCTAACTACGATTCTATGATCATCAAACTTAGTAAATTTGGGACTACTCTCGTATCCAGACAAGCCGGGCGGGAAGCTTGGGCTGCTTTTCAACCAGCCCTGCAATCCGTTGGCCTTAAAGAAAACATTGAAGTTAGTTTTGATGAAGTTTTGACTCTTTCTCCTTCTTGGGCAGACGAGTTTATTACGTTGCTCAAAAAAGAGTATGGCAGCCGAGTTGTTTTACGCGCAAGCGGTAATCCTTCTGTGAAAGCAACGTTGGATATCCTTGAGTGAAAATAGGGTTAGTCTTATTCATGCCTTGGCGAGACCCAAGAATCCAAAGAACCGCCACGGAGGCGGTTTTGGGTAGAGTGATCATGGGGTATTGAACCATGGTACGAACTTGACATTTTGGAGATTTTTAGTATTATACTATAGTTCAATAAGTTGGCAGTCCATTAGTATCAATAGGAGGTGACACGTGGCTAAGCAGATGGCGATTATCAGGGATGTTCAATGGTCCCCCAACGATGAGCGGAATCCTGGTTTGCGTCTCAACGTGGCCCTCTATGAGGCTAGCGGAACACATCTCACTATTCCTCCGCATGAAACGTGGAGTCTCTTCCAGAGCTACGAGCTTATCTCTCCTGAGGGTATCCGTTTCGCAGATCTCAATGGTAAGCCCGTATGGGTTGAGGAAGAGGATGGGATTATTAGGTTCATAGGTCCTTGTGTTGTCTAATTCAAGGGTTCCGTAATAAAGTCCTCCAAGGCGCATGCCAAGGAGGTTTTTCTTTCCTGTTGACATTTGTTTTAGGGTAGGGTACACTGGTTGGTATGAGGATAAGGAGCGTCACCTCATAAAAAACACAGAAAGAGTACTACCCGTGAAATACACGAGGGTTGGTACCCTCGTTTTTGTTGGAAAAGAACATGAAAGCGATTCTCGGAAAAAAGATAGGCATGACCCAGATGTTCCAAAATGATAAGGTTATACCCGTAACCCTTATTGAAGCTGGTCCATGCAAGGTGATAGACAGAAAGACTGTCGCTCGTGACGGATACGAAGCCTTGCAGGTAGGGTATGAGGCATTACCCGATAAGAGGAAATTGAAATCCCAGAAAGGAAAAGAGTTTAGATACGTGCGTGAGTTTCCCGTGTCCGCAGGAGATACAATCTTGGAGGCGCAAGACCTTACCGTTGCCTTATTCCAGGAGGGAGACGTAGTGAAGGTTTCTGGAACCTCAAAAGGAAAGGGATATGCTGGCGCAGTAAAGAAATGGGGGGTTCATGGAAGGGGCGCAAGCCATGGAATGAAACATGAGGAACGCACCATTGGGTCTATTGGTACATCTTTCCCAGAACGGGTTACTCCTGGCAAGAAAATGGCAGGGCGCATGGGATCTGACCGGGTAACGTTAAAAAGCGTGAAAATCGTGAAAATAGATCCAGAGAACAATATGTTAATAGTCCGCGGAGCAATTCCCGGACGGCCAGGGACGCTGTTGGAAATTAGAACCGTATAACCATGAAAGTTCAAGCATACAGCCAAGAGGGAAAGAAGTTAGAAGAGGTTGCGTTGCCTTCTGCCGTTTTTGATATCCCTTGGAACGCTGACCTTGTCCATCAGGTTGTAGTTTCCCAGCAGTCCAACAGGAGAGTGGTGAGGGCGAATACGAAAGGAAGGGGAGAGGTAAGAGGTGGAGGAAAGAAGCCATGGGCGCAAAAACATACAGGCCGTGCTCGCCATGGCAGCATACGTTCTCCTTTATGGAAAGGAGGAGGAGTAACATTTGGCCCTACCAAAGAGCGGGTGTTTACAAAGAAAATAAACAAAAAGATGAGGATAGGCGCGCTTTTCGCGCTGCTTTCTGCAAAAGCGAGAGAGAATGCTCTTGTGGTGTTAGACACCCTTGAAGTTGCAGGACGCAAGACAAAAACCTTGAAAGGGATGTTTACTAAACTGCCTTCAGATACAAGGCCCACCTTGCTTGTCCTGCCTTCTATGGAGCGCAATCTTATTTCTGCCGCGTCAAATATCCCATTCGTGCAGACCATACAGGCAAAGGATTTGAACGCATTGGATGTAGCAACCTATCAATACTTGGTACTGCCTCAAAAGTCCATTGAGGTTATTGAAAAAACATTCCATAAGGCATAATCATGGCATTCAATATTTTTAAAAAGAAAGAGGAGGTAAAGAAAACTCCTATCAAGAAACAAGAGGAGACAAAAGCAGTTGTCGTGAAGACTGCTAGTGCTCCTGCGAAGAAAGAGAAACGGAAGATATCTTCTTTTGCTCTTTCTCTGCCGCATATCACCGAAAAGGCAGGCATGCTCCAAGCACAGAATCAGTATGTGTTCAGGGTTGTCCCCGGATCAACGAAGTATGGGGTAAGGGATTCTGTAGAGGCGCAGTATGGCGTTGAGGTTGAGAAAGTGCGCATGATCACTGTTTCTTCAAAGTCCATTCGGGTTGGCAAAAGAATGGGGAAAAGGCCAGGGTACAAAAAAGCGGTGATTACCCTCGCAGAGGGGCATAAGATAGAAATAGGCGCGTAATACCATGAAGACCGTCTTGTCAAAAAAAGAGCCAGAGAGATCTTTGCTCATATCTATTAGCAAAACCGGAGGGCGAGGGTCTTCAGGCCGCATTACCTCATGGCAGAAAGGAGGAGGAATGCGCCAGATGTACCGCATGGTAGATTTTGGCCAAGAGCATATGGGTGTTAAAGGAAAAGTTCTTGCTCTTGAGTATGACCCTTATAGAAATGCATTTATTATTTTGATTCAGTATGAAGACGCAAAGAAAGGATATCTTGTAGCTCCCGATGGGATTACAGTAGGAGATGAGATTGTATGTCAGGAAAAGGCAGAGATAAAACCAGGGAATAGGATGCTGTTGGAGAATATTCCCATTGGTACTGTGGTGTATAATGTTGAGCTGGATCCAGGACGCGGAGGAAAACTCGTGCGGGGAGCTGGGGTAGGAGCACGTGTGCTTGCTCTTGAAGGAGGGTATGTGCATTTGCAGCTTCCTTCCACGGAAATTAGGAAGGTTCCTGCAAAGTGTTTTGCAAGCATTGGCATGGTGTCTAATCCAGGGTTTATGTATGAAAAAGACCACAAGGCAGGCACCACAAGATGGAAAGGAGTGAGGCCTCATGTGCGAGGCACGGTAATGAACCCAGTTGATCATCCTCATGGAGGGGGAGAAGGACGCCAGCCCTTGGGCATGCATCCTAAAACTCCTTGGGGCAAACCAGCGTTTGGAGTCAAAACAAGAAACAAGAAGAAATGGAGCACCAAGCTTATTCTGCAAAGGCGAGCCAAAAAGAAAAAGACCGCATAACCTATGACACGTTCACTTAAAAAAGGCCCATTTATTGACGAGAATCTTTTAAAGAAGATTCAAGGAACAAAACCCTTAGGGAAAGCCCCGGTAAATACCTGGTCTCGAAGGGCGACCATCACCCCTGAAATGGTGGGGTTTACCTTTGGAGTATACAATGGAAAACAATTTATTCCAGTGCTGGTGGCAGAAGATATGGTGGGGCATAAGCTAGGAGAATTTTCTCCTACCACAAAGTTTGTACGGCATGGAGGAAGAATGCAGAAAGACATAGAACAGGGAGCAACAGCAGCTGCGGCTCCAGGAGCCGTTAGCGCACCCGCCTCCGCTGGACCTGCCCGTCCGGCAGGCGGGGCTACGGCGGGCAAGGCAGGGAAAACAGAGAAACCAACAGCGAAATAGCCTATGCCCCGTATGAAATTTACAAAGGTCTATACACGCGAAGCGCGAGGGGCGAATAGCCCCATCCTTTCATGGGCGCAGCGCTTCGCCAATGACAGCATGCACCTATTCGGTGCGCGCGCTGCGCTTTATAATAATATGGTAAATTTCTAACGGGGTATGCAAACATTGATGAGGTTACAACGAATACGAATTGCGCCCAGAAAGATGAGAATGGTTATTGATCTGGTGCGAGGAAAGAAAGTTGCTCTTGCAAGGGATGTGTTGCGTTTTAAGACAAACAAGGGAGCTAGGATTCTTTCAAAGCTTCTAGACTCTGCGATTGCGACAGCCAAGTCATTGGGACAGGGAGACGAGTCAAATCTTATGGTATTGAAAATAGCAGTGGACGAGGGTCCAAAGTTAAAACGCTGGAGAGCTCGGGCTAAAGGATCAGCCTATGAAATCCAAAAGAAAGTTTCTCACATTACGCTTATCTTAGACGAGGTGAAGGGTGCAAAATCCGCATCAGTATCCAGGAAAGAGATAAAAACAGGACAAGAAGCTGTGAAGAAAGATCAAGTTGCGATAAAGACAGAAAAGCCTAAGTTTAAGGCTGTATCTAGCGAGCTCAAGACTTCAAGGACTGAAAAAGGAGTTCAGAGATTCTTTAGGAAATCAGGAGAAAAGTAGTTTAATGATGGAATGTAGAAATGTTAGACTGTTGGAATGAACATTCTAACATTCTGACAAAGCGAATCGTTCAAACATTCAAACATAGCAATGGCACACAAAGTACACCCAAAAGCATTTCGCATGAAAGAGATGAAGGACTGGAGTTCCCGATGGATTGAGAAAAAGAATTATGCAAAAACCCTGCAGGAAGATTTTGTGATCCGCGAGTTTCTTCTTAAGAAATTGAAAGAAGCAAGCGTTGAGAGCATTGATATTGAACGCATTCTTGGTAAAATCATGGTTATTGTGACTTCGGGAAGGCCTGGTTTGATCATAGGCCGCGCAGGAGCTGGCATTGAAATCCTGCGAAAATCTATTGAGGGCATTGTAGGAAAAGCAAAGGCAAAAGAAGTACGGCTGGAGGTTCGCGAGATAAAAAACCCATGGGAGTCCGCAACCCTTACCGCGCAGTTCGTGGCCCAGCAGCTAGAGAAGCGCATGCCTCCCAGAAGGGTGTTAAAGCAGACCTTGCAAAAGGCCATGGCAACCAAGGGCATAGAGGGTGTGAAGGTGGAGATTGCAGGCCGCTTGGGAGGAGCTGAGATAGCAAGACGCGAATGGCTGAAATTGGGCCGACTTCCGCTTGCAACATTGAGAGCCAGGATTGATTACGGTTTTGCAGAGGCCTTAACTACTTTTGGGACCATAGGAGTGAAAGTTTGGATGTTTAAGGGTGAAGAATTCAAGTAATATGTTAACACCAAAACGCGTAAAACATAGGAAGTGGCAGAGGGGAACGTCAAAGGGCAACGAAGTCCGAGGCACGGAGTTGGCTTTTGGAAGTTTTGGATTAAAGTGTTTTGAAACAAAGTGGATTTCCGCAAAAGAATTGGAAGCGGCTAGGAGAACCATTATCCGGTATTTGAGAAAGGGGGGAAAGGTATGGTTGAGAGTTTTTACAGACAAGCCTTTTACTACGAAGGGAGCTGAAACTCCCATGGGAGGAGGGAAGGGGAATGTTGACCATTATGTCTTTCCCATTCGCCCAGGAAGAATCATTTTTGAAATAGAAGGGATAAAAGAAGATATGGCGAGAGCGGCATTAAAAGAGGCGGCCTCAAAATTAAGCGTAAAAACCAAGTTTATCAAAGAATAGCATGAACATCGCTGAACTGCGGCAAAAATCAAAAGGGGAGTTGCAGGAGTTCCTTCAAGGGCAGAAAGAAACACTGCGTCAACTTAGGTTTGATCTTGCTGCGGGAAAAGTAAAAAACGTGCGTCAGATAAGACAATTGAAAAAAACAATAGCACAAATACTAACCGTATGCCCCGTATGAAATTTACAAAGGTCTATACACGCGAAGCGCGAGTGGCGAATAGCCACATCCATACAGGGGCGCAGCGCTTCGCCAATGACAGTATGCACCTATTCGGTGCGCGCACTGCGCTATGTAATAATATGGTAAATTTCTAACGGGGTATGCCCAAAAAACAATTAACTGGCATTGTGGTGTCAGACAAAATGCAAAAGACCATTGTGGTAGAGGTTGAACAATGGCATGTGAACTCAAAGTACAAGAGGAGATTTCGCATGCACAAAAAGTACAAAGCCCATGATGAGAAAGGAGAATACAAAATAGGAGACACGGTTGTTATTGAGGAATCAGTCCCTATTTCAAAAGATAAGAAGTGGAGAGTTATTTCCAAGGCGTAAGCACCCTATATGATACAGCCACGCACCATGTTGAACGTAGCGGATAACACAGGAGCAAAGCTTCTGCAGTGTTTTCGCATATTGGGAGGATCAAAACGGCATTATGGAGTTATTGGGGATATTATTGTTGCTACCGTAAAAGATGCTGAACCAAGAAAACTTGTGAAGAAACATGAAGTGGTAAAAGCGGTCATAGTGCGAACCCGCAGCGTATACCGCAGGGCAGATGGCTCTTATATCCGTTTTGACGAGAACAGCGCAGTCATTTTAGAAAAAGACAAGGAGCCCAAGGGAACCCGCATGTTCGGTCCCTTTCCACGGGAAATCAGGGAAAAAGGATATACCAAGATAGCGGCGCTTGCCCCCGAGATTTTGTAACCTATGAAAATCAAGAAAGGCGACAACGTTATAGTGCTGAAAGGAAAAGATAGGGGAAAGAAGGGAAAGGTTCAGCAAGTGTTTCCCAAAGAGGGGAAGCTTGTTGTTGAAGGAATGAACATTCGAAAGAAACACATTAAACCAAGGAAGGCTGGAGAAAAAGGGCAGGTCGTTTCCACGGCAGGCCGCATGTCCAGCTCAAACGTTGCTCTTGTGTGCCCTAAATGTTCAAAGCCTGCGAGAATAGGGCATGTCATGCAAGGTTCAAAGAAATACCGCTCTTGCAAGAACTGCAAGGCAACCATTGATATATAACACCATGATGTTACTGAAAGAAACATACGAAAAGAAGGCAGTGCCTGCCATGCAAAAGCAATTCCATTACAAGAGCGTCATGGCTGTTCCTCGTATTGAGAAAGTGACTCTTAACACCGGCATAGGAAGATTCGTAGGAGGGAAATCAACAGAAGAGCAGAAAAAGATTGCAGTTGACATTGCAGGAGATATGTCTCTCATTGCGGGGCAAAAGGCCGTGCCGACCCTTGCGAAAACCTCCATTGCATCCTTTAAATCAAGGCAGGGCATGCCCATTGGCGTTAAGGTAACGCTTCGTGGACAGAGAATGTATGATTTTCTTGACCGCTTGGTCAATGTGGTGCTTCCCAGATCCCGCGACTTTCAAGGGTTAGATCCAAAATCCCTTGACAAAGAAGGGAATATGTCTATAGGAATAAAGGAGCATATCTTCTTTCCTGAAATCAGCCCCGAGAAGGTAAAACATATGATAGGGTTGGAGATTACGGTAACGACAAGCGCAAAGACAAGAGAAGAATGCTCGGTATTATTGAAACTTCTCGGATTTCCTTTGAGATAACGTTATGGCCACAAAAGCACAGATTGAAAAATCAAAGAAAAAGCCGAAGTTTAGCTCGCGTTCCACTCGAAGGTGTTTTCGCTGCGGCAGAAAGCGCGGGTATTTGAGGGACTTTGGTTTGTGCAGGATTTGCTTTCGAGAAATGGCGAACAAGGGATTAATTCCTGGAATTACAAAAAGCAGCTGGTAATATTCAACTATGGATCCTTTAGTAGACATGTTTAATAGGATACGGAACGCGCTAGCTGTTGGAAAAGAACAGGTGGAGGTTCCGTATTCCATGATGAAGCTTGATATCGCCAAAATCTTGGAGCGTTTGGGATTTGTGAAAAGCGTGGATTCAAAAGGGAGGAAAGTGAAAAGGACCATTGAGATTGTATTGAAATATCATGATAAGGAGCCCGCGATTGGGGGGTTGAGAAAAATATCCAAACAGGGTAACCGCGTGTATGCGTCTGCCTTGAAACTCTTTCGGATAAAAAAGAGAAACGCGGTTGCCATATTCTCAACGTCAAAGGGTATTATGACAGACGGAGAGGCAAGAGAACAAAAGATAGGAGGGGAAGTATTGTGTGAAGTTTGGGGCTAAGTCAACAAAAAATATGAGTAGAATAGGAAAAAAACCAATAGAAATACCCACAGGAGTCACGGTTGACATCACAGCTAGTGAGATTAAAGTTGCAGGCCCCAAAGGGGAGCTTTCAAGATCTTTGCCCTATCAGGTGAGCGTGAAGAAAGAGGGGAATCAGATTATGGTTTCCTTGAATGAGCATACGGGAGCACGGGAACTTTTGAATATACGGGCGCTCTGGGGATTGGTTCGTGCTCTCATTGCGAACATGATAGAAGGAGTGACCAAGGGATACTCAATAAAGCTGGAGATTGAAGGGGTGGGGTATAAGGCGGAAGTGCAGGGGAACGACTTGGTCTTAGATGTCGGATTTTCCCATACCGTGAAGATTCCTGCACTTTTTGGGGTAACATTCTTAGTTGAAAAGAATATCATCACTGTTTCTGGCATTGATAAGGAAGCCGTGGGCCAGGTTGCTGCATCCGTCAGAAAAACAAAGCCAGTGGAACCCTACAAAGGGAAGGGCATTAAATATCAAGGAGAATACGTGCGTAGGAAATTAGGCAAAAGAGTGGCAGGAGCTACGGGAGCTGCTGCGGCAAAATAATATTTTTCTATGGATAGTACTGCAAAACAACAGAAAAGAAAGGCAAGACAAAGGCGCATACGTTCTCGTGTTTCAGGTTCAAAAGAGCGTCCTAGGCTTGCGGTTTTTCGTTCAAACAAGCATCTTTTCATTCAGATTATTGATGACACAAAGCATGTGACTTTAGTTTCTCTTGCAGATACGGGCATTACAAAGGGCAAGGGGAAAAGAGTTGAGAGGGCAAAAGAATTAGGAAAGTCTCTTGCAAAAAAAGCAAAAGAAGCGAAGATTACCAAAGTCGTGTTTGATCGTCGAGGATACGCATATCATGGTATTGTACAGGCAGTTGCCCAAGGGGCCCGAGAGGGCGGGCTAGAATTTTAATATATACATATGCCACTTCAATCTCAAAGAAATTCTGGAAGGCCCCAACGATTTGAAAAGAAAAGCGAGTTTGATTCCAAGCTCGTTGATTTGGCTCGCGTCACCAGGGTGGCTGCAGGAGGCAAGCATTTCAGGTTCCGCGCAACGATGGTTATAGGAGACGGAAAGGGCAGGGTTGGAATTGGGGTTGCCAAGGGTCTTGATGTAGCCCAGGCCATAGAAAAGGGCACCAAAGCTGCCCAAAGAAAGATGATTACCGTCCCCATAGTAAACGAGACCATTCCTCATGAGGTAGAGGCGCATTTTGGAGCTTCCCATGTGCTTTTAAAACCTCAAAAAACAGGACGGGGATTGGTGGCAGGAGGAGTCACGAGAATTATATGCGAGAAAGCGGGTATTAAGAATGTTTCCGCAAAATTATTGTCTAAGACGCACAATAAACTAAACAACGCGTTGGCAACCATAAAAGCACTGCAGAAGTTAAAGATAAAAAAGTCTGGGGTAGCCCCAGTTGAAGAACAAAGCAATGCAACTCCATCAAATCCAACCCAAGCATAGTTTACAGAGAAAGCACAGGATAGGAAGGGGGGGGAAGAAGGGCACCTATTCTGGGCGCGGCATGAAAGGGCAGAAAGCAAGGGCTGGAGCCAAGTTTTTGCCTATCATCAGAAGTTTGATTAAACGGTATCCAAAAATGCGTGGTTATCGTGTTCAGAAAACATTCCCTGCGTTCCAGATAGTTTCGCTTCTGGCAGTAGAAAAGGCATTCAAAGTCAACGAAGTCGTGAGTCCTGCCTCGTTGCTGGAAAAACAGGTGGTTTCGCGTTTTGGAGGAAAATTGCTCCCGATAAAGATTCTGGCTTCAGAGACAATGGCAAAGGCGTTGACCTTTGAGGGATGCAAGGTTTCCAAGAATGCAAAAATCCTTATTGAAAAAGCAGGCGGCACAGTAAAGGCATGAACTGGAAAAATATCATTCGTATATTTCAGATCCGAGACCTTAGAAATAAGCTTCTCTTTGTCTTGGGAATTTTTCTCGTATTCCGTTTGATGGCTAATATTCCCATCCCCAGCATTGACGCAGAAAAACTGCAGGCATTTTTCGGAGGAAATCAGCTCTTGGGATTACTTAACCTATTTACAGGAGGCGCATTAGATAATCTTTCTATTGCCATGTTGGGAGTCGGGCCGTATATTACAGCTACCATTATACTCCAGCTTTTGACCATGATTTTCCCGGCTCTGAATAAAATGTACAAAGAGGAAGGAGAAGCGGGAAGACAGAAATTCAATCAGTATGGGCGCCTCCTTTCCGTTCCTTTTGCATTCGTGCAGGGATACGGGCTTCTTACGCTTCTTGTACGGCAACAAATCATAGAACCCCTTGCGTTTCTTCCCACCATTGCGGTGCTCCTTACCGTTACTGCGGGGACGATATTCTTAATGTGGTTAGGTGAATTGATTTCAGAAAAGGGGATAGGCAACGGAGTGTCGCTCATCATTTTTGCGGGTATCGTTGCCGAGTTTCCTACGTCTATACGGCAGCTTTTTCTTGCTTGGGATCCATCAAAGCTTCTCCCTACAGTTGCCTTTTTTGTCATGGCTTTGTTTATTATTGCCGCAGTTGTGTTTATTACCGAGGCAAGGAGAAACGTTCCAGTATCATACGCAAAGAGAGTGCGTGGGAATAGGGTGTATGGGGGGGTCTCCACATACTTGCCCCTCCAACTCAATCCCGCAGGCGTGATTCCTATTATCTTTGCTTTGTCCATACTGACGTTTCCTTCCATGATTGCTTCGTTCTTTGCGGGATCTGGAGGACTGGTAGGGAATATCGCCAATTCCATACAGAATTTCTTTTTAAACCCATGGAGCTATGGCATTCTCTATTTTCTTTTAGTTGCGATGTTTACTTTCTTTTATACCGCAGTGACGTTTGATCCCAAAGCCGTAGCTACCAATCTTCAAAAGTCAGGAGGATTTATTCCTGGCGTAAGGCCTGGGATTTCAACCTCTTCTTTTCTCTCTTATATTCTTAATCGCATTTTGCTGGTTGGTGCCTTGTTCCTTGGAACCATAGCAGTGCTTCCTTCTGTGATCCAGGGATCCACGGGGATTCAAACCTTCCAATTTTTGGTTGGCGGTGCCGCGCTCTTAATCGTGGTGAACGTGGTGCTCGACACCATACGCCAGATTAGATCACAGCTTCAAATGAGAGATTATGACAGTTTCTAAAGCTAAGGAGTTTAAGTTTATCTCCTTGCTAGGGAAGCCAGGTTCTGGCAAGGGCACTCAAGCAGAGTTGCTGGAGAGCAAGTTTCCTTTTGAACATATCAGCACAGGAGAACTTCTTCGTGAGCGTGTCAAAAAGAGAGATTTTATTGCCAAGCGATTGCATGAAATTATGGAAACAGGGGGTCTAGTGCCTACTCCTTCGGTATTTCAGCTCTGGATGCCAAGGCTAGAACATTTGAGAAAGCAGAAGACCTTTCAAGGTCTTGTATTTGATGGCAGTCCTCGCAAACTCTACGAGGCCCAGATGTTAGATGAACTTTTACAGCTGTATGACTGGGATAAGAATTTTAAGGTATTACACATTAAAATCTCAGACAAAGAATCGCTTAAAAGATTGCAAAAGCGCGCCAGATCTGATGATGACAAAAAAGACGTCCTCTATCGATTGAGAGTATTCAAAAAAGAAGTGCTTCCCGCCCTCGCCTATTACAAGAAAAAAGGAGAGGTTGTTGAGATCAACGGGGAACAATCTGTAGAGAATGTGCATAAAGAGATTCTTAGGAAATTGAAAACGTTCTTGAAATGATTTCTTTAAAATCGCTTCAGGAGATTTCTGTCATGAGAGAAGGGGGAAGAAAGCTTGCCCAAGTTATGGCGCAGCTTATCTCTCTTGTAAGGCCAGGGATTCCTACAAGAGAATTAGACAGGGCCGCACGGGCCCTTATTTTAGATTCTGGGGGCGAATTGGCTTTCGAGGGATATGATGGGTTCCCTGGGGCAATATGTACCTCGATAAACGAGGAAGTGGTGCATTCTGTGCCCTCCTCGCGCGTATTGAAAGAAGGGGACATCGTCACCTTGGACATCGGTCTTACATGGCAGGGATGGTTTTTAGATATGGCTCGTACCGTTCCTGTAGGAAACATTGATAAGGCAACCATGCGTCTTTGCAAGGTTACACAGGAGTCTTTAGACATTGGTATGAAAAAAGCAAAGGCAGGAAATAAGGTTGGAGGCATCGGATACGCGGTACAGCAGTTTGTGGAGAAAAATGGGTATAACGTGGTGCGGGAATTATGCGGACATGGCATAGGAAAGAATCTTCATGAAGATCCTAAGGTGCTCAATTATGGAGAAAGAGATACGGGGTTGGTATTGAAAGAAGGCATGGTTATTTGCATAGAACCTATGGTGACAGTAGGGGATTGGAAGTTAAAGAGGTCAAAAGACGGCCACGGCTTTGAAACAAAAGACGGTTCTTTGTCCTGTCATTTTGAAGACACCGTTGCCATCACTTCCTCTGGCCCCCAGGTGTTGACGAGAAGCGAGTAAGACGGGATGATAGAAGAATGTTTGAACTGAAAACATTTCTCATTGCCATGTCTCCGGTGGTGGAGTTGCGGGGATCTATCCCTATTGCCTTAGAAATGTTCCATTTGCCTTTGTGGTCTGCGTATTTCTTCTCTGTGTTGGGGAATATGGTTCCCGTGCTTCTTCTGCCATTTCTGGGAGTTGTGAGTAGTGAGCTTTCCCGTCGTTTTTCTTTTTTGGAAAGGTTTCTCTCATGGCTCTTTTTGTATACAAGAAAAAAACATGAGAGATCATTTGAACTCTTTCGAGATTTTGCTTTGGTGATATTCGTGGCAATCCCTCTGCCTCTCACAGGAGCATGGACTGCAACCCTTGTTGCGTTTGTTTTTGGGATTCCTCTTCGCAAGGCATTTCCACTTATCCTTCTTGGGGTTATAATAGCTGGAGTAACGGTAACCTTGATTACTTTAGGAATCACAAGCATATGAGGCCACTTATTATCGCAAATTGGAAAATGAATCCTGCAAACTCAAAGGATGCCTTTGATCTTGCAAGAGCCGTTGTGCGGGGGTTGGAGGGCGTAGAGGCTGACGTAGTGCTGTGCCCGCCTTTTGTGTATGTTCCCCAGCTACTGCCTTCTCCAAACGTCTTTATTGGCTCCCAGGATGCTTTCTGGGAACAGGAAGGGGCGTATACGGGAGAGGTTTCTCCCCTAATGCTCAAGAATCTTGGATGTTCTTATGTAATTCTTGGGCATTCAGAACGGAGGAAGTTGGGAGAAACTTCCCAAATGGTTGCAAAAAAGATTCAGGCCGTTCTCGACGCCGTCCTTGTCCCAGTCGTGTGCATCGGAGAAGATATTGAGCGCGAGATGAACATAACCCTCAAAGATATCAAGGAGACAGATGTCTCAAAGATTGTGTTCGTGTATGAACCTGAAGGAGCAATTAGTACGGAACCTAACGCAAAGCCAGCTTCCCTAGAACAACTAGAGCGTGCATTGAACAGAATGCGTACTCTTCTTCCTAAAACCGCTACCATCCTGTACGGAGGGAGCGTGAACAGCAGGAATATTCAGGGGTTTATGGGAAAGGGCGTCCAGGGAGCTCTTGTGGGAGCAGTCTCCCTAGATGCGCAGGAATTCATCCAGCTTGTAAAAAATGCAGTTTCCATGTAGAATATTCTCTTATGACGATCACATGGTTTCCCCCGACCCCCCTCTTTTCACAACCCTTGGTTTTGAATAATTTCCTACACGGGGGAAACCACAAATTTATTACATAAATTATGGATATTTTTCTGCAAGATACATTCTTTAATCCAACCAAGGGAGCAATGAAGCTTTCCGAGGTGCTGGATGAAATGGTGGGGTATATGAGAGAGAAGCCCCACTATAAGTACGAGGTTATTGTTGGATGCGATTCTTCTCCTTCTGAAGAGCCTACGTTTCCTGTGGTTATAGTCGTCTTAAGAAAGGGAGAAGGGGGAAGATTCTTTTTAAAGAAGGTGCATTATCAGCCCACCATAAAGAGATTTTACAATATCCATGACAGGATTTTAGAAGAAGTTTGGCTTTCTTGCCAGTTAGCTTTGTGGTTGAGGGAGAACTTTGCGCTACGCGTGAAGCAAGAAAAGAGCCCATTGGAATATCAGTTTGAATACATTCATGCGGACGTAGGGGAGAACGGTTTAACGAGAGACATGATCAAAGAGGTTACCGGCCTTATCAAGGGAAACGGGTTTGAGGCAAGGATCAAACCGTACTCTTTTGCTGCTTCTTGTGTGGCAGACAGGTATTCTTGATTATGATGGGCTCGATTGTAACTCTTACGGGTGCTTCTGGGGTAGGGAAGACAACCATTACAGATAAGCTTCTTTTGAGTATTCCAGATATAAAGTTTATTGGAACCCTTAATACTCGAGAGAGAAGGAAAATCGATCGTCCAGAAGATTCTTACAGCGTTTCTCAACAGGAGTTTGAAAAGAGGAAACAAGCAGGGGAGTTTTTGTGGACGGTAAAAGTTCATGAACATTGGAAAGGAACCCTTAAGTCAGCAGTAGACGATGCGCTTTTGCGTCCAAGCTCCTCTCTTATCATTCTCGTTCCAGAAATCGTCCCAATTCTTCTTAAGTATGCGCCAAACCATGTTTTTTCTTTCTTCATCCCCTCTCCTTCGGAAGAGATTTTAAGGGCACGACTTTTAAAGCGAGGTGATTCTTCGCAGGATATTGAACAAAGAATTAACGACTGCAAGCGGTGGGATGATGCAGCGAAGGCATCTGGTCTCCCGTATATTTTTATAACTAACGAGGGTCCGATAGAGGATACGGTCTCGCAAATTCTCCGTAATCTTCCTCGAGGGTATTGAACATTGTATGCCGAAGAGAAAGGAAAAAGTATACGTGGGAATGTCAGGCGGCGTTGATAGTTCAGTTGCGGCGGCTCTTCTAAAAAGAGACGGTTTTGACGTTGTAGGAGTATATATGAAGTGCTGGACAGAAGGCGTCGCTTGCACGTCTCAAGACGATGAGAGGTCTGCCAGACTTGCAGCCGATCACCTTAATATCCCTTTCTATACCTGGAACTTTCTTAAAGAATACAAAGAGAAAGTGGTGGACTATATGCTCAAGGGGTATAGCCAGGGCATTACTCCAAATCCAGATATTATGTGCAATAAAGAGATTAAATTTGGGTTGTTCTATGACCGGGCAATGAAGCTGGGAGCTGACTATGTTGCAACTGGGCACTATGTAAGGAAAGAAAAGAGGGGAGATAGTTTTGCCTTGCTAAAAGGAAAGGATCCAGACAAGGATCAGTCCTATTTTCTTTCCTTTATCCGTCCCTCGGTGTTAGCAAGCCTTATATTTCCCGTTGGTAACCATTTAAAATCTGAAGTGCGCGCTTATGCAAAAAAGATAGGGCTGCCCAATGCGGAAAGAAAAGACAGTCAAGGAATATGTTTTGTGGGGAAGGTTGAGATGGGAGATTTTTTAAGAGAGCATATACCAACTCAAGAAGGGGATATTGTCTCTGTTGACGGAAAACTCCTGGGAAAGCATGATGGTGCTTTTTACTACACCATTGGGCAGAGAGAGGGGATTGGGTTGAGCGGTGGCCCATATTATGTGGTACAAAAAGAGTTCAAAACCAATCGCTTGGTGGTGAGTACAGAAATGAAGGATATTCTTGAAGAAGAGATTACGGTTAAGGATATTAACTGGTTCTCAAAACCAACAGAAAACCCAGCAAAAGTTTCTGCAAAATTCAGGTATCGTCAGCCAGATGTGGAAGTGACAATTGATTGCAAGACCGGTGGTATATGCATAGTAAAACCAGATATTCCGCAACGTGCTATAACCCCAGGGCAATTTGCCGTTTTGTACCAGAACGAAACTCTCATTGGCGGAGGCGTGATTCAGTGATATAATTTTGATATGGATTCTGGTTCATTGCGTCACGCGTTCCTTAATTTTTTCAAAGAGAGGGGGCATACGATTGTGCCATCCTCTTCTTTGGTCCCAGATGATCCTTCCGTACTCCTTACGACTGCAGGAATGCAGCAATTCAAGCCCTATTACACTGGGGCTGTAGACCCTTTCGTTTCTCCTCATCCTACGTTAGGGGGTAAGTCCCTGGGAAGCAAGAATGCTGCCTCCATTCAAAAGAGTTTTCGCACCTCTGATATTGATGAAGTAGGGGATGAACGGCACCTCACGTTTTTTGAGATGATGGGAAACTTTTCCTTTGGAGGATATTTTAAGGAAGAAGCTATCAGGTATGCGTATGATTTTATTGTGAAAGAAGTGGGGTTAAAGATTGATTATGTGAGCGTATTCGGAGGAGAAAGTTCGGTACCCGTTGATGAGGAATCCGAACGGATATGGAAATCTATTGATTCTGACCTTGTGGTGAAAAGATTCGGAAGAGCAGATAATTTTTGGGGGCCCACGGGCAACGAAGGGCCATGCGGTCCAACCACGGAAATTTATGTGAACGGCATTGAGATTTGGAATATTGTTTTTAACCAGTATTTCCAGGACCGCAACGGGAATCTGGAACCCTTGAAAACTCCTGGCATTGATACTGGTATGGGTTTGGAGCGATTGGCAATGGTTTCGCAGGACAAGTCTCATGTATTTGAGACAGATTTATTCAGCTCGCTACAATCTTTTTTACCTTCAGGAACGCACTCTGTCGCATTTAGGCGAACACTTGATCATATGCGTGCAGTATCATTTTTACTTGCAGACGGTGTTCGTCCATCTAATAAAGAGGCCGGATATGTACTTCGCCGCCTCATAAGGAAAACGGTACTTTATGAAGATAGATATAAGTTTTCTGAAGATGCACTTCGTAATATATTGTCGGTTATTACCCAAGAGTACGGTGATTTTTATAGAGAACTGATAGAAAACCAAAATGTTATTCTTGAAGCATTCGCAGGTGAACAGCAGAAGTTCAGAAAACTTGTTAGCGAGGGCCGGAAACGAATTCATGACCTCATTAAGAAAAAAGAAGAGCAGTCGCACTTTGCGGTGCGTGTTAAAGAGGATTTTGGTTCAAAAAGCGAGCATTTTATTAACTTGATTTCCGGAGATGAGGCCTTTGATATCTATCAGACGTTTGGCTTCCCACCCGAACTTATTGAAGATGAACTTGCGCAGTATGCTTATAGTTATCACAAAGAAGAGTTTAAGCAGGCATTTGAAAGGGCGCAACAGAAGCACCAAGAAATTTCTCGCGCAGGACTCGAGAGGAAATTCGGGGGACACGGCCTTCTTCTTGATACGGGAGAATTGAAAGCTGCAAACGAAGAAGAGTTGCAGATTGTTACAAGACTCCATACCGCAACTCATCTTTTGCAGGCAGGCCTCAGGAAAGTACTTGGGGAAACGGTTCATCAGGCAGGTTCCGATATTACGGTCGAGCGTACTCGATTCGATTTCACATACGATCGAAAGCTCACTCCAGAAGAGTTGAAGAGCGCAGAACAGCTTGTCAACGAAGCAATTGAAAAAGATTTAAGCATGGAGTACAAGGAAATGTCTTTCCAGGAAGCCATAGCTACAGGAGCTTTGTATTCTCCCAAAGAAAAGTATCCAGCGCGAGTAAAGGTATACTCAGCATGGAATCCTCAAACAAAGGAGGTATTTTCGAGAGAGCTTTGCGGAGGTCCCCATGTAACCCATACAGGGGAGATAGGGAAAGTGAAAATCATTAAAGAAGAGGGGGTCGCTGCAGGGGTGAGAAGAATACGAGCCGTTTTAGAATAAAAAGATATGCTGCTTGTTGATTTTGGAGAAAGCACCTGCAAGTTCGCTCTTGTGAAAGAATATGAAAAGAGCCTCGAGGTGCAAGAATGGGGGATAGAGGATATCCGCTCTTTAGAGTATGCAGCAGAGCATATCCTTGAGAGGATGAAAGGCGTGCATGGAGATATGGAGCCCGTCTTTGTAAGCTTGCCCGCCACCCTATGGAGATCGCGTGTATTGTATGAGGGAATAGAGAGGAAGAACGCGGCCTTGCGCATTGACTCTGCAGAAAAAGAAACCATCCTCGAAGGTCTTTTTGCGAGGACGCGCTCATCGCTCAAGGAACAGGTGCAAGATTCCTCTGGAATCCTCGCAGAGGACGTAAGTATCCAAAAGTTGCAGATCCTTAAGTACACGATTGATGGATACCATGTGCAAGACATTTTGGGCTTTCCGGGAACACACCTGGATGTTCAGATTATGGCAGTGTTTGCTCTTGTAAAGCATCTCCCTATCGTGGATAATATAATACAGAGGTTCTCTAGTATCTCTTCCCCCCGTATTGTTCATCTTGCAGAAGCCCTTGAGGGCTTTTCTCAAACGAGACCGCAGGACGCAATATACATTGATATGGGGGATGCATTCACCCGGATTATCGCGACGCAGCAAAAACGTGTTGCATTCGTTGACGAAGTTTCTCGCGGAGGCAGGGATTTCACGCTCTATCTTCAAGAGACCCTTTCTCTGGGAGAGAATACTGCAAAAGATTTTAAAGAACGGTATGCCTCAGGCGACTTCTCGTTTCCCTTGAGGGAAGCGGTAAAGGAAGGATTCCTAGCCATAGCAGAAGATCTTGCACGTCTTGTATGTAAGAGTTTGCGCAGTACCAGGGTATCTCTTCCTTCTTCTATTTTCCTTTTTGGAGAAGCCAGCAAGCTTCCAGAAATTGAAAAAGCCTTTCTAGGCAACATCTTTGAAGGATTGCCATTCCACGAGAAGCCCCGCATCTCGTTCTTGCTGCCAAAGGATCTCTGGACCTTGGAGTTCCCCGGCAAAACAAATCCCGTCTTCACTCCATTATTTTTCTTGCCTTATGCCCCGTAACATTACATCGGTAGTGTTCTTCTACGTCTATGTACTTTTGAGTTTGAAAGATGGAAACCATTATGTAGGATATACTACTGACTTGAGAAAGAGAATAGAAGAACACAAGAAGGGGCTGGTGTTCTCGACAAAAACACGAAGGCCCCTCACACTTATCTATTTTGAGGGTTGTCGAAATGAACAAGATGCTAAACAGCGCGAGCGATACCTCAAGATGACTATTGGTCGCAGATGGCTTGGCACAAGATTGAGGAATTTTAATAAAAAACTGATGTAATGTTACGGGGTATGCAAAAAAAGAAAGTTCGTGATATTCTTCCTCCCAGGCGTGTCAAGGCGCACGAGCCTGAAAAAGCAACTCCATCTTCTCTCGTGCAGCGTTCCCCACAAAGAACCCCTAGGAGAATGCTGTTTTTTCTACTCTTTGTCGTGCTCATAGGAGGAATTACAGGGGTGCTTAGCCTCCACTTCTTTTTTGCCAAGGTCTGGATTATCGTCCACCCGTACACAAGAGAGGTAACTGCCAAAGCGTCTATGACTGCCCGTGCAGGAATTGAGGGAACAGATATTGAAAAGAGTATCTCCGCATTGATTATTAATGAAGAGAAGTCATTGACCAGACTATTTCCTGCGACAGGGATATCTACCGAGGAAGGAAGAGCTCGGGGCACCATACGGGTATTCAACGGATTCTCCACGTTTCCTCAAAAATTAGTCGCGCAGACACGATTTCTTTCAGAAGACGGGAAGCTATTCCGTTCTCCAGGAGCCGTGGTGGTACCCGCAGGGCGTATGGAAGGAGGTAGCATTATTGCGGGATTCCTTGATATTGAGGTTGTAGCCGCAGAATCCAAAGAGGAATACAATATTGGACCTTCTAATTTTTCCCTTCCTGGACTCTTTGGGAATCCCGCATATACGACCATAACTGGAAAATCATCTGAACCTATGACTGGCGGGTCAAAAACGGAAGTTTCCGTTGTAACAGAATCTGATTTGAATGCTGCACGGGATGCTCTTATGGCAGAGTTGCAGCAAGACGTGCGAGAATCCCTGGAGGGCAAGGTGCCAGAGGGTATGATATTGCTTTCTGACGCAGTAGACCTCCGGGTTGTTCAGGCGTCTTCACCTATCAAGGCAGCAGCTCCGTTAGACAATTTTAATTTCTCTGTGAAAGTCCAGGGAGTAGCCATAGTTTTTTCCAAGGCCGATGTTGAGAACGCAGCCAAAACGCTTCTTGCCAACCTTACAGAAGGGGGAGAAAAAATAGCCGAACGGGCCGATTCAATAGAGTACGAAAACGTGGAAATGAATATGAGCGCCCAGAGCCTTTCTTTTGACATGAGAGCGTCCACGAGGACCTACAAAGAGATTGACCCTGTTGAATTCAAGGCGCGCTTAGCGGGGATATCAAAGGATGAGGCGGCTTTAGCGCTTTCCTTAAATCCCAGCCTGCAAAAAGCAGAGATTCTTTTATTTCCCTTCTGGCTTACATATCTCCCCCAAGACCCCAATAAGGTGGAGGTTAGCATAGTTATTGACTAGCAGAATGATTCCTGCTAGAATAGGCCAAGTCGAGTTCATGAGAAATTCTACACAAGGAGACCTTGTAAAAATGGGGGAGGTCACAGAAGCCTTGCCTTCTGTTCAATTTCGCGTGAAACTTGAGGACGGAAAGGAAGTATTGGCCTACCTTTCTGGCAAGCTGCGGATGTTCAAAATTCGCATTCTTCCCGGAGATAAGGTGACCGTTGAATTGAGCCCGTACGACCTAACCAAAGGAAGAATTACATATAGGAACAAATGAAGATACGCTCTTCTTTAAAAAAAGTGTGCAAGGACTGCCAAATCGTGAAGAGGGAGGGAAGGCTGTATGTGCGATGTAAAAACCCGAAACATAAACAACGTCAAGGATGAGCGAGCTTTTAGCTTGTAGCTGGTAGGCAGATTCTACAAGCTATTTTCTATAAGCTACAACCTAACTTTATGCCTCGCATTTCAGGGGTTCCAATCCCAGACAATAAAAGTATTTCTGTCGCATTAACCTACATCTACGGTATTGGCTCTTCTTTGAGTGCTAAAATCTTAAAGGAGGCTCAGATAAAGCCCGATGTAAAGGCATCCTTGCTCAAGCCAGAGGAACTCAACCTCATCAAGGATATTATTGAGAAGAACTACAAGATAGAAGGAGGGTTGCGAAGAGAAATCATGACCCATATCAAGCGTCTGAAAGACATTGGATCATGGAGGGGCATGAGACATATGAAGAAACTTCCGGTTCGAGGCCAGACTACGCGCACGAACACGAGAACCGTGAAAGGAAACGTACGCAAGACCATGGGTTCAGGACGAAAACCAGCCGCTACACCTACATAATAGTTATTGGTATATGGGAAAGAAACGTATCATTGCAAAAAGTGAAGAAACATCGCAAAAGCAATCTTCTAATGCTAATCCTGAAGGAGAGGTTTTGGGCGTGCAAGAAACCCACAAAACAAGAAAGGAAGGCCGCATATACATCTTTTCTTCATATAACAATACAAAGATGTCTTTGACGGATCCTGCTGGAAACGTAATTGTCAATGTGAGCGCAGGAGCCATAGGATTCAAGGGAGCACGAAAGTCAACTCCATTTGCCGCATCTAAAGTTGCAGAAACGTTAAGCACTGCCGCTAAAAACAAGGGAATTGACAGAGTGGATATTTTAATAAAAGGGATAGGGTCGGGGCGAGAGAGCGCCTTGCGGTCGTTTGCTACAAAAGGCATGGAGATTCTTTCTATTAAAGATATTACTCCTGTCCCGCATAATGGGCCTCGTCCTCGTAAAGTAAGAAGAGTATAATCATATGCAAAAAGCAGTAGTACGAAAAAGAAGGCCAACCCCTCTTTCAGAATACGGCAGGCAGCTTGCGCAGAAGCAAGAGTTGCGAAACCAGTACAACCTGAAAGAGCACCAGTTCGCAAAATACGTTAAAGAAACCCTCGCCAAAAAAATCAAGGGGGATGTTACTGCAGCTCAAGTATTTATAGAGAGGCTAGAACGACGCCTAGATAACATCGTTTTTCGTTCGGGCATAGCCGATACAAGATCCCATGCGCGCCAAATGGTGTCCCACGGGCATTTTATGGTTAACGGAAAGCGCACGAGAATCCCTTCCTATGAAACGCATGTGGGCAACGTGATTTCCGTAGTTCCTTCTGCTCTTGGCAGAACGCTATTCAAGAACATTCTTTTGAAAATCAAGAAGTACAACCCTCCTGCGTGGCTGGAGGTGAATAAAGAAACATTAGAAATTACAAGAAAAGGGGTGCCAAGCTTGCAGGAGTTGGGCTTGGCCGTCGAAGTTCCCCTCATATTCGAATTTTATTCAAGATAACAGAATAAAATGAGAATACATCAGTAGATGATATTCGAATTTTATTCACGGTAAACATTTATTTATGATTCCTTTCCCAAAGCCAGTTACAATTAAAGAAGAAGCAGGAAATAGGGGAGTATTCGAAATTGAAGAATTATACCCCGGGTACGGAGCTACCATAGGGAATAGCTTGCGCCGTGTTCTTCTCTCTTCCCTTGAGGGAGCTGCGGTGACGCAGGCAAAAATTAAGGGAGTCGCCCACGAATTTTCCACGATTCCCGGCATAGCGGAAGATGTTATTACCATTATGCTGAATCTCAAGCAGATGAGGTTTAAAATGTATGGAACAGAACCCCAGCTAGCAACACTCAAAATAAAAGGGGAAAAGGAAATACGGGGTTCTGATTTTAAATTGTCCAGCCAGCTTGAGCTCGTCAATAAAGATATTGTGATTGCGCACCGCACCGAAAAGAGCGGAGAGTTTGAAATGGAGCTTCAGATTGAACGGGGAGTTGGGTATGTTCCAATATTGCAACAAAAGAAAGAAAAGAGCGAAATCGGAACACTTCCCTTAGACGGCATCTTTACTCCTGTGCAGAACGTAAGCTTTAGGGTTGAGCATATGCGCGTTGGAGAGAAAACTGATTTCGATAGGGTCATTCTGGAAATTGAAACAGACGGAACTATGAGTCCTGCAATAGCCGTTCAGACAGCGATAGAAATCCTTCAAAAGCATTTTGAGCGAATCGGAGAAGGATTGAAAGATGTGAAAGAAGAGGAGCCAAAGGAAGAGAAAAAATCTCCCAAGGAGAAAAAAGAAAAGAAACCGTCAAAGAAAAAGGAGGCAAAGAAGAAATGAGAAAGCGAAAGAAAGGGAGAAAATTTTCAATGAAGGCAGATCCCAGGCGGGCGCTCTTGCATTCTCTTTTGCGGGCTCTTATGGACAAAGAGAAGATTGAAACTACGGAGGCAAAGGCAAAAGAAATGAGGTCGTTTGCAGAGAAGCTTATCACAAGGGCAAAGCAGGGGAATTTGGCGGACAGGAGGCATATCACAAAAACATTAGGAGACGACCTTGCAAAAAAGCTTATTGAGAAAATCGCTCCTACTTTTAAAGAGCGCAAGGGAGGGTATACTCGTGTGATTAAGCTTGGGCAGAGAAAAAGCGACAGCGCAAAATTGGCAATTATTGAATTGGTAAAGTAGCATGGAACGAATTACCCATACAGTTGACGCAAAAGGACAAAGCCTTGGCAGGTTGGCAACAAGAGTTGCTTTGCTGCTCCGGGGGAAAGGAAAGTCCGCATACGAGCATCACATTGACAGCGGTGACGCTGTTATTGTCACGAATTTCAAGCATGTGCGCATAACTGGAAAGAAAATGGAGCAAAAGACGTACTATCGCCATTCAGCATACCTTGGAGGGTTAAAATCCAGGACTCTCAAGGAATCTTTTGCGATAGCACCCAAAGAAATTCTGAGAAAAGCGGTATGGGGCATGCTGCCAAAGAATAAGTTGAGACCAGAGCAGATAAAACGCTTGCGCATTGAACTATGAAGGCATTAAAGGGCACAAAGAAAAAGAAAACACAGCGTGCAAAAAAACAAGAAATTCCAGCCCTGGTAGGTAAGTACCAAGAAGGCATAGGAAGACGAAAAACAGCAGTGGCCCGCGTGAGGATTACAGAGCAAGAAAAGGACGGACTTTTTGTTGTTAATGGAAAGCCTGTGAAAGAGTACTTTCAGGATGTGGAGTGTCAGCACATTGCACAAGAAATATTTGAAAAGATTACTCTAGCAAAGCCGCTTGGCATTTCCGTATATGTACAGGGCGGAGGGATACAAGCCCAGGCAGAGGCTGTGCGCCACGGTTTGGCCAGGGCTCTTGTTAAACTTGATCAAACCCTCCGGCCGCAGTTGAGAGCTCTAAAAGTTTTGACCCGCGATCCCAGAATGCGAGAGAGGAAGAAATTTGGGTTGAAGCGCGCCCGAAGAGCCAGACAATGGAGAAAACGTTAGTTTTTGACATTGTCTGTACAGAGGGGGTCGGGGAGATTGGGTATCTCCCCGTGTAGGAAATTATTCAAAACCGAGGGTTTTGAAGGAGCGAAGCGACACGACATTGGAGAAAGAGATAAAACAGTGCGTCTCGGATTTTTCCGAGACGTTTTGTTTTACTTCACTAATATTTCTGAAACATAGAGATTCCCTTGAGATAGTACCGTCAGTACTTTTGAGGCTTCCTGCCAGAAGAGCTTTGGGTCTGGGAATTTGATCAAGTGCGCCGTATTGACGGTATCTCTCTCGTCAATCTCTATCGTTTGTATATCCGTACCAGCTGAGAATACGAGATAGTGGGAGCTTATCCAGAGAAGATTATCTATATTATTGCTTAATCTGGTAAGGAATACCTTGTCTCCTGCGAGATGATATGGCTGGTCTTCTGAATCCTGCAGATACAGAACCCATATTTCAGATCCGCTTGAGACCGCAAGTTTCTTGCCGTCAGGGCTTTCTGCAATCATGTGTGCTTGAGAAAAGACCTCTTTCATGTTTTTCTCTCGCGTATCTACGGAAAGAAGGCGTGTCCCTTCCCTGAGAAATAGAGCATCTCCAAAGCCGTGGATACTGTATTCTGTTTCTTCCTGTAGAGGGGTAGGTAGGGAGGATATCATTTGAGGGGGATTTTGCGGCGTATCTTTCTGCCACAATTTCCCTGAGCTTTCAAGCCAGAGCAATATTGACCCTTGTGTTGTAAAGGTTATGACATTATTTGCAAAGGTCGCAAGCATCTCTTTCTGTATAAAGTTTGCTTCTCTTAAAACAATGGAATTACGTACGTATTTTGAAAAGATAACTCGGTCTTCCTCCGTATTAGAAAACAGTAGCGTATCTAAGGGCTTTCCCAGGAAATCGAGAGAACAGGGTGTAGCGTTGCACGGCTGGCCCTTTTCCAGTGCAAGAATAAACGAGTAGATATCCTCTCTTCGTACGAGCGAAAGGAGAATCTGCTTCTGGCTAGGGGACCATTGGATATCCCAGAGAGTTTCTTTCGTTTCAGACGTGAATATCGTTTCCTCCCGCAGCGTTTCCGTATTGAAAAGAACAAGTTTCCAGAATTTTGAGGTATTCTTTTGAAGCAAGAGCGTGTTTTCTTTCGGGGTCTTCCAGATTTGCTGTACGTTGTCTGCTGCAATGGTGAATTCCGGTTTCTCGGGGAACAGAATGACGTTCTTCGCGTCGGTCACCTGCTTTTCCTGAATTTCCAGTTGCTTTGTCCATGGTTGGTATCCTTCCTTGGAGATTTGGATCTTGTGGGATCCTGGGAATAGGTTTCCCAGAAGCGCTGAACCAAAAAAGAAGTCCGTTGTCTTGGGGGTTTTGCCGTCTACAGTAATGTCTGTTCTTGTTGGAATAATCTTAAAGTACAGGGCTCCTGTTTGGACTACCTGTTTTAACTTCCAGTCAATTCGATATCCTTGAGAATAGAGGATAAGAGAGGGTACAGCAAAGAGGAATGCGGCAGCTAAAAAAAGAAACAAAATCGTTCTCGTGCGTTTTGTCATAATGAGGTAGTATAGTGTTTTTACTCGTATACTTCAAGGAGTTGCCAAAGCACAAGGTTTCAGATAGAATGAAGCAGACTCATATGGATAAATTTGTCATTCAAGGGAGAAAATCGCTAGAGGGGGAGATTGAGGCAAGGGGGGCAAAGAATGCTGCTTTTCCTCTTTTAGCCGCCACCATTCTTACCACAGAAGACTGCATTATAAGCAATCTTCCATTGGTGGAAGATGTATACCGGAGTATTGAGATTTTACAAAGTATGGGCGCTACGGTTGAATGGCTGGAAGAGAGAACGGTGAAGATAAATACAAAAGATTTAAATCCTGCAACGTTGAATCGCGATCTCATGCTCAAGCTGCGCGGTTCCGTGTTGTTTGCAGGTCCCTTGCTTGCCAGATTTGGGCAAGTTAACTTGCCTCAGCCAGGAGGAGATGTCATTGGAGCCCGCCCCATTAACACGCATCTGGACGCATTTTCTCAATTAGGGGTGAATGTGGAGCCGCATAACGGGTTTCACATGGAGTTTAAAGGAAGTTTCAAAAAGAAAGAGGTGGTATTGAGCGAATTCTCGGTTACTGCGACAGAGAATCTCCTGCTTTTTGCAAGCGTTTTTGAGGGTTCCATAACGATAAAGATTGCGGATCAAGACTATCAAGTGCAAGAGTTAATGGCCGTGCTCTCAAAAATGGGAGTGATTTTTCATACTCCTAAACTCCATACAATTATCATTGAAGGGAAAAAGAACCTCAAGGGGTTTTCCCATCGTCTTATGTACGACCCCATTGAAGCGGGGACATTCGTATTGCTTGGGGCTACTACAGGAGGGAATATTACCGTAAAGAATGTAGAGTTCAGATTTCTAGATCTCTTCTTTAAGAAATTGCAGGATTCCAAGATTCTATTTGATATATTAAAAGAACAAGAGGGGGTGGGAGACGTGAGGATTCTTCCTTCTCCCGACATGGTTATTGATAAAATTCAGAGTTGGATCTATCCTGGCGTTCATTCTGATCTTCAGAGTGCCTTTGGGGTTCTTGCAACCCAGACTCCAGGCTCTACGCTTTTGCATGATCCCTTGTACGAAGGAAGATTGAAGTATTTAGAGGAGCTCACCAAGATGGGAGCTGAAATTTACTTTGCAGATCCTCACCGAGCAATCATCAATGGTCCTTCTCGACTTTATGGAACAAATCTTGGAGCGTTTGACTTGCGGGGAGGCGCAGCGCTTATCATCGCAGCTTTGATTGCAGAGGGGACAAGCACGATTTCAAACATCTACCAAGTAGACAGAGGATATGAGAAGATAGAAGAACGACTGGGGAAGCTTGGAGCTGACATTACAAGGGTAACGGCATAACCTTATTCATGTCTCTATTCGTCACAAAAATTGGCATTGACCTTGGGACAAAGAATTCTTTGGTGTTTGTGCCAAAGAAAGGCATTGTGCTCAGGGAGCCCTCGGTGGTTGCGGTATCTCTTAATGAAAATGCAATTCTAGCGGTCGGGGAAGCAGCAAAAGAAATGACAGGCAGAACTCCAGACAGCATAAGGGTGTATCGCCCCATGAGAGACGGAGTTATCGCAGATTTTAGGGTTACCCTGGCAATGCTCCGATATTTCTTAAAACGGGTTATTCCACGATACCAGTTTTTCAAGCCAGAAGTGCTGGTGGCGGTGCCTGCCGGGGTTAGTTCTACTGAACGCCGGGCAGTGATTGAGGCAACGGTGCGTGCCGGGGCAAAGGCGGCATATGTGGCTAAAGAACCTATTTTAGCCGCCATTGGAGCTGGCATACCCATCAACTCTTCTTCCGGGCATATGATCGTGGACATTGGGGGAGGCACCACAGAGGCTGCCGTTATTTCCCTGGGAGGCATTGTATCGTGTACCTCTATTCGTGTTGCAGGAGATAAAATGGACCAGGCCATTTCAGACTTCATCAAGAAAAAGTACAATCTTGCCATTGGAGAAAATACGGCAGAAGAGATAAAAATAAAGATAGGATCTGCTATTCCTGCAAAACAGGAGGAAAGTATGGAAATCCGAGGCAGAGACTTGGTATTGGGATTGCCAAAGAATATGAAGATATCTTCCAATGAAGTATGCCAGGCGCTAGGGGAGGCATTGCAAGAGATTATTCAGATTATAAAGATTTTGCTTCGTGATACCCCTCCGGAGCTTTCTGCAGACGTTATGGATAAGGGCATGATTATATCTGGGGGAGGATCATTGCTCAAGAATATTGACCAGCTTATTTCCCAATCAACCGGAGTGCCTTGTTTTGTGGCAAATGATCCCTTAACCTGCGTTGCCAGGGGTACTGGGGTGGTCTTAGATAACCTGGAAGTATACAAGAGAAGTATTTTGAATAAGAAATAATGAGGTACGAAACTCACTGGGAATTCTTAAAGAATTCTGCATTACTAGGCAAGCTTTCGCATGCGTATGTGTTTTCGGGAAACGATGAAACAGGGCAGCTACGTCTTGCCCTTAAGCTTTCTCAACTGCTGAATTGTGAGTCAAGGAAAGGAGGGGAACCGTGCCAAGTGTGCGCGTCGTGCAGAGGTATCACAGAGAGGACGCATCCTGATGCAGTGTGGATTGCGGAAACGCGAGAGATCCCTATAGGCGCAATCCGCGAGCTTCGCCATCATTTTAGCTTAAGCTCTTGGCAATCTTCTTTCAAGATTGCGGTTATAGAGAAAGCTCATGTAATGAATATAGAGGCGCAGTCAGCCCTTCTCAAGCTTCTTGAAGAACCAAGGCAAAATGCCATTCTGTTTCTTTGTACCAAGCATCCTGACCTCTTGCTAGACACCATACGGTCTCGCGCCCAGGAAATACGATGGTATGTTTTCCCTGCAGTTTTAAAGGGAAATTCAAAGAATGTAGAGGATCTCAAACGTTTGAAGGGATCTTTACTTCAGGAACGCTTTGACTACGCAAAGAAAGCAGCAGAAACTCCAGAAGATGCAGTACGAATTCTTGAGGAGTGGATGCGAACACAGCGATCCATTCTTCTAAAAACCGTTTCTGATTCTTCTGAAAATATTATGCAAGAAGAACGCGTGTTAAAAACAATGCAAGAGATGTTGCAAGTTATACAAACCACTAATGTAACGCCACGATTAGCTATAGAACAAGTACTTGTAGAACTCTAATATATAATAGGCATGAAAGAAATTATAGAAAAAACAAAACGAGAGTTAGACAAGGTTGTGGATTTTTTCACAAAAGAGGTATCAAAGATCCGTACGGGCCAGGCTTCCCCTTCTTTAGTGGAGGACGTTATGGTTGACGTATCCGGGCAGGCGATGTCGCTCAAACAACTGGCTGGCATCTCATGCCCCGAACGAAGGCAAATCCTCATTCAGCCATGGGACAAATCATACCTAGAGCCCATTGAGAAGGCTTTATTCAAGGCCCAGTTGGGCGTAACTCCAATAGTGGATAAAGATACGGTGCGGGTTTCCCTTCCTTCCCTGACGCAAGAGTATAGGCAAGATCTTATAAAGATGCTGAACCAAAAAACAGAGCAGGCAAAGCAGGTTATGCGAAAGTGGAGAGAAGAAGCATGGAGCAATATTCAAGGTAAAGCCAAAGATGGAACCATACGGGAAGACGAGAAGTTCCGGGGGAAAGACGAGCTTCAAAAGCTTATAGACGAGTATCATGCCAAAGTCGACCAGCTTTCAGAAAGAAAAGAGAAAGAGATAGAGTTTGACTAATATGCTGTTTCTTATAGCGTTTTTTAGTTTGATAGGTCTGGTTGTGCTCCATGAGTTAGGGCATTTTCTTGCCGCAAAGAAGTTTGGCGTAAGAGTAGAGGAGTTTGGCATTGGCCTGCCCCCTAGGATTTTTGGGAAGAAGATAGGGGAAACTTTGTATTCTCTAAATCTTTTGCCTTTGGGGGCTTTTGTAAGACTCACCGGTGAGGAAGGGCAAAGCTCTGACCCTCGCAGCTTTGGATCAAAATCCTTGCTGTCTCGTGCCATTATTATAGGGGCTGGCGTGATTGCGTTTTGGATCATCTCTTTTTTTATCTTTGCCGGATTGGCATTGACTACGGGAATTCCTGCAGGCGTTTCTGACGAGACTACAGAGGGCGTGCTTAATCCTCACGTGAGAGTTTTAGGTATAGCTCCAGGATCTCCGGCCAAAGAAGCGGGGTTGCAAGCCGGAGATACGGTGCAAGATTTTGAAAAAGTAGGGGAGTTTCAATCTTTTATAAACCAGCACAAAGGAGAAGAAATTGTCTTGTCTATTGTGCGCGCAGGTCAGAATCTCTCCATACCTGTTACTCCAAGACTAGAACCGCCGGCAGGAGAGGGACCCCTTGGCATACAGTTAGTGCGTACAGGGAATATGCAATACCCTTGGTATGAGGCTCCTGTCGTCGCTTTCCAGAAGACCGCAGAGATAACCAGAGATATTGTACAAGGTTTACTAGGAACTTTGGCAGGAGTATTTAGCGGCAAGGGTCTGCCCGAAGGAGTTGGGGTTGTAGGGCCCATAGGTATTGTGGATCTTTTGCGCAACTCCTTTGCCTTTGGCATCAGCCACTTCCTTTCTTTCTTAGCAACGCTTTCTATATACCTTGCCATATTCAACGCCCTTCCCATTCCTGCCGTAGACGGAGGAAGACTGTTCTTTTTGGGCATTGAGGCAGTACGAAAAAAGCCCATGGGAACGAATATAGAGCAGCGCATTAATGGCGTATTCTTTATGCTCTTGATTACCTTCATGATTTGGGTCACCATAAAGGATATTACGCGGTTATTCTTCTAGTATGCGCCAGTCACAGCTGTTCACAAAAACCCTCAAAGACGCTCCTCGAGACGAGGAAAGCACCAACGCTAAGCTCTTGATACGAGCTGGCTTTGTGCACAAGGAAATGGCGGGCGTATATACCTTTTTGCCTCTGGGGTTGAGGGTTTTAAAGAATATAGAGAATATTATCCGCGAGGAAATGAACAGGGCTGGAGGCCAGGAGCTGTTTATGCCTGCCTTGCATCCCAAGGAAAACTGGAAGCAGACAGGAAGATGGGATTCTTTAGATACTCTGTTCCGTTTCACTTCTTACTACACTAAGCAAGAGTATGCGCTAGGAGCCACTCATGAGGAAATTGTGGTTCCCCTTGCCAAAACACTCATTTCTTCGTATCGGGATCTGCCCCAGTACGTGTACCAGATTCAAAACAAGTTCCGAGATGAAAAGCGCGCAAAGTCGGGAATCCTGCGCTCTCGGGAATTTCTCATGAAAGATCTGTATTCTTTCCATAAAGATGAGGCAGACTTGGACGCGTATTATGAAACAATGAAGGACTCCTACAAAAGGATTTTTGAAAGAGCAGGCATTGGACACGTTACCCACCTTACATTCGCTTCAGGGGGGACATTCTCAAAATATTCCCATGAGTTTCAAACGATAACCCAGGCAGGGGAAGATACTATATATCTGTGTGAGAAATGCGGAGTTGCGGTGAATGAGGAGATCATAAAAGACCAGCCTGTATGCCCTGAATGCCAGAACAAGAATCTCAAGCAGGAAAAAGCGGTAGAAGTGGGGAATATCTTTAAACTAGGCACCAAGTATTCAGAGCCCTTTCGTCTTACCTATAAAGACGAGAAGGGGAAGGAGAATCTTGTGGTTATGGGATGCTATGGCATAGGATTAAACAGGCTTATGGGAGTTGTTGCGGAGGTATTCCATGACGAAAAAGGGATTCTGTGGCCAAAAGTTCTAGCTCCTGCTCTTGTGCACCTTTTGTCCCTCGCAGGAGGGGAGCAGCAGGCTGACGAACTGTACAAAGATTTTCAAAATAAAGGTATTGAGGCGTTGTATGACGACCGGCGCGATTCCAGTCCAGGGGAGAAATTCACGGACGCAGATCTTATCGGTATTCCTTTGAGGATTGTGGTGAGCGCAAAGACGTATTCTGAAGGGAAGGTAGGGGTAAAGAAAAGGAATGAAAAGCAAGAACGCCTGATTGATGAGAAAGAGATCATGGAATGTATTCAATCTCTATGAAAAACATATTCAGAAAAGCTCTCTCGTTCCTTGGCCAGGATATTGCAATTGATCTTGGTACCGCAAACTCGGAGGTGTATGTTCGCGGCAGGGGTATTGTTATCCAGGAACCTTCGGTGGTTGCGGTGAATCAAAGAACGGGGCAAATCCTAGCCATTGGAGCTGAAGCAAAAAAAATGGTTGGCCGCACGCCTGCCCATATTGTTGCCACAAGACCCTTGAGAAAAGGCGTTATTTCCGATTTTGAGGTTACCGAACAAATGCTTCGGTATTTTATTGAGAAAGCGACAAGAAGAAGGTTCTTGTTTAGTCCAGGGCCTCGCGTGATTGTTGGGATTCCCTTTGGAGTCACCGAGGTAGAAAAGAAAGCGGTGCGCGATGCTACGTTAAACGCAGGAGCCAGAGAGGTCTTTCTTATTGAAGAACCCATGGCAGCTGCCATAGGGGCCAGGCTACAGGTGCAAGAGCCAGGGGGCAACTTTATTGTGGATATAGGAGGAGGAACCGCAGAGGTCGCCATTATTTCTCTGGGCGGCATTGTATTGGCAAAATCTCTGCGTATTGCAGGGGATAAATTGAATGAGGATATCATCCAATTCGCGCAAGAAGAATTTAAGCTTTTGATAGGAGAGCGAACCGCAGAAGCCGTTAAGATTGCCATTGGGTCTGCGTATCCTCTGAAAGAAAAAATGGAAACTCCGCTTCGAGGAAGAAATTTGGTTACCGGGCTTCCCGAAGAGATTATGGTGTCTGATACGGATATTAGAAAGGCAATGGAGCGGTCGGTGCGCCAAATTGTCAACGAAATCAAGGCGACCGTAGAAGAAACTCCCCCAGAACTGTTGGCAGATATTATGGCAAAGGGTATTCATTTGTCAGGAGGAGGAGCATTGTTGAGAGGGCTTGACGTACTCATTGCGAAAGAAACAAAAATCCCAACTATTGCCGTAGAGGATCCCCTCACCGCAGTGGTGCGGGGAGCGGGGCTCGTTTTAGAAAACCTTGATGAATTAGAAGAGGTGCTTGTGGAAACAGAGGACTTAGAACCACCGCATTAGTTTTTACCCCGACCCCCGACTTAAGACACCTTCGGTTTCTTAGGTCGCTAGCGCTCCCATTTTTTCCACCACGGGCTAAAAACATTTTTCCAAGAAAAATTATGATTACAAAAGAAGAAGTACAACATATCGCGCAATTGGCGCGCATTCGAATAAATGAAAAGGAGGTAGAAAAACTCCAGCAAGATATTTCCGGAATCCTTGATTATTTTGCCGTGCTCAAAGATGCAGATACGTCAAAAGTTGAAGCGACAACGCATTCAATTATTCTTGAGAACATATCAAGAGAAGACGTTGCCCATCCGGGAAGCCCTGCGCTTTTACAGAAGCTCGTTGATATGTTCCCGGCTGTACGAGATGGGCTGCTAAGAGTAAAAGCTATTTTCTCTTCCAGATGAACTTAGATCTTTCTATTAAAAACATTGCAGACGGGCTTGTCGGAAAGCTGTTTTCTGCAAAGGAATTAACCAAAGAGTTTTTGGATGCTGCCAAGAAAAAGGATAAGGATATCCATGCGTTTTTGAATTTTACAGAAGACATTGCTTTGAATCAAGCAGAAAAGATTGACGAGAAAATCGCTCAAGGAGAAAAGCTTGGAGCGTTGGCTGGGGTGCCCTGTTCCGTTAAGGACGCAATTTTAGTGGAAGGCGCGCCTTGCACCGCAGGTTCCAAGATCTTGGAACGATATGTAGCTCCGTATGACGCTACGGTTGTAAAAAAAATTAAGGAGGCAGGGGCAATCATCATCGGGAAGACAAATATGGATGAGTTTGGCATGGGCGGCTCCACGGAAAATTCTGCGTTTGGGCCAACAAAGAATCCACATGATCTCACTCGAGTTTCAGGGGGAAGCGGAGGAGGATCAACAGCAAGCGTTGCGGCGGAAGAATGCGTTATTGGGCTCGGAGAAGATACGGGCGGTTCCATACGTTTGCCCTCGTCCTTTTGCGGAGTTGTGGGACTTAAGCCGACCTATGGGGCAGTATCAAGATACGGAGTTATTGCCCTTGCCTCTTCTTTAGATCAGGTGGGGCCAGTTGCAAAGACCGTGGAAGATGCGGAAATCCTATTCAACGTCATTCGTGGAAAGGATGAGTTAGATTCAACTTCAGTTGAATACGAAATACAAGATACGAAATACAAGATACAAGATTTACGCATTGGAATTCCTAAAGAATATTTTAGCAAGGGCCTTGATCCTGACGTAGAGAAGGTGATACGAGATGCCATCAAGAAACTAGAAAACGCAGGGGCAAAGATCCAGGAGATTGAACTTCCTCATACCAAGTATGCTCTTGCGGCATACTACATTATCAATACATCAGAGGCGTCTGCGAATCTTGCGAGGTATGATGGGATACGGTATGGATTGTCTTTGCAAGGAGGTTCTTCTTTATTGGATACGTATCTGGATGCACGGGGAGAAGGACTGGGGCAAGAAGTGAAACGACGCATTATCTTGGGCACCTATGCTTTATCTGCGGGGTATTATGAGGCATACTATAATAAAGCCCAGAAAGTAAGAACCTTGTTAAAACAGGATTTTGAAAAGGCTTTTGAGAAAGTGGATGTTATTGTTGGCCCAGTTAGTCCTTTTCTTCCCTTTACAATAGGGGAGCGTATCACAGATCCCTTGCAGATGTACTTGGTGGATATTTACACGGTTCCCGTGAATCTTGCAGGATTGCCTGCGTTATCAGTGCCAGCAGGAAAAGTAGGGAACCTTCCCGTAGGATTGCATATGATAGCTCCTGCGTTTGAGGAACAAAGGCTCTTTGAGACAGGCAAACTTTTTGAAAAGTTATGATTGACATACAAGAGATAATTGCTCGCGTGACCAACCCTGGCATGATAATGATATTTTTCCCTTGGAGCATGATCTTGGGAATCATAGGCATTGGCATGCTCGTTTTTATCGTTTGGGTTATTTGGAACTTCAGTTGGAAACAGTTTGTGTTTATGTTTGATGCCACTGAATTCTTTACCTACCGAGCATACGGGACAGGAGGGCTAACTAATCAATGGAAGAATGTCTTAAGACGCTTGGAGACTCCAAGCGAAGAAGAGTATAAGCTTGCGGTACTTGAAGCGGACGGTATGCTTGATCAATCGTTAAAGCGTATGGGGTTTGCGGGGGATACTTTGGCTGACCGTTTGCAGAAAGTAAGTGTTGGGATTATCTCCAATCTTTCCGAAGTTCGCCAAGCGAACGCTATTCGGAACAATATTGTGCATGATCCAAATTATAAGATTACCCTAAGCGAAGCGCGGAGAATCATAGAAGTCTACGAGACTGCCTTTGAGGGTCTTGATTTGATCTCTTAGTTTGTTGCGGGGCCGGGAGTTGAACCCGGATCTAAAGGTTATGGGCCTCTCATGATACCGATTCACTTCCCCGCGCAACTATTGTATCTTGAAATTTGTTCAATGTAAAGCTATACTTCAGGATGCAGAAATGCCGGGGTAGTTCAGCGGTTAGAACACCGCCTTCATAAGACGGGAGTCGTGAGTTCGAGTCTCACCCCCGGCACAAGGCAATTCATGCGGGCGTAGCTCAGCTTGGTTTAAAGCGCCTCCCTGTCACGGAGGAGATCGTGGGTTCAAATCCCATCGCCCGCGCCCTTAAAACTTAATTCCATTAAGTTATTCATACCTTAGACAAACTAAGGATTTTGTGTTTGACAAATAAAGCAGATCTGTTATCTATAAAGAGGGAAAGAACTTTAACAATGCTTTAGTAAAGGAAGGTGTCGCATGGTAAACTCCCTAAGCATTCACGAAAGAGAAATCGGCCTTGATATTTTTGACTCGGGAATGGTGAGTCTCGAAGCAGTCTCTTGGCACGTACATAGAACGCATCCTGAACTGCAATTGCCGCCAGCCCCCATATTCATTGACTTGGGCGGATTGCCGCAAGAGCTTGTCACTAAAATAGGGGCACTCCTGTGCGCAAAAGCCGTTCAAGCAGCTATGCGCTTTGACAAGATTGCTGGGGTTCCAACCGGAGGCAATGGCTTTGCAGAAGCATTTTGCACGGCACTTAGGGGTGATAGATCCCTATTGCTAACATTGCAAAAGACAGGCCAGGGAATTCAAGGTCCAGTTGAAGGATTCCTTGAATTGCGTAACCTTGTCTTACTAGTGGAAGACGTCATTACAACCGGCGAAAGCACGCTTGAGACGATTGAAGTTCTTGGAGCAGGAGGCTGTATTGTACACAACGTGATGGCTGTCATTGATTACGGGCTAGGGGCAGCCGAACGTCTCAACGCAAAAGACCTAACCCTTCACTGTATCTTTCCGATTTCACAGTTACTTAGTTTGTGGCTTGATACGGAAAGAATCGCTACAGAGCAATACGATGAGGTAATGGCATTTTTTAATACCGTGAGAACAAAACTAATGCCAAGCCTGTAGTTGTTCTCTTGCTCGATTTTCTTGCCGCTGAACACTCGTTCAGCGGCTTTTTTCTTCTTTTACCTTCTAAAAACTGGGGATAACTAGGGTTGATTTCTCTTTCATTTTAAGGTAGAATAAGGAGGTATATGGATATTAAAATAAGCTTGGCAGAGGAGCAGGAAATAAGAAAATCACTTGAACAAAGAGACGATCCGGAGGCCAAAAGAATGCTTCGGTTTTTGAATATGCCAGACTTGTCGCGCGCGCCCGATAGTCCGCTTGCCGCAATTATAGAACGGGTAAAAAAGGTGCCCGTGCTGAAAAACTTTGACGACATCAAGATTCCCGATATTGTCTCGACTCATGTTCTTTTTGATTTGTTCAATATGCCTCCCGGTCACCCGGCCCGCAGCAAATCAGATTCTTATTATGCAGATGAGGAGCACATTTTGATAACCCACGATACAGTGATGTGGTATTTCTACCTGAACCATCCCGATGTAAAGAAAAAGATTGAGAACGGTGAAGACCTGGGGGTCATCTGTTACGCCAAAGTCTACCGCAAAGACGAAATAGACAGAAAGCACATGAACGTTTTTCATCAGTTTGGCGGACTGTATTTGGTGCGCGACGAACAAAAGACCTTAGCCATAGAGGACTTAAAAAGCGCCCTTACTGAAATAGCGCAAAGTATTTTCGGCAAAGGCATAAAGATCCGTTTCAACCAGGACAATTTTCCCTATACGGATCCCAGTTTAGAAATGGAGATCGAGATAAACGGTCAATGGATTGAGATGCTGGGCTGCGGTATGGCCCGTAAAAGCGTTTTGGCCAACTTCGGTCTTACCGGATACCACGGCTGGGCATTTGGTTTTGGCCTGGAACGCATGGCCATTGTTAGTATGAACCTTCCTGATATTCGGCTTTTATGGTCAGAAGATCCCCGGGTAAAAAAACAGTTGAAGATCGGGAACTCCTTTGTTCCGGTGAGCAAGTATCCGTCCATCACCCGGGACATATCTTTTGTCGTCAGCAAGGATTTTATTCCCAATAACTATTTTGATTTGATCCGAGACATTGGTAGAGACTTGGTCGAGGAAGTTAAACTCATTGATAAATATGAGGATACGGAAAAGTTTGGTCAAGACAAGATAAGCTATACTTACCGGATCGTATACCGAAGCAATGAAAAAACCCTGGTAAGTAAGGAGGTTGATGTGCTCCAGAATGAGATTTACAAGCAAACAGCCGAACAGTTTGGCGCAGAACTTCGTTAGAAAATATTATGGCAAAAAAACCAACACAATCATCTAGTTATACCGCAAAAGATATCCAAGTCTTGGAGGGATTGGATCCTGTTAGGAAGAGACCTGCAATGTATATTGGGTCTACTGGCTTGGATGGGCTTCATCATTTAGTGTGGGAGGTTTTAGATAATGCCATAGACGAAGCCATGGCAGGATATGCAAAGAATATTGCTTTGTCTTTATTGCCCTCAAACAGGGTGCGTGTTATAGACGACGGGAGAGGAATCCCGGTAGAAAAGCATCCCCAGACCAAGAAATCTACCCTAGAGACCGTCATGACCATTCTGCATGCAGGAGGAAAGTTCGGAGGAGAAGCATACAAGGTATCAGGAGGCCTTCACGGAGTTGGTGTTTCTGTGGTGAACGCTCTTTCTATTTATATGAAGGCCGAGGTGTCACGAGACGGCATGCGATACGAACAGGAATATGTAAGGGGAGAGCCTAAGGGTCCTGTTAAGAAAGTAGGGAGTTCAAAGGGGACTGGCACTGCCGTGCTATTTGAGGCGGATCCCGAAATCTTCAAAGAGATCAAATTTGACGCCAAAAAAATCAAGGACCATTTGCGCCAGCAAGCATACCTAACTTCAGGAGTATGCATTACGTTTGTTGACGAGCGAGACGAGCAAAAAAAAGAAACCTACGCTTTCTATTTTGAAGGAGCTCTGGCCTCTTACGTAGACTACCTTACAAGGGGCATGACTTCCGAGCATGAAAACATATTCTATGCAAAGGGAGAACGGGATGGCATTGTAGTAGAAGCAGCATTTCGTTACACAAAGGAATTTGAGATCTATGAAGAGAGCTTTGCAAACAATATAATTACTCCGGAAGGAGGGACGCATCTTACAGGTTTTCGTTCTGCGCTTACCCGTACGCTCAATGATTACGCAAAAAAGAACAACATTCTCAAAGGAGAAGATACTCTTACGGGGGATGATGTAAGAGAGGGCATGACCGTGGTGGTGTCAATAAAAATTAGAGAACCTCAATTTGAGGGCCAGACAAAAGCAAAACTAGGAAACCCTGAAGCCAAAACCGTGGTAGAGACCATAGTCACAGAGACCCTGAATGATTTCCTTGAACGGAACCCGCAAGACGCCAGAGCTATTTTAGAGAAATGCCTTTTGGCTTCTAAGGCACGACAGGCTGCAAAAGCAGCGCGCCAGACCGTGTTGCGTAAGGGAATCTTGGAGGGCCTCGCTCTTCCTGGAAAACTTGCAGACTGTTCTTCAAAAGATCCCGAAGAATCAGAATTATACTTAGTAGAAGGAGAGTCAGCAGGAGGTTCAGGTAAGCAGGCCCGAGACCGAAAATTCCAGGCCATACTGCCCCTTCGAGGGAAGATTCTAAACGTAGAACGAGCGCGCCTAGACAAGATCCTTTCTTCTAAAGAAATACGTTCTTTGGTTATTGCTTTGGGCACTGCCATTGCAGAAGATTTTGATATTGAAAAGCTTCGTTATCACCGCATTATTATCATGGCTGACGCGGATTCTGATGGAAACCACATCCGCACGCTTATCCTTACCTTGTTCTATCGATATTTTAAGCCATTGATTGAGCATGGATACCTGTATATCGCCCAGCCTCCTCTGTATAAAATACAGGTGGGAAAACATATAGGGTATGCCTACACGGAAGATCAGAAAGAAAAAGTGGTGGCAGGGCTAATAAAACAGGCAGGATCTGGCAAGCCAAACATTCAGCGCTACAAGGGTTTGGGAGAAATGAACCCAGAAGAGCTTTGGGAGACTACTATGAACCCTCAAAACCGCATTCTTCTTCAAGTTACCATTGAGAACGGTAAAGAAGCAGACCGTATTTTTGACATCTTGATGGGGGACGAAGTGCTACCCCGCAAGAAGTTTATCCAAACCTACGCTAAGAGTGTGAAGAACCTTGACATTTAGAGATAGATATGCTATTGTAATTTTACAGAAAAAGGGGTGTAAAATTCTCATCGACTAGTTTCGATGTTACGCCCTAAGCACTTTTACAGGGAGGAAAAGATGTCAGCAGTCACTCTTCATGAGGGTGCCCAACGAACTGGACCGACAGAGACGGTCGGTGTATTCTGCGGATATTCAGAGCGAGGTGCCAGGCGAGCAGTAAAAACCGCCGAGGGGAAACTTTATACGGTAAGCAGTTGGCGTAGAACAAGCACCGGAGGAAGGGAATCCTTAGAAGTGGATTACCTTCCAGAATCTAAGCCGGTGGCAAAGTTCTGTTACCTTCCCGGATATGGAGGGAGAAGGAAAAGCTTTTTCCTTTTTCCGATACCGGGGAACTTTGAAGGGATCCGTCCCACGCGGAGGATGATGCGTCAGGGAGGAGCCACCTACTTAGACTTTCCTTCTTATCTTCTTGCAGTCCAGTGGGGAAGGAAGTCATCAGCTTATCTGCTTGTCGTGCAACAGTCGTGTCGGGAGGACGAATGGATCCGTGGCCTCAAAACCTCTGAGTGGACCGCCACTGCTTTTAATCAGATCCTCCAGGGAAAGGAAGACGAGGTTGCCGCCCTCAGAAGTCTAGAAGAATACTTAGATATACTGAGGAAGGCGCAGGATACAGACTTTCCCGGCATCTCTACCTTCGTTAGGCTTACTCTGGAACGCTTACCTTCCATGCCTTCTGGTATGAATGTTAGAGACTTAGGCTGGGGGGCTACTACAGTGTTACAGCAAGGCCTCCCCAGACCGCCAAACCCTTTTTATAGCAAGGAGGTTGTATAGAGAGCAAGTAAAAGGCAAAAGGGCCCCGAGAAGAGAGTGAAAACTTTCTCGGGGCTTGACTTTTTTTGACGAAGGTATAAAAATAGAAGTATGAAGAAAGTGAGGCCTAGAGGCCTTTTTAGATAGAAAAACGCATGACATCTATATTTGGGAAAATCCTCCTGTTTTTAAAGGAGGTACAGCTTGAGACAAAAAAAGTTAATTGGCCCAAAAGGCAAGACACCATAAAGAGCACTGTCATTGTGATTCTGTTTTCTGTTGTGGTTGCCATGATTTTGAGCCTTTTTGACCTTGCCTTTACTTCTTTGATGAAGCGTTTTATCTTGTAGAAATTTATGTATAATAAATTTAGGTTTCCCCCGTGTAGGAAATTATTCAAAACCGAGGGTTTTGAAAAGAGGGGGGTCGGGGGAAACCTTGTGAACGTGTATGCCTAAACAACAAATCACCCAGGAACGCAATTGGTACGTTATTCATACGTACTCTGGCTATGAAGATGCGGTAGCGCGCAATCTCAAGCAAAGGATTGAATCCTTGGGCATGGAAGACAAGATATTCCAGGTATTGGTTCCAAAGGAGAAAAAGATTAAGATTAAGAATGGAAAGCGCAAGCTCATTGAAGAGAAGATTTATCCAGGGTATGTCCTCGTGGAAATGGTTGTGACTGACGATTCCTGGTACGTAGTACGGAATACTCCCAACGTAACTGGATTCGTGGGAGCGGGAACCACTCCTATTCCCGTATCTACCGATGAAATAGAGTATCTGAAAAAGCGCATGGGGACAGATACTCCCCAGTACGACATCCAAGTGACCATAGGAGACGTGGTTAAAATAACTGACGGCCCATTCAAAGATTTTGAGGGAAAAGTGTCTGCAATAGACCAAGAGCGCGGCAAGATAAAAGTGCTGGTCAATATGTTTGGCCGAGACACTCCCGTAGAGCTAGACTCCTTACAGATTAAAAAATTGTAATCAGCTTGTAGCTAGTAGCTTGTAGCTTTTTAGGAAAGAATTTCTACAACCTACAAGCTAATTCCTACAACCTCGCTTATGGCAAAGAAAATAAAAGCAGTAGTCAAACTTCATATCGCCGCAGGAAAGGCGACCCCGGCTCCTCCCGTAGGCCCTGCCTTGGCTCAACACGGAGTAAATATTGGGGAGTTCTGTTCTAAGTTCAACGAAGCCACAAAGGCAAACGAGGGTTTTAAGATTCCTGTAGACATTACCATATACGAAGACCGAAGCTACCAGTTTAAACTTCATGAGCCTCCCGCAGCCCAGTTGATCAAAAAGGCCATGAGTCTTGAAAAAGGTTCGGGTACTCCAAATAAAACAAAGGTTGGAAAGATAACCCAGGCTCAATTGGCAGAAATTGCGAAAAAGAAGATGTCTGACCTCAATACCGAAGACCTAGAGCAGGCAAAGAAAACCATTGCCGGCACTGCAAAAAGCTTAGGCATTACCGTAGAATAGATCCCATGATTCTTTCTGATCAGGATATTAAAAAGATTATCCAAGAAGGAAAGGTGCAGGTATACCCTGCTCCAAACTTTGAAGAACAGCTTGGTCCCTGCTCTCTTGATTTGCATCTTGGGAATGTTTTTAAGGTGTTTAAACCTTCGCAATATCCCTACCTTGACTTAAAGAGGCCCGTCAATATTGAAGATATTATGGAAGAAATAGTGATAGGTGAGAATGAGAGTCCCTTTATTCTGCAACCAAAAGATTTTGTGCTTGCTGTTACGAAAGAAAGCTTCACCTTGCCAAATGACCTCATGGCACGTCTGGACGGAAGGAGTTCTCTGGGACGATTAGGCCTTGTGGTGCATTCCACCGCAGCGCGGTTTGACCCTGGATGGTCGGGAAAGGCGGTAATGGAATTAGGCAATATGGGAATTATGCCGGTTGTTCTCTATACTGGCATGAGGGTATGCGCTCTTACATTTGAAATGCTTTCGAGTGCTTCTCAGAGTCCTTATGGCTCCAAAGCAACGCACAAATACGCTTCTCAAGAAAAGCCTCAAGCAAGCAAAATCAATAAGGAATTCACTCAATAGTAATGAAAAGCCCGCCTACATGGCGGGTTTTTCGTATACACTATTCTGCCATTTTACCTGTCGTGGGGTCGTATAATCCGCCGGCAACCGTCAGCTCTCCTTTTATTGGAGGATGCGCTTCGTATCCCTCAAGAGTCACCATTTCCGGCCTAAAGTCATCTATATCCTTAAGCAAAGGGTCAATATGAACTTTAGGAAAGGGCTTTGGTTCTCGAGCGAGCTGTTCTTTTACCTGCTCTATATGATTTTCATATACGTGGTAGTCTCCAAACGTATGGATAAATTCTCCTGGTCTATACCCAGTCACTTGAGCAAGGATAATCGTTAAGAGTGCGTAGCTCGCAATGTTAAATGGTACCCCTAGAAAGAGATCAGCTGAACGTTGATAAAGCTGGAGCGAAAGTTTGCCATCCCTTTGAGAAAATTGGTACATATTATGGCATATGGGGAAACGGCAGGCATCCTCGTTAGTTGCCATAGTATAGAGATATTCTGGATTCCAAGAATTTATAATTAAGTTCTTCGCGTCTGGATCATCTTTGAGTTCTTGTATTGCCCATTTAAGCTGGTCAACGGTTCTTCCCGGCGTTCGTGTAGGCCACCGTCTCCACATTTCTCCATATATACGAGGCAATTCACCATATTCTTTGGCAAACGCAGGATCCTTGCCTATCTTTTCAATAAATTCTTCTTTGGTTAATTCGGGGAGTGAGTTTTGTTTTGCATTCCTTTTGTAAATTTTATACGGATAGTCGTCCCATATATGGACATTATTGTCCACTAGATACTTAATATTCGAGTTCCCAGACAAAAACCAGAAAAGCTCGTGCAACACTCCTTTCCAGTATACTTTCTTGGTAGTGAGCAAGGGAAAATCCTGCGACAAATCATACCGTATTTGACTGCCAAAAAGGCTGTACAAAACAATGTTTGTGCCACGGTCTACCTTCTTTGCCCCTTTTTCGAGAGCATCTTTAAGTAAATTGAGATATTGGTATTCTGGATGCATTATGATACTATACCACAATGAAAGTTTTCATTATAGCAGCCCTTTCCGCAGACGGGTTTATAGCCAAGAATCCTGGCCAATCAACATTAACATGGAGAAGTAAGGGAGATAGACAGTTTTTTATCGCAAAGACAAAAGAAGCTAGGGTGGTGGTTATGGGTCTAAACACTGCTAAAACCTCCAAGCGACCTATGCCAGACCGCCTAAACATCATCTACGCAAAGAGCAAAGAGGAGCTTCCTCACTGGCAAGAGTTTGAAGGATGGGAAGTTACGCAGAAAGATCCTGCCTCTCTTATACAAGAAATCACAGAAAGGGGATACGATCAAGTCGCAATTTGCGGAGGTTCCACCATATACACCATGTTTATGCAGGCTGGCGTTGTAGGCACCTTGTACCTTACCATAGAGCCAGTGCTCTTTGGACAGGGCATGAATCTTTTCAATAAAGAAGTGGATAAAAATCTTACCCTTATCTCAACAACAAAATTAGAAGATAATACATTGCTTCTTGAATATGGTGTTGGGCATTGAACAACTTCATACGCTTGTAAAAGAGAAAGGTCTTGTTACAAACCTTTCCGAACGAGAATTAACAAATCCAGAAGGAGCTGGGTTTGATTTACGGATAGGGGAGTTATACGAGGTTTCGGGCCAGGGATTGCTTGGGGTTACAGAACGGGAAACCCCCGAGATGAAACTCATTGCAAAATATAAAGAGGGTAAAACTACTGAAGTTCAGCTAAAGCCCGGCGTCTATTACCTTATGAAAACCATGGAAGATGTGAATATGCCAGAAGATCTCTTAGCGATTATGACCCCGCGTTCTACTCTGTTTCGTTCTGGGGTATATATCTTTGGGGGTCAAGTTCCCCCAGGATACAAGGGGGGGCTCAATATGGGCATATATAACTACCGAGACACCGATTTTCGCTTAGAGATGGGAGCAAGAGTTGTCCATATCATGTTTTTTGAAGTAAAGGGGAAAGGGAATCTATATCGGGGCCAATGGCAGGGGGGGAGAACCACTACAGACAAAAAAGAAACTCAAGTATGATAAAGAAGCTTTACCCTGGGAAATTTATCGTATTTGAAGGTATCGATGGGGCTGGAAAAACCACCCAGACCAATCTCCTGATACGACATTTGAAAAGAGCCAAAAAGAAGGTGGCTTTCATTCATTTTCCCCAATACCAAACCAAGTCGGGCGGCCTTGCTGAAAACTACTTGCAAGGGAAGTACGGTAAGATTGATCCTTATCAAGCCTCCGTGTTCTATGCAGCAGACCGGTTTGATGGAGGATTCCGTATTAAGCAGTGGCTCCGTGACGGATACATTGTGGTGGCAGACCGATACTGGGCTTCCAATATTGGACACCAGGGCGGGAAAATACAGAATAAACGGGAACGGGAAAAATTCTTTCGCTGGTTATATCACTTTGAGTATAAGTTGTTCAACATCCCCAAACCAAACATTTCCTTTCTTTTAAACATGCCTCCTCGCGTTGCCCAGCAACTCAGCATCAAGCACACAAAAGAGCAGGGAGAGAAACCCGATATTCACGAGAAAAGCATTGTGCATTTGCAGAATGCCGACCGGGCATACCAACACGCTTTGGTATTCTTCAAAGACGGCTTTCGTATGATACATAGCATGGCAGGAAAAAAACTGAGAACTCCCAAAGACATACACCAGGAAATATGGGGCAAGATACAAAAGCTTCTATGAACTATATCCCTACCATAGGCCTGGAAATTCACGCGGAGCTCAAAACAAAGAGCAAGATGTTTTGCTCGTGCAAGAACGATCCTCTAGAACAACATCCAAACGTGAACATTTGCCCTATATGCATGGCGCACCCAGGAACGCTTCCTGTGGCGAATAAAGATGCAATTTATAAGGTGATGCAAGTTGGGCTTGCTTTGGGATGTACAATTTCCGAAAGATCAAAGTTTGATCGCAAGAACTACTTTTACCCCGATCTTCCCAAGGGGTACCAGATAAGCCAGTATGACATGCCCTTTTGCAAAGGAGGAAAGCTGAAGATAGGGGAAAGAGATGTTCAAATCACCAGAGTTCATTTAGAAGAGGATACCGGGAGATTGGCACATCCGGTTGGAGCAGAATACTCTTTAGTGGATTTTAATAGGGCAGGAGTGCCTTTAATGGAGTTGGTAACAGAACCCGACATCACTTCCGCAAAAGAGGCCTCTGCCTTTGCCCAAGAATTGCAGCTTATACTGCGATATCTTGGCGTTTCAGATGCAGATATGGAAAGGGGGCAAATGAGAGTTGAGGCAAATATTTCAGTGCGGCCAGAAGGACAAGAGAAACTGGGCACGAAAGTGGAGGTTAAAAACCTCAACTCATTTAGGTCTGTTCATGACGCCATTGAATTTGAGATTAAGAGGCAGACAGAAGCTCTTGATTCAAGAACCAAGGTTATACAGGTAACAATGGGGTGGAATTCAACTACTGGAGCTACGTTTGTTCAAAGAGAAAAGGAATCTGCGCATGATTATCGGTATTTCCCTGAACCAGATCTTCCGCCTCTTCGCTTTTCTAAAGAGCAGATACGAACCCTGCAGGTACAGCTTCCCGAGCTTCCTCAAGCAAGAAGGGGTAGATTTCAAAAAGAATATAGACTTTCTTCAAACGAGATTGAGGTTTTTGTTGGGCAAAAGGATTTGGGAGAATATTTCGAAAAAGTGATAAGCGAGTTAGGCCCCAATCTGTCTAAAGAACGTGTACATAAACTCATCAAACTCTCGGCAAACTATATTCTCTCTGACCTTCTAGGCCTTCTCGAGAAAGCTTCGGTGGTAGGCGAGGATTTCCTCATCACACCAGAAAACTTTGCAGAACTTGTTCTTCTTATTGAAGAAGGTAAGGTGTCGAGCGCTATCGCCAAAACAGTACTCAAAGAAATGTTTGCAAAAGGAGGAGATCCCTCTCACATCATAGAAGACAAGGGGCTAACCCAGGTTATTGACGAAAAAAAGATTCAAAGCATTGCTCAGGAGATTATAAAAAAGAACTCTAAGGCAGTAGAAGACTACAAAAAAGGCAAAGAAAACTCTTTGCAGTTTTTGGTAGGCCAAATGATGGCTCAAACGAAAGGAACAGTTAGCCCCGACCTCGCCAACCAGATTTTGCGCACCCTCTTGACAATAAATTAAAACGGCGCTATCGTTTTACTTATCAAGACAGCGAGCAAATGACGCGAGACGGAAGGCCTTTCCTCACATTGGTAGCGCGTGGGCACCGCCCCGATGCCAGCTAAGGCACAAGTTTGCTGATGCTCGTTGTTGCGATAAGGCGCTAGCTATGCGGATTAACCCAATGATCTACGCAGGGCTAGCGCCTCTTTTATTGCACAGAGAATCTCTCTATGAGATTTTGTGCTTCTTTATATGAATGAATCCAGTGGATACGCTGGTCTTTTTTAAACCAGGTTATTTGGCGGCGGGCGAAATCTTCTGTTGCTTTTACCGTCTTCTCAATCATTTCTTGTTTAGAAATCTTCCCTTGAAGGTATTGGGAAGCTTGGCGATACTCTAGGCCAAAATTTTCTATTGCATTCCATGAGAGTTTATTTTTACGCAGTGTCTTAACTTCGTTGAGGAAACCGCGGCGTAACATTGAGAGAAAACGCTTCCGAATGTTTTTTCGAAGAACAATAGAAGATTTCTTGACACCTAGAAATAATACAGGATAGGGGAGGGGATGTTTTCGAAACTGGGGAACTGGTTTCTTTGTTGTCATCACTATCTCCAAAGCACGGATCAATCGTCTTGGATTCTTCTGTTCAATGGTTTTGGCGCGCCGAGGGTCAAGTTTTTTAAGCTTACTTAGTAACTCTACGGCCGTAAGTTTATTGAGTTTCTCCCGCAGTGCGTTATTGGGAGAAACCTTGGGGAGAACCCAGCCGTCTGTCACGGCATAGATATAGAGAGGACTTCCTCCCACAAAAAAAGGGATCTTATCTTTCTTCTGAACGGATACAACTGCTTGCTGCGCCAGTTTCGCATACTGCGATACCGTAAACCTTCTCTTGGGAGAAGCTATGCCTAAAAGATGATGGGGAACACCCCCCATCTCTTTTTTAGTGATTTTTCCAGATCCGATATCCAATCCCTTATACACTTGCCTTGAATCAGCAGAGATAATTTCACCTTTGAATTTCTTTGCCAATTGCACGCCCAAGGCGCTCTTCCCGGAAGCGGTAGGCCCCAAAATAACAATCAACTTTTTCATAGTAAAAGCGAGATAGGGATAAAGCGAGGGATTCTGCTTTTCTGGGACGCTTCGGAGGCCGAACGGCCATGGTTTCCGTCGAAAACGGAAGAGTGAGGCCGAGAACCGAGCACTCATTTCCACGGAGGGGAAATGAAGTGCGGTCTCCAGAAAGCAGGATCCCGAGCGCTAATGGACTTCCTCTTTCTTCTCCTTGAGGAAAGATCTCCAATGCTCCAGGAATTCCACGAATATCTGAAATGGAATCTCAATAAGGAAGTTAAGAAACACGACAAGGATATTATACCTTGCAATTTTGCGAGACAGCCATCTTCCCACCTCAATTAGCGGAAGAGTGAAGAAGTCAAAGACGCTATACAGGAATCCTTGCTTTTGTTCTCCAAAAAGGAGCTCTGCCCCTCTCTGGCGTATTCTTGTTCCTCCAAAGGCAATAAGAGAGATGAAGAGCAAAAACACAATGCTAGAAAGCATGCTGAAGTTCAAACCAGTGAGAATTAAAAATAGAAGACCAAATGAGAGAATGAAACTTGCGAGATACATCGCATAGATAATTGTATTCAAAATCACCCCTCTCTTTTTAGGAGAAGCAAGCTCATGAACATTGCGTTTGTCTGTTGCGTAGGTAATCCTCATAACCTCCAGCATAACTTTCTGGAAGTTCTCTTCGGAAGAAGTCGTAATGCTGGTCACCAAAAGAAGCATTAAAAGGGGAGGAACGGCAACGCTAATCCCAATGGCTGTCGTATTGAACTCATGGGTAATATATTTGTCAAAAGGAATCTCGACTGCAAGAGCAATAAGCACCTTTGTAAGAAACACAGAGAGCGTACCGTAGAATGCAGCCCTATGCATTTTGCCTCGCAATTTTCCAAGGCGAACGGCGTATGCCTCTTTCATTGCCGCTTCTAGTCGTATGGGGTCTTGGGCAAGTTCAGAAAAGTTTTCAGGATTCTCCGTCATGATGTCCCCAACAAGAAGGTACGGCGTATCGTATCTTTCTACAAGCTGGTACAGTTTTTCAGAGAGGGGATGAGAAAGAATCCCGCGAATCTTTTCTTGGAGCACATATGTCTTTTCCGTGATTGCAAGAAGAGTCTCTTGATTCGGGTTCTTCCATGATGGGTATAATTTTTCAAAGAGATGATACGAAATAGTGGCGTCATCAAGCTTGAATAAGGCACGAGAAATAGCTACGTACACCTGAATGTGTTTGTCTTGGAGAGAAAGGGCTGTTCCATTTTTCATCACAATATCCTGTTCTATACTCTCGGCCATAAAATCAATCAGGGCGCGCTCTCTCCTGGAGGATATGAGCGTTTCTTCGATTTCTGCTGCCGCAATACCAAGGATCCAATCATGAAGCTTTGCGAGAATCCTACTTGAAGCATCCCGAGAAGCACGCTCTAGAAGAAAGAGATATTTTGAAATGATTTGCTGAATTTCTGAAATTTTACGTTGCGGAATACTGTTATTGGGGAAATGCCCTCCCCGAATAAGCTCTTGGAGAAAGGGTTCTGCAAAATCCTCTCCAGGGGTTCTCGTGAATACTCGCCGTTTAAGAATCCTTTCAATAGCAGTCTTGCGAAGCAAGTGCTCTTCTCGCCAGTCAACAACCCCTCTAATCTTTTCATAAAAAGAGGCGACGCGGGCTGCAACCTCGTCTACCACAATAGTGGTGTCTTCCTGCTTTGGTTCTGCCTCTTGTCTCCAAAGTCTATGCTGCTCAATAAGATTTTTAACGTTTTTTGATAGTTCCATATTATTGTCTGCGCTGTATTTGTTCTGCTACCATATTAGAAAATGCCTCAAGCGTGGTCTGTCCAAGATCTCCTTTTTGGCGATCCCTTACGCTTATTGTCCCTTGCTGTTCTTCTTTTTCTCCCACAATCACAAGATAAGGAATCTTCTGAATTTGCCCTTCCCTGATTTTTTTCCCAAGAGTTTCATTCTCTTCCCTTACTATTACCCTAAGGTTTCTGTCTTTCTGTAAGAGTTCTTCTCGGATCTTTTTGGCAAAAGCAAGAAATTTATCCGATATAGGAAGAATCCATACTTGCTCTGGCGCCAGCCACAAGGGAAATGCGCCTGCGTAATGCTCAATGAGTATGGCCAAGAAACGTTCGGTTGATCCCAGTATGGCTCTATGGATAACCACCGGCCTTGCCTTTTTACCTTCAGAGTTCGTGTATTCTAACTCAAAACGTTCTGGGAGATTAAAGTCCAGCTGAATAGTAGAAAGTTGCCACTCTCTTCCCAGAACGTCCTTCATCATGAAATCCAGCTTGGGACCGTAGAACGCTGCTTCTCCCAAGGCTTCTGCCCATTTCATCCCTGTGTTTTGAATCACGGTTCGTAGGGCATTTTCTGCAATATTCCAGTTCTTTGGGAAGCCAATATACTGTTGTCTTTTCTTTGGATCTCGCAAAGAAATACGAACCCAAAAGTCATGAAACCCAAAATCTTCGTATACCTTCTGAATCATATCTAACATAAGACGAATTTCAGACTCTATGTCTTCTGGCGCGCAAAAGACGTGACAATCGTCTTGAGTGAGGGCGCGTACCCTGGTGAGTCCTGAAAGTTCTCCTGATTTCTCATACCTATAGTTCGTGGTAGTTGCCGTGTATCTCAAGGGAAGATCCCTATATGAATGCAATAATGTTTTGTAAAGCATCATGAAATGCGGACAGTTCATGGGCTTTACATAATAATCATCCTCACCCTTCAGCTTCATGGGAGGATACATGGCGTCAAACTTATCTAAGTGCCCAGAGATTTTGTAGAGTTTTCCTTTGGTAATATGGGGAATCCAAATAGGAACATACCCTCGTTTCTCCTGTTCTTCTATAATATAGTTTTCTACTGTTCGGCGCAGAACAGCTCCTTTAGGGTAAAACAGAGGAAGTCCAGGGCCAATTTCGTCAATAATCGTAAAAAGCCCCAAGTCTTTCCCTAATTTTCTATGGTCTCTTTTTTGCGCTTCTTCTTCTTGTCGTATGTGTTCTTCAAGCTCTTTTTTTGTAAGAAACGCAAGACCGTACACACGAGTGAGCATGGGGTTTTTCTCGTCACCCCTCCAATAGGCGCCAGCCACCTTATTCAAGGCAAATCCTTCAAGAGGAAGCTCTTTTGTATTCTTGACGTGTCCACCTCGACACAGATCCAAAAAAGCATTACCCGTGTATACCATACCTACCTTCTGGGTCTTGAGATCTTTAATGAGCTCAACCTTATATGGCTGTTTCTCTTTCTTAAAATGAGCTGCTGCTTTGCTTGAAGGCCAGAGTTCTTTTTTAAAAGGGAGGTCCTGACTCGCAATTGCTCTCATTTCTTTTTCAATGCGAGGAAGCTCCTCATCGGTAATCTGAAGATTCCCGAAATCGTAATAGAACCCGTTTTCAATAACAGGCCCTATGCCAAGCTGCGCCTTGGGGTAGCATTTCTGAACGCTGGCAGCTAGAAGATGGGCAAACGAATGCCGTATATTCTCAATTTCTGTGGTTTTCTGCATTTATAGAGTATAGCACAGAATCTATCGCTCTAAAAGCTCTTCAACCTCTTCTGCAATGAGTTTTTGGTCTCCGTTCCGGCTATCCAACCTGCCGGTGATAAAGACGATTTTATTCTCCTGAAACATGGTGGGGTTTTTCTCCAATATTGAAGGAAACACTACCACCTCTATTTTGTCTGTCATATCCTCAACGCCCAAAAACAGCATGGGTTTGCCTACCTTGGTGATGATCTTTTTCAAGGAAGAAATAATGCCCCCTATTTTAATCTTCCTTTCTTTCACAAAAAAGGGAGTTTCCGCCTCTTTTTTGATATGCGCGATAGAGAATGCCTTTTTAGCCAGAATGTTCTTTACCCCCTCCAAAGGATGCGAGCTCACATACAATCCCAGAAGCTCTTTTTCCCATACTAAGCGCTCATGCGGCGTTGCAGACTCGCTCTCTTGTAAAGACAAGCTGTGGTTAGAAGATGCGGTTCCAAATAAGGACTTCTGCGCTCCATTCTGAACCTTGAGGTTTTCCCGTGCAACTTCAAGAAGCCGGTCCATATTAAAGAGTAATTGATTGCGCTCTCCGAAGTGATCAAACACCCCTGCCTTTACCAGGCTTTCCAAGGATTTCTTGTTTAAATCTTTGGTATGCACCCTGTTGATAAAATCCTGAATGGAAAGATACGGCCCTTGGGCTTTTCGTTCTTTAATAATTGCCTCCACAATGCCTTCTCCCACGTTTTTAATAGCCAAAAGCCCAAAGCGGATCTGGTTTTTTGCTGGCACCACAGAGAAATTACTGAAACTTTCGTTCAATTCCGGAGGAAGCACCTCAATTCCCATTTTTCGCGTTTCCTCTATAAGAAAGGCGATGCGTTCAATGTCGTTCTTTTCTGCGGTGAGTAAAGCAGACATGAATTCAACAGGGTAGTATACCTTTAACCATGCAGTCTGGTAGGCAATGAGGGCGTAGGCTGCGCTATGCGACTTATTAAATCCGTAGCGCGCAAATGGTTCAATAAAATGGAAGACGGCTTCCGCTATCTTTTTGTCTATGCCGTTCTCCACGGTTTTCCTGATAAATTTCTCTTTCTGTTCCTGCAGAAGCTCTTTTATTTTCTTTCCAATAGCTTTGCGTAGAACGTCTGCTTCTCCGTACGTAAAACCTGCAAGGTCTCTTGCAATCTGGAGTACCTGTTCTTGGTATACCGCAATGCCATAGGTGTTCTTGAGTATGGGCTGGAGCTTTGGATGCAGATACGTGATTCTCTTTCTTCCGTGTTTTCTGTTGATGAAGTCTGGAATAAGCTCCATAGGGCCAGGCCTATACAAAGCAATCATGGCAATGATGTCTTCAAACTCGGTTGGCTTGAGTTCTTTCAAGTATCGCTGCATACCTGGACTTTCAACCTGAAAAATACCTACTGTATTTGCATCCTGAAATAGTTTGTATACTTTTTCGTCATCCACAGGAAGATTATCCATATCAACATTCTTTCCGTAGATAGCGTAAATGCGCTTTAAGGTTTCTTCAATAATAGAAAGGTTCTTTAACCCAAGAAAGTCCATTTTCAAAAGACCCAAGTCCTCAATACTATGCATCTCATATTGCGTGACGATATGGGTATCGTTTTGGGTAGGATGTTGCACGGGAGCAATGTTCTCTAGGGGTTCAGCAGAGATCACTACTCCGCAGGCATGCGTAGAGGCATGACGCGCTACGCCCTCTAGTTTTTGAGCAAGGTCAATAAGCTTCTTTGCTCTTTCGTCTGTATCGTACAGTTCTTTAAACTCAATAACATCTCTTAAAGTATCTCCCAGGGTAAGACCAAAGGGGATTAATTTTGCAATTCTGTCGCAGTACAGATATTCATACCCTAATGCGCGCCCCACATCCCGCACGGCAGCACGAGCTGCCATAGTTCCGAATGTGATTATTTGTGCTACCTTGTCATGCCCGTATTTCTCTCCCACATAGGTAATAACCTCATCTCTCCTGTAATCGGCAAAGTCCAGGTCAATGTCTGGCATGGAAATACGCTCTGGGTTGAGGAATCGCTCAAAGAGAAGGTTATACTGCAACGGGTTTATATTCGTAATATTCAAAAGATATGCAACCAAAGACCCTCCCACTGATCCTCTTCCTGGTCCTACAACAATGCGGTGTTCTTTTGCCCAGTTCACAAAATCTTGGACGATAAGAAAGTACGAGGCAAATCCGGTTTGTTTGATAACTCCCAGTTCATACTCAAGACGTTCTGGCGCTTCAGAATATTTCGCAAGCTCCGGTCTTCTGCTAAATCCTGCAAGGCATAATTCTTTTACATATTCGTCAGCAGTCTTTCCTGGAGGCAAGGGAAACGAAGGTAGCTTTGTCTTGCCTAGTTCCAGCACAAGGTTGCACGCATCAGCTATTCTTTGAGTGTTTGCTATGGCCTCTGGAATATCTTTAAAAATCTCCTCCATTTCTGCGGGGTTTTTTAAAGAGAAGTCGTCTTGCAAGAGCGTAAGACGCTCTGGGTCGTCTGGCCGAGCTCCTGTGTTGATAAGCATTAAAATGTCTTGCGCTTTTGCGTCTTCCTGCTTTAAGTAGTGGGAATCTCCTGTCGCCACTAAGGGGATGGATAATTTCTTGGAAAGTTCAATCAGCCCTTTATTGACTATGCCTTGCTCTGGGATATTGGGATGATGCTGAAGTTCAAGAAAGAAGTTTCCTGGACCGAATATCTCTTGATATGTTCTTGCTCTTTCTTCTGCTTCTTTTGTCTTCTTTGCAAGTAAGAGACGTGGAATTCTTCCCGTTAAACATCCTGACAGAGCAATTAAACCCGCAGAGTGTTTTTTTAACAACTCCTCGTCAACCCTGGGTTTGTAATAAAAACCTTCCAGGTGAGCCCTGGTAAGAAGCTTCACGAGGTTTCGATACCCCTCCTCATTCTTCACAAGCACGGTAAGATGGTATATGGCGTCATCTATGCCGGGTCGCTCTTGATGCATATTCTCAAAAGCAAGGTAGAGTTCAGCCCCTAGAATTGGTTTTATTCCGCGATCCTTTGCCTTTTTGTAGAATTCTATGGCTCCGTACATGTTTCCATGATCGGTGAGCGCAATAGAATCCATGCCGAGTTCCTTGACTCGGTCTAGGAGTTGGTCAATCTTAGGAAGACCGTCTAGCAAGGAATATTGAGAGTGAAGGTGAAGATGAGTAAACTTAGACATTACAACATTGTATAATAACATAATGCAATATCCAAACCTTAAGGAAGAAAAAAGACTTTGGAAAAAGGGATACCTGTTTGTGGCCTGTATTGACGAAGCTGGCAGGGGACCTCTGGCAGGACCCGTGGTTGCAGCCGCCGTAGTTATTCTCCCAAAATCAGGCAAACTTAATTTCATTAAGAAAACAAGTAAAAACTTAATAAAATTAAGTTTTACAGGTCTTAGGGATTCAAAGAAGCTTTCTCCCAAAAGAAGAGAGGAGATTTATAGAATTATTATGAAACATCCTGCAATACAATGGGGGATAGGAATGGTTTCTGAAAAGGTTATAGACCGGATCAATATCTACCAAGCAACAAAACTTGCAATGGAGAGAGCGCTTCGTCAATTGCAGGCAAAACTATCAAAAGCTACATATATAACAAAATCTTGCTATAGCAAGGAAAGATTATATATTGATTATTTAATTCTCGACGGGAATATGACACTTGATGTTTCAATTCCCCAAAAAGCGATTGTGAAAGGGGATGAGAAAGTGTTCTCATGCGCTCTGGCTTCTATTATAGCCAAGGTAACAAGAGACAGGATGATGGTGCGCTATCACAAGAAATATCCACAGTATGGTTTTGATAGGCACAAGGGATATGGAACCGCTTTCCATATGGCGATGATTAAAAAGTACGGCCCCTGCTCGATTCACCGAATGAGCTTCAATCCTCTTGCAGAGCTTTTGAAAGCGTGATAGACTCACAATATTATGGGAGTTCCAAAATGGCATCGTTCTAAATCCAGGCAGGGGCAGAGGAGAATGCATATCTTTCTCAAGGCCCCTAAACTTCAAACCTGCCCAAAGTGCGCAAAGGCGCTTTTGCCGCACATCACATGCCCCAACTGCGGGTACTACAAGGGCGTGCAGGTGAAAGACGTGCTCGCCAAGCTTACAAAGAAAGAACGCAAAGTCAAAGAGAAAGAGCTGAAGTCAAAGGAACATGGCAAGTAGGCATTTGGCAAGATCCATTGCAATGCAGTCTTTGTATGAGTGGGACTTTGCTGGAAAGAAAGAGGACTTAAAAGAACTCGTAGAGCGCAATATCCAGGAGTTTGGCCCTGGGCTAGAAGACGTTAATAAGGACTTTATCAGAACGCTGGCCTCTGGAGTAAAAGAACATATGCCAGACTTAAACCAGATTATTGAAAAGGCGGCCCCAGAATGGCCTCTAGAGCAGATTACCATTGTGGACCGCAATGTGCTGCGCTTGGGACTCTTTGAACTCTTGTACGGAAACAAAGACGAAGTTCCCCCAAAGGTAGCCATTAATGAAGCCATTGAACTTGCAAAGAACTTTTCTGGGGAGTCTTCGGGAAAGTTTGTGAATGGGGTTCTGGGAACCGTGTACCGAGAATTAGAAAGTGGTTCGACAAGCTCACCATGAGCACCATGAAAGATTTTTCTCCTCTAGAGCTAAGCCTGAACGTTTCTTTCAAGGACAAGAATTTCCTTGTGCAGGCGTTCATTCACCGCTCGTACTTGAATGAAAACCCGAATTCCGGCCTTCAGCATAATGAACGATTGGAATTCTTGGGAGATGCGGTGTTAGAGCTCGTAGTGACAGAGAACCTGTACCAGAATTATCCTGACAAACCAGAGGGGGAACTCACTACTTGGCGGGCAGCGCTCGTGAATGCAAAAATACTGTCTGAAATTGCAAGATCCTTAAAGTTCAACGACTTTCTACTATTGTCTCGGGGAGAAGGCCAAGAAGAGGGGAAAGCGCGAGATTACATTCTTGCTAACACCATGGAATCTTTTATTGGAGCCTTGTACCTTGACCAGGGGCTGAAAGTATGCGAAAAGTTTATCACAGAGCATATTCTTTCAAGACTCCCCGCCATACTTGCAGACAAACTCTTTGAAGACGCAAAATCCAGATTCCAGGAACTAGCCCAAGAAAAGGTGGGGATAACCCCTACGTACCAGGTTATTGAAGAGTGGGGTCCTGACCACGAAAAGAACTTTAAGGTGGGGGTGGTCATTGGAAGTGAAGTAATTGCACAAGGAAGAGGTACATCCAAGCAGGAAGCAGAACAAGACGCAGCTTCCCAGGCATTAAAAAAGAAGGGTTGGAACTGAAACGATACACATATGTTAATGATAAGATTCATGCGAATAGGGAGGAAGAATCAGCCGTCTTTTAAGATTGTGGTGACCGAAAAGACGAAATCTTCCACAGGAGGACGCTTTGTGGAAGATGTTGGTTTTTACAACCCCATCACAAAAGAGAAAGTCCTGAAACCAGAGAGGTTAAAGTACTGGATATCACAAGGAGCACAGCCGACTCCCACCGTTTCTAATTTGTTAATATCAGAGAAGGTGATAGAAGGAGAAAAAATCCCAAAGCACAAAAAATCCAAGAAGCCCGCAGAAACTCCTGCAGCTCAATCTACAGCAGTCCCAGCTCAAATCCCAACTCCCCAGCCTTCGCCATCCGCCTCCGCTGAAGCTACGGCGAACAAGGAGGCTACGGCGAGCGTAGCAGAACAGCTCATCGAGTCTGAAGGCTCTTCAGAACCTGAACGGCCAAAAGTTGAAGAGCCAAAGCCCGCAGAACAACCGCCTCAAGTATCTCCAGAAGAGGGCAAGTAGCCCTCTTCTGTTTATACACAAAAGTCTTGACATAAAGAAGAGGTTTGTTAGAATGACTTAATTTATTTTATGGAGGTAGTTCCTTGAGAGACGATTCAAACACCACAGAAAACCTACAATGTACTAATTGCGGAATGAGATCCCCAGGAATACTAAACGGTAACACATGCCTTAGCTGTGGGAAAACAGGGACATTTAAGACCATACTGCCACAGCTGGTTCTTCCAAATAGGGGAAGATTATATCCTAACCGTGGCGGTGAACCATCTGGCAGGCGCAGGCGCGGATACCATAGCTGGTGATGTGGTTAAGGCCCAATGCCCCGAGAAAGAATGGCGATTATAAGCGTTATCTTTCTCGGGGTATTTTTTACAAGTGGGCCTTGACATTTGCAGGGTTATATGCTATACTCTACCTATAGGATGAAATATGGCTTCGCTGGCGAAGAGAGAGCGCTAGCGAAATAACAATTTAGAAGTTTGAACGGCAAGCGGCTCTCCCTGCCCCGTAGCATCTCGCAAGAGATTGGTACGGGGTCAAAAGAGTCGCTTGTTCGTTGTAAAGAACCTGCACACTTGAGTTCATAATCCTAGATTAGGGATTCAAGTGTGGGGAAGCACATTGGCAAATCTTGTCGTGGTAGCAGATTGGGTATAAAATTGTATCTAATCTGCTGCTACGATGTACGTAGTAGTCCTTTCAAGCCACAAGCGCCCAGTGGAAACTGGGTAGGAGAAGGAGTATTATCATGCGTCAGGTTCTTGGTCTGAGAGCTCTTCGGCGGATCACTGGGGAAACGTATTTTACGCCAGAGAGGTTTAATCGCCTCAATCAGATTGCGGAAGTCGCAATCGGGGTGAGGCCCGATCTGGCTTCACGTGGTTCGTGGAACTGGGATAGACCCACTTCCACGCTTACCGTGCTAACGAGGCACGGCATGATGGAAAGAAGTTTTTAGTAGCTCTTTGGAGAAAGGGAAGCTGAACTCGCGAATGCAAGTCCAGCTTCCCAGATCTCTTGAGTTCATCACTGTAAAAAATCTTGGTGGTGAACCGAAGGGAGAAAAGTTGAAAAGGGGGATGACTAAGCAGCAGATCTTTGAAGATCTTAAAGGACAAGTAGATAGAGGGGAACCTCTTCTGCTTGAGATTATTGGCGGAGTTCACAAGATTCTTTCCTTGGATCTCGTAGAGGGTGGGTACTATATACAAACCTCAAACGAGCAAGGAGAAGTTATTGGAAAAACGCTGATTGATCCGGATGTCGCGCGAGCAGAACTTCGGACCCTCGCAATAAAAAGGTCTGTAGGTAGAACTCAAAGGAGGCGAAAAAGGGGGAAGGCATGAAAATGCTCTTCCCCGATCCCTTAAGCCCAAGGCTAGGCCTTGTGCCGATGTCGTGGGCTTAAGAGATTGAACAGCACCTTATACAATTTCTTCGGGGCGGCGAAATGGACATCAGGGTAGTAGTAGAACTACAAACTACTAACTACAAACTAAAAACTGATTCTGGTGTTCAGCTCGCCGCTATGGAATTCATAGCGAAACAGAAAGAAAAGAATGGGGTAGCACCTAAAGGAAGAGAGATGTTCGCACAAAAGGGGCCGGGAACTTTGAATGATTTCTTCACGCAAGAACGCGAAGAGATAAGAAATTTTTTCCACCGACAGGCAGACGTGGAGATGGCATTAAAGACCCAGGTAAGTGTTGAGGTAATTCTCCGGAATTACCTGGGAAGACCCCGATAAGGCGGCGGGGCAAGGCGAGGAGCAAGAGAATTTGTTCACACGAATCCCTCTGCTCCTCCATTCATCAAAGTTCAGAAAGAAATTTATGGATTTTGATGGGGAAAGTTCTTTGAAATAGACTAGGCTAAGAGAGATCAACGCCGAGTTTCGCTTTGAGCACTTGTTTGACGCGATTGATGTCCTGTTTCATAATGGTAAATTCGTCTTCCATGTCGGTCATGCGCTTGAGAAACTTATCCAGCGTGGTAGTAAGTTTCTCAATCTTCTGATTAATCCGTAGTTCCATCCTTTCCAGCTTTTTATCAACATCTGAAAGAATAACAATACGGTTCATTGAAAGTTTTTCATCCACGGCATTCAGAATAACCTTTGTCTGTCTATCTAAAAGTTTTTCGATGTTTTGTTCCGCCATATATTTATTGTAAGTCTTCAGCGCAAGATGTCAACAACACTTTGAAAACATGTTACATAAGAGAGCATAGAGGCGCTCTCGCAGAAGATTATTTTTTCTCTCCTATCTTCTGTGAGAGTACCTCTGCGTTCTTGACCCCTCCCTTTCTTAAAAAGGTTAGGAAAGGGAGGGATTGACACTCCTAGAGAAAAATATACAATAAGAAAGTAATATCAGAAAGGTCGAATAGCAGTTTGTACCGTTGTAACTGAATTCATTATATGGCAGACGCATACCAAGATCTTCTCGAATATATTGTGAAGGGCATTGTAGACCATCCTGACGACGTAAAGCTAGATAGAAAAGTTGACGAGATGGGCGTATTGCTCACCCTCAAGGTCAACCCAGAAGACATGGGTCTTCTCATCGGCCGGGAGGGATCTACCGCACGATCAATAAGAACATTGATCCGCATTGCGGGCCTCAAAGCGCACGCAAGGGTAAACCTCAAAATAGAGGAACCTGAAGGAGGCCGCGTGCCAAGAAAGGAGTCTACAGACGAAAAGAAAGAATCTATCGACGACCTGAAGATATAGTCCTTCGATAAACTCAGGCCTTCGGCTCTGAGACTCAGGCTTGAAGAGATTAAGAGAGTTGTCTGAAATAAGAAAACAGTGCTACTATACAGGTGGCATTGTTTTCTTTTTTGCAACATATGATTACATTTGACGTTATCACTATATTTCCAGAGTTCGTAAAGGCATTCTCTCAAGAATCTTTATTGAAAAAAGCTCAAGAGAAAAAACTCTTGAAGATAAACGTACACAACTTGAGAGATTGGGCAACAGACCCGCACAAGAAGGTTGATGACAAACCCTTTGGCGGGGGATTAGGCATGGTATTTAAAATTGAACCTTTGTACGAAGCAGTTCAAGATATAAGGAAATCCTTCCGCTCGCAAGCGTCAGGATCTCGACCAAAGGTCTCGAAAACTAAAGTCATCTTGTTCACTCCTCGTGGAAAGAAATTCACCCAGCAAAAAGCAGAAGAACTTGTAAAGAACAAACGCCTTATCTTTATATGCGGAAGGTATGAGGGGATAGACGAAAGAGTGGCAAAACATATCGCAGATGAGGAACTGTCTATTGGGGACTATGTCTTAATGGGAGGGGAAATCCCTGCCATGGCCGTTATTGAGACAATAGCCCGTCTTATCCCGGGGGTCGTAGGCAAGCCCACCTTTCTTAAAGAACGCCGCCTAGGCGTCAAATCGGGCCAAAAACAAGGGTTTTTAGAGTATCCCCAGTATACTCGCCCCGAGATTTTCTCCCCCCGCCTCGCCGGCGGGCGGGCTAAAAAGGGAGTAGTATGGAGGGTGCCTAAGGTTCTACTTTCTGGAGATCATAAAAAGATTGAAGAATGGAAGCGAGAACAAGGCAGGGTTATTTGCAAATAGGGGATTTTATGCTATCGTAGTGATGAATTGGGTCGGTACTCAAGCGGTCAACGAGGTGACGCTGTAAACGTCATGACTTCGGTCTTCGGGGGTTCGAATCCCTCCCGGCCCACAATTTTTCCTATAAGGAAAAATTGCAAATTATTCCGTGGTGGAAAAATAGGAACGAAGTGACGTAAGAAACCGAAGGTGTCTTAAGCTGGGGGTCGGGGTAATTTGGTGCCGAGGTAGCTCAATGGTAGAGCACGTCATTGGTAATGACGCGACAAGAGTTCAATTCTCTTTCTCGGCTCCGACAAACAGGTCGTATTCGTATATTCGTATAAATTCGTAATTCGTAGAATCATGGCAACAAAAAGAAAGGCATACACCAAGATGATGTGCGCGGAGTGCAAGAAAGTGAACTATTTTGCGCATAAGTCAAAAATGGTAAAAATGAAAGAAGGAGAGCAGAAGCTTGAACTAAAGAAGTTCTGCAGACATTGCAAGAAGCATACTCCCCACAAAGAAACAAAGAAATAGGGGAAATTTTCTTTGAAAATTTGCGGTTCTCCCCGTGTAGGAAAACAGGTCGCCAAAGGCGACCGTTAGAAACCGTGGGTTTCTAAAAGAGGGGGGTCGGGGTGATTTTCTAGGGGCGTAGTGAAGTGGTATCACGAATCTCTCCAAAAGATTCGGCGGAGGTTCGATTCCTCCCGCCCCTGCCACGTTCAGTTCACTTCGCCACAATTATGTAAACTAATTGTGGTTCGTTCATGAACGTGGCGAGCCACAATTATGTGACTAATTGGTGACGAGCCACGTGAATAGAAGTAGAACATGAACGGTGGCCTGCCACATATGTATTACTTTTATATTCTTCGGAGTAAAAGGAATAGAAAACTCTATCTTGGTCAAACTGCAGATCTAAAAGCACGGATAAAATCTCATAATGCGGGGGAGAATAAAGCGACTAAACCTAACATCCCATACGAATTAATTTTTTACTCTGCTTTTAATAATGAGGGGGATGCCATAAATTCTGAGCAATATTTCAAAACAACGGCTGGTTGGAAACGACTTAGTAAAATGCTAGAGAATACGCTAAAGGTAAAATAAAGAATCGCCAAGACGGCGGGTTTTTGGTATCCTTGATTTTTTGCATGATTTATGTATAATGCACTTAGCTAAGACAACGAAGGAGGAATAGAACATGTCTTTACAACTTACTTCCAGGGAGCTAGCCGAGCTTGTAGAGCGTTTGCGATTGTTCAATAGCATACCACCAGAACAAAGAATTGACGTCTCTGGCGTTGTTCGTCAGCATTGCACAGAAAGCACCCAGCTCTTCGCTACTGTGTACGGTGATGAACCTACGGAAAACGAAACAATACAGCTCTGTGAGCATATCAAGCAATGCATTCCCTGTGGGGCGTTCCTGCGCTACATGTGGCGTGTAACCAGTCGTGCTGGCTATTAACCGACTAGATCGCAGTCGAACAGGCCCAAATGAGAAGCGTCAGGTCTCGGTCTGACGCCTCTTTTCTTTTAATCCCTTTAAGCACCTAAATCTGGAATGTAAATATGCCCCTTTTGCTGCTGTATTATAGTTCTAACGTCCTCCACGAGCCCCTGCATAAACAGAAAACGCCCTTTTGGGGGCGTTTTCTTGTACAATAGAGTATAGAATTGTACCCTACATCTTGTTTGCTCCAGGAAGCGGAAGTCCCAACTTCTTGAGGTTTCGCACCACAGAAGCAAGCTGAGATACCACTACGAGAAGAAAGCCAACCGGAACCAAGAATGCCAAGGAAGGAAGTCCTTGCGCAACAAGCTGCAACACCGCATACCCGAACACATACGCTAGTACGGATCCGTGCATGAACGCCGCAACCTTTCCGAATCGAAACTCCTTTCTAACCACTGCTCCCAATATACCCAAGATGACGTCAACCGCGATTAAGGCAACAATGATCTGCGTTTGAGTGCTTGAAAAAAGATCAACAAAATCTGGCATTTTCGTAAATTATAGATTATAGTACCCTTGTGCTTAAAAGTCTTTCGACCTTTTATAGAGTTATTCATTATACCTTACGCAAGGAGCCCAGAGAAGAAAGTTATCCACACTTCGACTCGCTCAGTGTAAACACTTTTGCAAAAACAACATGTTAAAGATAGTGAAGTACCCTAATCCCATACTCAAGAAGAAATCAGAAGAGATACACCATGATGACAAATCCCTCCGTTCCCTTATTCCCCAGATGATTGAAGCAATGAAAAAAAACCAGGGAGTTGGACTTGCCGCTCCCCAAATTGGGATTTCAAAGAAAATCATCGTTATCACAGAAGGAGAAGAAGCCCATGCATTCTTAAATCCCAGGATTGTAAAGCAAAGCAAGGAAAAGGAACGAGACGAAGAAGGATGCTTGAGTCTGCCCGGGCTGTTCGTAGGGGTTCTTCGGTCAAAACAAGTAGAGGTCACAGCTGAAACACTTAATGGACAAAAGATAAAGATTAAGGCCCGAGATCTTGCAGCAAGAATCTTCCAACACGAGATTGATCACATAGAAGGTAAACTTATTATCCATCGCATCAGTCCGCTTGCCCAATGGAAACTACGGAATCAATTAAAGAACCTGGCAAAATAACAAACCCGGCTATCCTTGAAGCGTTCCACGACATACGAAGGGAAGATTTTCTGCCTTCGGATGTAAAGCCCCTCGCTTCCTTGAATGAAGCGCTTCCCATTGGATATAACCAAACAATATCCCAGCCCTTAACGGTTGGATTCATGCTGGAACTTCTAGAACCCAAAAGAGGGGACCGCATCCTTGATATTGGTGCTGGATCCGGGTGGACTACTGCTCTCCTTTCACATATTGTAGGCAAAGCCGAGTACAGTACTATACCCGGCAAAGAAGGAAGGGTCGTGGGATTAGAAATAATCCCAGAACTGGCAGAATTCGGAAAGAAAAACGTAGCAAAGTACGGCTTTATTGAAAAAGGCATTGCCAAGTATCTGTGCCAAGACGCAAACAAAGGATATCCTCTTGAAGCTCCGTATGACGGAATACTCGTGAGCGCAACGCTTCCCAAGAAAGAACTGCCTCGCGCCTGGCGAGAACAGCTAAAAATAGGAGGAAAGATTGTGGTTCCCATTCAAGAATCTATCTGGGTGTTTACTAAAAAGCCTGCCCGCCGAGGAGGCGGGAGCGAACACAAGTTCACAGAAAAAGAATACCCAGGATTTGTGTTTGTCCCATTTGTTTCATGATAGTGCTCACTCGAAAAAAACTCTGGATAGGCGCACTCGTGGGGTTTTTGCTTTTTGTGTTGATCTTTATAACAATCTTTGCACCTGTGAGCAGGAAGTCCTCTATGGAAGTTATATTCTCCATCAAAAAGGGAGAGGGAAGCAGGGAGATAGGATACAACCTGCAAAGGTACGGACTCATTCGTTCTAGCCCGCTCTTTCGCATGTACGCAGTGATAACAGGGGTATCATTCAAGCTCCAGGCAGGGGATTATCTCTTAAGCCCAAGCATGTCGCTGTTTGACATGGTTAGGAAATTCACAACAGGAGACGTCATACAAGAAAAACTCACCATTATTGAAGGATGGATCATTAAAGATATTGAAGACTATTTTGCAAAAAAGGGGCGCGTAATAGAAATCTCGCCTGATTTGGAAGGGTATCTATTCCCCGACACTTACCATATTCCAAACACTGCATCCAATAAAGAAATAGTTGGCATGATGCGTGAGAATTTTGAAAAGAAATTCAATAACGACTTACGACAAGAAACTTTACGGCAAGGAAAAACAATCGCTCAAATTATCACCATGGCTTCTCTTTTGGAAAAAGAGGTGAAGACGCTGGAAGATAAAAAACTAGTGGCAGGGGTCTTATGGAAAAGACTCTCTATAGGCATGGCCCTTCAGGTAGATGCCGCTCCCATCACCTATGCCGTGCAAGGGCTTCCTGCAGGGCCCATTTCAAACCCAGGGTTAGAAAGCATTCAGGCCGCTCTCTACTCAACAGACAACCCGTATTGGTATTATCTCTCAACTCCGGAAGGCCCGCCTGGCGGCGAGGCAAGCAAAACCATATTCAGCAGAACCCTAGGAGAACACAACATCGCAAAAGCCCGATATTTGAAAAACTAGACTTAACCTAGTTTTTAGAACCTCCTTTACGCCATTGTATTGCTTTCAATACTGGAGCATATAGATCATCTTTAAGTTCCATGTTCAGCTCTTTTAATTCTGCTTTTGTTGGATTCCTCTTTTGAAACTTCACAAACGGCACGTCCTCAATAACTGCTAAGGGAGTTTGTTCGTCTCCCTCTCCCATGAGAAGGACAGCCGCGGTTCCTAAGGCGTCAGCAACGGCTGCTTTTGTCATTTTTAGTTTTCTGCCAAAAATATCAGGCCTGCCAATATAACTATTGAGAGCCGCAAATCCGCTGTGCGCCAAGAACTGCCCACGCTGACCGCGAAGCATTGGAGAGCTTGTGGTATCGGTGATAATAATGCCAACATGTTGCAAACCGTACCTTTTTGCTAAGTGGGCGCGGATCTGATTTGCTGATTTTTGGGAGTCTTGGGGCCAAAGGATAAAAATGCCATTCCCGTTAGACTCGTCTATTCCAGAAGTAAACCCAAGTCTATGATTCTTTATGGTTAAAAGCATCCGGTATTTTCTTGAAGGAAGCACATGATAAAGATTGGCTTCTTTCTTTGCCAAATCAAGTTTGTCCTGACCGGTGTTTAACACTGTCCTACCCTCGCATATAGCTACGATCTTTGAAGTGACCGCAACAACGGTGCATTCTTTCAGACGAGGCAGGTATCTATCTAGAATCTCAAAAATATCACGGTCTCTTCCGGGGATAATCTTTCGTGTTTTCACAGGAGATACTCTCATTGGAGGATTGTAGCAAAAAGAGGGGATATTGACAAAGAAACGAGAAGGGGATAGTATAGCAACATATTCCGCAGACAGTGGGCGACCATAAGACCCACCGAGGAATGAGGCTCATGCCTTTCTTTGTCTGCGGAAACGCAGGCGTTTGTTTTTTAAAAGAAATAAACGTCCTGATATAGAGAAGGATAATAATAGAAAATATGCCTAAAACAAAAGCGCAAAAAGCAATAACTCTAAAGGGATTAGGAGAACATATTGAGAAGCAGAACTCGATTCTTTTTGTTGACTATAAGGGGCTCAAGGTAAAAGAACTGCTCCTCTTGAGAAAACAGCTGAAAGAACTGGGGGCAAAACTCCAGGTCGCAAAAAAGACATTGCTCAAGAAAGCGTTGCAGGAAAAGGGGATAGACGTTGACCTGAAAGGAATGGAAGGGCAGGTAGCAGCAATCTTTTCTTTTCAAGACGCATTCTCACCTATAAAGAACGTAGCAATGTTCGCCAAGACAGCAGAAAAGCTAAAGATACTAGGGGGATACATTGAAAATCAAGTTAGAGACGCAAGCACCATGAAAGAGATCGGCTCCATTCCTTCAAAAGAAGAGCTGCTGGGAAGATTGGTAGGAAGCATTGCTTCACCCATGTCAGGATTCTTGAATGTCCTACAAGGAAACATTAAAGGTCTGGTTGTGGCATTAAACGCCATAAAAGATGCAAAAGCATCTGCTAACTAAAAACTAATAACTATAAACTAACTATATGGCAGACGAAAAAGAAGTAGTTGAAGTCCCAGAGAAGTTCCAAGGACTTGTCTCAAGCGTTGAGAAGCTCTCGGTGCTTGATCTAGCCGAGCTCGTGAAGATCTTGGAGAAAAAGTTCGGAGTGTCTGCTGTCGCCCCTATAGCCGCAGCCCCAGCAACTGGAGCTGCCGCAGGAGCAGCGACAGAAGAGAAGACCTCTTTCAATGTCCAGTTGTCGGCAATAGGAGACAAGAAGATTGAGGTAATCAAAGTGGTCAGAGACGCAACAGGAAAAGGATTGAAAGAAGCAAAAGACCTAGTGGACGCAGCAGTTGCTGCTCCCCAAATGATAAAGGAGAATGCCTCAAAGGAAGAGGCGGAAGATCTCAAAAAGAAGCTTGAGGCGGCAGGAGCAAAAGTAGAATTGAAATAATCTATTCTAGCTCTATGGCAAACACCCTGGAACCTGCAAGAAGGTACAGGGTGTTTCCGTTTTTAGAAACGGTAAAATCCAATAGTGGTTCTTGAACGTCTATTCGATACTGCCCTACCAACTCTCCAGATTTAGTAAGAAGGATAACTCGAGATTCTGAAGGATCAAGAATATACAAATAGGGGAGACCGGAAAAAGTCTTCACCATAGTTGCACCTTTAAACAAGGGGAATACCAACGGTTGTATGTCCTCCTGCCAAAATCCTCCAAAATATCTCTGTAGCGTATTATCTTGGGCAAGTATCCAGATATCTCCGTCAATGGCCATAGACTTTGCCCCCGTAGGGAATTTCAACGATTCTTCGCTCATCCATGCCAAAGGAGCTCTGGAATTGTTCAAAGGATCTTCATATTTTGCAATGGTCCCTTGCTGGGAGTTGAGAATATACAAGTTCTTGCCGAATTCAGCCGTACGCGCATCCAATCGTATAATTTTTAGATCTGAAACAATCTTTCCTTTGCGTTCTTGAAGATCAAAGACGAATATCTGGGAAGAAAAGGGGTTAAAAAAATACAAACTCTCCTGCGCCAGCAGCATGTTTTGAGGGATAAGATCAATATCTTCCTGCCTTATATCCACAATCGTTGCGGGATCCTCAACGTATTGAATGTTGTTTATAGAAAGGAGCTGCCGCTCTAACTCCTCTTTTAGGGCAAGAAAGGTTTCGCGAAAGGGAACTTCTTTACCCGTGTGGCTGGACGCTTTCTTCCATGCTTCTTGCAAAAGGATGTTTGCGCTTCTTGTATCATTCAACTCCAAAGCGTCTTTTCCCTCCTTTTGAATAACCTGTATTTGCAACACAATGGCTTGAGTTTGCCTCTGCAGATCTTTCTTTTCTCCCTGAAAGGTAAGAAAACCGCCTGCTAACAACACACAAAACGCGGCGATCATAATAATCTTCTGCTTTCTCGTGTCATTCAGAATAAAAGAAGGCGTCTTTGCCTTGAATACCGGGAAACGCAAAAGATGCAAAAAGGGGACCTGAAGCTTAGGGAGGCGTATGGAGAACATACTTCTTTTGAGAAAAGACAATGGGGATGCTTGAGGCACAAACTCTTCGACAAGAACGGCAAATAAGATGCCAGATAACCTGGAGAATGTCTTTTCTCGCTTCTTTAAGAATGCCTGGAATTGCTTTGCGTTAGAGGGAACGCTCAAGTCTGAAAGGGCGTTTTCTTTTTGCAGGGCATTGTATATGTCTTTTGTAAGAACAACTATTTTATCCTGGGCAAACGCATGCAAAGAGACAACGCTTCCAAACAGCTCTGCTCCATGGGAAGAATCCTGGAGATTTTTCCCAAGATCCACCACGTTTGTTCCCCGAGTCATGAACACTTTCATGCCCCCGGTTCTAGCAAACACGACAGAAGACTTCTTCCCAGAGTTCTTTACATACAAAAGAGTTATATGGAGATTGCCGAGCCAGTCTACGTTTCCCTTACGAAGTTCTTGGGCAAAAAAGTCATTTGCTTTTTTCAAGAGCATGCGGAAAAAAGCGTCTTGAGACTTTGGGGTAAGGGTTAAAGAATATCCATTGGAAATAACTTTTGCAAATTTCTGCAGCAATCCTGAATTTTGGGGGAGCGTATGGCTAAGTTCTCCAACGATATACAGATTCCCGTGCGAAGAATCTTTTTCTGCTTGCCCGCCGATGAGGTGGGGCTCTATGGAAGAAATCTCAAAGAGCCGGTCTTTTTGCGCCTTTGGATTAAAGTAGAATTCAAAGATTTGCATTGCTTCAGTATATCATTGACTTTCAGCAAATTCTATGATAGAAAAAAACATCTCGCGCATTCCCAACCCAAAGGAAGGAGATTCCAATGCCAGACAGTATACAGTTCCTTGCGATATGCTTTTATTTCATCTTTCCTGCCTACGCCGCGAATATTGCCCCAATCCTTGCTAAGCGCTTCAATATCTTATCCCGTCTCGACCTACCGATTGATTGCAATGCAAGATGGAATGGAAAACCTGTTCTTGGTCCGCATAAAACCCTAAGGGGATTCGTGCTAGGTACGACAGTTGCCATTGCTGTGGTGCTTAGTCAAACCCTTCTGTATCCGTTCTTTCCGTTCCCCACGCTTGGCCTTGTAAACTATGCCCAGATCAATCCCTTTCTTCTTGGATTTCTTTTGGGATTCGGATCGCTCCTGGGAGATAGCCTTGGCAGTCTCATAAAGCGCAGAATAGGAAGAGCACCAGGGGAATCCCTATTTGGTCTGGATCAAACAGGAATGGCAATTGTAGCAATCGCGTCTGTGGTGTGGATATATCCATTGTCGCTCACCACAAGCATTGCTCTAATTGCTATGACGTTCCTTTGGCACATTACGGCGGCAAGGACGGCGTTCCTTCTGAAAATCAGGAGGGAGAAATGGTAGCATTCCATGCACCTCTACACGAGGTGCTTTTCTTTGACTTTCACTCTTACATTACTATAATATACGTGTACAAATGGGCATTTAGCTCAGCGGTAGAGCGCTTCGTTCACATCGAAGAGGTGACAGGTTCGACACCTGTAATGCCCACAACGTACAAAATCAAAGATTTTTACGTTGTAGGAACGTAGAATTTGAAAACAAATTCGTACGTTCCACAGCATCAAAAAGGTCGCATAGGTATCTATTAACTAAAAACTAATAACTATAAACTAAAAACTGAAGCATATGGCAACTCAAGTTATTAAGAAAGACGGCTCAAAGCAACCATTTGATGTAGAGAAAATCAAAAGAGCGATCGAGGGAGCGGCAAGAGAAGCTGGTCTTCCCGAAGAACGTATCTCTCAAGTGGTTCGAGAAGTTTCTGAAGCTGTTATATCGCAAACAGGCGCACGAGACGATAGTTCTGAAAAGGAAATCGCCTCGTCTGAAATCAAGGCAATGATTTTGAATGAGTTAGACAGGGTAGATCCTAGTGTATCTGCTGCCTGGAGAACATACGAAGCGTCAAAATAAGGAGTACTGAACAGGAGCCGTGCAAAAGCACGGCTTTTGTTATACAATAAAAGCTATGGCAAGCAACCTCATCTTGGATTTCTTTATATGGTTCTTAAGGGAGGTTCCTCTCGCAATTGTAAAGGCATGGCGAAACACCTTGTGGTTTGCGTTTCACTATTTCTCTCTTCCCGTTCTTGTACTAACCTTTTTAGCGCCTTGGCGGCGTTATTCCTGGTCGTACAAAGGGGGATTTAACATCGGAGGATATCTTGAAGCTTTAGCAAGCAACTTTTTTTCAAGGATTATCGGAGCCACAATGCGCATCCCTATTATAGCCACGGGGCTCGTTTCGGTATTTCTAGTCTTTTGCGCGGGGGCGATAGTTCTTGTTTCGTGGTTTCTTCTCCCCTTGATTATTTTTTTGTTATTCTCTCATGGCCTCAGAATTCTTTTTTAACATTCAACAAAGCAGAATATGGGAAACCATTTTCTTTGATCAAGTATTCTGCATAAAGAAAGTGAGGTTTTTACGCAAAGCGTTCCAGTGGATTCTTTGGACCCTATGCGTTGTGTTTGTTGTAGGATTTGTTGCAAAAACACTTTCTCAAGAAACCCTCTCCTTGGCGCTCGGGGGCATGTTTCTTTCTCTTGCCTTGATTGGAACCTTCTTTCTTGTTGAGTCCTTTGGAGAATATCTAAAGACAGGGCGCCCAGAAAAAGAAACAAAGAACCTTGCAGACGCCCTTTCTTTTGAAAGCGCCAAGGCGCTCAAGAATGCTTCATCCTCATCACAGACGCTTTTGCGACTTGTGCGAGAGAACCCGGAACTTCACTTTGTGTTCAACAGGCTCTTGTTAAATTGGCAGAGCATGCAGAAACAATTGAAAATCCTGAGTAGCAACGAAGGACTCAAGGGGCAACAAGGAACGGAAGATATCTTAAGATTGGTTGAAAAAGCATTTACAGCAGCTAAAGAGAATAATCACAGAATTATAGAGAAGGGAGACCTTCTGATTGCGCTCGCAGAGGAAGAGCCGGTCTTTAAGGAAGCGCTCCGGGAACATGATATAAGCCCAAAAGATATTGGGAAAACCGTGTGGTGGTTAAGCATACTTGAAGAACGCATAAAAGAGCAAAAACAATGGTGGCAAGAGAAAAACTTAAGAAAAAGAGGAACTCTGGCACGCCAATGGACCGCGGGATTCACTCCAACTCTTGACCAGTTTTCTTTTGATCTTACTGAATCGTTAAAAACGCAGGGATCCCCACGGCTTGTCGGTCACAGAAAAGAAGTGGAATCCTTAGAACGGGCATTGTCCAGGATAAAGGCAAACAATGCGCTTTTAGTGGGAGAGCCCGGGTCTGGCAGAAAAAGCATAGTGTATGAAATTGCCTTGAGAAGCATGCTCGGGGAAAGCGCACCCCATATAAATTACAAAAGAGTTTTGGAGCTTGACGTACTCGGCCTTTTAGCTCGCGTACAAAGCTCGGCAGAACGAGAACAATATCTTGACCAGATATTCCAAGAAGTGGTGGCAGCAGGCAACGTTATTGTGTTCATTGACGACTTTCACAACTATGTAAGCTCGAGAAATCAGGGGAGGCCTGGATCCTTGGATATTTCAGCAAGCATTGCAAAATATCTCGCCACCCCTTATTTCCCCGTTATCGCCTGTACTACGTTCTCTGGACTCCATCAGGATATTGAACAGAATTCAGGCATACTTGGACTGCTAGAAAAAGTGGAAGTATCAGAGATATCTCCCGACGAGACATTTCAAGTACTCTTTCAGCTTGTGTTCTCCTTGGAGAGAAAATACCGCAAGTTCATCCCATACCAGGCCATACGAGACATTGTGAAGCTGTCTGGAAAATATATTCAGGCAGTTCCATTCCCGCAAAAGGCAGTGGATCTTTTGCAAGAAGCAGTGGTGTTTCTTAGCCAAACAAAAGACAAGGTATTGCTTGGCTCGCATATTGCGTCTCTGGTTTCTCAAAGAACGCAGATCCCAGTAGGGGACTTGGAATCAAAAGAGAAGGAGGTGCTCTTAAACTTAGAAGATCTCATCCACAAAAGAATTATAGACCAGGAAGAAGCGGTAAAAGAAGTTTCTTCTGCGTTGCGCCGCGCAAGAACAGAAATAGGGTCAAGGAAAGGGCCCATGGGAACGTTCCTGTTCTTGGGCCCCACCGGAGTAGGGAAGACAGAGACTGCAAAAGCGTTGGCTGCCATTTACTTTGGGTCTGAAGAACGCATGGTGCGTCTTGATATGTCAGAATACCAGAACGTCCAGGACACCGAGCGATTACTAGGTTCTGCAACCCAGGAAGGGATATTCTGCACCCAGGTCAGAGAAAATCCTTTTTCTCTTATTCTCCTAGACGAATTGGAAAAAGCCCACCCCAACATTCTCAACCTGTTCTTGCAGGTACTAGACGAGGGGCACATCACCGACGGCATTGGAAGAAAGGTAAGCTTCCAGCACACCATCATTATCGCAACAAGCAATGCAGGTAGCCAGCTCATCTTGCAGGCATTGAAAGACCAGAAAGATTTTGCAATATTGAAAGAAGAGATCATTGACTATCTATTCAAAGAAGGAGTATACAGGCCAGAATTTATCAACCGGTTTGACGCAATGGTACTGTTCAAGCCCCTTGCCAGAGAACATCTCTTGAAAATTGTGGACCTCATGCTTTCAAAACTTAAAAAGAATCTTGCAGAACGCGGCATTGAATTTTCTGCCACCCAATCCTTAAAAGAAAAAGTTGCAGACCTGGGGTACGATCCCAAGTTTGGAGCGCGGAACTTAAAACGCATTATCCAAGACAAGGTAGAAAATGTATTCGCAGTTGCTCTCCTGGAAGATAAACTCCAGAGAGGGGACAAGGTCGAGATGCAAGAAGACTTTACCATTACAAAACTATGAAAAAGCCAGAAGACTATTTCAACAACGGAGAAGTATATGTCTGGAAAGAAACCTTTGCGGTTGCAAAATCAAAAAAACCCTTGCCAGACGCGGTGGTCACCATTCAAGACAAGAATGAGATTACGGTGGTGATAGACCAAGAAAAACTTGAGGCCCACAAAGACGATCTCGTAGAAACAGACAGGGATTGGAAAATCATTACCTTTGACATGCTCTTGCCCTTAGACATGGTGGGATGGATAGCCAAGGTGTCAGACATCCTTGCGGACGAAGGAATAAGCATACTAATCCTTTCTGCGTATTCTACTGATCACGTACTAGTGAAAATGTCCGATCTTGAAAAGGCAACTAACAAGCTGAAATCCATGGGTTGTAGGATAAGCGAGAAATAAGACATAAGAAGGAGGGAAAGAGATGGCCAGCATAGAGCTGGCTCTTTTCTTTTCAAATCACCCAGTGGTGGAAAAATAGGAGGTTGCCTCAGGCGACTGACGTAAGAAACCGAAGGTGTCTTAAGCTGGGGGTCGGGGTGATTTGCATCTGGGGATAATATGGGGAGAAACAGGGGATTTAAGGCAGGATTCCAAGGGGTAGAAATGTGGTTGACCAGGGTGCATGAGTGGGATATAGTGGAAATGTAGTGGAGACCTGTGGATAAAAGTGGGGATAACTCCCCATAACTGTGGATAACTCATTCGAGTCTGAAGACTCTTCAGAGTCTGAACGACTTAGCCAGGCTAAGGATATGTTCATCGGAGAATACACATACTCAATAGACGATAAAAAGCGTCTTGCCATTCCTCCTAAGTTCAGGGAGATTTTAGGCAAAAAAGCTGTTATCACCAAAGGACTGGATACCTGTCTTTTTTTGTATCCCATAAAAGAATGGGAAGTGGAAGCTCAAAAGCTTGGGAATCTTCCGCCCACACAGGCAGCTGCCAGAAGCTACGCACGAATTACCCTTGCGTCCGCGCGGGATGTTGATTTTGACTCATTAGGAAGAATTGTGCTTCCCGAATATCTTAAGGACTGGGCTGGATTTGGGAAAAGGGTTGTGGTGACTGGTGTCTACAAAAAAATTGAGATATGGGACGAGAAAAAGTGGACAGAATACAAAGAGAAGATTGAACCGAATATGGACAGCATCGCAGAAAGCTTGAAAGAATACGGCATTTAACATGCATATCCCTGTTCTAAAAGAAAAAGTCATAGAATATCTAGCACCCAAGCCAAATGAACATTTTATAGATTGCACGATAGGACAAGGAGGACACGCGCTTTCCATTCTTGAAAAGACAGGACCAAAAGGAAAAGTGCTCGGCATAGACCAAGATTCTGTATTCTTATCCCAGTTGCGGCAAACCATTCAGAAAGAATACAAGAATCGTTTACTGCTGGCAGAAGGAAACTTTGCACATATTACAACTATAGCGCAGCAAGAGAAGTTCAAACCGGTGCACGGCATTCTCTTTGACCTCGGGTTTTCCTCTCTGCATATTGAAGAGAGCAAAAGGGGATTCTCGTTTCAAAAACAAGAACCCCTGGATATGCGGTACTCTTTATCCAATCCCATTACGGCAGAAAAAATAGTGAACTACTGGTCAAAGACGGATATTGAAAGAATCCTCAAGGAATATGGGGAAGAGCAGTTTTCAAAAGAAATCAGCCAGGCCATAGCAGAACATCGCTCGCAAACGCCTATAGTGAAAACAACGCAGCTGGTCAAAATCATTCAAGAAGCAACTCCCAAATGGTACCACAAAAAGAAGGTGCATCCTGCAACAAAAACATTCCAGGCTCTGCGCATCGCGGTGAATAGCGAGTTAGAGAATATTAAAGAGGCGCTACCCCAAGCAGTGGAGCTCCTGGAACCTAACGGGAGAATAGCGGTCATATCTTTCCATTCATTAGAAGACAGAATCGTAAAAAATTTCTTTAAAACGCACCCCTCGCTTTCCATGATCACGAAAAAACCAATTACGCCTTCGTTGCAAGAACAAAAAGCAAATCCAAGGTCACGATCTGCTAAGTTGAGAATTGCCTCAAAACTCCCAACTCACAATACATGAAACTTTTAGCCACACTCACCCTTGCTTGTGCGGGTGTGTTTGGCTTTCTATATATTCTCCAAGTCAATGCGCTCACTGCCCAAGCCTATCATATGGGAGAATACGAAACGGAAAAACAACAACTTTCAGATCGCAATAAAACGCTGGAATCATCCGCGATTCGCATTCTTTCTATGAAAAACTTCGAGGATCTTGCGACTCTGATGAATTTTGAGAAGGCGTACGACATTTCATACATAAAAATTACAGAACCCGCAGTGGCAGCAACAAACACGAGATAATGGTTCGACTTTACTCGCCATAATATATGTCATCTTGGAGAACCAACATACTTCTTGTGTGCCTCATTCTATTGGGAACGGCCCTCATAGGCCGTTTGTCATATGTGCAAGTATTCCATCATGGGCTTTACAAGGCATTGGCCCAAGGCCAACAAGCCTTTCCCTACGTTGCAAAGGGGGAGCGGGGGAATATCTTTGCGCAAAACAAACAGGGAGACCTGCATACGTTGGCAACTCATGATACGGTCTCCATTGTCTTTGCGACTCCGTCTGAAGTAGTAAACCCAAAAGACGCAGCAAAAACATTAGCAGATATTCTTGATATTGAAGAATCCTTTATCCAAGAAAAGCTTTCCCACACAGAGAGCCTGTTTGAGCTTTTAAAACGCAAGATCTCACTGGAAGAAGAGGAGGCCATTGCACGGGCAACAATTCCAGGCATATACCTTAAAGAAGAGAGCATCAGACGATACCCCCAAGAAACATTTGCATCCCAGGTGCTAGGGTTTACAAATCAAGACGGACAAGGCCAGTACGGTTTAGAGGAGTATTACCAAGAGGAACTTGATGGAAAAGAAGGATTCTTTACCACCATACGGAGTCCGGGTGGATACCTTGCTTCAGAATCAAAAGAGGCCATTGAAGACGGGTCGGATCTTTTGTTAACCATAGATTACAATATTCAGGCGCAGGCAGAAGCCATACTACGTAGAGAACAGCCTAACCTAAAATTTAAACAGGCAAGTATTATTGTCATAGAACCCTCGTCTGGGAAGATTATGGCATTAGCGAACATCCCCGGCTTTAACCCCAATGAATATGGGAGCGTAAAAAATCTTGCAGCTTTCCAAAACCCCGCTATCCAAAGTCTGTTCGAACCGGGTTCCGTATTCAAACCTTTAACCATGGCAGGAGCAATTGATGCTGGGGCGTTAAAGCCAGAAACAACCTATGAAGACAAGGGAATAGTTCGCATAGGGGGATATAAGGTGCTGAACTATGATGAAAGAATATGGGGAAAGAGGACAATGACAGAAGTATTGGAATTCTCTATTAACACAGGGGCGGTATTTGCTCAACAACAACTAGGTAATGAAAGGTTTCTCCAGGTCCTAGAAAGGTTCGGCATGTTCTACTCAACGGGCATTGATCTTGCAGGAGAGGCATACTCTCAAAACCAGGAATTAAAAAAGGGGTATGACATTAACTTTGCAACCGCCGCATTCGGGCAGGGTATTGAAATAACGCCCATACAGCTGGTTCGCGCCTACAGCGCCCTTGCCAACAAGGGGGTCATGGTAAAACCATACATGGTAGAAAAACTCATGAAAGGAGGCACAGAGTATAAAACAAAACCCGAGTTCTCTTTGCCCGTTTTTTCTTCCAAAACAGCTAACCTCGTAACCCAGATGATGGTCAATGTGGTTGAGAATGGGTTTTCCAAGAAAGCAAAAATCCCCGGCTATTACCTTGCAGGGAAAACAGGAACCGCCCAAGTTCCTTGGTCTGCGTTGGGTCAGAATAAATCAGGATATTCTGATGAAACAGTACAGTCATTCGTGGGATTCGCTCCGGCGTACAACCCAAGATTTCTCATACTGGTGAAATTGGACAATCCCCAGACAAAAACTGCAGAATACTCCGCCATGCCTCTTTTTCGCGAATTGGCCAAATATACTATAGACTACCTTGAGATACCTCCGGACTACGAAATAGAATAAGGAGCCGGGCCGAGCTTCCATATGCCGTCCCGCTACGCGGGACATGGCAATTAAGGTTGCTCGGCCGCAAAAATTCAAGCAGTTGAATTTTCGCCCAGATTATGAGATAGAATAGGAAAGACACACGGCCTCATCGTCTAGCCTGGTCTAGGACATCTGGTTCTCATCCAGAAGATCAGGGGTTCAAATCCCCTTGAGGCCGCAACGTAATAAATTTGTCTTGCAAATTTAAACGTTGCTGGAACGTTGAATTTTGTTAAACAAAATTCAACGTTCCGCAAATCAAACTTGAATCTCACAATCAGTCGTGGTACAGTAATAACAGAACGTTTGAAGGAGGTAAGTAGTAATGGCTAAGGTATTAGTCGTCCTCGGACCTCTTGGGGGCTTGGTACTCACAGTAATAGCGGGCTTCGTCGTTTTAGAAGATAGCGATGTGGCATTTGGAGGGGTATACATCTTCTTCCTACTACTCTCGTTGTCTATTCTCCTCGGAGAAGGTCTCATAACTTGGAATAACCCTACGCCGGAACGCTTACGCGCAAATTACACCCTTGCACTAACCCTTGGTGCTTTCGGTGTCGTACTCTTTGTAAGCGCCTTGGGCATCAGATATATCATCTAAGCAAGGGGAACTTAGGCGGAGGGATATCACATCCCTCTGTTTTTTTGACATAGGGCATCTGGTTCTCATCCTGAAGATCAGGGGTTCAAATCCGGTTGGGGCCGCACCACATCAATTTATATTCTCTTGAGTACGCTCTTGTAAGCAACTGAGCGATGCTGTATTAAAAGTATTTTTACAATAGAACTCTCAATACGAAAGACAACGCGATAATCTCCAACCCTCAGCTTGCGATACCCCTTCAGGGAATGACGAAGAGGCCTGCCAAATACCTCGGGCTGATGGGTGAGCTTTTCTTCAATTGCTCTCTTAATACTGTTCTGCCAATCTTTTGATATCTTGGGCATGTCTTCACGAAGAACATCTTCGTGGTAACGTATCTCAAAATTCATGCCCTTCGACTCTGCTCAGGGCCTACGACCCATGCTTGTTTATGGGAAACAAAACGGGCTTTTTTTGTATCCCGGGTATTCGCAACCTGATCCCAAATCATGTCCTCTTCTAATTCAAGGGCAAGCTGCAGCAGATGTACAGCTTTTGTTGCTTGAGGAACCTGGTCTCGCGCAGCTACCAATGAAAGCGCCTGCTCCACGGTTTTTGGGATACTTATATTGATTCTCTTTTTTGTAGTAGCCATATTGGTGTATCTTTAGTGTATCACCTACGAAACATACGTGTCAAGACCCCTAGACTTCATCATCTACAAACCGGATAAACGGCAATATCAACCACGCTGCGGCGGTGAATACCGCAGAAACCACAATAAGAGGAAGTGTTAGACCTCGGAGGTCTAACACTTCCGAGGTCTAACATCTTGGCTAAACCTATTCAAGAAAAAGATGGCTGAGATGAATCTCGTTTTCTTTAAGCTTTGCTGTGCTTGTATCCACAAATTCCTGGTAGAACTTTTGCGTTGTAAATTGATTCAGCACAATGTTTGGGTTAAGAAGTTCTTTCCAGCGATTTTCTCTGGCGAAATCCTGATAACTTGACCAGGGATAGGAAATCTCTTTATCCGTCCAGGCTTCCAATGATCTCGGGTTACGATGGATATACGCTGAAAGATAAAGAAGTTGCTCGTTTTTCTCAACAGGTACCGCGCGAAAACTTCCCCGAAAAACATGTCCGCCCCTCTGGTATTTTGCATTAAAATATTTTGCGTATCCACCTTCAAGTCGTTGAAGATAGCTTGAGATACCACCCTTTTCTTTTTCTTGAATCAGCAGATGAAAATGATTGGGCATTATCGCAAAAGCATTCAGTTCCACCTGCTGTTTGGAACGCATCTGCACTATTGCTTCTTGGGCAATGTTAAACTTTGTGTGTTCAATAAAATACGAGACGGAACGTCCGATGTTGAAAAACGGAGTGGGGAATTGATAAAAGAGCAGGAAGAAAATCATACGCGCATAGTCACGTTCGTCGAAAAAGATGGTTTTGCCATCGTTGCTTTTATTGCAGAGATGATAATAGAACCCTGGCGCAAATTGAATTTTCCTCCTCATGCTTTTAGTGTATCATGCTAGACCTCCGAGGTCTAACATGCTGCCGGGACTCTATGAGGCCGCTACGAATACACGGTATAGCGTAAACTCACCATTCTTTCTATAATAGAAGAATGATATCATCATGGCATAGTCTTCCGGTAGAAAAAGTAATACAACTTCTGGAAACGAATATTGTTCAGGGACTCACTCAAAAGGAAGCAGAACAAAGGCAAAAGACATACGGGCCAAACACTCTTGGAGAAGAAAAATCAGTTTCTTCTCTTTTCTTGTTTCTCTCGCAATTCACAAACCCTCTCGTACTCGTCCTCTTGTTCGCAGGATCTGTGACATTGCTTTTGGCAAAATACACTGATAGCGTTGTTATTCTTGGCGCCATGCTCGTAAATGCATTCATTGGATATCTTCAAGAACAAAAAGCAACAAAGGCTCTTTCAGAACTCAAAAAAGTATTGAAGTACAAGGCGCTGGTGATCCGGGATGGAATAGAACAAGAAATACCGCAAGAACATCTTGTTCCGGGAGATATTATTCTCCTGCAAGAAGGAGGCAGAGTTCCTGCTGATGCAAGGATTATTGAATCCTGGGAATTGAAGATTAATGAAGCTGTCTTAACAGGGGAGTGGCTGGCCTCATCAAAGCAAACAGAACCTGTTGCAGAACAGACCCCTGTTGCTGACCGGGACACCATGGCGTATATGGGGAGCGTTGTGGAAGAAGGAGGTGGAACAGCAGTGATTGTCGCAACCGCCTCCAACACCGAGGTAGGAAAAATAGGGAAGCTGCTGCAAATCACGGCAAAAGAAGAAACACCATACCATCAAAAGCTTAAACGCCTTTCTTCTTTTATTGGCGTTGCCGTTACCCTCGCAGCTTTTCTCATATTCCTAGCTGGAGTCGCAACAGGAAAAGACCTTATTGAAATGTTCACCATAGCAGTAGCGGTTGCCGTGGCTGCGATCCCAGAAGGGCTACCGGCAGCAATGACCATTGTTTTAGCCATAGGCACGCAAAGGATATTGAAACAAAAGGGGCTCGTGCGCCATATGGCCTCTGCCGAAACTCTGGGGAGCACTTCGGTTATAGCAACGGATAAGACTCTAACGCTTACTGAAGGCAGAATGGAAGTTGAAGAGATTGTGCCTTTTGTGAAAAACGGAAGAGAAGACATTCTTTGTACGGCAGCACTTGCGAATCGAGCGTTCATTGAGAATCCTTCTGCGATGTTTTCCGCCCAAGGCGGATCCGCCTTTGGAGGAGAACAATGGCGCATCATTGGCAAACCAACCGACACGGCATTGGTGAGAGCTGCCATGGAAGCTGGCATTTCCAAAACCGTGCTGGAAAAAGAAATGCCCCTCATATTCAAAATTCCTTTTAGCTCCAAAACTCCTTACACGGCATCCTTTCATCAAACATTCCAAGGAACTTTGCAGTGCCATGTTGCCGGCCTTCCAGAAGCCATTCTTGCCTTGTCCTTGCTTTCGCAAGAAGAGAAAGAACGCATGGCTAAAAAACTTGAAGAACTTGCACAAAGAGGCCTGCGGGTTATTGCGTTTGCTAAAAAAGAATTATCTAGAATTCCTCATTCCTTCCATCAAGAGGTCTCACGGCTCCAATTTCTTGGTCTCATTGCCTTTAAGGACCCCCTGCGCAAAGGGGCAAAAGAAGCCATTCGAGAGGCAAAAGAAGCAGGAGTGCGCATTATCCTGGTCACGGGAGATCATCCGCTCACTGCCAGAGCAGTGGCAGAAGAACTTGGGATAGACGGAGGAAGGGAAACTATGATGGAGGGAAAAGAATTAGAACGGCTTTCAGATAAAGAACTCCAACGGCGCCTACCTTATATCTCAATATTCGCAAGAGTAGAACCTAGCCACAAGCTCCGCATTATTGAGGCCTGGCAAGCAAAAGGAGAGGTCGTAGCCATGACAGGAGACGGAGTAAACGATGCTCCCGCTTTAAAGAAAGCAGACATTGGGTTGGCTTTGGGATCTGGCACTGATGTTGCGAAAGAAGCGTCAGACCTTATTCTTCTCACTGACGACTTTGCCATTATCCCAGCTGCCATACGCGAAGGACGGCTTATTATAGACAACATACGGAAAATAATCACGTACTTAGTTTCAGGTTCTTTTACCGAAACCATTCTTATAGGAGGGAGCTTGCTGGCAGGACTTCCTCTACCCGTCACAGCTCTCCAGATTCTTTGGATAAATCTTGCAGAAGATGTGCTTCCTGGAGCCGCCCTTGCCTTTGAAAAGCCCCAGAAGGATTTGATGAAAAGAAAGCCCCTGAAAAAGCATGAGTCCTTGCTCACGGGAGAAATGAAAGCCATTATTTTCTTTGTCAGTGTTATAAGCGATGTCCTGCTCTTTTTACTCTTCTGGTGGCTTTTGCAAGGAGAATATTCTCTGTCGCATATTCAAACACTCATTTTTGTTGGACTTGGTTTAAACTCTCTTTTCTATGTATTCTCTATACGCAATCTCCGGGAAAACATCTGGCGCTATAATCCTTTGTCCAACCCCTTACTCGTGGGAGCTGTCGTATTTGGAATCTCTTTGCTCTTCTTGGCGGTATATGCGCCGTTCATGCAGACACTTTTAAAGACCATTCCGCTTTCACTTTTTGATTGGATTCTGCTTGGAGGATTAACAATCCTAGATGTCACAATGATAGAAACTATGAAGTGGATTTTCATAAAGCGTGAAAAACTGATACAGTAAACCTAATGCAGCAGATTCTTTTTCTCATCATTCTCATTCTTTCTGGAATTGTAATATTCCTGTTCTTTTGGCGCAGTAAAAAGAGTTCAACTTCTGACAACTCTTTGCTACTCATACAGAACCAGCTCCAAGACCTGCGCAACACCGTAGACGAAAAGCTCGGAAGCTCGGCTAAAATGTTCCAGCAGCAGTTCAAAGACAGCACAACTATTATTAAAGAGGTGACAGAAAAGCTTACCCGGCTTGATGACACGAATAAACAGGTTTTGAACTTTTCAGACCAGCTCAAAAACCTCCAAGACATATTAAAGAACCCAAAACAGCGAGGGATTCTAGGCGAGTACTATTTGGAGACCGTGTTAAAGAACGTACTACCCCCAGGATCGTACCAAATGCAGTATGAGTTTAAGGATGGGAAGGCCGTAGACGCAGTCATCTTTGTCAAAGAAAAGATTATCCCAGTGGATTCTAAGTTTTCCCTTGAAAACTACAACCACATTCTAGAATCAAGAGAGCCTGCAGATCGGGAACGGTTTGAAAAGCTATTCCGCCAAGACTTAAAAAACCGCATTGACGAAACCTCCCAGTATGTAAAGCCAGAAGAGGGGACTATGGACTTTGCATTTATGTTCATTCCTTCAGAAGCGGTGTTCTACGACCTGCTGGTGAATAAAATGGGATCAGTTGAAGCCCTGGACCTTGTAGAGTACGCATTCAAGGAAAAGCATGTCATTATCGTCTCTCCAACCTCATTCCTTGCGTACCTTCAAACAGTACTGCAGGGCTTGCGCGGCTTGCAGATAGAAGAGTCTGCCAAAGAGATACGAAGGCGCGTGGAAGACTTGGGAAGGCACATTGCCAGCTATGAGACGTATATGAAGAAGCTGGGAACCCATTTGGGAACCAGCGTGAATACCTACAACATAGCCTACAAAGAACTAGGTAAAATAGACAAGGATGTTCTCAAGATAACGGGAAAGAAAGACCGAGCAACAACCGTCATGGAATTGGAAAAACCGCAGAACGGAGACGAGGAGGATTGACTTTTCTCTGATCCCCTGTATACTAATTCTTATGTTCGCTGTGATTAAAACCGGAGGTAAACAATATATCGTTACTCCTGGGCAGAAAATAAAGATAGAAAAACTCCTCAACAAAGAAGGAGAGGAGGTTGTATTTGATCAAGTATTACTCCAAGAGACAGAAAAAGACACCAAGATTGGAACTCCTTTGGTTCAAGGTGCGAAGGTGAAAGGGAAAGTACTGCGTCAGGGCATGGGAAAGAAAATTATTACATACAAATACAAAGCAAAAAAACGGGAGCATTCAAAAAAGGGACATCGCCAATTATTCACCGAAGTAGAAATTACTGAAGTGTAAAAATAAACGAGGGCTAACCGCATGGCTAGCCCTCTTTGTTTTCTATGCACCTCCTATTAACGTTGCTACCCATATCCCTCCCCCTAGAAACCCCAGGAGCATAAACCCCCGGACCCTAAAGCCAAAGGCATGCCTTAATCCTAGGGAGACCCACACGATATGTCCTGCAAAATAGGGCAAGTGGACCCACCCTAGCAAAGAGGCCTCTCCCGGTGCGGGATACGCGGAGTCTGGATACTGCTGCCAGAGCCACATCCAATGCATTCCTGCCGTAAGAAGAACTGCAAACAGGATAACGCCTATGACGTACTGTCTTCGAGGAAAGCCGGTACGACTAAGGATACTCCCCACGGCAAAGGCGACTAAAGAGAGGCCGATGACATCTCCGATCCGGAATAAATTCCGGTCCAAGAGATATAGGAAGCTTTCCTGTCTCAAAGGAATCCATCCCTGTTGGGATATGAAGGTTTCCACGCCAAGTAGAAGCCCAAAGAACAACAGGTTTACCGTTGCGGCAATGATGCCCACGTTAGGCCTCCTTCTGGCGTTTCCGCCTGCTAGATTTTGTACGTACTACTACACTATTAAAATGAACTATACCGCTTTAGGCAGTATTTGTCAATATTGGGTTTGAAGTTCTTCAAAAATATCGCCCCAGCCCGTGATCTTTTTTCCAAGGGAAAAACGCAGTTTTTCTTCCTCGTCTTTCGTTACTCTCCACTGCGCTCTCTCCCCAAACATAACCTGAATTCTAGCGAAAGGAATCTGCCATACGCCGTCTGACCCGTCTATCATCTCAAGGTAGCTCGTATAGTAAAAGACAGCGCATTCCGCCAAAATAGCAAGATACTCTTCTTTTGAAACATAAGTAATGCGTTTGAGAATAATATCGTACGCAAGGGAAAGCAATGCAGAAATCTCTCCCGCGCAAAAATATGAGTCATACAAAGACCTGCGAGCAATTCTTTTTATGCCCTGAAAGGCTACGCGTACTTCATCAAGAGAAACAGGATGCGCAATTTCTGCGAGAGGGGAATAAATCCTAATTTTTGCATGAGGCCTTACCCAAGAGCCCATATCTGCGGCTTCTGCTAAAACCTGAAGGTCTGCATGAAGAGGATCTCGATACAAGGCATCAAGCTTTTTTGAAAAACCGTCTTCAACGCGAAGACAAAGCTTCTCACGTTCTCCTTCGCTTGGAAGAGCAATGTTCCTTTGAGAATCCCAGAATATCGCAAGAGCAACCACATGCTTGCAGTAATCTTCATTTAACGCATACGGACAAGTGCAAGAGCCCTTCATGTATTTGGGACCTTCCTTAAACTGCACCTCGTACGGTTGAGAACCTGTAACAATGGCGGATAACTTTTTGTTCGAAACTTGGAGGTCGCGCACCCTTCCTTCGCGCGCATACGCAACTCCTCTTTCAAAAATGCGTTCCGTGGTATTCTCCAAGATGTATCTGCTTAACGATTGAGACAAAAGAGCCATGCACAGAACTAAAGAGAGAATTCTTCTCCTGGAGCTTCTTGGTATTGCATATCTTTTGCCAAGTCGGTAAAGCTTACCGTACGCTCGTTAAAGTAGAGCTTTACCGAACCTACCGGGCCATTGCGATGCTTGGCAATGATAATTTCTGTGATGCCCTGGTTTGTGGGATCTGGTTTGTATTTATCCTCGCGGTAGATAAAGAGCACCACGTCCGCATCTTGTTCCAGAGATCCAGACTCACGAAGATCGGAAAGGCGTGGACGCTGGGGCGTTCTTTGCTCTACTGCCCTTGAGAGTTGAGACAAAGCAAGGACAGGAACGTTCAACTCCCTTGCCAATCCCTTAAGAGATCGGGAAATTTCCGTAACCTGCTGCACAATAGGAACCTGGCTGTTTCTAGGATCAATAAGCTGGAGATAGTCAATGATTAATAAGCCCAAACCATGGTTTGCCTGGAGGCGCCTTGCTTGAGCCCTCATTTGCAGAACATTCTGCATAGGGCTGTCCTCAATAAATATGGGGGCTTCAGAAAGAGTTCCCATGGCCTGTTGTATATGTGAGAAATCGTTTTCGTCTCCGTCGGAAGAAAGCTTTCCCGTTCTCAAGCGCCACAGATCTACTCCTCCTTGAGAGGCGATAAGGCGGTCTATAACCTGGTCCTTGGACATTTCCAAACTAAACACGCCCACAGGGATTTTGTGATTCACCGCAACGCGACGCGCAATATCCATGGCCAAGGCAGACTTTCCCAAAGAAGGCCTGGCTGCAAGAATAATTAAATCAGACTTCTGAAATCCAGAAAGAATGTTATCCAAGTCCCCAAATCCACTAGGGACTCCTCTCGTTCCTCCTTCGTGTTTTGAAAGCTTATCAATCCTCTCAAACGCCTCTTCCAAGTCATCTTTCACTTGCACAAAGTTACGAGACATGGAACGCTGGGCAATAGAAAAGATGCTTGACTCTGCCTTGTCTAAAAGAACATCAGGGTCTTCGGTCTCGTCGTACCCCATAGATCCTATCTCGTAAGAGACGGAGATAAGATCTCGCAGAATTCTCTTTTTCTGCACTATTTTCGCATACGTTAACACATGAGAGGCAGTAGGCACGGTATTGATGAGTTGCGTGAGGTACGTATTTCCCCCAATCCCTTCTAACTTACCATTCTCTTTTAATCTTCCTGCCGCAGACAACACATCAATAGGGTCTCCCTTCTCAAAGAGTTCCCTCATTGCCTCGTAGATTATCTGATGCGTTGGCTTGTAGAAATCTCTGGGTTCCAAAAAATCAGCAACCTTAATCATTGCGTCTTTATCCAACATCAAAGACCCCAGAAGAGACATTTCTGCTTCAATAGATTGAGGAGGAAGTTTAGAATCTGGCATGATGAGCCATCATAACGAACCGCGGGATTTTTGACAAGTAGGCAAGGTGGAGTAATATACAAGAAAGCTCTTTAGCACACTCAAAACAAGACGGAAAAGAACAGAAAGAAGGCAGAAAATGTCATACGAAAGATGCGAACACGGAATGTGGCCATCCGAATGTGCTCTCTGCCCTCTTAACAAGCAGGAAGAGAACAGACTCGAGACAGAGACTACTTTTGTAACTCCTCGAACTCGTCGAGTAGCAGGGGAAGAAAACGGGGAAGAGAGTGAGAAAGCAAGAAGAACAGCGGAGAAAGATACGGCAAGAGACGCCATAGTAAGATCTCATACCACAGGAAGAAGAAATAGTAATCAGAAAAGAACGCTCAGGACTCCTACGAATGGGAGAACACGAAACAAAATCTCTCCTTTACCCCTCCCGGTTAAAAGGATTTGCAGTGCCTGCGGACTGCCCAAAACTGATCTTCATAGAAACCGTAGGACCGGCGAGGTAATCTGTTACAATTGCTACCGCAAAGATATTTCCATGCACGAGGAATGTTCCAGGTGTGGTAATATCAGACAGGTGGCAATGCGCAACGCGTCTGGCGGAGCAATTTGCAACAACTGCTACCGCAAGGATCCTTCCACGCACAAGGAATGTTCCAGGTGTGGCAATATTAGACAGGTGATAGCACGCAACGAGTCTGGCGGAGCCATTTGTAAAGATTGCTATCGACACCAACGTCTCGCCAAAATGGTCGCCCATCCCGCCTAGGATCTCATTGAGTTCCAGGCGGGCTTTTCTTTAGAAGATTATATCTTTTTAAGTTTTGGGCCCTTGTCGGTATCTTCCACCTGCCAACCTTTCTCTGAAATAAGCTCCCTGACTTCATCTGCTTTTTCCCATTCTTTGTCTGTACGGTATTGCTCCCGCTTTTTAAGCAACGCAGTAAGTTCTTGAGGAATCTTTGCTGTTTTCTCTTGCCAGAAGATGAAAGAGAAGATTTCGTCAATCTCTTTGAGAAGTGCAAGAATATCTCTCGCGTCATCTTTATTGAGTGCAAGTTTGGAAAGAAGGACGTTGCCTTTTCTCACAAGTTCAAATAATGCCGCAACAGCCTTGGGCGTATTCACGTCGTCATCCATTGCATTAAAGAATGCCTTCTTTGTCTCCTGAATAAGTTTTGTATTCTTGCTTGTTGCGGGCGCGCTCTTCAGTGTTTTTATCTTTTCTACAAACTCATCAATCCTCTCCAATTCTTGTTCCGCTTGCGCAAGATTCTCTTCTGAATAATCAATGGGGGAGCGGTAATGCGTCTTTAATACAAAAAAGCGCAAAAGACGGGAAGAATGCTTCAAGAGAAAATCCCTAATCGTGATGAAGTTTCCTAGAGACTTTGACATCTTCTCCCCCTGAATAGTAAGGAATCCTGTGTGCATCCAATAGCGCACCAATGGTTTCTTTCCTGAAATTCCCTCCATTTGCGCTATCTCTGCCTCGTGATGAGGGAAGATAAGATCTCTGGCGCCTCCATGAATGTCATACTGCGCTCCAAAGTGCTTCTCCGCAATGGCGGTGTCCTCAATGTGCCAGCCTGGTCTGCCCCACCCCCATGGGCTTTTCCACTTGGGCTCGCCTCTCTTTGAAAACTTCCAAAGAGCAAAGTCTCCCCTGTGCCGCTTTCTGACCGAGTCATCAATGCGGGAGACAGAATCTTCTGCCTGTTGCGTGGTGCGGCCAGACAGCTTTCCGTATTCCTTGAATGAAGAAATGTCATAGTAAATCCCGTCATCGGGGATAACATACGCATGCTCTTTCTCAAGCAATCTGTGTACCTGGCTGACGATTTCTGGGATATAGTCTGTTGCTCTGGCGTATTTACTCACAGAAAGAACCTTAAGCTCCTCCATATCCTTTATGTATTCCTGCTCAAACCTTTTTGCCAAGGATTTTGGAGAAATCTGGGTTTCCGCGGCCCGCTTGATTATCTTGTCATCAATATCGGTGATGTTCTGAAGGTAAAACACATCAAACTTCTTTGCCTTGAGGTACCGCGCAATCACGTCAAAGGCAATGTACGTTCTCGCGTGTCCAATGTGGGAAAAATCGTACACCGTAGGCCCGCACACGAATAAGTTTATCTTATTCGCCCTGAGCGAGTGCGAAGGGCTACCAATAATTTCTTTTTTTCGAGAACATGTATTGTATAGAGAAGTCATAATCATATTCTATCACAATTTCCTTCTCGCAAAAAAGCTCTCACGTAATGGTTGCGTTTTCATCGCATTATGGTATAAAAATAGGTAGCATAAACCTTGGAGGGAATAGATGGAGAATAGCCCAACCGAGGCCGAGGCTAGAATACTGGAAGAGTTCGGAAAAAATCCAGAAGAGTATCATAGCATGCCAAGGTCCGAGTTCCGGAGTTTTTTTCAAGGATTGATAGCCCAGAATACGGCAACGCAAGACAAGAAGCGGAAACAAGAAAGGGCTGAAAAAGAACTACGGACAAGAGAGGAGGCAATCAAAGAGAGAGGATTGTGTGCTGGCATGATTGTCCATTTGAAACATGGAAAAGACTCAAAGCATCGTATCAAAGCAATTACCCCTGATTGCTACATCATCCTGGAAGGGCGTGCACGCAGCGTTACTCCTCAGGCAATCTCTCCCATAGAAGCCCTTCCGTAAAGGGCTTCTTTTTTGGAAAAACTCGCTCTTTCATGCTACTATGCACATGAAACTTACATGGCTAATCTTGTACTATATAGAAAATATCAACCAGTCGCTTCGCTCCCAAGACACCTTCGGTTTCTTGCGCTCACTGCGTTCGCTGTTTTTCCACCACGGGAGGATACCCAATCCTCCCGACCCCTCCTGTGCGGTCTATATTTTCTAAACTCATATGCCTAATCTTGTACTATACAGAAAATATAGACCTAAAACCTTTGGGGAAATCACGGGCCAAGAGCATGTGGTGAGAACCTTAAAGAACGCTGTGTTGCACGGCATGATCTCCCACGCCTATTTGTTTTCCGGCCCTAGGGGATGCGGAAAAACAACCATGGCACGGCTTCTTGCTAAAGCAGTAAACTGTGAAAAGCCAAAGCAAGGAGAACCCTGCAACGAATGCTCTGCGTGCAAAGAGATAAACCTGGGCAGCGCCATGGACTTAATAGAAATAGACGCCGCCTCCAATAGGGGAATTGACGAAATCCGAGACCTTAAAGAAGGAGTGAGATTTTCTCCTACAAAACTCAAGTACAAGGTGTTTGTCATTGACGAAGCGCATCAGCTCACAAAGGAAGCTGCAAACGCGCTCTTAAAAACTTTGGAAGAACCCCCTTCCCACGCAATCTTCATCTTAGCTACCACAGAGATACAGCGCATGATCCCAACCCTAGCTTCTCGCTGCCAGAGGTTTGACTTTCGCAAGTTGAGAGTTCCAGAAATGGTTATGCGGCTTGAAGATATGGCAAAAAAAGAGGGGATTGAGGTAGAAAAAGACGCGCTTGAGCTTCTAGCCCATCATGCTGGGGGCTCTTTGAGAGACGCAGAAGGGCTTTTAGATAAGGTTTTGACTTTCCACTTGGGCGCAGGTTCGAAAGAGAAGATACGGACGGAGGTTGTGAGAGAATTGCTGGGGATAGTGGATGTTCAGATTATAGGATCTTTTGCAGACCTTCTCTTGGCAAAGAACCCCGGGAAGGCGATAGAGTTTTTGAATAAGAACTTGGAAGATGGCATGGATCCTCAAGAGTTTGCCAAGACCCTGATAGAATACTTGAGAACCCTTCTTATCTTAAAGATAAACCCGGCACTGGAAGACATGTTTGCGGGACCATTAACAAAAGAACAGCAAGAGAAAATGAAGCTGCAATCCTCCACTATAAACGAGGAGTTGCTGTCTCGCACCATCAAAAACTTCATGGATGCGGAGCAGAAAATGAAATATTCCAGTATTATTCAGCTTCCTTTGGAGCTTGCGATTATTGATTCTTGCGGGGTCGTCTAGCGGTAGGACGCCACCCTTTGAAGGTGGATATCCTTGGTTCGAATCCAAGCCCCGCAGCCAATTAGGACAAAACGAGTTTCCCGCCTCGCTCGGGGCAAGCCCTCGAAATTTATATCCTGTGCACATCCGATTTGTACATTTTTTGACTCAGTCCTAAAAATTATGATCACTGTTAAAAACGAAGGTATAATTTTAGAAAAAACAAATCTGGAATTTGAAAATAAGGGTGTTTTAAACCCTGCCTGCATCCAGGTGGGTGGCATTACTCATATGTTTTATCGGGCAGTCAGCTATAATGATATTTCTTCCATAGGCTACTGCCAGCTGAAAGACAATAAGGTTGTGGGAAGACTGAAAGAGCCGGTTCTTTTCCCTGAATACGATTATGAGAAAATGGGCGTAGAAGATCCCAGAATCACTCTTTTAGGAAGAACATACTATCTTTTTTACACTGCCTATGACGGTAAAAACGCCCTCATTTCCTATGCCACAAGCAAAGATCTCGTCCATTTCACCAAACAAGGACTCGTCTCGCCGAAAATTTCTTACGATGAAGCGGAAGACATTTTTCGTAATTCAAAGGTCGCAAAAAAATATACTATGTTTGAGATGCTTTACAAAAAGAACAAGGGGAAAGATGTTTCGTTATTTGAAAAAGATGCTTCTCTTTTCCCCCAAAAATTCAAACATAAATTTGCTCTTCTCCACCGCATTCTGCCCGGAATCCAAATTATCTACTTTAACAATTTTTCCGAACTTACTGAAGACCGCTGGCGCGATTATCTCAAGAACTTAAGTGATTTTATCGTACTCGATCCTCTTTTTAGATTTGAAAACCGCAATATTGGTGGTGGTTGTCCCCCTATTAAAACAAAAGATGGATGGCTTATTATCTATCACGCAGCGGAGAATACTCCTTTTGGAACAATCTATCATGCCTCCGTCGCCCTGCTTGATCTCAAGAACCCCTTAAAAGTTTTGGGGCGGTTAAAAGAACCCCTGTTTTCTCCGAAGGCTTCTTGGGAAAAAATCGGCAATATAAATAATGTCGTCTTTCCTACGGGAGCGGTAGTAAGAGATAAAAGGATTTATATTTATTATGGGGCTGCCGATAAGTTAATCGCCGCGAAATCCGTTGATCTTGCAGAACTGTTGGTTGAGGTCAAGAAAGATTCCTTAAAACCATGAACACCGACCAACAAAGCAAATCTTGGGTTGTTTGTCTCTCCACCTTTCCGCCACGACAGTGCGGTATAGCTACCTTTACAGCCGACCTTAGCGATGTCATCGATCAAATGTTTGGACCGTCGGTTAAGTCAAAAATTGTCGCGATGAATCTCACTGAAGTAAGCCATTTCCCTTATTCCAATAAAGTAATTCTCCAGATAAGCCAGCCTCGCGAAGAGGATTATATTAACGTTGCCAACAAGCTCAACCAACTCAAAGAGGTAAAGCTCGTTAACATTCAACATGAATTCGGTATCTTCGGAGGAGAATATGGCTCGTATCTGCTTCTTCTTTTGGAAAAACTTCAGAAACCGATTGTTACTACTTTCCATACCGTTCTTCCCAATCCGGACGAAAGAAGGCGCGACATTGTTCAAACTATAATGAAATATTCTAAGGGAATAATCGTTATGACCAACTCTTCAAAAGAAATTCTCGAGAAGGATTACGGATTAGATCCCGATCGAATCCAAGTTATTCCTCACGGAATCCATCACGTATCCTATAGGACCAGCAAGCAAGCCAAATCTGCCCTCGGCTTTTCTGATAAAATAATCCTCTCAACCTTCGGATTTCTTAGTCGTGGCAAAGGGATTGAGTATATAATCGAGGCATTGCCAGCAGTGGTAGGAAAATTCCCCAATACCCGCCTTCTTGTCGCCGGTTCCACCCACCCTGTTGTTTTAGAGCAGGAAGGTGAAACCTACCGTAATTTTCTTACTCAAAAAGTGCGCCAGCTTGATTTAAGCAACTACGTTTATTTTTATAATACCTTTTTGAATATGAATAAACTTCTTCAATTTTTAGAGGCTACGGATATATATCTTTCCACTTCTTTAAACCCGGATCAAGCCGTCTCAGGCACTTTATCTTACGCCCTTGGTAGCGGCCGTCCGATTATATCCACAGCCTTTGCTCAAGCCAAAGAAGACGTCACTAATGAGGTTGGTATATTGGTTGATTTCAGAAACCCGCAGGCTTTTACCGAAGCAATCATTAAATTAATAAGTAATAACGAATTATGCTTACAGATGGGTAAAAATGCTTATTTTCGCACCAGGCATATGACCTGGGAAAATGTCGCCAATTCCTATATGAAATATTTCTCGCAATTTACGCCGGAGTTAATCTCGGAGCAGAAAAAACTTCCGCCCGTAAAACTTGAGCACCTTGCCAAACTAACTGATAATTTTGGTATTATCCAGTTTGCCAAACTTACTGAGCCAGACATCTCTTCCGGATATACTTTGGATGATAATGCCCGGGCCTTAATTGCGGCAACGATTCATTATAAAAAATTCAGAACTAATTCTGTGCTAAAACTTGCCTCCATATATCTCAATTTTGTCTGCCGGGTGGCCAAACCCGATGGTTATTTTTACGATTACGTCAATTCGAATCGAGACGTCGACAAACAAAGAAATATTCAGGAAAATTCAGAAGATCCAAGTGCTAGGGGACTATATGCTCTTGCCTTAGTTTCAACCACAGGGCAAATCCCAAAACGCATGAGGCATCAAGCCCACTCTCTTTTTGAGCAAAGTTTCCAGAAAAATATTGCTTTTTCCTCGCCTCGCGCCATAGCTTTTTACATCAATGCTCTCTACTGTTTGCTTTCGAAATGGAAAGAACCCCGGACTCTCGCCGTATTAAGATCGTGCTGCGAACATCTCGTAGACCTGTACGAGAAAAGCCACTCGCCCGACTGGGAATGGTTTGAGCATTATTTAACGTATTCAAATGCTATCCTGCCGGAAGCGCTTCTCCTTGGATATAAAATAACCGGAGAGAAAAGATATCTTGAAGTATCTAAGAAAACCCTCGGTTTTTTAATTGAGCAAACCTTTAAGGATAATATGTACATTTCCATTGGCCAAAGCGGTTGGTTTCTCAAGGGAGAGGAAAGACAATATTTTGACCAACAGCCCGAAGATGTCGCTGCCACCGTAGGGTTTCTTAATACGATGTTTCAAGTGACGAAAGTTGATCGTTACAGGGAATTAGCAAACATCGCATTTAACTGGTTTCTGGGAGATAATGTTCTTGGGCAGGCCGTATACGATCGGTCAACCGGAGGATGCTATGATGGGGTTGGAAAAAAATTTATTAATCTGAACCAAGGCGCAGAATCTACAATTTCTTATCTTTTCGCCCGTCTCTCTTTCGAGAGATAGATCTAACACTTTCTATATGCATAAACAAAGCACAGCAAAAACAAATAAAGAACGAAAAATAACCATTGTCTCGGTAAGCGGGGGGTTTGATCCTCTACATATTGGCCATGTCCGTTTGTTTCAAGAAGCGAAGAAATTGGGCGATAAGCTCGTTGTGATTCTTAATAACGACAATTGGCTCAAAAAAAAGAAAGGTTACGCTTTCATGCCGCAGGAAGAAAGGAAAGAAATTATTAAAGCGTTGGCTGTGGTGGATGAGGTGATGATTACGAACCATCCGATTAACCCGAAAGATATGAGCGTATGCGCGGAGCTTGCCTTCTTAAAACCGCATATTTTTGCCAATGGCGGAGACAGAACCCTCAAGAATATACCGGAGGTGGAGACATGTGAAAAAATCGGATGCAAAATGGTCTTTAGCGTTGGCCAAGGAGGTAAAATACAGTCAAGTTCGTGGCTACTGGAGCAACATTCAAAAAAAGCAATATTCATCAAACAGAGCAAGAAATTTTCTGCAAAGAAAATAATTATATTTGATCTTGATGGTACGCTTACGGCGAGCAAGGCGATTCTAGATCAAGAGATGGCTTCTCTGCTTTGTCGTTTACTTGAAAAAAAGAAAGTGATGGTTATTGGCGGCGGCAGTTTGGCACAATTCCGCCAGCAATTTTTAAAGTATCTTAGCTGCCCAAAAGAAAAATTAGAGAACTTATTCATTTCTCCAACTTCCGGCGCAAGTATGTATAAAAATAGAAATGGCGAATGGCAAGAGATTTATCGATATACCCTGAGTTCAGAAGAGCAGAGAAAAATTCTTGTGGCTTTCAAGAAAGCTTTGCGAGATATTAGGTACGAGAATCTTAAGAAAACATACGGTAAAATTATAGAAAACCGCGGAAGCCAGATTACTTTTTCTGCGTTGGGACAAAAAGCGCCGCTTGCAGCCAAGGAAAAATGGCATAAAGAATCCGATATCCGCCTCATTCTTAAAAACACTTTTGAAAAATATTTACCTGAATTTGAGGCGCGACTAGGCGGTCTTACTTCGATAGATGTAACAAAGAAAGGAATTGATAAGGCATACGGCGTACGGCGAATTGCTGCGATATTAAAAATTCCCGTAAAGGAGATGGTGTATGTGGGAGATGCTCTTTATGAGGGCGGCAACGACTTTACAGTAGTACGCGCGGGAATAGATACCCTTCAGGTTTCTGGGCCCGCAGAGGCAGAATGTTTCATCCGATGCCTCCTTTTTTAATAAAGCAGTAAATTGACTTTAGATAAGTTTCAACAATTCCTTAAACCAAAGCGTATTGTTGAAAGTGAACGAAAAAGTGAACAAGAATATTTAGCTTTTTGGGCTGAAGAAAATCTTAAATTGCTTAACAAGCTCGCAAAATAGATAATGAGCTCTCATATGCCTCTTCGCCGTAAGAACACGAGGAGGCGATTGAGAGGATTTACTACTATGGATGAAAAAAAAGAGCGACAAAAAGAGATAGAGAGAAGACTCGAAGAAGCAGGGATTGATCCAAGCGAGCTAGACGAGAGCGAGCAAGAAGAGCTTGCTGATCTTCTTTGAAAGCTTCCCTAAATGAGACACGCCTATCCAGTGTCTCATTTGTCTCATTTTGTGCTAAAATGACCCCGACTTGTCCCGCCGTAGTTTTAACGAAGGGGGACCGAGAGGGGTAGATGAGACACCCCTAGAAAACTCTATAATTTCTCTACTTACTTGACAGTATGTCTAAGGTATATATAATGGATATATGACAAACAAAATGATTTTTAATGTTGACTCTAAGATTAAGGAACGCGCCATGAAACAAGCACGGCAGGATGGCGTGCCATTTTCCATTGTTTTAAAGCTTGCCACAAAAGCATACGCAGAAGGGAAACTACGTCTTAGCATTTCTGATGTTTCCTCTTTCAACGAAGTGACTCGTAAAGAAATCAAGCAAGCGCTTGAAGACATCGAAAGGGGAAAGAATCTTTCGCCAGCTTTTACGAACGCCAAGGGCGCTATTGCATACTTGAATAAATAACGCCATGAAAATTATTTTTCATAGGACGTTTGAAAAGAAGTTTGCAAAGCTTTCAAAAAACATGCAAAGGCAAACATCTGAGCGGGTTTATGTATTCTCTCAAAACCCAATGAATCCCATGCTCAATAACCATTCAGTTGAGAAAAAATTTCCTGGCTGCAGAAGCATTAATATAACGGGAGATTACAGGGCAATTTTTAAGATACGAGAGGCGACCACTATTTTCATCAATATTGGATCACACTCTGATCTTTACTTATAATCCTTCTTAAACCTTTGGTTCTAGACCAAAGTACATAGCACTTGACATTGTGTATACAATGAGTATACTAAAAGCATGGGAACACTCAATGTAAGAATTGATAAGGATATCAAGGACAAGGCGGGCAAGACACTTTCTGCCTTAGGTTTAGATACCTCAACTGCGGTGCGACTTTTTTTACATCAAGTTGTTACCGAGAGAGGACTCCCCTTTATTCCAACAAGAAATCCTGCAACTATCCGTGCGCAATGGGATAAAGCAGTTTCCACGGCTAAAAGAAATAGCCGTCGCTATACAACTGCCGAGGAAGCGTTGGCTGATCTATAGGATGTACAAAATTATTCGTACAAAGGTTTTTGAGCGTTCTTACAAAAGACTGAAACAGTCAGGCATCAGAAAACAAATTATCGATGATATAAAGAATATTATTGATATCTTGGCATCGGGGAAATCATTGTTGCCAAAACATCGCGACCACAAGCTCACTGGACATTTTGACGAATATCGAGAATGCCATGTGCGGCCCAATCTGCTTCTTGTATACCAGATTGATCATGGCAATCTTATACTCGTGCTAGTTGACATCGGATCGCATCCTTATTTATTCGGCTAATCCCTTACTCGCATAATAGAAATTGATTTTCTGATGAATTTGTTGTATAATCAGGTATGAGAACAGCAAGAAAGGATGAGATAGACCTCACTCAAGTGCAAACCTCTCTTGAGGTTTTTTTAGAATCATACAATAAAAATATTCCCGCAGGGTTTCCTCGCGCTTCCGTTGCAATATTAAAAAAGTTTCAAAGCATATATCCGATGCTTTTTAAACACGGCAATACCTGGTCGGTAGCTTTGTATCGAAAAAAAGTGATTGATTGGCTTTCTTCGTATCGCAATGCTGATTGATGACGTACTCATCAAGATAGCGGCAGGCAACGGCGGAAAAGGCGCCGTTGCTTTTAATAAGAATAAAATGAGCTTGGGGCCTGTTGGAGGAAAAGGCGGCAAAGGAGGAAGCGTATATATTGAAGGCGTGTCTAATTTGAATGCATTAGGCCAATTTAGATACAAAAAAGATATCAAAGCGAACAATGGAACAGACGGAAAAGGCCAACTCAATGACGGCTCTAATGGGGATGACCTTATTCTTAAGGTTCCCGTGGGAACAGTCATTCACAATATTGAGAGCAAGGAGACCGAAGAAATAATGAAAATAGGGGAGAAGATTCTTGTTGCAAAAGGAGGAATTGGAGGACGAGGAAATTTTCTTTTTCGATCTTCAACAAACACAAGTCCCAAGCAATTTCAAAAGGGTTTGCCTGGCGAGCATATTACGTTGCGGCTCGAGCTCAAGCTTATTGCCGATGTGGGCCTTATAGGGTTGCCCAATGCTGGAAAATCTAGCTTGCTCAATGAGCTCACACAAGCGCAAAGCAAGATTGGAAACTACCCTTTCACTACATTAGAACCAAACTTGGGAGTATATTATGAACTTATCTTAGCTGATATTCCCGGGCTTATTGAAGGTGCGTCAACTGGAAAAGGCTTGGGCACAAAGTTTCTTCGCCATATTGAACGCACGAACATACTTTTTCATTTAATCTCTGCCGAATCACAAGATCCCGTACAAGATTATCTGACAATTCAAAAAGAACTTGAAACATACAGTAAAGAACTTCTCAAGAAAACTGAGTATGTATTTTTAAGCAAGAGTGACGCAGTACCGGCAAAAGAAATAGAGAAAAAAATTGCTGCCCTAAAGAAAATTCACAAAGATATTCTTGTAATTTCCATTCATAATTGGGAAAGTCTGGAAAAAGTGAAAAAGATTTTAAACGAGATAAAAATGAATAAATCTGATACAATTCATATATAGATGAAAAAACTACTTATAGAAATTACTCTCTCTGCGGTCATTGTTTTTGGCCTTACCTTTATTGCCTATAACTTCCTTGCGGGAATTTCACCATTCTGGAATACACAATTTATCTGGAGTGTTGTTCTTGCTGTAGGTTGGGCAATAGTAGCCGCGGGATACTATCATCAAGGATGGCTTGTGTATACACAGAAAAGCTCTGCGAACGTTTCCATTGTCCTTCCTATCGCAGTTTTCTTCATCCAGTGCGTGTTATTTGTGAAAGGCATCTATTACCAGGACTGGTCGCTCGTCTGGGGAGCGGTGATCGTAAATTCCGGGGTGGTTTTCAGTCTTTATCAGATAATGCGTCAAAAAACGAAACAAAACTAAGGCCGACTTAGTTTACAGTTTAATAATTCGCAATCGGTTATAATAAAATGCGATGAAACATATGAACTACGAAACAATTCCTACGAAAGAAATAGTTGAGAAAACTGCTGCGGCTCTCAAGGAACGCAATATTGAGGCATTGATTGTTGATACGAAAGAACAAGCATTAGAAAAGATCAAAGAACTTATCCCGAAAGGAGCGTCTGTTATGAACGGATCCTCCACTACGCTTGAAGAAATTGGGTTTGTTGATTATCTAAAAACGGGCACGCATGGCTGGAACAATCTTCATGAGGCAATTCTTGCTGAAAAAGATCCTGCCAAACAGGCAGAACTCCGCAAGCAAGCCGCGCTCTCCGATTACTACCTAGGAAGTGTTCATGCGCTTGCACAAACAGGCGAATTTCTCATCGCCTCAAACAGCGGAAGCCAGTTGCCGAATATTGTCTTTACCTCGCCCAACCTTATTTTTGTCGTCGGCACGCAGAAAATCGTACCAACTCTTGCAGACGCCATGAAACGCCTTGAAGATTATGTTGTCCCGCTTGAAAACCAGCATATGCAAAAACTATACGGTGTAGATACCATGTTATCTAAAATTGTCATCTTCAAGCACGAAAATGCCATGATGGGCAGGAAGGTCAAGATGATTCTTGTGCAAGAGAAGCTCGGGTTCTAAAGGAATGGCTGTTGAACTCATCTCAATAGCGATTACGCTTTCCGCGATCGCCATCAATATCTTTATTCTTACAACCGTTCTTATTCCCATGCTATTGGGAGCTCCTTTTGTTCCCATTGATAAGACGGTTCTCAAAAGAATGATTGCGCTTTTGCAGGTGCAGCCAGGAGAGAAAGCAGCAGATCTTGGGTCTGGAGATGGAAGAGTTGTTATCGCGCTGGCCAAGGCTGGCGCAATAGCTGAGGGGTATGAAATAAACCAGTTTCTTGTGCTAGCCTCCCGCAAAAATATCAAAAATGCGGGAATCTCCGCCCAGGCATCCATACATTGGAAAAACTTCTGGGGACAAGATCTTTCATCTTTTCAAGTGGTAACCCTCTTTGGTATGCCGCATATGATGAAGAAGCTTGGAGCAAAACTGCGCAAAGAGCTAAAACCAGGCACAAAAGTTATTTCTCATCAATTCATGTTCCCTGACTGGCCCATTTCCCAACAAGAGTCTCAACTGTATCTGTACCGTATAGGATAAAAAGAAAAAGCTCTTGCGCTACCTATTGGCAAGAGCTGACTTCCTCTCCCACACCTCTATCGTGTAGTCACCCTTGGGGGGATACTTACCATTATGATTTTTGGCATATTGATTACGGAAGTTTCTTGCAGCTTCCACTCTGTTCCGGGCATCGGTTTTGAACCCATCGCACACGATACGACCAAAGACCGTTATCTTTCCTCCCCAATGCGGAAGATCTGACGATTTGTCCGACTCTTCTGGTGGAAATCCGGGCAACCTACCTTGTTCTTGCATGGATTCCTCCTTGCTCAAGGATCAGATTAAAGAACGTCTACACCCTATTACTTCACTCCCTATCATGTTTTTTTATTATTGTCAATAGTATAGTATACTGAAAGCATGAGAATTGAACTCAAAGAAACAAGCCTTGATCTTATTCCTCTCACAAAGGAATACATCCACAAAAAGCTCCAGCCCTTGGGACGCTTCGTAAAACGCTACGAGCAGTACGCAGAAGTCCGCATGTTTGTGGAAATAGCGAGAACAACAAAACACCATCAGAAGGGCAACGTGTTTTACGCAGAGATAACCATGGAACTGCCCAAAAGAATTATTCGGGCTGAAGCAAAAAACATTGACGTGCGAACTGCTTTAGATCAAGTACGGGATATTGTAAAGAGGGAATGCCAGCAGTATAAAGAGAAATACGTGATGGGTGCCAGAAAGAATGTATAGAAAGGATAATAAAACCGAGCATTACACCGTAAAGGCAAATAGAGAGGGATACCCTGCGCGCTCTGTGTACAAACTCAAAGACATTGATGAGAAATACCGCTTTTTCAAGAAAGGGGACAGGGTCTTGGATTTAGGGGCAGCCCCGGGATCCTGGATGCAGTACATTGCAACAAAGGTTGGAGAAAAGGGATTTGTGCAAGGGGTTGATATCAAGGATGTTGAGATAGAAATGAAACCCAATATGCGTTTTCTGAAAAAAGACATGAGGGAATTAACCTCAACTCATTTTACAAGAGGGAAGTATGACGCAGTGGTTTCTGACGCAGCGCCTTTTACCTCGGGAGTGCCGTCTTTAGACGCAGGAAGATCGTTTGAGCTTACTTCCAAAGCTTTTGAGATTGCATGCTCTATATTAAAGCCAAAGGGAAGTTTTCTCACCAAGCTCTTTGACGGAGAATATACAGGGGATTTCCACAGAGAGATACAGAAGAGCTTTTCTAGCGTAAAGCGGTACCGACCAAGAGCAATAACCAAGCAAAGCCGTGAGATATATATTATTGCAAGGAACTTTACGCCCAAAACGTAATCTTGTATACTAGAGAGGAATTCCCCCGACCCCCCACTTTTAGACACCTTCGGTTTCTAACACTCACTTCGTTCGCTGTTTTTCCACCACGGGGGCATTCCAAAATTTCTTAAATAAATTTTTATGAAACCAATCTTTCTAATCACCCTAACGCTTGGAGTCGTGGGAGGAATTCTGTTTATAACATTTCTTTCTAACCCAAAAGAGTCACAAGAAAACACTAGATTCGACAAGCTCACTACAAGTATGCCAACACAACAAAACGAACAGAGTAAAAATGAGCAAGCGCCCACAGAGCTCCAGATAGAGGATATTGTAGTAGGTACGGGCGCCCAAGCACAGACAGGAAACACGGTATCCGTGCACTATACCGGAACCCTCCTTAATGGAACCAAATTTGATAGCTCCCTGGACAGAGGGACTCCTTTCTCATTCACCTTAGGGCAAAACAGCGTCATTGCAGGCTGGGAACAAGGAGTCTTGGGAATGAAAATTGGGGGAAAGAGAAAGCTCATCATTCCTCCTAGCTTAGCGTACGGACCAAGAGCAACGGGACCCATACCCGCCAACAGCACCCTTGTTTTTGAAGTAGAATTACTAAATGTAAAATAACTATGGACCAAAAGATCAAAAACTACCTTGGCATAGCTATTATTGGGATTCTTATCACGAGCACATACGGGATATTAAGCTTTGTCCGTTCATACGCCACAGCTTCAGAAACCTCAAGCTTTTCAACCAGCGCGGAAGGAAAGATGATTGCCATACCCGATATTGCCCAGTTCTCCTTTAGCGTTATCACGCAAGGAGGAGTGAACTTGCAAAATACTCAAAGCGAAAACACAAACAAGGCAAACGCCGCCATATCCTTTGTGAAATCCAAGAGCGTAAACGCAAAAGACATCACAACGCAAGGGTATAACGTAGAGCCGCGCTATCAATATTATAACTGCGATCAAGATGACACCGTGTGCCCTCCGTATGAAATTACAGGGTACACTATCACGCAAAGCATACTAGTGAAGGTGCGTGACTTTGATGTAATTGGAGACCTCCTATCAGGGGTGGTGCAGAACGGAGCGAACACCGTCTCTCAATTAAGCTTTACCGTTGAGGACCCTGCTGAACTTGAAAATCAAGCGCGAGAGAAAGCCATAACCAAAGCAAAAGACAAAGCAAAATCTATTGCAAAAGCAGGAGGATTCCGGCTTGGAAAGCTGCTTTCTATCAACGAGGGATCCTACTACCCCATGCCCATGTTCTCTGCGGCGGAAGGAAAGGGCGGGGGAGCACCTACTCCCACGATAGAACCAGGATCTTACGACATTACAATCAACGTGACTCTTACCTACGAAATCAAGTAGAAGGATTATTCTCCCTTGCCAACTCTTTTTGAGTATTCCCCGGTGTCGGTATTGATTTCAAGAATGTCTCCTGTTTCTATGAACAGGGGGGCTTGAACGGTTGCCCCTGTCTCAAGAGTCACAAGCTTGGTACCTCCCTTTGCGCTGTCTCCTTTTAATCCAGGAGGAGCTTCTGTCACTTTCAGTTGCACCTTTACGGGAAGAGAAATGTTAATGATATTGCCTTTGAATCTCAATCCGTCTATGACTTCGTTGGATTTGAGAAATTGGATTCCTTCTCCCACTTGCTCTCCTGGAAGCTCAAAACGCTTTGAAGGATCATCCACTTGGCAAAACACGTATTTACCCCGGTTGCCATATACGAACTTCGCTTTAAACTTCTCTATGTCCGCTTCTTCAAGCGTATCTGAATGATGGAAACTCCGATACACGACTTTCCCATTGATCAAGTTCCTAATCTTGGTCTGGGCAACCGTCACATCCTGGGCTTTTCTCATTTGTTTAAACTCCAACACCTCATAGGGCTGCCCCTCAAGAATAAACTGAACTCCATTCCGAAGCTCAAAATAACTTAACATAGAATTTCTGCCTTAATTCCATTAATTTGGGGATAACTTAATGGAATTAAGTTTTACTTTAAATTAGTTCCGATAAAGTTTTTATGACCCAAGAGAAACTCTTTTGAAGACATGGGTTTGCCGCCCTCCAGTTGAAGCTCTTCCAGCAAAAGAGCGTCTTTCCTAGTTTGCACGGCAATACCAGGCAGTGGAGGAGGAAATGCCTGACCTGGCTTACCAATAGGCCGGTCTTGGGACATAACACTTGCTTTCAATATTTTCATAATCCTCTGTTTCCCGTCTATTTCACCTGTCGTGAAGGTTCCGGGCCAGGGATACAAGGCCCGAACCTGCCTCTCTATATACCCGGCTTCTTTGTTCCAGTCAATCTTGCCGTCCTCTTTTGTAATATGGGATGCGTACGTCGCCTTGGAATCATCTTGCGCTTGCGTTTGTATCTTCCCCTCTATCCAAAGAGGAATGGTTCGTATCAAAAGATCTCCTCCAAGTTCAGCTAACGCATTGTGCAATTCAGGATACACATACTTCTTCTGTATCCCAAACCGTTCAACGGCCACTATGGGGCCATGGTCCATATCCTCATCTAATACAATGATGCTTACTCCGGTTTCTTCGTCTCCATTCAGCAATACTGCCTGCACTGGAGAAGAACCCCTGTACTTTGGCAGTAGAGACGGATGCACGTTCAAAGATCCTTTCTGGGGAATGTTTAGCAATGCCTTAGGGAGAATCTTGCCGTATGCAGCAATCACAAAAAGATTGGGATTCTTCTCTTGCACAAAACGTATCGCAGCCTGATCAAGCTTTGCGGGTTGAAAAACCTCAAGGCCCTGCGTTTTGGCAAAAAGCTTGACTGGCGGGGGAGTGAGCGCCTGTTTTCTTCCGGCAGGCTTGTCAGGCGTGGTCACAACCAAAACAGGCATCAAATGCGCCTGCACGAGTTTTTCTAAAATAATAACTCCAAACTCTGAAGTTCCAAAGAAAACAATCTTCATAATATAACTAATAATGGCCCTGGGCGTTCAGGTCCCGCGAAGCGGGACAACTTCACGCCCGTCTCGCAGCACTTAAATAAAGCAGTTTATTTCATTTCCGCTGCTCGACCCACTCAATCTTATCTTCTTTGTCAGCAAACTCCAGCCATTCTCCATCTTTTATTACAAACCATTTCTTTTTCTGTTCACTCCATGTCATAGGATCACCACGGTAGAATGCCTTTTTCACTACGGGCTTGGGCTTTAAAGTATCAAGTTCAAGCCATTTTTTCAACATAGTTTCAAGTGAATAATCAAGACCCCTCGACTGCGCCCATTCTGCAACTTTCGTAATAACTTCTTTCGCTTTCTGAACCGACCCTGCAAGATCAAATAACTCCCTTGCTGATTTAGCAAAACGGCCATACACTATATTTCTTTTCCTCGCGTTTTTCTTGAGTTCTTCTAATGATATGCCCTTGGTTTCAAAAAAATGCGTAACTATTTGGCGTATCACTGTTTTCTCTCTTAATTCTTTGTGATATTTGATTTTTCTTGTTTTGATGTACTCTTCTATTTTTTCAGCAATACTCTGGCCAACCCCTTTAATTTTTTTAACACCCTTTAACCCGTCTTTTTTGTATATTTTAGAAACACCAACGCCAAGCATTTCTAAACTTTGGGCAGCTCGTCTATATGCTGCAGGCTTAAAGACGACCCCTTGAATATCCAGGAACTCAGCAATTTCTCGTAGCAGAGAAACAAGTCTCTTGTTTTTCTCCATGATGCATTGATTCTAGCTTAAAAAATGGTACAATTCAATACATTCGGCTCTACTCAGTATTGATACTGAGCATGTCGAAGTATCAACTCATGCTGCATAGAATATTCCTTGCCATTAATATTCCTGAATCCTTGAAAGAGGAGATGCTCCAGGTGAAAGATAAACTTCCCGAGGTTCCCTGCACATGGACCTCAAAAGAAAACCTTCATTTCACCCTTGTGTTTCTGGGCAATACGTCAGATAAAGAGTTAGAAGAGGTACTTTTGCTGGCTAAAGGAGTTGGGGAGCAGCACAAGAAGTTTTCCATTACCCTTTCACATATTCAATACGGGTCTAGCAGAAACGTTCCTCGCATGATTTGGGCAATAGGGCATACGCCAGGGGGACTTCTATCATTACAGAAAGATCTTGAGAAAGCATTTAGCGCCTCAACCATATTACACTTTATCCCAGAAAAGCGCCCCTATTCTTTACACCTAACCCTGGCACGTCTGAATGGGTTTGAACTCCAGACAATGGAACAAGACGAGCTTCCTATTATAGACGAAGAGATAATATGGGAGGTTCCCGCGAACTCCTTTGAAGTCATGGAAAGCAAACTCAAAAAGGGAGGAGCGGAGTATACGGTTGTCCAAAGTTTTTCCCTTTCATGAAACAGAAACAACGAATCCATTTCATAGGCATAGGCGGCATAGGGGTCTCTGCGCTGGCAAAGTACTACCTCGTAAAGGGATACCAAGTATCTGGCTGTGATTTGGTTGCTTCTGAAATCACCCAACAACTTTCAGAACAAGGAGTAATCATTCGTATTGGAACTCCAGAACAAACTCGGTGCTTTAGTAATGTGAAAAAAACTCACGATCGTGAGAATTTTACACATTGGGTCATCTACAGTCCTGCTGTGTCTAAAGATCATCCAGAACGTATTGCTGCAAGAAAAGAAAAAATTCCGGAGTTTTCCTATCCCCAGGCCCTTGGAGAACTCACGAAAACCCATTTTACTATTGCTGTTTCAGGAACTCACGGCAAAAGCACCACAACAGCAATGATCGGCCTTTTGCTCACCAGAGCAGGAATCGACCCAACAGTTATCGTGGGCACCAAGCTCAAAGAGTTTGGTCCTTCGACAAACTCAGGATCAAATTGCAGGGTAGGAAAAGGAAAATACCTGGTCATTGAAGCAGACGAGCACTTCGCTTCATTCCTCAACTATTGGCCAAAGATCATTGTCCTCACTACCATTGAGGCAGATCACTTGGATTATTGGAAAACTCTCAAAAACCTTCTGAAGGGTTTCCAGAAATATATAAGCCATATCCCTCAAGACGGAACTCTTGTCGCGAACAAGGATGACAAGAATATTCGTAAGATTATATCTTCAAAACATAACAACATTTCTGCGGCCGCAAAAAAGGTGTTATGGTATTCCTTAAAACAAAAAGAGGCAAGCACTTTGCGGAGAATTCTCAAGGTCCCGGGCCAGCACAACGTTTCAAATGCGTTAGCGGCGCTTGCCGTTGCAAGAATACTCGGGATAAAAGATGTAACGAGTTTCAAAGCCTTGGGAGAATTCCAAGGCACATGGAGAAGGTTTGAAATATTCAAACTTTCAACCCCAAAACCGTACACACTCGTGTCCGATTACGGCCATCATCCAACGGAGGTCAAAGTAACCGTGCAGGCGGCGCGGGAGAAGTGGCCAAAGAAAAAGATATGGCTGGTATTCCAACCCCATCAATATCAGCGCACCTACTACCTCTGGAAAAACTTTGTACAAGTTCTCTCACGCCTGCCAGTTGATAAGCTCGTTCTCACAGATATTTATGACGTGGCTGGCCGAGAAGAAACATCAATCAAGAAAAAAGTGTCTTCAGAAAAACTCGCAGAAGAAACTAAAAACTATAAACTAAAAACTAAAAACTTTGACATTCTTTATATCCCCACCCTTTCAAAAACAGAATCATACCTTAAACAAAATCTTCAGGGCGGAGAAATCGTAATGGTTATGGGAGCAGGGGATATATACAACCTCACCCTCGCCTTGACAAGAAAACATCCAAAAGGGAGAATAAAAACATGACACTACTTATCATTATCCTTATCGTCGTCGCAGTAGGTGTAGCGGTATGGTATATTTCAAAGCCAAAAGGACCAAGGCCTCTTCCTATGGTGCAACAAAAGACACCTATAGCTCCAAAACCATTTGAGACACCCAAGCCCCCAATGGTGAGACCTACTCCTCCTCCGATTCCTCCTCGTCCTACTCCTCCGCCTCTAATCCCGCCAATGCCTGCCTCGTCGGCAGGCGGGCCTCCAACTCCCCCTTCCTCAACTCCACCAGCTCCTCCTATAGGCGGGGGCGGAACCTATAAGATCTAGACAAGATGTTTTAAAGAATTTACCACAAGAGGGTTATCTATAAGATAGCCCTCTTGTTTTTTAGCCGAGATAAAGATTGCTTTCTCACCGAGAAACAAGGTTCCTTGGAGACTAGGAACTATTTTCTCTTGAATTGAAAGTCTACCAAGCCGCTTTTGCAATATTACATACCACCTCTGTGTCTGCGCTTTCTCTGAAGTAAATACTATAATATCTTTTTTTGTAGTGTAGAGAATCTGTTCTTGCAATACCTGCAACCCCTCTTTTCCCTTGAATATCTGTATGCCCCCGTCTTTCAAGGCATACCGTGATTCTAAAGCAGCAATGATGCGTATGAATTCGCGTTCTTTTTCCTCAAGCTCACGCTTCTGCAAACGCAGAATATTCAAGATCTTCTCTGGAGAATTTGCAACAAACAACCGCTTCTTTCCCTGCTGGACTTCTCTAAATAACCCTTTTTCTTGCAGAGCTCTTACAATGCCGTATGCAGTGGGCCTTGTAATCTCGGATTTCCGAGCAATATTCTGCAAGGATTCTGGCCCCAGCTCCAATCCAGCCAGATACACTCTGGCTTCCTTTTCTTTCAATCCGAGTTTCCTTAATTCAAGGGGAAGAATATCCATAGCTCTTTCATATCATAAAACCTTAGTTTTGTTAAGAAAATAGAGGTAGGCATATTTGGGTTATTTGTAGCGATCGCTTAGAATAAAACATATTAAAATTCGCCATCAATATTTCACCATGGTGAGTTATTAATTTTGTCAGCACTTTTCTACATATTTTTCTGCCTTAAAATAGGAGGGTGTGGATAATTCTGTCAATATTTATTGACAGAACATTCAATCAACGACATACTATATGTACACAGTTTAGAACGCACATTTACATCTCAAAAGGAGGGGACGCATGGCAACGATACAGCAGAAGACAGATCTGCCCGGCGACACCCTTCCTTACGAGTACAAAAGGAAGGGCATCAAGGGAGGTGTACACTGGGTGGTTATCCAAATCCTCAACCTTCTTCCAAAGAAGGCAGCGCAGTTCCTCTTTACCCTAGCGAGTGAAAAGGGAGAGGAAACCCGCACAGTTTCAGACACCGTCGCAACATTCCAAGCGCTCGAGATCATGTATACATTTCCTCAGAAGCGCAAAGAGGGGACTGCGACATCCTCTGGATTCATCTGGTGGACCGTCTTGGACAACGCCAGGTCCGTGTGGAACAGACTTTTGCTCGTCAAGCAGGAACTCAGGGAAGCAGTCCTTACGGTCGCTGCCCAAAAGGGGAGCGTACACTTCTTGAGCATCGGGAGCGGAAGCGCGCGCCCGGCGTTAGGAGCCATAGCTTCTCTCGAGCAAGAGGTTCCTATTGAAAGCATGCTGCTTGATCAGAATCCTCAGGCAACTGAGTTTAGCAGGAAGCTCGCTCAGCAATTCAACCTAAACCACACGCAGTGGGTAACCGGGGACTTCTTCCGACTCGAGCAGCACTGCAGGTCTTTCCATCCAAATGTCATAGAGCTCGTGGGACTTCTTGACTATCTGAACAACACACTAGCCATCTTTTTCCTCAAAAAGGTGTTTCGTGTGCTGGAGCCCGGCGGGTTTCTCATCACGGGCAACATCGCTCCCAACCTAGAGCGTCCGTACGTTGAAAAAGGAGTCAAGTGGCCGTCCATGGTCTACAGAACGGAAGAGGATCTCAAAGGTCTGCTTCTCGAAGCAGGATTTGCGGAGAATCACATCCGCATCCAGAGAGAACCTCTCGGCATTCACATGGTGGCTACCGTTCGCAAGCCTCAGGAGAGTATGGTATCATAACCTAATCTTTCCTGAGGTTTTTCTTTACTCGCCATGAACATCTTCGCTTTTCTCGCTGCCATCAATACAGTTGTAAGCCTTCTTATCGGAATCTTTGTGTATACGCAGAATAGAAAAAGCCTGATGAATAAAACATTCGGTCTCTTTTCTCTTTCTGTAGTAGTGTGGAGCGCAGGATATTTCCTTTGGCAGAATGCAAAAACACCAGAGGATGCTCTTTTCTGGTCTCGCGTACTCATGATAGGCGCGATCCTTATCCCTATTCTCAATTTCCATTTTGTTCTTGCCTTTTTGAATAAAGTAAAGGAGCAACGCATTGTCCTATACCTAGGATATGCGCTGTTTTCTTTCTTTCTTCTCTTAAGCTTTTCCTCCTCGTTTGTTTCGGGAGTAGAACAAAAACTGGAATTTCTCTTCTGGCCAAACCCGGGTATTCTCTTTCATCCATTTCTTCTCCTTTGGTTTGTGTATGTCATCTACAGTGTAGTACTTCTGTTAAAAGCAAGAGGCACTGCTACGCAATCCCTGAGAAGCCAGATTGAATATATTCTCTTTGCCACTGCCATTGGATACGGTGGAGGAATAACTAATTTCTTTCTGTGGTACAACATTCCCATCCCTCCCATAGGGATATGGGCTCCTGCTCTGTATGTGGGTATTGTTGCGTATGCCATGGTCACGAAACAACTCTTTGGCATCCGCATCCTCCTCACACAACTTCTTGTAGGAGTCATATCACTCCTTCTCCTCGTCAACTTTCTCTCATCTGAAACTCCATTTGAATACCTCTGGAAGGGATCCCTTCTTGTCGCTTTCCTTATCACAGGATATCTTCTGGTCCGCAGCGTCATGAGCGAAATTAAACAACGAGAAGAGCTCCAGCAGGCGTATGCGAAGCTTAAGGAGCTTGACGAAGCAAAATCAGAGTTCGTTTCCATTGCCTCCCACCAACTCCGCACTCCGCTGACCGCCATTAAGGGATATATGTCCATGATCATGGAAGGAAGTTATGGAAACTTGAATGAAGCACAGCAAAAACCCATGAAAAGCGTGTACGAATCCAACGAGCGGCTTATACGGCTCGTGAACGATCTTCTCAATATCTCCCGCATTGAATCTGGGAAAATAGATATGAAATGGGCAAAGAAAAATATCGCAGACATTATCAAAAACGTTGTTGAAGAGATGGACATAAAGGCGAAGGAGAAAAAACTAAAGCTCGTGTTTGAAAAACCAGAAGAGTCTCTCCCCGAGCTTTCCTTGGACGAAGAGAAAATACGGAACGTACTTCTCAACATCCTAGACAACGCCATTAAGTATACAAAGAAAGGAAAGATAATTATACGAGCATACACAAAACAGGAAGAAGATGTTAGACGTTCAACGTCTAACACCCCATCTAACATAATGATAGAAGTAAAAGATACGGGAGATGGAATGACGCAGGAAGAATTAAGCCATCTATTTGAAAGCTTTTCAAGAGGAGGAGCTGGCACAAGAATGTCAACAGAAGGAGCTGGTCTCGGCCTATACATCGCCAAGCAATTCATGAAGCTCCATAAAGGAAAGATCTGGGCAGAATCTGAAGGAAGGGGAGAGGGGAGTACCTTCTTCATTGAACTTCCGGTACAATAAGTTATACTGGGAAAATCATGAACAGAATTCTTACAAGCCAAACGCCAGACCACAAGGGAGAAGTGGTCGTTATAGCAGGCTGGGTGCACACAAGAAGAGATCACGGGAAGATTACCTTTCTTGACATGAGAGACAGGGAGGGCTTGGTGCAAGTTGTTTGCACCCCGCAGGCAAAAGACGCATACGAAACTGCGCAGAAAGCACGGACAGAGTGGGTGTTGAGAATTGAAGGAATGGTCCAAGAAAGGCCAGAAGGCACCAAGAACCCAGATATTGCGACCGGAACCATTGAAATTGTTGCTCAAGCAATCACCGTGTATTCCCAGGCAAAAACTCTGCCCTTTGCCATTGATACTGACGGGTACGAAATAGGGGAAGAGAAACGCCTTCAATACAGATACCTGGACCTTAGAAGACCAAGACTACTTCATAATCTAGTTTCGCGCCATCGCGTCCTCCAGTTCATGCGCGACTTTCTTAGCAAAGAGGGCTTTATAGAGATTGAAACTCCAATACTCACCAAATCAACGCCAGAAGGAGCGCGAGACTTTGTGGTTCCCTCACGGCTGTATCCCGGAACCTTCTACGCCTTGCCCCAAAGCCCGCAGCAGTACAAGCAGCTCTTGCAGGTTGCGGGAATTGAACGGTATTTCCAAATTGCCAGATGTTTCCGCGACGAGGACCCACGAGCAGACCGACAGCCAGAATTCACCCAATTGGATATTGAAATGTCTTTTGTAACCCAAGAAGAGATCATGGAAGTTATAGAGCGGCTGTATACCGATATTGTGAAAACCCTATTCCCTGAAAAGCGCATTCAAAAGAGTCCATTCCCGAGGCACAACTACAAGGATGTGATGGAAAAGTACAACTCCGACAAGCCCGACCTGCGAGAGAATAAAGAGGACCCGAACGAACTTGCGTTTGCCTTTGTGGTCAACTTCCCCATGTTTGAGTGGAAAAAACAAGAGAACAGATGGGACGCGGTACATCATCCCTTCACGCGTCCCCAGACAGAAAACATTGAAGCAATAAAAAAGGACCCGGGAAGCATACTTGCTTTCCAGTACGACTTAGTGCTCAACGGATACGAAATTGCAGGAGGAAGTTTGCGAACCTATCGTCCCGACCTATTGGCCGGAGTGTTTGAACTTATGGGAAACAAGAAAGAAGATATCCAAACCAAGTTTGGCCATCTCTTGGAGGCCTTTGAATACGGAGTGCCTCCCCACGGGGGAATAGCTTCGGGATTGGAACGGTTTCTTGCGGTGCTCCTTGGAGAACCCAACATCCGCGAAGTGATGGCATTCCCCAAGACCGGAGACTCAAGAGACCTCATGATGCATGCACCAAGTGAGCTAGACCCTGTCCAATTGAAAGAGCTGGGGATTGAAACAAAAAAGAAACTCGCTCAGAAAAAGAAATGACCCCAAATATCATGTTCTTCCTCTCGGCGTTTCTTTTGAGCCTTCCTGTTTGGCTTGGATTTAATACGTCCTCGGGCGCTCTTTCTGAAGCTTTCTTCTGGAAGGAAATGACAGAAAACCCTGCCATACTGCAGGCCCAGCTTATTCAGGCAAGGCTCCAAAAACAAGTTCTAGAAGAACGGCCTATTTTAAAATCAGGTACTCTTTTCCCTGAAATCCAGGCAAAATCTGCGTTCTCGCTTTTTCTTGATACAGAAGAAAATACAAAAGTTCTCTTTGAGAAAGGCAGTGAACAGCGGCTTCCCATAGCATCCCTTACAAAGCTCATGACAGCGCTGGTTGCTGTGAAGCACTACGATCCTATGCAGCACATAGTTATAAGCAGCAGGGCTATCGCAGAAGAAGAGAGTCTAGGCCAGCTCAGAGTAGGGGACGTGTTTCCGGTACAAGACCTTCTGTACCCATTGCTTATGGAATCATCAAACGACGCGGCAGCAGCATTGACTGAAGTAGTGGGAAAAGAGGTATTTATGGAGTTAATGAACTTGGAGACACGAGAACTCGGGTTGTCCAACACTTATTTTTTTAATCCCACAGGATTGGACCCAGATATTCCACAAGGCCCCGTGAACTATTCTACAAGCAGAGATATGGCAATGCTCGCTTCGTATATTGTGCAAACATATCCTCAAATTTTTGATATTCTTGCTATTTCCCAGCGCGATCTCCTTGAAAAAGGAACATTCCACCATACGATGAAAAATACAAACGAACTTTTGAGCTTTGAAGAGTGGCCTACTCCTATAGTGGGAGGCAAGACGGGATGGACACCATTAGCACAAGGAACCCTCATTTTTGTCTTGCAAAGCCCGAAAGACCAGGGATACCTTGTGAATGTTGTACTTGGGGCAGAAGACCGGTTTTCGCAAATGAAGACGCTGGTGAACTGGACCTATGATTCATTTTTGTGGTAACCATGGGCATTGATCTTTCGTTTAGCGTTATTAAAATAGCTGCCATTGGGGCTGCATCTTTTTTGTTTGCGTTCTTACTCACTCCTTTTCTTCTTAGGGTTTTGTATGCCAACAAGCTTTGGAGAAAAGAGGTGCGCACAGAAGCTTTGGGAGGGGGAACGGTTCCTGTATTCCAGAAGTTTCATGGAGAGGGGGAGATAAAAACTCCACGCTTTGGAGGCGTCCTCATATGGCTCACCGTTCCCGTCCTTGCCGTTCTCTTTTCTCTTGCCGCGCTTGCGTATGTTCCCTGGTTCGAAAAACTCAATTTTCTGAACAGATCTCAGACATGGCTTCCTCTGGCCACTCTTTTTGCGGCCTCGGCAATAGGATTTCTTGATGACATCCTGCAGGTTATTGCAACGCCGACAAACGCGTTCTTCCGGATACTATGGGTAAGAGTAGGAAAGTATATCGGGGGAGGACTTTCTTTAAAATACCGGTTTGGCGCGGTTACCTTAATAGGGCTCGTGGGCGCATGGTGGTTTTTTTACAAGCTGGGGTGGGATACGGTGTTTGTCCCGGGGCTAGGAGATGTCTTTCTCGGCTGGTTTATGATTCCTTTCTTTATCCTTGTCATGCTCGCCACGTACAGCGGGGGAGTCATAGACGGCATTGACGGGTTATCCGGAGGAGCTTTCGCCTCCATATTCACCGCCTATGGCTTGCTTGCCTTCACACAGGGGCAAGTTGATTTAACCGCATTCTGCTTTGCTATTGTGGGTGCAATACTCGCTTTCTTATGGTTTAATATTCCTCCTGCAAAGTTCTACATGGGAGAGACGGGGACTATGGGATTAACGGCAACCCTAACTGTAGTTGCCTTTTTGACCGATTCTGTTGTAGTATTGCCCATTATTGGCATTCTTTTGGTTGCAGAGTCAGGATCCGTCATCATACAGCTTGCTTCCAAGAAACTGCGCCATGGCAAGAAAGTTTTCTTAGCGGCTCCCTTTCATCATCACCTGGAAGCCATAGGATGGGAAAAACCGCAAATAACCATGCGCTTCTGGATTATTGGCATTGTCGCAGCTTTTGTGGGAGTTGCCGTTAGATTACTCGGGTAACTTAATGGAATTAAGTTTCTATGACAGTACAAACACTACGAAAAACATATCCTGCGTTTTTCTATCGGGGATATAAGTATAAAAAAAGAGGAAAGGATCTCCTCATCTCTTTTTCTTTTGAGGTTCCTCCTGGCATCCAATTTCACCCCAAGGTTCTCATTAAAAATCTCCCGCAAAAAGCATTAGAGGAGATAGGGAAGCAAGCGCTCAATAACCTTGTCTTTCATTTGGGACTCATGGAAATCCCAAGCTATTGGAAGGCAACGTGTTCGCCCAACATTGTCATAGAAGCAGGATATTTGAATAAAAGGCAGATCAACTGGTGGCACGACCTAATCCTCAAAGGCATGGGGGAGTACTTCTACAAAAACAAGATTGATTTTACCAAACCCAACTTCCTCAAAATTATCTCAATGGGAATCCCGCCTAAGCGAGACTTAGGCATACCTAAGTCTCGCTTAGGAAACAGCTTGGGAAACAAGGTATTGGTGCCGGTAGGGGGAGGAAAAGATGCGGTGGTCACCCTAGAATTACTCAGGAAGGGGAAACAGCGTATCATTCCGTTTTTGCTGAATCCTAAAAGAGAGCAAGAAGAAATCCTCAAAATCGCAGGATTGAAGAACCCTGTGATTGTGACAAGGACCATAGATCCCAAGCTTTTAGAGTTAAACCGTAAAGGATATTTGAATGGACACACTCCCTTCTCTGCGTACCTTGCGTTCTTGTCTGTACTTAGCGCAGCTCTCTTTGGCACAAAGTACATTGCGCTCTCCAACGAAAGAAGCTCTAACGAAGGAAACGTACGGTATCTGGGAAAAACAATTAATCACCAGTATTCCAAGAGCTTTGATTTTGAAAAGAAGTTCCGTTCCTATGTAAAAACATATCTTGTAAAAAGTATAGAGTACTTCAGTTTTCTGCGGCCCCTCTACGAACTTCAAATTGCAAGGATATTCGCAAAGTATCCAAAGTATTTCCCTGCATTCTTGAGCTGCAACGAAGCCCACAAAACAACATCGGGCACAAAGAAACCAACGGGAAAATGGTGCGGAAAATGCGCCAAATGCCTGTTTGTATGGCTTGCGCTGTATCCGTTTATTTCAGCAAAACAATTAATCAGCATATTCAAGAAAAACTTGCTTCAAGACAAAGCTCTTGTCCCTCTTTTGGAAGAATTGACCGGAAAGAGAAAATTCAAACCCTTTGAATGCGTGGGCACAATAAGAGAAAGCAGAACCGCGCTTTCTCTGTGCCGCCAAAAACAAAAAGGGAAACTGCCTCGCGCTGCCATGTTATCTTCGTGGAATCGCAAACATTTTCTCCCCCTAAAGTTCGTTCAATTGTTGAAACATTGACAATTTTGCAAACTTTACTAGAATCTATTTAGAACGTAGGGGTGTAGTTTAATGGACAGAACGCTTCGCTTATAGCGAAGAGACGGAGGTTCGAATCCTTCCACGCCTACCATCCCAAAGAAACAGACCTAGCCCCAGAGCTAGGTCTTTGCATTTTCTTCATTGGGAAACGGCTTTTTTATGCAAAATTTTTGTGGTACATTACATTATTATGCATCTTAATGAATTGGGGAGCAAAAAAATACTCATTTTGGGATTTGCAAGGGAGGGACAAGACACTCTTTTGTTTTTGCGCAGAAAGTTTCCAAAGAAAATCATCGGAATTGCAGACCAAGAAGAACTATCGTTTAATTTCGGCTCGAGCAGAAATAAAGTGAAAGTTCATACAGGAAAAAACTATCTCAAAACACTCAAACGCTACGACATTATTATAAAATCTCCTGGAATCTCACCAAGAGTAATAGCTCCATTTATCACAAAAAAACAAGTTATTATCTCTCAAACTGAAATCTTTTTTGAAGAATGCCAGGGCACTATAATTGGAGTTACGGGGACGAAAGGGAAAAGCACAACTTCATCGCTTATCTACCAAGTTTTAAAGAGTAGGGGATTAAAGGTTCATTTGGTTGGAAACATTGGCGAGCCAGTACTTCAGTTTTTAGAAAAAACCGGACCCAATGATATTTTCGTGTATGAGCTTTCGAGCTTCCAGCTCACCAATCTTAAGAAAAGTCCGCATATTGCAGTATTTTTGAATGTGTATCCAGAGCATCTCGACTACTACGGCGGGAAATTCGAAGATTACACAAACGCAAAAGCAAACATCACAAAATACCAGACGCAAACAGACTTTCTTATATACAACGCAAAAGACTCTCTTGTTGCAAAAATCGCAAAGGGATCAAAAGCACAAAAGATTCCGTTCACTCCAAAAAAAGACAAAAACCCATGGATAACATCTTCAGAACCTGCAATACTCATTGGAAAGCTTTTTGGCATTCCGCAAAAAAAGATCCAGCAAGCTATACGCAACTTCAAGCCGCTTCCTCATCGATTAGAAAGAGTGGGGGAATGGAAGGGAATCACTTTTTACAATGATTCTCTTGCAACTATACCCGAAGCAACCTGCGCTGCGCTGGATCTTCTTGGGCCTAAAGTCCACACCCTTATTGCAGGAGGGTTCGACAGGGGACTTACATTTAGAAAACTCGGCAAGAAAATACAAAAGAGCAGCATCAAAACACTGATTCTTTTCCCTACAACGGGAGAAAAGATTGCCTCGTCAATACGAAAATCTGCCTCGAGCGCAGACGGGCCTCCGCAGTGCTTCTTTGCAAAAACCATGGAAGAAGCAATACGGTTGAGTTACAGCCATACCCCAAAAGGAAAGATATGCCTGCTTTCTCCTGCCGCCTCCAGCTTTAACATGTTCAAAGATTACAAAGATAGGGGAGAACAATTTACAAAACTAGCAAAAAGATATGGAGAAAAAACATAGGCCAGATCCTATTCTTTTTGGCATTTGCATCCTTCTTGTTGCCGTGGGAATTCTTGTTTTAGCCAGCGTGTCTGCTTCTTTTTCCTTGCAACGATTTGGCACCACATTCTACTTCTTTATACATCAGATAACGCATGGGTTGCTCCCCGGACTTCTCTTGGGATCCATAGCATTCTTCACTCCATTGACACTCGTAAAACGGTTCAGCCTGCCTCTTCTTTTAGGTGCCATCGTCCTTGTGGGATTAGTGTTTATTCCGGGCATTGGAGTAAAATCAGGGGAAGCTTTGCGGTGGATATCCTTTTTTGGTTTTTCGTTCCAACCTTCCGAACTCTTAAAGCCCGCTTTCATAGTGTATCTTGCGGCATGGCTTGCAAACCGCGTTTCCCAGAAGAATAAGAATGCAATCCTTATCCCTTTCTTTGCTATATTGGTAGCCATAAGCCTGTTTCTGGTTGCGCAGCCCGCAATAAGCACGCTGGGCATCATCGGAATCATTGGCCTTGCCATGTATTTCTTTGCAGGCACGCCTGTGTGGCATACGGCTCTGCTGCTCTTGGGCGGACTTTTCATACTTATGAAGTTAGCCGCGTATAGCAAACTATCATATGTATTAAACAGGGTAGCTGTGTTTCTTGACCCTTCATTAGACCCGCTTGGAAAAGGATATCAAATACAGCAAGCGCTCATTGGAATTGGGTCTGGGGGTATTACGGGGGTAGGTTTAGGATTGAGCTTTCAGAAATTCGGATCTCTGCCTGAACCCATTGGGGACTCCATCTTTGCCATTTTTGCAGAAGAAATGGGCTTGATAGGCGCAGTATTCCTTATTCTTCTCTTTCTCGCCTTTGCATGGAGAAGTTTTATCGTGGCTCAGCGGGTGCAGGATCCCTTTGCCAAGAACGCTGTTATTGGAGTCGCCTGCTGGATTACGGTACAGGCATTCGTCAATATGGGAGCCATGATAGGCATTATTCCCTTAACAGGGGTACCCCTACCGTTTATATCCTACGGAGGGTCAGCCCTCATAGCAGAGTTGATTGGAATTGGAATATTGCTTAACATATCTAAACAGGCATGAAAATATTATTCACCGGAGGCGGAACAGGCGGGCACATCCTTCCCATCATCGCAGTAGCAAGAGAATTGAGAAAACAACAGGACAGCCCCGAACTTGCCGGAGGGCTGGAGTTTTTCTACATGGGCCCAAAGGATGACTTTGCGGAGATTTTGCTTTCACAAGAAGGAATCAAGGTATACCATGCGTTAGCTGGCAAGATAAGAAGATATGGGGGCTTCAAAACGCTTTTCCCAAACCTCCTAGATACGTTCGTCAAAACTCCCTTGGGAATTTTTCAGGCCTTGTTGCGCATGTTCCTTCTTTCTCCAGATCTTATCTTGAGCAAGGGGGGATACGGAGCTTTGCCCGCAACCATTGCGGGGTGGATGCTCCAAATCCCCATTGTTCTCCATGAATCAGACACTGTTCCAGGATTATCCAATAGGGTGGGAGGATTCTTTGCCTCTCAAATCTTTGTATCATTCCCGCGCACCTCGTTCTTTCCCGCAAAGAAAATGGCAGTTGTGGGAAACCCCATACGAAAGGGGGTTCTGGTAGGATCCAAAGAAGAAGCGCAACGGCTCTTGGAACTAAAGGGCGGCAAGCCCGTCATCCTATTTATGGGGGGATCACAAGGTGCCCAGCGTATCAACGACATGCTCTTGGCAATCTTGCAAGAAGCCTTAAAAGACTTTGAGATCATACACCAGGCAGGAGAAAAGAATTTTGTCCAGGTACGAGAAGAAGCCAAGACCGTGGTAGACAAAGAACTCCTCCCGTATTATCACGCAGTTTCTTTCCTCAAGGAACAAGAGTTGCGGCACGTGTATGCTGCAACTGATTTTATCGTGAGCAGGGCAGGGTCTGGCTCCATATTTGAAATAGCAGCCCTGGGCAAACCATCCATTCTTATTCCTCTTCCTGAAGCTGCACAAAACCATCAAATTCAGAATGCGTATGAGTATGCAAACACGGGAGCCGCCATAGTGCTTGAAGAGTCAAACCTGGCTCCGCATTTTTTCTTGGAGAAATTACGCTATCTGGTTTCAAATTCTCAAGAATTGGCAAAAATGTCTGCGGCTGCCCTCCAATTTGCAAAGCCTGAAGCCGCAACAACCATTGCCAGATATCTCATTGAATCTAGCGTAAAGTAACAACTATGGACGTTCTACAAGCAAAAAATCTGACAAAAAAATTCGGCAATCTTGTTGCCGTAGATAATGTTTCCTTTTCGTTGCGAGAAGGAGAGATTTTAGGATTTTTGGGTCCCAATGGAGCTGGAAAAACAACTACTATTCAAATTCTTCTTGGAACGCTCTTGCCAACAAGTGGAGAAGTATTCTACTTTGGCAAAGATTTTAAACGCCATAGAGAAGAAATTCTTGAACAGGTAAACTTTTCTTCTACGTATACAAATCTTCCTTGGTATTTAACACTGCAAGAAAATCTCAACTGTATTTCTTATTTGTACGATATTAAAAACCGGCGAGAACGAATCCAGAAAGTTGTTGAACTTTTCCACTTGGATGAGTTGCTGAAGAAAAAAACGTATGAGTTTTCTTCGGGACAGCTCACAAGAATTAATCTCGCGAAAGCGTTTATTAACTTTCCCAAAGTTATTTTACTAGACGAACCGACAGCTTCTTTGGATCCAGATGTAGCAAAATATATCCGTGAATTCTTATTAAAAGAGCAAGAACAATTTCAGGTTTCTATTATTCTTACATCCCACAATATGGCAGAGATAGAAGCAGTATGCGACAGGGTCATCTTTATCAATGAGGGGAAAATTGTTGCAGATGATACCCCGGAAAACCTTGCAAAATCAATAGAAACCTGCCATATTCAGCTTTTTATAAAAGAGGGGCTAGAAAGAACAGTGGAATACTGCGTTAAATATGGATATGCAGCAAAGATAGAGGGGCATTACATTACTGTAGATCTTAAAGAAAAATCGATCGCTCCATTTCTTCAGGGCCTCGTAGAAGAGGGGATAACCTATGAAGAAATAAACATAGAAAAGCCCACATTAGAAGATTACTTCCTGCAGGTTATTGCAACTAAGTCTTCTGGACCATGAAACTGCATCGAATATATGCAAATGTCTTGAGGTATTTCTATCTGTTCCGTCATAATCTAGATCGACTTACCGATGCTTTTTATTGGCCTACGGTAGACCTTGTTCTGTGGGGAATAGCGAGTTTATATTTTCGATCATACCTAGATAATGCGCCCGCGATTGTCGCTTTCATTCTTTCTGGGGTTATTCTTTGGATTATTGTATGGAGAGGTCAAGCTGAAATTTCTGTAAACGTGCTTGAAGAGATATGGAACAGGAACTTAATCAATATCTTTGTCGCTCCCCTGAAATTCTCTGAATGGATTTTATCTCTTTTAGCTATAGGGGCAATAAAAGCTTTTGCAAGTTTCCTTTTCGCTGTACTAGTAGCTTTCCTTTTGTACAAAGTGCAAATATTCTCCTTTGGATTTTACTTGGTTCCATTTATCATACCTTTGTTACTATTTGGGTATTCGGTTGGATTCTTCATTTCAGGGCTTGTACTTCGCTTCGGGACTAGGATACAAGGACTTTCATGGTCGTTAATTTTTGTTATCTCACCGTTTTCTGCGATCTATTATCCGCTAGAGATTCTTCCCGCATGGGCACAGAATATCGCTTCGTTTATCCCAGCAAGCTATATCTTCGAAGGAGCAAGAGAAGTTCTCATGAGCGGTGTCTTTGATCAAAACAAAGTTTTCATTAGCGTTGCCTTAAGCGTCGTATACTTTGTCGCTGCGTTGCTCTTTTTCAGACAAAGTTTCTACAAAGCTTTAAAGAATGGCCTCACCAAGGTGTACTAAGTCCATCGCCAGGTATCTCATTGAATCTAGCGTAAAGTGGTGATAAACTAGAGATATGAAGAATAAAAAGATATCGATTCAAGAAAGACAAGACAAGATATTTAGAAACATGTCTGCCGATAGGAAGTTAACCATAGCGGCGCGTTTATCGATGTTCTGTTTGGAATTAAACACCTTAAATCACTATGCATCACATAATCGACCCCAGAGCAGTAGTGGTCAAGATCGCCAGCATCTTGCACGAGGTTAAAATCCCTTATTTCATAACTGGCGGTTTTGCCGTTTCTGTCTGGGGTCGGCCGCGTGCAACCTTTGATATCGACGTTGTTGTAGAACTCATAGAACCAAAGGTGGAGGCGTTGGCAGGAGCGCTCCGGAAAATCTACAAGGCAGGCTATATAGATGAGACTTCAGCAAAAGATGCAATTCGCCATCAAAGCGAATTTAATTTTCTTGACCCGTTTACCGGGTTAAAAATAGATTTCTGGGTTACAAAGCGAGACGAGTTGTCTTTACTGAAGTTACAGAGAAAAATACCTAAAAAAATCAGCGGCAAGACGGTCTACTTTATTTCTCCCGAAGATTTAATTTTAAGCAAGCTTGTCTGGTATACAATGGGCGAGTCAACGAGACAGTTAGAGGATATAGAATCTGTCATCAAAATTTCTGGCAAGAAGCTTGATATGGGGTATATTCGAAAATGGGCAAAGAGATTGGGAACTTTAGATATTCTTTCAAAACTTCTCGCAAAAATATAGAGTACAGGGCCTCATTGAATCTAGCGTAAAGTGATGATAGGGTAGAGGTATGAATGTGAGAACGAGATTTGCGCCATCTCCGACAGGACCCTTGCATATGGGGAATGCAAGAACTGCGTTGTTTAACTATCTCTTTGCCAAAAAGGAAGGAGGAGTTTTTGTTCTGCGCATTGAAGACACAGACAAAGAACGCTCTTCGCCCGAATGGGAGAAAGACCTTCTAGAAAATCTCCACTGGTTGGGCTTGGAATGGGATGAAGGGGAAGGAAAAGAAGGTCCATACAACCCATATCGCCAATCAGAAAGAACGGAGATATATAAAGAATACTTGCAGCAACTTCTAGAACAGGGAAAAGCATACTATTGTTTTTGCAGCGCAGAAGATCTGGAAGCCCAACGCCAAGACCAGCTAAGCAGGGGAGTGGCGCCAAAATACAAAGGAACGTGCAGGGAATTATCAAAAGAAGAACAAGAAAAACAACTGCAATCCGGGAAATCCGCTATTATCCGCCTTCTCGTTCCAGAAAAAACAATTACATTCAAAGATCTCATTCGGGGAGAAATACGTTTTGATATGGGCCTGGTAGGGGATATGGTGCTTGCAAAAGATCTAGAAACTCCGCTGTATAACTTTACCGTGGTTATAGACGACTACTTGATGAAAATAACGCATGTCATTAGAGGAGAAGACCACATTTCTAACACCCCAAAGCAAATGGTTCTAGAGGAAGCTCTCGGATTCCCCCATACTATACAATATGCCCATCTTCCCCTTATCTTAGGAGAAGACCGCACCAAATTAAGCAAACGGCATGGAGACAATTCGGTAACCAGATTCCGTAAAGAAGGGTATCTCCCAGAAGCTGTGGTAAACTTTCTTGCGCTCTTGGGGTGGAATCCGGGAGACGAACGGGAGATATTCTCCCTGGAAAATCTTGTGAAAGAATTTTCCATGGAAAAGGTGCAGAAATCAGGCGCAGTGTTCAATATGCAGCGCTTAGATTGGATTAACGGGTCCTACATCAGGCAAAAGAGTCCAAAGAACCTCGCAGAGCTTGCGGCTCCCTATCTTCCCGGAGTTTCTATAGATGCGATTGAGAAAGTCATAGTACTGTATAAAGAACGGTTGAGAAAACTTTCTGAAATAGGGGAATTGGCAGATTTCTTTTTCAAAGAGAAGCTTGAATATCCAAAAGAACTCTTGAAATGGAAACAGTATTCAGATAAAGACATAGAGAAGGCCCTTCAGACTGTAGAACAGATATTGTCGCTCATCCCAGAGGCAGACTGGACAAAAGAAGTCCTGGGAGAAATACTCTTGAAAGAAGCAGAAAAGATAGGGGACAGGGGATACCTTCTCTGGCCCATGAGAGTGGCGCTTACGGGAAAACAGGCGTCGCCAGGACCCTTTGAAGTAGCGGAGGTTTTAGGAAAAGAAAAAGCGTTGGCACGGATTAAAAGCGCAATATCAATGGTAAGGTCGAATACATAATACATATAATAATAACTATGAGCACAAAACAACTTATTATCTTAGTTCTTATTCTCTTCTTTCTCCCTCCGCTCTTGGGCAAGGTTTCACTCACGCCCTTTTCTGATTTCTTCTCGCATATGTCATTGCAGGGTTTTGTAAACGCGTTTGGTACGGTTTTTCAAGACGACTTTAATTTCTACAAAGGCCTTGTAGATCCGTGGATCACAAAGCTTGTTGATTTCATAAAGAGCAACATGCCAAAGTTGCCAGCAAGTACTCCTTAGGCAATGAGAAATACGAAGAGGTGCTCTTGGTCATTAAGCAGTCAGGAAATGATAGAGTACCATGACACGGAGTGGGGGAGACCCCTTTTTGAAGACAAGAAAATACTCCAAGCTTTTTTCTTGGATACATTCCAAGCAGGTTTGAGTTGGGCAATTATTCTTTCAAAAAGAAATAATTTCAAAAAAGCTTTTGCAAACTTCAACGCTGCAAAAATTGCAACGTACGGCAGGGGAGAGGTGCGGCGTCTTATGGGGAACTCCGGGATTATACGAAACAAAAGAAAGATAGAAGCAGCAATACTCAACGCACAAAAAATCCTTACAATTAAAAAGGAGTGCGGATCTTTCGCAAAATATCTCTGGCAATTCACACATGGAAAAACCATACATCACGCCTTTCGTAGGCTAGGGGATGTTTCGACAACCTCAAAAGAGGCCAAAACTATGAGTAAGGATATGAGAGCTAGGGGATTCAAGTTTGTGGGGCCCACAACCCTTTATGCCCTTATGCAGGGCATTGGAATGGTGAATGACCACCTGGTATCCTGCTTTGCGTACCAAGAGGTCAAAAAGGCCTCTTCTAGACGTTTTTAGGGTCTTATACGGGTATTGACACACCCCTAGGGTAGGGGTGTATTATAAAGCTATACCAGTTCGCATAATTATACTTAAGCGAATAGCTTATACCAGTTTTACACAAAACCACTTCTCCCATGCAAAAATCACAAAAACCCCTCCCCCAGCATGTTTCTGATTTTTTGGACTGGTTAGAAATTGAAAAAGGATTATCGTCAAAATCTCAAGAAAATTATTCCAGATTCATAAATAAATTTATTTCCTGGCTCAAAGATTCTAACCTCTCTTCTCTGACTCCCGACACTCTTACTCCCGACCATATCCGCCAATACCGTCTTTTTCTGGCTCGTAACCCTACCAAGCCCCTTAAGAAATCAACCCAGAACTATTACCTTATAGCTCTTAGAAGCCTCCTCAACTACTTTGCCGACAGAGATATAATCTCTTTACCATCAGAAAAGATAAAACTTGCTAGAGACAAGGAAGACCGCCAAGTTCGTTTCTTAACTCTAGAACAACTTCAGAGACTCTTTGATGCGCCAAACACTAAAATATTCCAGGGATTGCGCGATAGGACCATACTCGAAACCTTCTTTTCCACGGGAATGAGAATTTCAGAACTCGTAGCTCTTAATACAGAACAAATCAATATAAAACCCGATGCGGAAGAACTGGAGCTAACCATTACGGGAAAAGGCGGAAGGATACGCACCGTGTACTTCTCAGCCAGAACGCTCGAATGGCTCTACAGATACCTAAAAGAACGAAAAGACGTTGAGAATGCCCTTTTTGTGACCTACAAAGGCAAGAAGAAGGAGCCGCACCGCATCACGCCCCGGGCTATTCAAAAAGCATTCAAAAAATACACGATCATTGCTGGAATTCCCCTATTCACCACGCCTCATGTAATGCGCCATACATTCGCTACTGACCTCCTTTCGCAAGGTGTTGATCTGCGCACCATTCAGGAATTTCTGGGCCACAAAAGCATTACCGCTACCCAAATCTATGCCCATGTCACAAGCCAAAAACTCCGCGAAATACATGAAAAGTTTCATAGTGGAAAGAATCTAAAATGATTACTACTCCCCTATCTCCAGAATTTGTTGCGGGCCTGACTGCGGGCGAAGGATGCTTTGACTTGCAGTTTCATCGCGATGTTCGCAGAGAACGAAAAGGCAGCCCCGTTTACTATAGTTGGAAAGTTCAATTTGTTATAAATCTTAAGAATAAAGACCTAGAGCTTATTAAAAAGCTTCCTGAAGTGTTTGGATGTGGTACGGTCCACACTCCAATTGGCTATGCGCGATTTTCCGTACAGGATATAGATAATTTGTACCACATCGTTTTGCCATTTTTCCGAAAATATCCGCCGTACGGAAACAAACAAAAAGATTTTGAGCTATGGGCAGAAACTATAGAGATTCTTTATGCTAATAAATTTGTACGAAAACCTGCTCGAGGGAAACAAGGTTTTGCAAAAAAGGCATGGAAACGAACATCCTTTCAAAGAATCCTTGAACTTCATAAGTTGATGCAACCCTACAAATCTATACGTCCTCAAGGATATAAATGGATTAAAGAAGCAGAAAGATTTGCCGAAACCCTAGAAGATTAAACGCCTCCGCGACATTCATCGTCAATTCCACAGCGGCAAAAACCTCAAGTAAAACTAAGTCTCGCTTAGTTATCCACAAGAGTCTTCTCTGGGGCCTATAGACGAATCTTCTCTAACTCTTGCTGAACTATATCGGGAGAAGCCGTATAAATACGGATTGCCTGAACAGATGTGTTCCCGCGAACAGTCATTAACAACCCACTTGTACTCCTTTTGAACTTTACCCTCTTCGTTCCCCTCTGACCTGGGGTTGATTTGATAAAACCGAGAGATATCTTTGCAACCTCTGGCAGCTTTTCTGCTGCCCTTACCAAAGGTTCTGCCGCTTCAATGAGGGTTGTATGTGTTCCCCCTGACTTTTTTCCTTGCCACTTTGCCATATTTTAACCTGAAATGTCGCACAATGTTAACCCTTTCGCACGAGAAAATGAAGATAGTTTTTTGATCCTGGTTTGAATGTTTCAAAATGAAAAGGCGTAAAACCGACTTCTTTGAGTAAAGATTCCACTTCTTCTTTCGTATAATATGCGAAGTATCGCGGAAGATTTACCCCTGAACTCTCACGATATCCCTCTGTATCGCCCTCGATAAGCCCCAAGCCAAAGATTCCGTCTTTCTTTAGCACCCTATGAATTTCCTTAAGCCCTGTCTGTACTTCTGATTTTGGAACATGAAGAAGTGTTGTGTAAGACCAAACTCCGTCAAAAGAGCCGTCGGGGAATGGAATACTATTGAAATCTCCCAACACAGACAAAAAGCCCTTCTCCTTGGTCATCGAAATCATCGCCTCCGAAGCATCAAAGCAAGTTACATCCAGCCCTGCCCGCTGAAGAATGAGTGCATCCCTGCCCGGTCCACTTCCCACGTCTAATACCCTTCCTTTGGTAGGAATATTTTCGCAAAACTTGCGAATGAAAATATTGGGAAAAATATTCCAGAAATCTTTGGTTTCTTCATCATATTCTTTTGCAAGTTTATTGTAAGTATCTATAGTCTTCTTGTCCATATTGATACTTTATCAAAAAACCGCCTCCTTGGCGATTTTAACTATCCCCTATTCCGCGACATCCACCGCCAGTTTCATAGTGGAAAGAATTTAAAATAGATACCTCCTACCTTGGCTCTAATTTGGATAATGACGATGGGGTCTAGAGAAATGCGGTCGATTATTCAGTTTAGGGGTATTGAATTTATAATAATATACTTATTTGTTTAACTAAACCTATTCGATAAGCATTGAAAGCTTTATAGTAAGTTTCTAAATACTCTAAGACTTCGTCGGGTGTAATTCCGTTTTCAAAATCAATATAATCAAGATCGCGGTAGTTTGCTTTTATTCGATACCAATAGAAAAAATCAATTAACATTAATTGCTCCGTTGTAATGAACTGCTTCTGTTCAGTCTGATGTTTCTTTGTACGCAAATTCCATTTTTTGCCAATTTTGGCATCATGTAATTTGTACTCCATTAGCTTTTTTGCTAAAGACTGAACGCATTCATTTTTCTGCCAATAATCACTCCGAGTATTCTGTCCAGCATGTATTGTGGGCATATTTCTTACCTGTGTCAGATTGTGTACAACATTGAGATCACTTTGACTGAAAGAGATAATACCACTACTAACTAACCCATAAATCTTCTTTCGTATACCCGAATGCCCTCCTTTTCCGAATCCATAGGTACATCCATCAATAACATTCACTAGCACGCTTTCGAGATAATAAAGGGCGTAATAGCACTTCACAGGAAACCACGGAGCAACGATTACTGCAAACTCTGGGTCTTCTTTTGCTAATTCAATATCTTTCTTAATACTCTTTACTGTAACCTTACATAATTTTTGAAATCTCACTATTTCAACATTTTTCCTTACGGGAGTACCGATTTTACTTGCCAAAAAATTATTAACCGACAACAACTTTTCTATACACCTGATGTAATTAAGGTGTGTACGAAAAGATGCTTTTGCAGAATCAAGCGGAGATGAGGGTCGAGTGAATATGGTCATTTGATCTCATCTCTAAATAGCTAGACGCACACTGAATATGGCAAAGACTTTATATAATCTTCCATAAAATGCCAATCTGGTTGATTGTCTTTTGAAGGAAGTTTTATGCCTCTATCTCGAATCCTTTCTTGACTAGCTTTTCTGCCATAGTTGTATCTATATTGTTCTTGGTTAAAAACCGTTACAAGGAATAAAGCAATGTACTTATTCATACTAAAATTTGGAATAAGTTTTTCAACATGATCACTGGCTGAAAAATTGTCAGGTTGATACGAACAATAACCAAGAACTGCGCTATCTACAGTTAAAACATTACCAGATTCTGTATACAAATCATAAAATCCTTCCACTCCATTATTAGTAGCTTGCGTTGTTACAAAGGGGTACTTACCAAAACCAATCTCTTGTAAATCTATAATTGATGTTGTCTTACTCCCTGTTATCTTGAACAAATCTTTTAGATTAAAATATTGCCACTGATCGATATTGAGTTTTACTTTTTTATTGCTTAGTGGATTTGCGCTAATGTTTAGCAATTTATCAATATCTAATTTGAGCCATTTTACTGACATTTCAGAAGGAACTAAGAGATGGTCGAGTGTGACATTAGCCTCTCTTCCATGTGATGTATATCGAAATCTATTTGATTGGATTGCCATGCAATAAAAAACTTTCTCCTTGAAATCCATTTCCCTTCTAGGAGTAAGGACCTTAATATTTTGTGCAGTATAGAATGGTTCTTGCTGAACAAATGAACTCAAGAGATAGGTTCCGCCAAGGGTCACTGTAATTAAGCCGGCTGGGTAAGGCTCAAAGTTTAGGTCTTTCGAAACTTTTGCTACAACGCCTAGATTTTGACTACTTCTTGAAATAAAATTGATTTCTGGGACGTCCAAATCCATTTTATATAAATCAAATTGATTTCCGTACTCAATATCAAAAATCGAATTTAGAGGTACTAATTTCATAAATTTTGCACCTTAAATGCAACATACTTCTTTACTTCTTGAATGAAAATATCATCACTAATGACTGAGTAGTCAGTTTTCATGTATGCTTCTGCACACCATTCCTCGTCTGGTCTTACAACCCTATTAATACTCAATCCTGCAAAATCTTCCTTATTCATGTAGGCACGAATCCATCTTTCTCTGATAGAATCCCACCGACCATACACATTTACACGGCCCCTATTCTTTCGCTTTACGAAACCGTCATCTTTAAAATGCCCAAAAAATGTTTTCTTTCCAGCAGGGTGAGGTCTTTTTGCTGTGAAAACCATAATGCAAGAAACAACAGCAACTTTTGAATTAATAAACAATTCTTCCGGCATAGATAAAACTGCCTCAAGTGTATGTTGTTCAAGAAGCTTCTGCTTTAATTCAAGAATTTTCCCTGTTTGAGATAATGCCGCCTGCATAGGCACAATTGCTACTGTTTTTCCGCCTTGCTCAAGACATTCAAGATTGTTAAAGATAAATTCTAATTCCTCTATATCCTTCTTTTTATCCGATTTATATGGTGGGTTGAGTAATCCAACGGTTGGTTTTTTTTCTTTAACTTTCTCTACGATGTCTTTATCGAAGCAACTTCCGTTTAAAATATTTGTTTTCCCATCTTGGTGAATAAACATATTCGAGCAAGCCAACGCAAAGATGTGTGATTTATTTTCAACTCCAATAAGCTGTTTTGCTTTTATTTGTTTTATTTTTTCTTGATCACCCTTAGCGTCCTGTATCATTAGTTTCATTGCGCTTACCAAGAAGCCACCTGTGCCAGTACAACTGTCATATACAACACTATCTTTATTTACCTCTCCCAATTTAGCCATAAACTCCGTAATGTGCGGAGGTGTAAGTACGATTCCTAGTCCCTTATCGCTGTTTGCATACCTCAAAAATTCAATATAAAGCTGACCAAGCACGTCAAAATACTCGTGTGTACGGATAAAATCATTTATGTTTTCGTCGATATCTTTGATTAGGTCTCTAATATTTTTTATATTATCAACTAGACCATCAAGAATGGTAATTTGTTGATAAACAACTTTTAGATTTTCAATTTTATCATTTTCTAACTTTGCTTTTTCAAATTGATTTAACGCTGTATCAATGAGGAACCGGGCTAACTGTTTAGCGTCTGTGTAATCTTTATAGGCTTTCTTAAAGGCACTATCTTCTAAAGCAATCAAAATCGCGCTAATGAGTAACGCTCTCAGATCTTCTTTAATCTGTAGGGTGTGTAATTTATCATTTAGGTCTTTAGAAAATGAAAGCAATTTGTCGTAATCTTGTCTAAATTTCTCAGGACTTTTCAGGTATCCTTGTAAATAATCATCCGGTGTTAAAAGTTTATTAGAGAATTTTTCTACACCTTTTTTCTCTCCCTTTAATTGTAGAAAATGAGATACTTTTAAGTCTCGTTCCGATTCTCCACTGATAGCGATCGATAGTACATCATATTCTTTTGTTAAGTACGAAGAATAAAGTAAAACACCATCCACAGCATATTTTTTGTACTGCAAATGATCCTTGCTTTCATGTTTAGTTACATCTGCTTTGCATTCAACAATGATGAGTAAATCGGGGTTCTGTTTATATTGAATAATAAATTCAGGACTACCGCGACCCAAGCCATTTTTTGAAGCCGTAGAGAGAAGCTTCTTAATTTTAGGAGTATCTGAAGACTGCTCTTCAATAATGATGCTTTCAATATATTTTTTGAAATGGTCTCGAACGATATCTTCTGTTTTGCGTTCGTTTTTTGACATATCAATATTATATCAATAATGACCCCCAAGGGACAGGGGTAATTTTAGAGACTTCTCAATTATCCTTAGTTTAATTAGATTCAAAGTAGTATGTTTAACAGTAACGAAAGAATTCGAACTTCTTCAAGTCTATCAAAAAATCGCCTTCTCGGCAATACCTGGGTTGAAATGTCGCACAATACATTCGCTTTCGCTCAGTATAAAGGTCGCTTTACATATATTCTCCGTCCTTAGTCTTATCTTCCCTTGACATACAACGGCGGGTTGCTATAATGTAGCTATTACCACGAAAAAGACCCTTACAGGGTTCCGTCCCTGTCGGGGGCTTTTTCTTTTTCAGATGACTCTAATTTCTGCATAAATTCATTCTACCTACTAAATTTTTGAACCTCCATTCATATATTCTCCATCATTCCCTATCCCCTCTTAGTATGCTTCTGCATCCAGCTTGCGATAACTTGCAAATCCAACTTCTTAACGGCAACTTTCAAAACAAAACTCTCTACTTCTTTATTCGTAGCTTTCAATTCATATCCATTGAGGAATAAAAAGCGTGCTGTGGCTCCAATAGCAGTTCTTTTGTTACCGTCAAGAAAAACATGATATTGAACAAGAGATTGTAAATATGTTGCTGCTTTCAGAAGAATCCCCTTATAGAGTTCTTTCCCGCCAAAACGCCCTCTTGGCTTTTCAATAATAGATTGCAAAAGATTGGTATCTCTTACTCCATGTAAACCACCGGTCTGATCGATAATTTCAGAATGAATAACCAGTAATTCTTGAGCGTTAAGATACCGCATTGTTATTTGCGGGCCAATGCCTCAAGTGCGGAACGATATTTATCGATAAACTTTCTTGTCCAATTTAGTAGTTCTTTGTCTACTGTTTTTGAAACAGGCACAATAACTAATTTCTTCTGTTTTATATTAGCTTCAAGATTCACTTGGTCGCCAATGCGCAAGCCAAGCTCGCCCAATGTTTTCTTGGGGATGATGATACCCGCCGAACTCCCAACTTGTAGAACTTTTTGAGTCATGATGTTATAACTTTATTATAATCGTGAAAATATACTTGTCAAGACCTTAAGCCCCCACTCATATATTGTCCGTACTTTAACGCCCCCTTAGAGATTTCAGCTCCTCAAAAAGACTTTTCAAAGAGTCATCGGTAATATATTTCTCAGCATTTATCCAGAATTCTTCTAATTTCTTCCCGTCTCTCTTTTCATACTCTAAAGCCTGCAGTACCATTTCCAGCTTATCAAGTTGTCTAACAAACCGTGCTTCTTGGGACTCCCCTTTTGCATATTCTTCCCATAAAGCAACAAACTCATCTTTTTCAGCAAGTCCAGAAAGAATCTTTTCAATTGCGGCGCCTTCCTTTTTTATCTTCTCCTCTTCTGAAAATACTCTGTCCTCTCCTCTTTCTTCAATAATATCCCCCACAATGCTTTCGCCAAGATCATGCAGCAAAGCCATGCGCATGCATTTGTATGTATCTATACCAAATCTTTCTGCAAGAATCATCGCAAAAAACGTTAACAGAAATGAATGATCCGCAATGCTTTCTGGGTTTGAAATACCATAGTTCTCCCAACCTGTCCTTTTAACGGTCTTCAAAAGCCCAGCAGAACGGAAAAGATCAATGAAGCTTTGCACCTTAAAATCTTTATCCATATATTACGAGATTAGCCCCCTTCATAGTGCTCTTCTGCCACCATGGCCTCTGCTTTAGTTGCATGCACCGTACCTTCTGCATGCTGGGGAGGAGAATACAACGTATACAGCTTCATTGAAGCATCGGATGACTCGTTGATAATATTATGCTTTGTGCCAGCGGGCACCACAACAGCAAAACCATCCGATATATCAAATCGTTCTCCTTCTAATATAGCTGTCCCTTTGCCCGATTCCACGCGGATAAACTGATCTAGATGCTCGTGCACCTCTTCTCCAATATCTTCTTTGGGTAGCAAAGACATAACCACAAGCTGAACTCGTGAATCGGTATATAAAACCTTCCGAAAATTGGAGTTATCCAACGATTCTTTTTCAATATTGTTTACATATCCCTTCATGTTCTTTTAGTATACATTCACACTATTATGAATTCAATATGAATGACTGGCAGGATTTACGGCTGGAAAATTTCTTCCGGCAAAAAACGAACTTCTTGAACTTCCGGAAATTGTTTCGCTGTGGCTTCAATTTGAAACCAGAGAATACCAACTCGGCAGGCTCCTCCAACGGTTCGGTTTTTGGAATCGTTAAATTCAAGAGTAAGGACCCCGTCTTGCAGCGAAGCTCCTTTTAGTGAAAATCCTTCCAGATGATATTCGGTTCCAATCCCTTGAACCTGTTCTTCATCGGTGAGCTCGCCCAAAAGCAAAAGTTTGATAGTGTCTTGAATCGGTGTTTTAGTTATTGGAATTTTTCTCTCAACCGGCGCCAAGCCATCTCTGCTGCAAGCGATATTGCCCGATTCGTCTTTGTCTAGTTTAGAATTATAATAATATAGATTTACTGCTCTTGTTTCCTGACATGCCGCAAAATCACATTTCGGCGGAATTCTAGCGACGTAAGAACCGTCGGGGCAAAGTTTTGCGTCCATTGTACAAACAACAGATTTTTCTTGATTAAGCACTAAAATCGAGTAGTTTAGATAACCCGCAAAACTTATCCAAAGAATATACAGCAAAAGCAAACACGCTGCTGGTTTTGAAATTTTGTAAAATAAAACGATCGTCCAGACAATTACAAGCCAGAGCGCAATGATATTAACAAAGGCCCAACTGAGACTATGTAGGCCGAAGAATATGATTGGCCAGACAGCGTTGAGTACCAATTGTAATCCGAATACACCGAGCGCCACTTTGACCTCTTTTCTTTCCCATCCATTTCGCCATGCAAGAAACGCCGCAATACCTATCAATGTATACAGAATTACCCACACCGGGCCAAAGATCCAGTTTGGAGGGGCAAAAGCTGGTTTTACAAGCCCCGCATACCACGTTGGGATCGCAGAAAAAATGGCAAAAGACCCAATAATACCCGCACCTTGAACGATAAGAATGGCTATAAGAAGTTGAACCGCTTTTTTCATATATGTGTAGCGTACCAAAAAATCGCCGGTTTGGCGACTTCTTGCTTTAACCGTTCTGCCTTAACCGAGTTAAGGTGTGGATAACTAAGTCTCGCTTAGTTTTAGAGCTTAAACTCTTCCTTATCGGTGGGGAGATCAAACTTGGCTTTTGTTTTGTTGAGCCGCCTATCAACCCTTCACCTTTTTAAAGGTGAAGGGTCAATCCCACTACTCCCCTTCCTCCAGCAGAAGCACTAGGGATCCTTCTTTCACTTCCTGGTCTACCTTAACGCCCACTGAATCCCCTTTTTCCGCTTTCTCTAGCGACTGATACTCTTTTTGTATGGAAGAAACCTCCTGGATAAACACGTTGTCTCCCCGTTCAATACGGATACGGTCGCCAACCTTGAGTTCAGCCTGAAGTTCAACAATAGCCACCCCTGCCTTGTCGTAGTAGTGAATAACTTTGCCTATTGGTTTCATAGAAAAATGTTGAGGAAATAGTTTCGACCTTTACTGTTCTTTAATAGTTTATTGAAATGGTTCTATGATAAGGCAAAGATAATTTTGTCTTCGTCGACAAATCCCACAACATCCAATCGAGATCACTTGCCGTTAAACCTCTCCCTAGTTTTTCTAACCCCGCAAGAAGCATCTCACATGCTAAAATGGTGTTTGCTCGTATCTCAATCTCTTCTTTTGATCCTTGCTCAATAAGTTCCTGATTTTGAAGTTTATTCCGCAAATCATCGGCATAGACTAACACTCCTTTCATTTCCAAAAACTGGGGGAGCTTATAATCAGCAAATACGGTTAAGTCTCCCATATTCTTGAAATGCCCATATCCTTCTCCCTTGAAAGCGTGATACAAATCGCTTGGGAATAGTTGCGCCCGTTTCAGGAAATAGAGCGTCTGGTTTTGAAGCTTCACCCAATCGCGAAAACTTGGGAAATCTTCAAGGAGCAATCCTACACAAGTATTCACATCATGCTGCGCTTTGGCAACCAAATGAGCTGCCTTACCTTCATATTTCTCTTGAATGATAGAAAAGTTCTCTTGTATAATTTGATGCCGCTCTCTCAAGAGCAACAACTCTCCTCTGCCAATAAAAATCTCTGAAAACTCATCAAAAGGTATTTGCGACAAGTACGCAGCGTCAAACAGATTCTTATTCTTCAGAAAAGCTTGTTTAATTGCACAGGAAAACGCATAATAGCCGTTTATCCATTCGCCATTCTTTTGAAACTGCCAGCGTTCTTTCTCTTTTTCATTCCAAAAGCAGAAATTAATGCTGTCTACAAAGAAATAATACTGAACGGTTTCTTCAAAATCCCCGAGAAACTGCATCTCGTTATCCCATTCATAGAGCGGGGAATTCTTTAGTTTCTCAGCTAAATTATCAATCCCTTGCTGGTTTATAGAAACAAAAGAACTGTTATCCACAATTGGTTTTAGGGAATCCAGGATTTTCTTTTTTATCGGAATAGTATTCATGCAAAGTTTACTATTTCTTAGGGGAAAGATATTTCTTCCCTTTTAACTTCTCTGGCAAGAAATCATCTTTTGCGTACTTCTCATACCCCTTGCCGTATTCCAGCTCTTCCATAAGCTTAGTTTCAGCATTCCGCAGCTTTAGGGGAACCGGCAAATTGCCGTATGCTTTCACATCTTCCATGGCTTTAAAGTATGCGTCGTTAGCGCTTCTGTCTTTCTTGCACCCGCACAGGTACGCCACCCCGTGAGCCAGATTTATGGCGCACTCTGGCAGCCCGATAATCTCTACTGCTCGGAATACATCGTTTGCAACAACAAGAGCTGTAGGGTGAGCCAGGCCAACGTCTTCTGAAGCGAAGATAACCATACGCCTGGCTATGAACTTGGGGTCTTCTCCAGCATCAATCATGCGTGCCAGATAATACAGGGCGGCGTCTGCCTGCGAAGCTCTCATGCTTTTGATAAAAGCAGAAATGGTGTTGTAATGCTCCTCCCCCTTCTTATCATAACGAAGAAACTTTGCCTGCAAAGTATCTTTGAGCGTTTCTACGGTAATGGCGCCATACAGTTCTTTTGTGCTCTCAAGCATGAGAATAGCCTGCCTGGCGTCTCCGTTTGCCATGGCGCAAAGCCAGTCTGTGGCTTTTTTGTCCAGCTTAAATCCTGTCTGCTTTATAATCTTCGCCATTTCCTCTAAGGAAAGTTCATTTAACACAAACACCCTGCACCTTGAAAGCAGGGGCGAGATAACCTCAAAGCTAGGGTTTTCGGTTGTAGCTCCAATCAACGTGAGCTCTCCTGATTCAACATATGGCAACAAAAAATCCTGCTGTGCCTTGTTAAATCTATGGATCTCGTCTAAGAACAAGACTTTGGGCTGATCTCCAATCTTGTCCCCTATAATCGCCTTGATGTCTGCCTTGCCTGCTGAAACCGCAGAAAGCTCGTAGAGTTTTGCGTCTAAACTCTTGGCATATATCTTTGCCAGCGTTGTTTTGCCAGACCCCGGAGGCCCCCACAACACAAACGAGAACAAGTGCTTTTGGGCAATGGCAATGTTTAAGGGTTTCCCCTCTCCCACCAGGTGCTCTTGGCCCACAAACTCTTTTAAGCTCTTTGGCCGTATCTTGGAAGCTAAAGGTTCCATGCACCCAGCCTACCAAAAAAGGCAACAAAAAACCACCGCATGAAGCGATGGCTTTTTGCTGCAACAAAGCGATTAGGCTTTTGTTACATTCTTGGCGCTGAGCCCTTTCTCGCCGTCAACGACGTCGAAAGAAAGCACATCTCCTACTTTAAGCTCTTCGTAGGTCACGCCACTCAAATCCTTGGAATGAAAGAATAGATCCTTCTCTTCGCCTTCGCGAGAAATGAATCCAAATCCTCTATCCGTAAGTGTCTTGATTGTTCCTGTCATGTGTGTGTTTTGTCTTACGTTAATTCTTCTTCGACTTCACCTAGAAACCCGACCTCGTCTCGTAGTATGCAAGTAGTGACATACTAGCATACATGCTACACAATGTCAAGGGTTTGGGCCTTTCATCCTTTCCTCGTAGGTTGAAAAGTTTCTCTGAATATCCCGTATGTGAAAGCTTCTTTGAACGGAGGTCCGCGGCTCTCTTGCCAAGAGGAATCTGAATGATCTCGTCACGAGTTCATCTGGAGAATATTTGCCGCCGGTCAACTCGGTCCAGTAGTCTTTATCAAGAAACACCACAAATCCTATCTTGTTAAAATCTGGCCCAACTTCAACTACAAATCTCCAGCCATCGGCTGTATCTTCTTTCTTGTCGATGTGGATTGCATCCATGCCCCTACCTCCTTCATATGCTCATTGAAATAGGGTGTCAACCCTTCACCTTTTTAATTAAGGTGAAGGGTCAAGGGAAAAGGTTTTCTCTTTTGAAGAAAATCCAGAGGTAAGCTTTACAGAAGATACTGGAATGCCAAAATACTCGGCAAGCGCTTTCCCTATCGCAGCGTTTGCCTTTCCCTGTACCGGAAGTTCTTTTACAAAAACAACAAAATGCGTGTCGTCAATCTTCTCAATACGCCCTTCCTTTGATCTGGGTTTTGCCTTCACGAAAACTCTCATTTATTCTTATTCCGACTAGATTATCCCAACCTAAAAATGTCTCTGGCATTCTTCCAGAACACAAGATCTTTTTCTTCTTTGGACATATGGAGTGATCCAACGGCCCTCACGTATTCTTTTTGAGAATAGATTGGCCAATCTGTGCCAAATAACAGCTTCTTATATCCTCCCAAAAGCCATGCCATATAACCCACCTCCTTTTTGAACATCTCTACTTCGTTTTTACTAATAGGCATGAACTCGCTGAAGTACCCTGAAAGATCCGCATACACGTTCTCGTTCTTTGCAACCACTGCTGCGCAATCTGCAATCCATGGATTCCCGAAATGCGCCATGATGATCTTGAGGGTTGGAAATGCATTTGCAAGTTCATCTATATTCAAAGGATGGGAGCTTTTCAAAGATCCTCGAGATCCTTGAAGCAGAAACCCTGTATGAAATATGACGGGGTACCCCTCTCTGGAACAAAAATCGTAAAAATCATGGAGCTTTGGGTCGAAAGGCAAAAATTCTTCGTACCCTGTGTATAATTTCACTCCTATAATCCTTCCTGCCTTCAAAAATCCTTTGAGTTCCTCAACTTGATCCTCTGCAAGCGTTGCATACTCTATATTCCCAATGATTTTCAAACGCGGGTACTTTTCGCCAATCTCAACTGCCTTTGCCGTAGCCAACCCATCAACTTCATGGCCAAGTCTATTCGTAATCAAAAAAGAGGTTTCAATGCCGGCTTCGTCCATGGACTGAAGAAGCTCTTCTGGAGTTTTTGACGCAATGATGGTACCAAACTTTCCTATATGCGTGTGTACATCAATAATCATTATTTAAGTATATCTCACTCGTCTCTAAAGAAAAAGCCTCACAGAGAATATCTGCGAGGCACGAGAAAGTTCTGCGTTTGGGATCTGCTAGCGTGGTTGTGATACGACAGCGCCTGCTACGCAGAATATGTGCGAGATTCCTGGGCGAACGTACGCATCCGCATTAAAGCACTGTACCAACTTCCCCTCTCCGAGAACGTCTCTCGCGGTTCGGGAATCTTCTCTAGAGATGGGCATCTCGGAAAGCACCTCTTGCATATGGACGCTTCTCTCAACAGCATTGAATGCTGCCTGCTGCGTATACAGGTACGCAGCGTCGTACGAGATACCCTCATTCATGAGGGTAATGCGGACCTGCTGAGTTGCCCAGACTCCGTGAGTTCTGTTTTCCAGATTGTCTCGCATGCGGTCCTTGAACACCACAAGGCGTGCCACGAGAGTTGTCGCCCGGGAAGCCATGTAGTGCACAAGCGCTGTTGCGTCAGGGAAAATGTGGCGTTCCACGCTGGATTGGGAAATGTCCCGCGCTTCCGGAGTTGCCACATTCTCCATGGCAGTATGCGCATAGCCGCGGATAAGCCGCGGCATCCCCATAAGACGCTCAGTGAGTATGGGATTCTTCTTATGGGACATCGCAGAAGAACCCCGCTGGCGTTCAGACCGCGGCTCTTCCAGTTCGTGCGCATCGCTACGCATCATTTCCCAGAAGGTGCGGCTCATCTGTTCTATGGTGGCTGCGGCAATCGCGAGGTCCGCAAGGTACGCGGCGTGCCGGTCTCGCTGCAAGATCTGGGTCTCTGCGTGAGCTGGCTTGAGGCCGAGCTCCCGCAGTGCCAGGAACTCAATCTCAGGATTGATGCCGGCATACGTGCCCACGGCCCCGGAGATCTTGCCTTCGTTGAATTCTGCCTGCTCAAGGCGTGCAATACTACGTTGCATCGCCTCTGCGCAGACCAGGAGAAGCTGACCAAAGGTCGTGGGCTCTGCGTACTGCCCATGGGTTCTTGCGATCATGAGGGTCCACTGATGCTCCTTCGCCTTTTGCGAAAGAGCGTCTCGGAGCCTCCGCAGCTCTTCCAGAACCAGGGTATTGGCTTCTCTGAGCATAAGTATGAGGGCGGGGTCCTCGATGTCATACGAGGTGACACCCTTGTGTAGCTCGGGGGCGAATTCTTCAACCCCTGCAGCGGTCAATGATTCCTGGACGGTAACGACAAAGGCGATCATATCCTGGTCAAACTCGGCTTCCAGCTCGTTGATCCTGGCTACAGTGAAACTGGCGTTCTTTGATATGGCGCTGAAAGCTTCGGGAGAAAGATCTCCAAGCTGCACCCGCGCCTTCAAAATAGCCAACTCCACCTTCAACCAGAACTCAAACTTGGCTTCCTCCCGACCCCACAACTGTCTCATGGGTGCTAAAGTATACCGGGTAAGCATACGTCCTCCTCTATCTATATTGGTATTGTCAAGGTCCGTCTCAAGAGAATGTTCTCTTGGATGCTCTAGATAGTAGCAAAATCCCAGGATTTCGCAACCCGCGTCAAAAAGAAAAAAGGAGCATCATCCTATCTTCCCCGTGGGGATAAGGATGGCTCCTTCAGGAACAATGTATTCTTCTCCTGTATCTGTAAGGAACTTGGGCATTCCGTTTCCATTATTGCGAGCCACAAGCTCCAAGACGTCTTCTTGGCGAGCGGGGTGGCGGACAAGACCCTCGTTAAAGAATACCGTCACCCTGATGTCTTGCGTATCCCTGGGAAACTTCTGGAGAGAGAACGACTCGACCGGGGCAAACCATGCCGATGGATCAGGGCGTGTTCCGAAGCTAAAGAAAGTCTCAATGCGCGGAGTCCCAACGGGATACAACGCAAGCTGTCTTCCGTTTGGAGCGTACAGCACACGGTGGACCATGCGAGGATTCCCTTCTTTGGTTTGCTCTAAGGGCTCTCCCCTCCTGTTACAAAGGAATACCCTCATGCCTTGTTGAAGATCATCTCCCTTGATGCGAAGAGCAGAAGAATTACTCACCTACTACCTCCTTCTTTACGGTATACTAGTTATCCTACTTTCCCCTATTCTCCCGCCCTTGTCAATGTCCAAATCTCCGTTGGCGCTTTGCATACTCCGCAAGCGCATCGTCTAAATCCTGTTCTGTAAAATCAGGCCAGTACTTAGAAGTGAAATACAGCTCGGCATATGCCGCCTGCCACAGCAAGAAGTTGGAGAAACGCATCTCGCCCCCTGGCCGAATAACAAGATCCGGGTCTGCAAGCCCTGCGGTGGAAAGATATGACGCAAAGCGCTCTTCTGTGAGTTCTGCTGGGGCGACTCCCTCTTGCATAGCTCTTTGCGCTGCCTGGACGATATCCCATCTCCCCCCATAACTTACCGCTACATTCAACCGTAAACCCGTGTTGTTCTTGGTCTGCTCTTCCACATCGGTTATAACATTCTGAAGAGAAGGACGGAGCCTATCTTTCTGCCCAATCACGCATACCCTCATTCCCTGCTCTTGAAACTTTGCAATACTTTCTGCTTCTCCAAGATATGTTTCCAGTAGGGTCATCAAATAATCCACTTCCTCCGGAGAACGATTCCAATTCTCTGTAGAAAATCCAAATACAGTGACGATCGCAACGCCCCGTTTTTGGGCCCATCGCAAAAACTCCTCCAGGTTGTTCTTCCCTGCAAGATGCCCTTCTAGGGGATGGAGCCCCCTCTCTCTAGCCCATCTCCGGTTCCCGTCTGGGAACAACACGATATGCTTTGGTATATTTTCCATAGAAACTTACTCTCGGTAAGTTACTCACACCTTACCGAGAGTAAGGAGATAGTTGTTCTTCGATAATAACAGGGGCTTTCAGTTGTTCTCTTGCCGCAAGATACCCTGCCGCAAAGGAAAGAAGGGAGACAAGGATGACTCCTATGCCAAGAACGATGCTCCCCTCGTTAGTTTTGACAAATTCTTTGATTTTTGATAGCATACGTGTTATGGCAACATCTAAAGCAACAGGCTCTTCAAGACTTGGAAGAGACTCACAACCCAAATACTTAGGGGTGAAAATAGCTGCAGGACAAGCTGTGAAAGCAGGCCAGATTCTTATACGGCAACGCGGCACCCACTTTTTCCCTGGAAAGAATGTGGCGCAAGGTGGCGACAACACCTTGTTCGCCTTAAAAGAAGGGGTTGCGCAATTTCAAACAAAAAAGAGAACAAGCTTCAACAATTCTCAAAAGCTGGTGAAAGTGGTTTCGGTGAAATAAGACTAGCCTTTCTTTGCCGCTTTTATAAACTCTCGAAAGAGCGGGTGAGGACTCAAGGGCCTTGACTTGAACTCTGGATGAAATTGAACTCCCACAAAAAAGGGATGATTTTTTAGTTCAATGATTTCCACTAAATCTCTTTCAGGATTTATGCCAGACATCACCATGCCTTTCTTTTCTAGCAGAGCCCTGTATGTATTATTCAATTCATAGCGATGCCTGTGGCGCTCTGAAATCATTGTTTTCCCATACGCTCTGAACGCCAGAGTCCCCTTCTGCACACGGCAAGGATATGCTCCCAGCCTCATGGTCCCCCCGTATCGCTTCTCTTTGAGCAGGGCCTGCTGATCTGGCATAACATCAATGACGGCGTCTATCTTCTGATTCTGCTTTCCTGAAACAAACTCTGTAGATATAGCAGACTTCAATCCACACACATGCCGTGCAAACTCAATGACCGCAAGCTGCAGCCCAAAACACAAACCAAGGTATGGGATCTTCGCCTTGCGGCAGAACTCAATGGCCCTTATCTTCCCCTCCACTCCTCTGTTTCCAAATCCCCCAGGAACAATAACTCCATCGTACTGCTTTAACTCCTGCACCGCATCAGGGCTCTTTTCGTACTTCTCGGCAGAAAGCCAGGTAATCTCTGGCTTCACACGATTCTCCCATGAAGCATGTTTTATGGCTTCTATGACGGAGATGTAGACATCAGATAAAACAAAGTCTCCGGTTTCAAAATACTTGCCCACAATGGCAATCTTGACTGTTTTTTTCACGCGCCCGATCGCCCGCATCAGCGCCTTCCATTCTGCCATATCATGGGATTTCTTTTTGATCCCAAACTTTTCCAGAATCCTGTCTCCCAATCCCTCTTTTTCAAAATTCAGGGGAATCTTGTATATAAAATCTACGTCGGGGGCGGAAATCACGTCTTTCTCGTCTACGTCGCAGAAAACGGATATTTTCTTTTTTCTGGGCTTATCAACCAGAACCTCAGACCTTGCAAGAATAATGTCGGGCTGAATCCCTGTCGCGTTGAGTGTTCTTACCGCAGTCTGCGTTGGCTTGGTTTTCATCTCTCCAATGATAGCAGGAACAGGAAGATAGCTCACCAATACAAACAAAACCTGTTGAGGAAAGGTATGCTTCATCATGCGCGCCGCTTCCAAAAAGAGCAGGTTCTGATACTCCCCGACGGTGCCTCCTATTTCAATCAACACAAAATCTGCCTTATCTTTCTGCCCCACTCTTTTTATGCGATCAATCACCTCTAAAGGAATGTGCGGGACCACTTCTACGCATTTCCCCTTGTACTCCAAGTTTCTCTCTCTGGCGATAACTGACTGATACACCCTGCCCGTGGTGAGGTAATTCACGGTGCCAAAATCCCGATTAAGAAACCTCTCGTAGTTTCCCACGTCCTGGTCGCATTCTGTTCCGTCATCAGTCACAAAAACCTCCCCGTGTTCGAGGGGGTTCATGGTGCCTGCGTCTACATTGACATATGGATCTATTTTGAGGGCCGAAACTGCGAATCCCTTTCCTTGAAGGATCTTCCCAATGGAAGCTGTGGCCACGCCCTTGCCTACTCCGGACATGACCCCTCCTGCAACGAAGATGTAACGAGTCATTCTCCTGTCTTTTCTACAATGATAACGCTTATAGTTGCTTCTAAATTATGTTCAAAGGTAACCTTGACCGGAAATTCCCCCAAGTCCTTAATGGGCTGTTCAAGCTTGATCTGATTCTTTGAAATCTCAAACCCCATTTCCTTTAGGCGATCTTGAATCTTCTGGCTATTTACAGATTCAAACAGCTGGCCCTCGTCTCCTACCTTCATAGTAATAGTCACCTCCATGTCATCAAGGCTGGAAGCCAATACCTGCGCCTTATTCAATCCTTCTTCTGCAAGCTTTGAAACAAGCTCTTTCTGAACCTCAAGCCACGCTAAGGCATCCTTTGTTGCAGGCTTTGCCAATCCCTGGGGAATCAAAAGGTTGTTCGCATGCCCGTCGGCAACCTCCTTTATCTCAAACTTCTTCCCCGTATTCTCAACGTCTTGTAGCAGAATAACCTTCATGTCAATATTTTGTCATAAATCTTTGACCACTTCAAGAGCCTTGTCAAGCTGTGGGTCAAGATCCTTATCTTCGTCTTCTGATGTATTCTCAACCTCAATATCCGGCTTCAATCCTACATCCTGAATGACGCTGCCTTTGGGCGTCAGCCATTTTGCTACGGTAACTTTCAAGGAAGAGTTGTCTCTCAAGTTCTGGATTTCTTGCACCGATCCTTTTCCAAATGACTGGGCGCCTATAAGCAAGATTCCCCGGTTATCACGCAACGCTCCTGCTAAGATTTCAGAGGCAGAAGCTGAACCCTCGTTGATTAATACCACAGTGGGATAGGAAATCAAGCCAGCTGTTCCCCTTGCCTCATGCACCCTCTGCTCTGCTGCGTCTTTTAACTCCTCTGTCACCACAACGCTGCCACGCTCTAGAAACCATCCTGCAATATCCACTGAAATATCCAGAAACCCTCCAGGGTTGTTCCTGACATCAAGAACAATGGACTTGGCTGCAGACGCAATAATCTCCTGACTGGCTTTTCGAAAGTCCCTTCCTGCTTTTTCTGAAAACTGGAACAACTTGATGTACGCAACATCTCCTTTCAATTCCCATTCTAACGAAGGAATAATGATGACATCGCGCACAATGCTAATCTCTTTTGTCTCTTCCCATCCTTCCCGGAATACGGTAAGGGTCACGCTCGTACCTTTGGGGCCGCGTATAAGGGAAACTGCTTTTTCCACGCTCATCCCATCGGTAACAACGTCACCAATTTTGATGATGCGATCCCCTGCTCTCACCCCTGCTCTTTTTGCCGGGGTTCCTTCCAAAGGAGATATAACCTGAAGCGCCTTGTTGCGAATGCCAATTTCCATGCCTACTCCCTCAAACGAACCCTCCAAGTCATCAAAAAACTTCTTGGAATCTTCGGGATTCATGAATATAGTGTAGGGATCCTCTAAACTTCCCAACATCCCAGAAATAGCCCCATACACCATGCTCTGTACGTTCAAGGGTTCTTTGGTGGCAAACTTTTCTTGCACTACGCGCCACGCATCCCAGAAAAGAGAAAAGTCCACTCCTTCTGGCTTTCCCAACTCTGTTCCCATGACGCCCTCCAAGTACACGGTTCTGCTTTGGCCTGCGCCAATGTAAAAACCAGAACTAAAGCTTATAACCAAGCTTACGATAACAACAATAAAAACAGTATTTTTCTGAAAGCCCGAAAACATATTGCTCTATAGTATCACAGGGAATAACACTCTGCAACTATACCCTAAAAAAAGAAAATTCCCCGAAGAACCAATATGGCTCTCCGGGGGGACCTGCTACCCTAGAAGCAGGCCTTTTACTGTTGCCAGCACCTGTGCTGGCGAAAACGGCTTTTGGAGGAATGCGTCTGGATTCCAGGGCAACCTTTCTCTTTCCCTCGCAGAGATTGATACGAGCTTTGCCCGAGGGAAAGAGCTTCGCAGAACGGCAGCTGCTTGAGCTCCAGAACCTCCAGAAAAATCCTCATCAAGAAACGCCACCATGGATGAGGAAAGACCAGGCAGCAAGTCACAGAATTCTTCATACGTTGTTGCCATAAGGAGCTTGGTATCGTTTCCCGTGAACGTTGCCCGGACAAGCTTCAGAATGTTTTCCTCGTCTTCTACAACAAGCACTGTCAGCATATATCCTCCTTCCAATATTTATTCCCCAGGGGGTAGTTCACTTGCCGTTATAAGCGAGCCTACCGCACTCTGGACAGGTTGCTATGCGTCCATTGCCGTACCGGACAGGCCTAACCTCAACCTTCTTTCTACAAGAGATACAAACTACCTCTTTCTTTTCTTCTTCCATCATTTCTTCTCCCTTCTGTAACCTTTAAGCTAAATCTTTACTACCATACTTTTCCAGTTTTGTCAAACAAGGTGGAACGTAAGAACGTTAATTTTGCCCTGCAAAATTTTACGTTCAACGTTCCGACAGCGTTTAAATTTTCTGCAAATTTATTACGCTGTGTCCCCGCCGCGATTGGAACGCATCGCTACGCTCTTGGGAACCCCTCGGTTCCCATATTCCGCCACGGGAAAGAATACTTCTTTCCCGACCCCTTTCTTGCGTTCGAATCGCAAAGACACAAAACAAACACGCCCATACGGGCGTGCTGTTTTGTGTGTCCCCGCCGCGATTCGAACGCGGAACCACTTCCTTAAAAGGGAATTGCTCTACCGTTGAGCTACGGGGACAAAAAGCAAACTGCTTTGCTTTTTGTGGGTTTGCCCGCCCGAGTCCTCGAGGGCGGAATCATGCAAACCCAGGGCCTGTTTTGGAAAACTGCGGCACGCACATCGTTTTCTAAAACAGGATTAACAAATTATCAAATACCCTCCTTCTGTAATTTCTCCAATAACTCTCTCTGCTCTTGGGTGAGTTTCTTTGGCAGTTTGAACTGCATCTCTATATTCATACTCCCCCTCCCCAATCCTGCAAAGTGCGGAATCCCCTTTCCTGGAACCTTCAATATCTTACCCGATTCTGTCCCAGGAGCAATAGCCACAAGAATCGGGGTGCCTTCAATTGTAGGAACCTCAACCTCGTCTCCAAGCACAGCTTGAGAGAACAGAATAGGCATGCGCACAAAAAGATCATCCCCATTTCTCTGAAACACCGGGTGTGGCTTTACATGAATACGGATATACAAGTCTCCTGACTTTCCTTTTCTCCTCCCTGCCTCTCCCTTCTCCGCTATCTTGAGGATCTGATTGGAATCAATACCAGCCGGAATCTGCACCTTTATGGTTTCTTGCCCTTTTATCCTCCCTTCTCCCTTGCATACATTGCACGGCTTTTCAGGCTGCAGACCCTCTCCCTCGCATTCGGGGCACATTCCCCCTCTCGTGAAAGAACCAAATATGGTGCGCTGTATTCTTTGCACCTGGCCTGTGCCTCGGCATGAAAAACACTCTTTCACCCTGCTTGCTGGTTCCGCTCCCACTCCCTGGCACCGAGAGCACGTGATAAACCTTGAAAGAGGGATAACCTCTTCCTTTCTTTGCAAAGTTGCCTCCAAGGGAATCTCGAGCTCTAACTCCATGTCTTTTCCTCGTCTCAAGTCTTTCCCTCGCGCGTCTTGACCCCCAAAGAAATCCTCAAAGATATCTCCTACATCAAAATCAAAGGCGAATCCCGAAGATCCATCCTCGTCTCCAGCCTCTGCTCCGGGAAACCCCCATCTAAATCCTCCAAATCCCTCCTGGCCAGATCCTCCCTCAAAGACCCTTCCGAACTTGTCATACTGGGCCCGCTTATCCTCATTAGAAAGAATCTGGTAGGCTTCTGAAACCTCCTTAAACTTTTTCTCGTCCCCTCCCTTATCAGGATGGAATTGATGGGCAAGACGGCGATACGCCTTCTTAATATCTTCCTGCGTGGCGCCTTTTGCTATCCCAAGAATTTGATAATAATCTTTTGTCATAAAAATTATTTAGGCGGATTCTGGTCTTTGTACATTGCGGCTCCCGCCTTTTGAATGGCCTGGGAAAGCTCCTCTGTTGTTCTCTTTATTTCTTCAACACTATCACTTTCTTTCGCCTTCTTCAACAAATCAAGCTTCTCTGCAATATCTTTCTTGAGATCTTCTACAATTTTGTCACCCGCATCCCGCAAAGTCTTTTCAACCGTATATACCAGGGTATCTGCGGTATTTTTAGCCTCAACTAAGTCTTTGCGCTTTCTGTCTTCTTCTTCGTGCATCTCTGCCGCTTTTCTCATCTGCTCCACTTCTTCTTTTGACATGCCTGTGGACCCTTCAATACGAATACTCTGGGTTGTTTGGCTCGCCTTGTCTTTTGCCGTAACGTTCAAAATGCCATTAGCATCAATATCAAAGGTTACCTCAACCTGCGGGACGCCCCTGGAAGCTGGAGGAAGACCGTCTAGGATAAACCTGCCCAAAGACTTGTTATCTTGCGCCAAGGGACGCTCCCCTTGCACCACATGAACTTCTACTGAAGTTTGGTTGTCTGCCGCAGTAGAGAATGTCTGGCTTTTAGACGTAGGGATGGTGGTGTTCTTTTGGATAAGAACGGTATTAACACCTCCCAATGTCTCAATACCCAAAGAAAGCGGAGTAACGTCCAAGAGCAGCACGTCTTTCACTTCTCCCTGTAATATTCCGCCCTGTATGGCGGCTCCCAAGGCAACCACTTCGTCTGGATTAATAGACTTATTGGGCTCTTTGCCGAATAACGCTTTTACCGCTTCTTGCATGGCGGGCATTCTAGTCTGGCCTCCAACTAACACTATCTCGTCAATGTCTTTGGGAGAAAACTTCGCCTCCTGCAGAGTTTGCTTTACCAGCGCAATGGACTTGTCTATGTATTCTCGCACCAGGTTCTCTAACTGCGCGCGGGTCATCTTATAGTACAGGTGTTTAGGGCCTTCGGCTCCAGAAGTAATGAACGGAAGGTTGATTTCGGTTTCCAAAGAAGTGGAAAGCTCTATTTTTGCCTTTTCTCCGGCTTCTTTCAAGCGTTGCAAAGCCAGAGGATCTTTTGAAAGATCAATGCCCTGTTCTTTCTGGAACTGTTCAATAATCCACTCCATGACCTTCTGGTCAAAATCCTCTCCTCCCAGGTGCGTGTCCCCTCCTGTTGCCTTTACTTCTATAGTATCTGCTGAAACCTCAAGAATGGATATGTCAAAGGTGCCTCCCCCAAAGTCATACACAACTATTCTCTCGTCTTTCTTCTTGTTCAATCCATAGGCCAATGCCGCAGCAGTAGGCTCGTTGAGTACGCGCTTTACATCCAACCCTGCGATTTCCCCTGCAACCTTAGTTGCCTTTCTCTGGCTGTCGTCAAAGTATGCGGGAACTGTGATAATGGCTTCTGTGATTTTTTCTCCTAGCTTTTCTTCTGCGTCTTGCTTGAGCTTACGCAAAACCATGGCAGAAATTTCAGCTGGCTTATACCATTTCTCACCCATGCGCACTTCTACTCCTCCGTCTTGCGCCTCTTTAACCTCAAAAGGAAGCATTTTCTTGTCTTGCTGAACCGAAGCGTCAGAAAACCTACGGCCCATAAGGCGCTTTACCTGAAAGAGCGTGTTCTGGGGATTGGTTATCTGCTGGCGCCTTGCTTGAATTCCTACAAGAATTTCCCCGCTCTTTGCCATGGCAATAACCGAAGGAGTAGTCCTTGCCCCTTCCCTATTCTCAATTATCTTTGGCTCTCCTCCTTCCATAACCGCTATTTCAGAGAGCGTTGTCCCCAAATCAATTCCTACAATTTTTGACATGTCATTTTTCTTTAATATTGCTTATGCGAGATGATGTGTATTCTGCAAGCTCTCGGAAATGTTTTGGCATGGTTCTGAGCGCAGCGAAGACAAAACATTGAGAGTGCAGGCCCCAAAATCTCGCAGGGATTTTGAGGGACGGTTGCCAAGAATGCACATCATCGAGCAATCTTCACCTTTGCGGGACGGATAAGTTTTCCGTGCAGGGTGTATCCCTTCAAAAGAACCTCAACTATCGTTCCTGGCTCTGCTCCTTCTTTTGCAACTTCCCCTGCCGCCTCATGGAACTCTGGATTGAACTTTTGTCCTTCTGTTTTGAGTTCTTCCACTTGGTGGTCTTTCAAGAAACGCTTTACCAGCATAGCTATTTGCAAGAATCCCTTGGATACTATGTCTTCCCTGTCTTTCAGTTGCGCCAGGGCAAACTCCAGATTATCTGCTATAGGCAGAAGCTCTGCGAGCAGTTCTTCTTCTGAAAACTTAATGAACTCTCGCATGCGTTCTCGCTCTTCTTTCTTGTGATTCATAAAATCCGCCCGCGCCCTCTGCCATCCTGCCAAGTATTCATCCCGCTGCGATTTCGTTTCCTCCAATTCCTTTTGTTGTAATTCTTCTGTCTTTACTTCTTCCATATTCTTGAAAACGCGTTAAGTAAATGGATATTCTTTGGGTATTCCATGCGCTTTGGCCCCAGCAACGCAACCATTCCTCTGCCGCGCCCTGGGAAACTGCACTCGGCAATCATTATACTAAAATCCGTAACTTTTGAAAAAGGATTCTCTTTCCCTATAAACACCTGAATGCCTTCTTGAGAGGACATGGTGGCCACATTCTTCTCAAAATCATTCAAGAACTTTGTGAAACTTCTGATAGATTCCTGCTCCTCAAACTCGGGTTCTTGGAGCATATCTTCCCACCCTTCTTTAAAAAACAAAGATGTGTTCTCCATATACAGCGCAGCCAACCCTGAACTTTCGCTCGCTAAAGCTCTCGCCGCATACGCGGCAAACTCCAAAGCGTCTGTGACTTCTTTCTCAAACACATCCTCCCATTTCCTTGACGCTTGCAGCTTCTCTTTCTTTGACACCCCGTCTACGAAAAACCGGTATCCCCTGTCAGTAGGAACCCTCCCAGCTGAAGTATGCGGCTGGGCCAGATATCCTCTTTCAGAGAGCGTCTGCAATTCATTCCTAATGGTAGCAGGACTTACGCCAAAATCGTATCTTTCCTCAAGATACTGGGAGCTGATGGGCTGGGCAAACCTGATGTATTCGGAAATGAGACTATCTAATATATCCTCTTGTCGTACGGTAAGATTCATTACGCTATAATACCTCAAGAGAAATTAGCAGTCAAGACCCATGACTGCTAAGTCCACTCTGTGGATAAACTACTAGGGATACTCTCCCTGGTCTGATATACTATCAGAATGCATACCATTCTTAAGGGTCCAAGCGTTACCTGGATTGATATTCAAGATCCCCAAAAAGAGGATATTGAGTATTTGCAAAAAGAGTTCAACTTCCACCCCTTAGTCTTAGATCAGATCATTCCTCCTTCATGGAGCACAAAAGTTGAGGTATTCCCCGACCACCTTCTTTTGATACTCTTTTTCCCTTCCTACAATAAAGAGAAACGAGAGAGCCGCCCCCGAGAGCTCGACATCATTGCCACTAAAGACATTCTGGTAACATCCCACTACAACTCCATTGTTCCCCTCAAAGAGGTGCTTCATCAATGCAATCTGCACAAGGAAGAACAAGCAAAGTGGATGGCGCAAGGAACAGGATACCTTCTACATCACCTACTTCATGCGTTATGGGAAGACTGCAGTGCCAAGGTGAATAGAATAGACCAAAAGCTCACCCGTATTGAGGAGTCCATGTTCCAGGGGAAAGAACGGGAAATGCTAAAAGAAATCTCCATTATAAAGGCTGACATTATAAACTTTTGGAAAATCGTGCGCCCTCAAAAAGGCATCTTCACTTCCTTGAGAGACATTTCCGGAGAATTCTTCGGACCCCAACTCACCCCCTACTTTTCCCATATGAGAAATCATTGGGCGCGGGTGGCAAGCAGCTTGCTTGCGAACAAAGAAACCATAGAAGCCCTTGAAGACACCAACAACGCCCTCTTAAGCCACAAAACAAACGAGATTATGAAAGTGCTTACGATGTTTTCCGTAGTGCTTTTGCCGCTCACCCTTATTGCGGGAATCTTCAGCATGAATACCAAACTTCTCCCTATTACTGGAATGCCAAACGATTTCTGGATTCTTTTTGGCATTATGGTAACCTGCGCCTTGCTGACAATCGGATACTTCAAGAAGAAAAAGTGGCTCTAAACACACTAGCGATTCCGGAAACTTATCCGGCCTAGATTATCCATGACAAGAAAAGACCCGTCCTCATGAGGGCGGGCTTTGCTGAAAGAACAAACTACTAGTCGTTTCGGGTATACCCCGCAACATTGGTTATCCTTTCAGACAATTTGGTGGAAGGAACATCGAGGTCAAGCACGAACTCCTCTCCGAGCTGGGCTACCGCCTCTCTATCTTTTTTGTTGATCCACTCCTCTGAAAATTGAATCCAGCTCCCCCTATTGTCTATAACTCTCATTACTCCTTCACTCGACCGAAGGATAAAGAGCCATTCCTCCACCTCGGGGCAAAGACCCGTCTCTTCATTTCGTCGAGAGAATCCGACAAAGATATCAGGATACTGACCCCGTAGCAAAAGAATGGCTTCGCTCCATTCTTTTGCCTCCATCGTCCAGCAACGTCCAAAGGGCAAGATGCTGCAAAGCACATTAAGAACCAAAAGGGGCTTGGGGGGCGCAGCTTGAATCATGGGCAACCTCCTTACAAATCTATTGCGTATGACTAAACACTACAGCTACTGCAATAGTACTAAATAGTGCATTAAAAGCAAGGGGCTAGCGATATTTAAAGTACGCCTGATCCCCAAAACGCACGTCGATATATTCTAGCCTCCTCCTTTTTTCAGGAGGAATTTTATTCTCCAGCACAGTCTGAAGCTTCGTTATTTGCCAGGAGAGATCTTCCGTGTTCGTGAAGTACACGCTCCATCCCTCTTTAGTGCGCGCATGAATCTGCGTTTCAGAAACAATCTCAAAAGAAGACTCACCCTGCATAAACAATGAGCGGTGCTCAGCTTCTCTGGCAAATTCCAGGATTACGTAAAGAACATCTTTCTTTACAACCGCCTCTCTAAGATTCAAAGACTGACCTTGCCCATAAATCACTATGCTTTCTGGAGATGGTTCTGCCTCCTTGAATGCAACGCCTTCATTATCGATTGCAACGCAATGAAGTTTTTGGCAAAAAAGCGCGACCACTCCCCTTTCTCGCACAACAACGGTAAGGATATTTGGGAACTTCCTTTGTATATTCACCGATTCTAACTCGGGAATAGCTTCCAAGAGAGCGTTCCGTATGCCCAAAGTGTCAACCAAAAGAATGCTTGCGGTGGGAAAGAATAAGAACTTCCCCCAAAGGCGATCTAAGACTACGCTGTTTATATTATTCTCTGAAACGCTCTCGTTTCCTTTTATTCTCACTTCTTGGATCTGAATAAAAGGGAGCAAGACAATACCATACAAAAGAAGCTCCGCGCATACAGCCACAGCTACTCCAAAGAGAAAGAAGCGATTCTTCAAAAAAGATTGCTTCTTTTTTATCTTTTTAAGCTTCCGGAACTCTTTTCTCATATCACTACAGATGGCGCCGTATCTTGCGCACCTTTTCGAATAACGCGGTAGGCAGGTATTTCCAGCTCAAGGGCAAATCCTGGGTTTTCACGTATTCGTGGGCATCTCCTCCAAATCCCATTTTAAACAGCGTAGGCCCTGCCCAAGGATGATTGGGTTCTTTTTTAGGATCCACATATCCCCAAAAATCATAGAGAACACATCTCCTATTCTTTGTCTCCTTGATGGCTTCCCATTGCAAAAGATAAGGGATGGAAAGCTTTGCATATTGTGGCAAGGAAGCCGCATGGTGATAAAACCCAATGCCGGACCAGAATACCACAAAGGAGGCTGCGGCAATCTCGTCTTTGTACTTGCCAAAGAATATGGAAATGGCGTTGTCTTTTTGGAATACGGAAAATTCTTTTTCCAGGTATTCAAGAGAGAACGGAATAAATGCCTGCCGTTTTGATACCTTCTCATGCATTGCGCTGAATAACCGCACATCTTCCAAGCGGTTGCTCTGAAAAACAGTGATATCTGGATTCTGGGAGGCCTGGCGTATGAGGTACCTCGTTGTCTTTCTCATATCTAGTAAGAGCTCTGAACTTGGAGGAATGATGTTCAGCTTCCATGACGCTTCAGGGTGCATTTGAATGGGAGCGTCCCTGAATCCCATGGTTTTGAATAACGAGATATTTTCAGGGCTCCTGCTCCATATGGGGTTTATGCGAATAAACCCCGCTTCTTCCTGCTTTGCAATTTGTTTTAGTTTCTCCACTAAAACTTTTAAAACTTCCTGCCTGGAAACCGGCCTGCCCGCCACAGTCTCGATAGAGATGGGGCCGTGTGGAACCAGCAAAAAGGTTCCCCTCTTGGCCTTTACCTTCACCACAAGGGCTACTGCCATAAGATCTTTGCCTTCAAAAACTCCAAGGCGCCAAACCCTGTCTCTCATCATTTCCTGAAACTCTCCCCAACTCCAAGACTGCAAAAACGTCTTGTCTTTGCATCCTGCAAGAAAACCCTCCCACTCTCCTTTACTTTGTATTTCCCGTATCTCCATCTTCTTAAACTTAATGGAATTAAGTTTCTACTGATTTTAAGAATTTGGCTATAGTTTCTGCATCCTTTTGCGAAATGCGGATATGGGTTGGAAGATTAAGAGTTATCTTTGCCAATCTCTCTGCAATGGGACAACTTCCCATACTATACCCAACTGCATCCAATTGAGTATCATGCGGAGCAATAGGAGTAGTATACCAGTCCCCTATCAACAAATTTTGCGACCACGCCTTTTTTATAATTTCGTGGGCGTTGGGATGTACCACGGGAAACCGAAGAAAAATATTGCCCTCTTGGTATTTAGTATCTAGTATTTTGTATTTTGTATTTGATAACTCTTTTACGTACAGCGCCGCAATCTGCTTCCTGTGTGTATTGAAACGTTCCAGCTTTGCAAACTGATGAAACGCAAGAATCGCTAAGACATTGGGCAGGCGCCTTGGAAAATACCCTGGCATCTTTCCTCTTTTCTCTTTCCAGTGCACCGCCTTGGAAAGAATGTGCAGCCACTGAAAAAAAATCAAAAGGTATTTCCCGAGAAGTCCGTATGTAGGAAGTATAATCCAGTTCATTAAAATAGGGTGTAGGAGCTGTTGGGCAATCCAGCATAGCGACGGATACCCGACAGTCTCTTGGAACTTCTTTAAGTTCTCTGCCAACACAGGGTCATTGGTTGTTGCCATGCCTCCGTACACGCAAGAGATAACTTTATCTCTTGAAAAGCTGAAGAATGCTGCCTCCCCAAATGTTCCTACCTTCTTTCCTTTATACGTTGCTCCTAGAGCATGGGCGCAATCCTCAACAAGGATAATGTTGCGGCGATTGCAGATCTCCATAATGCGATCCATGTCTGCAGGCAGACCAAACGTATGCTGTATGATCACAACTCTGCTCTTTGGCGTAATCTTTTTCTCCAAATCCACAGGATTAATATTAAAATCGTCTTCCCTGCAGTCAACATACACTGGCTTTAATCCTGCCCAGAGCACAGGATTTGGCACTGCGTTGCAGGTAAAAGTCTGCAAGAGTACCTCATCTCCTTGCTGTAAACCAAGAGAACGTAGAATTGCAAAAAGCGCAGACCGTCCGCTATTGAATGAATACGCGTACTCCGTTCCAATGTATTGGGTAAACTCTTGCTCTAGCGCGAGAGTTGAAGCTCCCTTCTTCCATAGCCATGGCTGTAAAAGAAGCTTAAAAGCAAGCAAGATATCGTCCTGTTCTGTGTTGGGAGATAAAGAAATAGATATCGGTTTTATTCTCATATCAAATACGAAAGTAACAATTGCGGAATCCTTCCTTCCAAAAGCACCACGTCGCCTGCTTGCGTGGCGTTTTTTATCCTTTCAACAATCTCTATCGGATTTTCGATGAATAAAACTTTTTCGCTTCCTCCTGCTCCCTGTTGTATATCATGAAACCTATCTCTCGTTGTAATAATTGCGAGGTCGCATACTTCTCCAATCTTTTCCCCTATTGCTTTATGCACCTCTCTTGAGGCGCTGCCAAGCTCAATCAAGCAAGGCATGACAATAACCTTTTTTCCCGGCCATGTCTTCAGATACTCTAAGGCGGCAAGAACGCCATCTGGATTTGCAGAATATGTCGCCTCAATAATAGTAAATCCGTCTTTCCCTTTTTGTATCTTGGCGCCAGGGAATCTTGTGTCGATTTCCTTTACGGCGCCTGAAATTTCTTCATCTGTCATTCCTAGCTCTTTGGCAACTGCCATGGCTCCTAATATATTTTCTTCGCCCAGGAAATTCGCTGCCTGACCATACAGCGCCTTCCTGATGTTCGTTTTGTTATAGAGTTCTACGCAATACTTATTTTTTGCGTTGAAAAAAGCGACTCCGCTCGCAGGCAAACTCTCAATAAGCTCATACTTTGCCTGTATGATGTTTTCTTGCGAACCAAACGTTGCCATGTGTTGCTGGTTAATGCCAGTAAGAACGCCAATGCTTGGTTTTGCAATACTCGCCAAAAGTTTTATCCCCCCTTTGTTGTATGCGCCCATTTCGCAGACAAACACTTGGTGTTCTGGTTTCAACTCCTGCAAAATGCAGTTTGAAACGCCAACTTCGGAATTTTGATGCTCTTTTGTTTTGAGAACCTTGAACTTTTTTGAAAGAATATGAGCCAAAAACTCTTTGGTAGTGGTTTTCCCATAACTCCCCGTAATGCCAATAACAAGAAGATTAGGAAACTGCTTTCTTCTATTTTTTGCTTTGGCAATGATTCTGTTTCGCACTAAGACAGTCCAGGGCTGCAAGAGAAGTACAAGAAGAGAGAATATCTTGGGGGCTATAATATCAAACCCCAACAACAGCTGAAGATACCAAATACCAAAAGAACTCGTCACAACTCCGAGGAATACGATCTCTATCCCGAGTCCCAAGAGAACCAGAAGTCCTGTCTTTGCGGTCCATACTGGCTTCAAGAGTCTCTTTTGGAGTAACGCTTTGAATGTTAACGCTCCTTCAAGAATATAGATACCAAGTAAGAGAAGCGCTACTTGGGGATACCAAAAGAGCATAGTAAACAACACGAGTTTCCCCAGAAATAAGGGGTTCAAAAAAATCTGCTTTCCTTTTGCAGTCCTGAAATGATCAATGAACCTGCCGAGATGATAGTCTTTCAGCTGCCAAAGGTATATCCAAAACAGCAGCGCTTTTGTGGTACGGATAAACCAAAAAAAAGAAAAAAGAAATATCATGCTATCTCAAGAAAAAATAATAGTTTCGCTAATTACCATTTTCCCACGGCCGTAGAAAAGTGGTAATACCTATAACTCGACTGCTTTAATAAGGAACAGTTTTACGCATCGTTCCAAGGCATATTCTCTCACAATTCTTTCTGTTTCTTCAAGTGCATCGTTCCCACACATCCATACACTCTGTTGAAGTTTTTTATATCCCATTGTAACTAAGAACTCTCGAAAAATATCGCGAGTCTTTCTTTTTGCTTCCGGAATATCAAAAAACGCCATCACGAACCTTCCATCTCGTCTTGGTTTTTCTTGTATAAGTTTTAGCTTAATCTTTAAAGCCTTGTTTCTTCCTTTGGCGGTCAATAATACGCCTTCACCAGATTCCGTAGGCTTTATATATCCGTGTACCTTCAAATAGTGGACAAACTGACTAAATGTTTTTTTGCTTTTCTCTTGTTCATATGTTTTTTTGAGCTTATACCATTCTGGCGAAAGAACTGCTCTCATGGGACGGGGGGTGAGGAGTTTATACGTTTGATCGGCGTTCTCTAAAATTGTATAGAACTGCCAAAGAAATTTTTCAGTTAAAGGTAATCTCATATTTTTCATTGTACCATATTCCTACGGCCGTAGAAATGTGGTTATTTTTGCTACGAGCTGTTCTGGCATATGCCGTTCAATATTATGATCCCCTCCTGGAATAATGGCAACCCTTGAGCTCTGGATGTGATTCTGGATAAAGTATGCATCTTGCAGGGGAACGACGTCATCTCTATCCCCCCAGATGATAAGCGTAGGAACCTTAATAGAGGGGAGATAATGAGAAAGGTCGTTCCGCATGACTTTCAGATATGTTTCTCTCATGATTCCTGAGGTATACGGATAATCGCTCTTGTCTATGAAATACTTATACACTGCTTTCCTAAAAAGCGAATAAAAGGGAACAAAAGAAAACACTTTGAACACCTTTGAGATAATCCAGAATACTTTTTCCTTAAGGGTTCCCCTGCGCACAATAGCGCTTGCGAACAGCAGAAGCTTCTTTACTCTATGGGGAAACGTTGCCGCATATACTGCCCCTAATCCCCCGCCAAAGGAATGACCGAGTAAGTAGAATTCTTTCAAGCCAAGCTGTCCAACGAATTGTTCAATAAAACGGCAGTAGTCTTTTTCATTCCAAGCTACCGGAGGAATTGAGCTTTTCCCGAATCCTGACAAATCAGGAACAATAACTGAAAAATTGTGCTGCGAAAGCAATTTTGAGACTTGCGCCCATCTGTCACTCTTGGAACCCCATCCATGCAAAATCAAAATGGTGGGTCCCTGACCCACAATTTTGTAGTTTACTTCAAGACCACTGACTAAAATTTGCTTTTCTTCAAACCCTTGACCCGAGTTCATAGAATGATATTATAAAATTGGTTCTTACTGAAAAGACTAAATCTGTGAAAGGAGTGAAAATAATGAATAAGCGTATCGGCCTCCTTAGCCTGTTCGGTATCGTCGCGCTCCTTCTGGCCATAGTAGGGGCAATTACGGCCTTGTCCTAAAAATGACGAAGCGCCACCGGAATTGCTCCTACGAGCCGGTCTTTTTTTAAGTTAGGCCGGCTTTTTTATTTCTTTTTTTCCTATATATTTTTGAAGAACTTTTGGAATTTTTACTGAACCGTCTTTCTGCTGATAGTTCTCGAGAATGGCAATAATGGTCCTTCCAATTGCAAAGGCGGTAGCATCATTCATATGAACAAACTCGGTTCGGCCATCTTTCCTCTTCACCCTTATATTCAATCTCCGCGCCTGGAAATCCTGCATTAAGTCTGCAGAATGAGTTTCCCTGTACTTTCCCTGGCCTGGCAGCCATGTCTCAATATCAATTTGCCTGGCGTCTGGCTTACCCATGTCTCCCGTGCATACGTTCACGACTTGATATGGAAGCTCCAACCCTTGCATTAAATACTCCTGCACGGCAACAAAGAAATTCTGCTCTTTCAAAGAATTTTCCAGAGTGCAAAAAGATTCCATTTCCAGCTTATCAAACTGATGCACACGCAAAATGCCTTTCATGTCTTTTCCATACGACCCTGCTTCTCTCCGAAAAGCGGTTGAGAATCCGAGATATCTCATAGGAAGAATTTCTTCTTGGAGAGTCTCGTCCATGTACAAAGGGCCTAACGTATGTTCTGCTGATCCTATAAGATACAGGTCGTCTTGCTGAAGATAATACCTTTCTTCTTTGTCTTGTTCGGTCAAGCGGCCCATCTTGCGGAACACATCGGGCCGTATCATGACAGGAGGAACTACTGGGATAAATGGTTTTGGAGAATACCCCCTTTCTACGGAATCCGCTATTTTCTTGAGTATCTTTGCTGATGTCACTACAGACAACACATACTGCACCAACGCAAACTCAAGAAGCGCGGCTTCCCTCTTTAAATACGCAAACCTTGCTCCTGTAATACTAGAAGCTTTTTCGGTATTGATAAGGTCAAGTTCCTGCCCCAAAGCAACATGGTCTTTGGGAGTAAAAGTAAATACCGGAACCTTTCCCCATTTTTTTATAACCTTATTCTCCGTATCGTCTTTTCCTACTGGGACATCAGAAAGCGGAACATTGGGAACCTCAAGAAGTAATTTGGAAAGCTCTTCTTGCATTCCCTTCAAATGCTCCTCAAATCCCTTTATTTCCTGTTTAAGCCGTGTGGCTTTCTCAATATCATCTCTTCCCAATCGTTTTTGCGCAGCCCTCAAGTTTTCTTTTTCAGGCAAAATATCCCTAATATTTTGATCGAGTTGAAGAACCCTATCAATATCGCAAACAACCTGCTTTTGCTTGCAGGCTTCTTTCACTTTCTCTGGGTTTTCTCTGATATATTTAATGTCTAACATAGAAAATTGGAGCGAGGCAACAAGTTCTCAAAATAGTCCTCGGAGGTGGCTGGGCAAGGTTCGCTGAAAGCGAACAGCCGCCGAGAGCACAGGTTGCCAAATCTCACTGGGGATTTGGACAACCGATATTTTGAAATTTGTTGCCAAGCTTGTATTATTTTGGCTTCATGGTTGGGAATAATATGACTTCCCGCAAAGAATGGGAATCTGTGAGTAATGCGGTTAATCTGTCTATACCCATGCCAAACCCCGTGGTGGGAGGCATACCATATTCTAGGGCCTCCACAAAGTCCTCATCCATGCGCTGGGCCTCTTCCATTCCCTCTTTGTAATATTTCTCCTGTTCCTGAAATACGTTTCTTTGAGCCAAGGGGTCGTTAAGTTCTGAAAACCCCTTCACCAGTTCCCAGCCGCCACCCATCACGAGTTGGAACGTTGCAAGCTTTGTAAGATCACCATCCAACGGCTTTGCCAGGGGCATGGACCCTGCGGGATGATGTATGACAAACGTAGGGTCCCAAATCTTAGTCCTTACATGATTCTTGTATATAGCGTCTGCAATTTGGTACTTGGGAGCACCTTTTTCTACCTTTACCCCAAGATCACTTGCTTTCTTTGCTAATGCATCTTTACTCAAAGAATCATAATCAACGCCCGCATGCTTTCTCAAAAGCTCCGTGTATTCCACACGCGACCACGGGGTCTTTAAGTTCACTTCCTTACCCTCGTAGATAAATTTTGTCTTGCCAAATACTTCCTTCGCCACAGATGTCAAAAACCGCTCGGTAAGCTTCATATTATCCTTATAGTCTGCATACGCCCAGTAAAACTCCAGCATAGTAAAGTCTGGGTTATGCAAACGGTCCACTCCCTCGTTTCGAAACACTCTTCCTATTTCATACACCTTTTCAAATCCTCCAACGATGAGGCGCTTTAAGTACAATTCAGGAGCAATGCGCAAGTACATCTTCATATCAAACGCATTAAGGTGCGTTGTGAAGGGCTTTGCTTCAGCCCCCCCGTACAAAGGCTGGAGTATGGGAGTCTCCATTTCTATAAACCCCTCCTTTTCAAGAAAAGAGCGTATGACCTGGAGAATCTTGGCACGCACCACAAAGTTCTTCTTTACCTGTTCATTGAACAAAAGATCAAGATAGCGCTTGCGGTACCGTTCTTCAACGTCCTGCAAACCATGCCACTTTTCGGGAAGTGGAAGAAGAGATTTTGAAAGAATTTTATAGTCGGCAACCTCAATGGTTTTTTCTCCTTTTTTTGTACTGAATAATACTCCCCGAAGCTGAACAAAATCCCCTATATCAATATTTTCTAAGAAAAACTGGTAGGGGGTTTCTCCTACTCGATCTTTCTTCAAGTATGCCTGCATGCTTGCCGTTCCGTCTTCAATATTAAAAAAAGTAGAACCTCCGTGCTCCCTTACGGTTCTGATTCTTCCTACCCCTATAACTTCTTTTTGGGCTTTTGAGAGGCTAGAAAAACTCTCCAATAATTCACTCAAAGAATGGGTTCTTTTCACCTCTCCCGGATACGCCAAAATCCCTTTTTTCTGGATTCTTTGCAATTTTTCCAATCGCGCTTTTCGTATCTCTTCGATGCTTGCCATATATAATTATGATACTATATGCCGCCTTTCTGGTCAAAATCCCAACAAACCAGATATAATACAAAACTTTGCTATAGCAGAGTTTTGTTATATGCGTACATCTTTGATCAAAAGATATGACGCTTGTTAAAATAAAAGACCCTGGGAATAACTATGAAAGTTCCCAGGGGTTTTGCATCTTCACGTGTTTGCAAGCGCTTTCTCAAGGGCATCAAGAATCTTCGTGCCTTCTTGGCACGAAGAAATACTTGGGAGCTCCTGCACTGCTTTACGGGCAGCACTCAAATCTTCTGAATCGCGACTCACCCTAAAAAGATTTATGCAGGCCTTGCTAAGCAAAAAAGGGCCAGAGATCTCACGTATTGCTTCACGGGCAATAGCCAAATCCTCTTGATTGCGGCTCGCTTCGTAAATGTCTGCCCAAGCTATGCCACACCAATAAGGATGGAAGATCTTTCGCGTTACCGTACGCGCACCGTCCAAGTTACCTAAACCTAACTTGAGCAATAATTTGACTTGGCCCGCCATCTCTTCGCCGAAAGAGTAACCAGAGCGATCTACGCTGTTTTGTTGAAGAAGAGTACTCGGCTCGCTTTTTTGCTGCGGGTTGGCAGTGCCTACCTTCAAAGAACACCCTTCCCGCCAACATGCTTTTATCTGCAAGCGTGGGAGAGTACCGTCACGGCCAACAACAACCTCTTCTATGCTTGGGTCATGAAATCCAAGCTTACAGAGAAGCCACCCTACTGCTTTTCGCATTTTTTTCTCCTTTCCTATACTAGCCCCTGCTTACCACGCCATTCCTATTTTAGCAAGGAGAGTGAAACATATAACTACTGAATATGGATAATCTTGTATCTGGTTTTGCCGTTGGGCGTTTCAACCTGCACAACCGAACCCTTCTTCTGTCCTAAAAGCGCCTGGCCCATGGGAGACTCAACTGAGATTTTGCCTTCAAGTGGATTTGATAACTGGGGTTCACATATAGTGAAAGAGAACTTCTCCCCATCGCTTTCAAGCAATACCTTGCACCCAAGACTCACCGTCTCTTTATTTGCAGAAACTCCGACAACCTTGGAATCTGCAATCATATCCTCTAACTCCGCTATTCTTCTCTCAAGAAACTCCTGCTCTTCTTTAGCATTGTGGTAATCAAAGTTCTCGCTTAAATCCCCAAACGCTATTGCTTTGCGTAAACGATCTGCAAGCTCACGGCGTTTCGTAATCTTTAAATGCTCTAATTCCTGAACCATCTTGTCTAATCCTTCTTTTGTAATGTATTGCGTCATAGGTTATTGCGTAAAATACCACTCCAATGCTTCTTTTACAACAGGAAGAGCTGCAACCTGCCCCTCCCTAATATTCTCCACCACCGCAACTATTAGAATCTCGGGATTATCGTACGGCGCAAAAGCAACAGTCCAGCTGTACAGATAATCTTTTCCGTCTGCAGTCTTTCTGCCTGTTTGGGCTGTTCCTGTTTTTGCGGCAACCTTCACAGGAAGGTTATTCAGAAAGCCCGTAGCAGAACCTGCGGTCACGGTCTGACGCATGCCTTCCCGTACAAGCTCAATGTTCTTTTCATCTGCAAGGCCTTGTGCCGCTATGCGGGGTTCAAAGCCTTGGATTATGTTTCTTTTATTGTCCGCTATGCCCTTCGCTATTTGAGGCCTCATAAGCTTTCCTTGGTTTGCAATGGCAGAGATCGCGCTGGCCATTTGCAGAGGCGTCATTGCAAAAGGGCCTTGGCCAATGGCAAGATGATATGTATCTCCAAGCCTCCAGTTCTTGTCTATCTTAGGCAAAATGCCCTTTCCTTCCCCTGGCAGGTCAATTCCCGTAAGACTGCCCAAGCCGAATTTCGCAAAGTATTCTATGATTTTTACAGGCCCTAACCCCTTGAATCCTTCAAACCCTCCCCCTATTTTGTAAAAGAAGGGGTTTACTGATTCTGCAATTGCTTTTTTCACGTCTGCGCTTCCATGATATGCATGGTCCCTGAAACATTCAGGTTCCTTTGTGTATATATTTTCTACGCACAGCTCCAAGGGAGCATCAAGAACGGTGTTCTCCGTAATGACCCCTTCTTGGAGCGCAGCTAACGCAATGATGGGTTTAATCACAGATCCTGTAGGAAATCCGATGCCGGACATCGCCCTATTGAATAAGGGATCTGAAGGATCTTTCAATAATACCTCCCAATCTTTTGCAGAGATCCCCTGGCTAAATACATTGTTATCAAATGCAGGCATGCTTACTAAGGCAAGTACTCCGCCAGTCTTAGGATCTAAAGCAATCACAGCTCCTTTTCTTGCTCCCGTATCTGCGAATACCCGCTCTAGAGAAGAGACAAGCTGTTTTTGGAGACCGATCTTCAACCACAAAACAATGTTCTGCCCCGGGACCCCGGGAATCTGCCTTGGTTCCCCTATCGCGGCTCCTGAAGAATCCCGCTCTACTATGGTCTTTCCGGATATCCCGCGCAGACGATCTTCATACGCTTTTTCTATACCAATCTTGCCTATTTGATCCACCACAGAATAACCCTTCAGAGTCTTTAGCTCTTCAGGGGAAGTCTTTGCGGTGTACCCCATAACATGAGAAAAGGTCTTGCCGTCAACATATTCTCGGGTTATCGTCTCGTCTACGTAGCATCCCTTGAATTCCATGCTCCTTGTTTCTCCCACCACAAGCTCTTCATGAGAAATGTACTCTTTGATAAGAACCTCGGGACTCGGATTTTTATCAAACTCTTCTTTTAATTCTTCAAGGGGTCTCTGAAACACAAGGGAAAGCTCCAAAAGAAGCTTCTCTTTTTCTTTGCGGGACTCTGGCATGTCTCGTTTATCGCAAAGAAAGTCAAAGCTCGGCCTGTTGAATACAAGCTGAACCATATCCTGATCAAAAATCACTCCCCTGTTTGGGGTGCGTGATATCACGTAAAGCGTATTGTTCTGGGCGAGCTCGCGCATCTTGTCGCCCGCTACCACCTGAAGGTTAAATACTTGAAAAAGAAACGCAATTCCAAGTAAAAGCGAGCATACATAGAGTCCTTTTGACACCTTTGAAGAAAGGGCAACTTCTATCTTCCGTTCGTCAAACCTCTCTTCTTTCCTTTCTTGAGCAATCGTGTCTAACAACACGTCTTGCGGTTCCAACTCAATATTCCTTCGTTTTACGGTAAACCTACTAGTTTCTTTTGAGAAAGGGGAATCGAACATAGGTATGGATAAAAAATGAAACGGCGCAAAACACCAGAACCATAATAAGAGTCCAGTATCCAAAGAAATGCTGCGAGAAAACGTCTAGCACTAAGCCTCCAGCAAAAACCCCCAAGAGTCCCGCAAAGGATGTTTGAGCTACGATACCAAGTATGGATACCCCAATAATTACGAGCGGGATGACAAATCCCTGCAAGGCAAAATGCGCAAGAAAGGAGGTCTGCAAAAATGCCAGGAAGAAAAATATGAAGAGAAGAAAAAATGCTTGCCTCATGGGTATTTACTTCTTATCTATAATCAACAGTGGACCTGCCTTCCTCACGTCAAAAAACAATGAAAGCGTTGCTTGTTGAAAAGACTGATCTCTGCTCGTTTTTACCTCCTTAACCTCTCCTATAAGAAGGCCTTCAGGGAAAATACCCCCCAAGCTCGCGGAAACCACTATGTCTCCTGGCACAACCCTGCTTTCTTGAGGAATAAGATCCAGAAGCGCCTGATACCCTCCTTGACCCCTTGTCGCTCCCACGACACCCTCTCGCACAATCTTGGCTTCAAAAGAGCTTGCCGGATGTGAAAAAAGCATAACGCGAGATGTAGTCTCAAACACCTCTCCAATTCTTCCTACTGCCGCGTTTGCTGGGGTAATCACAGCCATGTCTTGTACAACCCCATCCCTTCTTCCTTTATCAAGAACAAGGATGTCTTGGGACGGGTCTTTCCCAATAATCCTGGAAGATATGATGTTAAACTTCTTTTCTATGCCAAGACCAAGAGTTTCTCGCAATTGTTCGTTCTCTTTTTCAATACTTTGCAGAGAAAGAAGTTCTTGCAAGAGCACAAGCATGCGTTCCTCCAACTGTATATTCTCTTTTTTCAGAGAAGCGCTATTGAATAAACCGGAGAAAAAGCGTGAGCTTGCGCTTCCAAGATCCCAGAAGAACCCCTGCACAGGAGAAAAGGTCTCTAGAAAGAAACCTCGCACCTTGCCGGAAAAAAGATTCAAAGCAAACACAAGAGCAAGCGCTACAACAATAAGAAACACTCTGTTCTTAAGGGAGAAAGATTCCATTGGTCTTTACATAGTATATCAGAAACAAAAGGTACACGCATATGCGTGTACCCCTTGTTTTTTAGAAAAGAATGCTCAGGTGGCGGCTACCTACTTTCGCGAAATAAATCACTATCATCGGCCTTGGAGTATTTCACTTCCGAGTTCGGAATGGGATCGGGTGGGGCAACTCCAGTATAACCGCCACCTGAACATTCTTTTGCAATCTCAATGAGTATTCATTGCTAGCCAAGATATCCTGCATTTTGTGACCATTAGTACTCCTCGGCTGAACCCATTACTGGGCTTACACCTAGAGCCTATCAACCTCGTCATCTGCGAGGGGTCTTAGAGTTCTCATCTTGGAGGAGGCTTCGCGCTTATATGCTTTCAGCGCTTATCCCGTCCCGACATAGCTACCCAACAATGCTCCTGGCGGAACAGCTGGTACACCAGAGGTCAGTTCTTTCTGGTCCTCTCGTACTAAGAAAGACTCTCCTCAAAACTCAACGCCTGCGGTAGATAGGGACCAACCTGTCTCACGACGGTTTGAACCCAGCTCACGTATCACTTTAATTGGCGAACAGCCAAACGCTTGGGACCTTCTTCAGCCCCGCGCTGTGATGAGCCGACATCGCTGTCGACATTTTTCTCTTGTTACCAAGAGGATCGGACTATATCTTCATCCATTATTCTCATAACGGAGTCGGCGTGTTAGCTCTTCATATTCTGAAGAACTCTGATTCGCGCTGGAATCAAGTCTCTACGGGGTTATAACCTAATTAGATTAAACTTCCCACGGTATCGTCCATAGATATGCGCTTATACTATCATATGGAGTTCACCGTTATAAGCCGATTTTTTGTTTTTCTCTATTACGGGAGAACAGGTACAATATTGCTACTATAGCACCCCGATAATTAAGGTGCCGAACAGGGCCGTAGATATGGACTCGCGGGCCCTACTAGCCTGTTATCCCCGGGGTAACTTTTGGCTGATGATCTTCCCTGATTCTATAACCAAGGGTCGGTTCACTAAGTTCTGGTTTCCCACCTGCTCGACATATCCGTCTCGCAGTCAAGCCAGCTTA
>JAUSJT010000002.1 GCA_030647485.1 bacterium
TACCAAGTGCGCGCAAATGCGCCGTTACTGCGGTAAAATCCTGCAATGCCTGCGCATGTCCGCCTTTTTTGTTTACTGCCTCGGCAAGCGCCGTGTTGGAAACAGTGGGGTCGTGGGGCTCGCGCGCGGCATAGACCGGCAAAATATACGCCTCATCGGCCGAGGCAAGGGCTTTGGCAAAATCGTCGAACAAATCACGCGTGCGGCTGTAGAGGTGCGGATGGAAAAAGAGCACGATTTTTTTGCCCGGAAACTTCTCCCGCGCGGCAACCACGGTGCGCGCTATCGCGGTCGGATGGTGGGCGTAGTCGTCGTAGAGTACCGCGCCGCCGGCCAGTTGGCCTTTGTACTCAAATCGCCGCCAGGTCCCTTTGTACGACGCGAGCGAGCGGTCCCACACTTCATCGGGTACATTGGGTGCAACGAGTTTAGCCGCTGCTTTGGCGGCGCGGGCATTTTCTTTATTAAATTCGCCGGGTACCAAAAGCTCCGGTACCTGCTCGTTTTTATACGACGATACTTCTATAACTTTTTTCGCATTACGCCGCGCCTCATCAAAAACCGCTTTCAGCTCATCGGTTGACTTAAAAAAGTCGGTATGGTCGAGCTCTATATTAGTAATGACCAATATCTCCGGTCTGAAAGCAAGAAAATGGTTCCGGTACTCGCATGCCTCGACGACAAGCAGGTCGCCCGCACCTGCGCGGAAGTTGCTCCCCCACTCGGTGACGATACTCCCCACTACTACCGTCGGGTCGAGCCCTGCTTCAACCAACATACGCCCGAGCATGGCCGTGGTGGTTGTTTTGCCGTGCGTGCCGGCCACCGCTATGGTCCGTTTTGTCTCTGCAACCTCACCAAGTGCTTCAAAGTAAGACTGCTGCGGTATCTCAAGCTCTACTGCTCGCATGCGCTCGGGATTATCCGCCAGCACGGCGTCGCTGTATACTAACAATTCCGTGCCTTCGCGCACGTTTTCTTCCTTCTGCCCGATGATTACCTTAATGCCTTTTTGAGCAAGCATCGCGGTCGTTGGAGACTCCTCGCGGTCGGAGCCTGTTACCACGATACCCTCGTGCACATAATATTGGGCGAGAGCCGACATACCAATGCCGCCGATGCCGACCATGTAGATTTTTTGTGTGCTCATTGGAGTTTTTTTACCACCGCGACAAACTGGTCATTGCGGTCGTACTCGTTTTTAAAGAGGCCGAAGGAGGCGAAAGCCGGGCTCAATAATATAATATCGCCTGTTTGAGCATGTACCATAGCTGTTGCTATAGCTTCAAACATGGTTTTTACCTCTGTATAATTTTTGAGCAGTTTTTTCAACTTTTCCGTGCCGGTACCAGGCAATAAGATCACTAATTTTGCATAGTTCTGTATTTCCTGAACAAGCGCATCAAGAGGCAGTTCTTTGTCTGCGCCGCCTGCAATGAGAACTACTTTCGAATTGAAAGATTTTAGTGCCGCCATAGTTGCCTCGGGCGTAGTGGCGTTGTTGTCGTTATAAAAGGTGATGCCTTTTATTTCTGCGATTTTTTGCAGGCGGCCTTCGACCGGCTCAAATGACTCCAATCCACTCTTTATCTCGTCCTCGGAGAGCCCGAGTATGCGCAAGACCAGCGCGGCGAGCGCGGCGTTTTCTTTATTATGCTCGCCGATGAGTTGTAGCCTCCAGTCATGCGGCAGGGGCGGCGGCACGAGCGGTGTAACCGGCGGATTTGCTTTTTGCACTTGTGCGAGTACTTTTGTGCCAACAATGAGCTTGTCTCCGCTTTTTTGACTGATAAAAATATTAGCCTTGTCCCAAAAATACGCATCTACGTCGCCGTCATAGTAGTTGAGATGGTCGTCCATCAGATTGGTAAATACCGCAATCTGCGGACTTATTTTCAAATCCCCAAAACCCTGGAGTTGCCAGGAGTCGAGCTCCAACACCGCGATATCTCCTTGTTGTACGTCGGGCAGCATCGCGAGAGTCGAAAACCCGCGTACGTTGCCGCCTAAGTGCGCGCGCTTACCCACCTGTTTGAGCGCGTGATAAATAAGATGCGTTACCGTCGATTTACCGCGCGTTCCGGTGACACCAGCAATAGTCGCGCCCGCCTCTCCGGCAAACTTGGCAAACAGCGCCGTCGACATATATACCGGCACGCCGGCATGCTGCGCCGCGGCAATATAGGGCGAGCCAAGCGGCACTCCGGCGGCCTTGATGACCATGTCGGTATCGATAAAATCCGCTTCTTGATGCCCGCCAAGTGCGTAGCGGATGTTGGAAAATTTTTTAAGCCGCTCGAGCGATGGGGCGAGTGCCAGCTCATTTTTGTGGTCGGTCACCACGAGCTCTTTGCACAGCGGAGCTAAAAACTCCGCATCCCCCACCCCACGCCCAAGAAGCCCCAAGCCCATCAGGGTTACGTATTTGCCGGCAAAAAAGTCTTTATAGGCCGCCACTGCTCCATCATGCGATACTAGAGGCATGTACGTCAAAGTGCGGGTTATTGCGGGGGCAAAAAAGGAGTTTATAGAGGAGGTTTCGGCCGGACATTTTAAACTATCTGTCCGCGAGCCCGCCGAGCGCAACTTGGCCAACCGGCGCGTGGTGGAGCTGGTGGCCGCGCATTACAAACTACCGCCAAAACAGGTACGCATCATAAGCGGACACACGAGCCCGTCTAAAATACTTTCTATTCCTGATTAGCCGGCTCTAAATTTTTCTTTTCTTCTGCGCGCGGCGCATGGCGAGGGTCGGCTTTGCGGCCTCCGGTACGTTGCGCGGATGCGCCCTAAAAATATCGCCCTTAACGTGCACGATGTGTCCTTTTATTTGATTGAGTATACTGCGCTCTTTTTGGCCGGTGATTTTCAAATACCCTTTGACCATGTCAGCCTTGTCCTTGGCTATAAGCCACGAAACGGTGTCCCAACTGCCGCTCGGGCGGTGGCCGGCGAGGCGCTCGAGCCCGCCTTTCTTTCCGACATCCTGCACTCGAAAGCTGCTGAATTGCCCCTTAGGCCGGAGCTCTATCCGGTAAAACTTACCCTTGCCCGTACTGCCCGGCGCTTTTCGTTTTGCCATATACGCTAGAGTATACTCCCGTATCTGCAAGTGAGGGTAGCTTTTTATAGCTATCTGCCCTGCGGGGAAGTTAACAACATACATAACAGTCATCATGGAAAAATGGGAATACAAAATCGTAATGTCGGAACTCAAGGGATTTATCAAATCCAAGTTAGATCCTGCTATGGAGGCAGGTATGAATGCGCTTGGCGGGGAGGGGTGAGAGCTTATTTCATGTTCCCCAATGTCTGGAAACAACTCGGGAGCGTGGGGTGCGGCCACGTCTAACTTCATGCTCGTGTTCAAGCGACAAAAGATATGAGTATTGAAAGATTATTAGTTAAGAGTACTATTAAACATATGAAAAACTCAATAGCAATTTTAGGACTGGCATTACTCATTGCACTTCCAGTCAGTGCTTCCACTTCATTTGCCGCTGTTAAGCCACAAAATAACAATGTGGTAAAAGTCTTTATCCACTTTGCTGATACTCCGGGTAAAAGCGAGTGGGGGTTGATTCGGGCGTTTGGCGGTACAGTAACCAACTCATATTCCATCATTCCTGCAGTTGCTGCCGAGATACCGGAGAGCGCTATTGAGGGTCTTTCGCGCAATCCGAGCGTTACTGCGATTGAGGAAGACCACAAGGTTGAGGCAACTGCTATCACATACGACACGGAATATTCAAATGCCTGGGGTGTCGAGAGAATTGAGAGCGGCGTTGCCCACGAACAAAACTACAAAGGGCAGGGTGTGAAAATTGGCATCATCGACTCCGGTATAAACTACAATCATCCAGAATTGGCCCCCAACTACAAAGGTGGGTATGATTTTTATTACTACGACCTTGACCCGATGGATGTGTATGGACACGGCACTCATGTGGCAGGAACGGCGTGTGCCGCGGACAATGACAACGGTGTAGCAAGTCCTAAACTCGGCGTTGTGGGCGTTGCACCAGAGTGCGACCTCTACTCACTCCGTGTGCTGAATGATGATGGCGTCGGATATGAAAGTGATATTATATCAGCGATAGAGTGGTCGCTTGGTCGCGAAGTTACGCTCTTGCCATGGGGGAGCACTCTTGGAACTACGTCGCAGGGAGTCAGAATGGACGTGGTGAATTTAAGTCTTGGCAGTAGCCAGGCATATTCTCAGGCATCAGAGCAAACATTCGCAGAAGCAGCCAACGAAGGGCTCATCATCGTTGCAGCCGCAGGGAACTCGGGAAATGTTGCCGGAAAAGGGACAAACACCATTTATCCTGCGAACTATGATTCAGTGATAGCTGTCGGAGCTACTAAGCAGGGTGATACCAGAGCATCTTTCTCGAGCACGGGTCCAAAAGTGGAACTTGTCGCCCCCGGAGAGTCCATCTACTCAACGTGGAATGACAACCAAGGATATTACGATCCGCAACCTGTTTGCACGGGAATACTGACAAATATAAACGGCGACGGGCAACCGGATGGTGAATGCTACAAGTACGGCTCAGGAACGTCGATGGCGTCTCCTCATGTTGCCGGTGTGGCAGCGTTGCTCATCGGGTCTGGGCTGATACACGACAACAATAATAACGGCATGATTAGTGATGAAGTTCGTTCATTGATGCAGTCTACCGCAATCGATTTGGGAGCAAGCGGGCGAGATGATAAGTACGGATTCGGTCTTGTGAATGTGAAGGATGCGCTCAATGCCGTCACGCCCGTTGCAACAGGCGTACTTGACGGGTTTGTGACAGACGAATCGTCAAGTCCAATTGTAGGTGCAGTAGTAACTACTGGTGCATACTCTGCAACGACAAACGGAGTTGGGTACTATCTCATAAGCGACATTGCGGTTGGCTCGTACACGGTAACGGCAAATGCGTCTGGCTATACGGCGGGATCTTCCGGCGCGATGATTACTGAGAACACCACCACGAGCGTTAACTTCGGACTCGCGACAGCTCCCGTTGTGGATATTGCGCTCACTACTGTCGGATACAAGGTCAAGGGAGTTATGAAAGCCGATCTTTCGTGGAGCGGTGCAACTTCGGGAAATGTTGATGTGTATAGAAACGGAAGTGTTATTACTACGACAGCGAACGACGGGGCTTACACTGATAACATCAACCAGAAAGGGAGTGGAACATTCACCTACAAAATCTGCGAAGCAGGGGGAATTAGTGCGTGTTCAAACGAATCAGCAGTGACATTTTAGCCTTAACAAAAATTGAAACAACAGACTGGCGACGAAAGTCGTCAGTTTTGTTTTTATATGCGCGATACTTCTCTGATGATCTCACTCATTTTGGGGTTCGGGAGCGATGGCTAAAGAGATTGGGCACATCGTGTATTCTGGGCATCTGCATTGGGGGGATGGATACCTCGATGGTGCTACTGTGCCATCTTTGGCTCGCACCTGCTTCTTGGCGAAAAAACAATCCGTCCCGCCGAAGGCGGGAATCCGAATTCATTGGCGAATTCATTGGCGAAAACGGGCGAAACAGCGTGGGCGTGCCTACGGCACGCCCACTCCTTGGTTGGTTCTCAACCGCTAAGTTCCATTTTGGTGCCCCCATGAGGAATTGAACCTCAATCTCAGCCTTCGGAGGGCTGCGCTCTATCCGTTGAGCTATGGAGACAAACGAATCACCCCGACCCCCAGCTTAAGACACCTTCGGTTTCTTACGTCGCTTCGCTCCTATTTTTCCACCACGGGGTAATTTGAATTTTGCTACTGCAAAATTTTACTTTGCGCGAGAGACGCGGATAAGTCCTCCGCAAGGAACAATCTCAATGCCCTGTTTTTCGAGTTCGTCTAAGATAAGGTTCATGCCAATGGAATCGGAAGATATGTGCCCTACGTTAATAACATTCACGTGGGCGGCTTCAGCTTCTTTCTTGTGCTCGTCAGACTGGTGCATCGCAATGTTGGTTCCTATGCCGGCCTGCGCCATGCGCTCATACAGCTTAGGAGAACCCTCTGTGCCGCCAGTCATTTCGGTTATGGCAATCTTCCCGCATCTGTTTTCAGGGTTCCCCACCATAATCGTAGGCCCCACACCCTGCTCAATCGCTTTCTTGTATTCTTCAACCTCGCACAGAATGCTCATCAAGTCTTCAAGGCGTTCTGGACTCTTTGATTCAACTACATTGCGAATAAAGGTTGCAGCATTGTTATCTGCCACCGTGTGAAGACACATAAGATTCATACCGAGAAGGCGCGAGGCATCCACTGTTCTCCAGTTGTTGCGTGGGTTAAGCCCTCTCGCAACCTCACCTATGCGCTCTTTCATTAACCCTTCTCCGATGTTTACGGGAACTCCGTACTGGTTGAGCACATCTATCTGCAGCTCCATCACCTCATGAAGATCTGCAAGGGCTCTGCCTAAAGGATGATGAGAGATAACCAGATCAATACCACCGAGTTCCTTTGCTAAAAGAATTTCTCCCACCTCAATATCAATGCCAACCAGAACTTTCTTGATTTCCTTATCGTCCGCAACGTGAAGAATCCTCGTGTCGGAATAAGGATTGGACAGGGATTCCTGGTCAAATCCCTTTTTTTCTTTCTCAGAGAGTTTCTCGAACTTCTTTCGTTTTCTGTCAAGCAGTTTCTCTATATCTTCTTTGCTACGAAAATCAGCCTTCCTTCCGCTTTCTATTGCTAGATTATAAATCTCTTGAATTCTCATTTCTCTTTTTTAGAGCTCACTGCCTCTTGGGGTTTTGAGGGAGTAATGGGAGAAACAGACGCCTTTGCTTTCGCACCCTTGGTCTGATACCTTTGTATCATATCCTCATAGAACTTTGAGATGCGCCGTTCCTGCTCTGCCACATCTAAAACCTGCCTTCGGATGGTGGCCTTGAAAAGACGGATATGTTTTCTCACGCTTTGCGGAAAGGTATATATTGACATATGGTTGGTTATACCATGTTTATTCTTTCGTGTCCACGCCCCTAGACAAAAAGGGGATTGTATGCTTAAACATGAACAGAACTCTCGTGATGGAGGCGTAAGATGGTTTTAGATAAAAGCCTTTCTCTGGATGGACAGATGGAGCGCCTGGAAAAACTCATCGCTCTCGCACGCGATGCCCAGTTCACGTCTCTTGTGCTTAAAGAAGTACAAGAAAGAGTGAAGGATCTCCCTTCTTGCGAAGTGCCGTGGGGAGACATGGAACTCCGTTTGCAGGGCATGATCCCCAGGATTCTCTGGGCCATTGGGATAGCGGAGACCATGACTCTAGTATTCCGCGATTCGTGGGGGCCGGGTGTTCCTTGGCTGAACGACCTACGAACCACAAGGGCTCTCTCAAGAAGCGAGCGCTGGGCTGCAGCTGCGTGCGCCCTCTCGCTTCCAGAGATACAAGGCCGTATCCAGGGAGGAGCGATCCCTAGAGAGTACATGCTCGTTGCCGTAGAAACCTTCAGGCAACATGTTACGGGATTAGGGAAAGAGATATACGGGACCTAGGACTGTCGCATTCGCTACAGTCCCTTTTCTTTTACCTGCATTTCTTCTCTTACTACCCCTCTATCATCCCAGGGAATTTTCCTACCTCCCTTTATTGCGATAGAATCCTCGCTTCCCTTTCCGGTTATAATCACAACATCTCCTGGCTTTGCTTGAGATAAAGCAGTTCTGATCGCTTCTCTCCGGTCAAGGATTATCTCTCCCCTCCCTTTAGTACCTTCATACACCTCATGAATAATCTTCTCTGGGTCTTCCTCATACGGGTCTTCATTTGTGATGACCACCCGGTCGCAATAGGTTGCTGCTATCTTCCCCAGCACCGGCCTCTTCCATCTGTCCCTACCTCCTCCTGCGGCTCCCAGTACACATATCAGCTTCCCCTTTTTGGGCTTCAATGTTTGATACACTTTCTCTAAGGCGGCTGGGGTAAACGCATAATCCACAACCACGCGAAAGGGTTTTTGTACCACTGTTTCCATTCTTCCTGGCACAACTACCATTTTTTCTAGAGCCTTACTGCATACTTGAAGAGAAATACCTTGAGAGCGCGCCACTGCAATTGCGGCTAGCGCGTTGTATGCATTAAATTCTCCTAAAAGTTTCAAGTGAAAGTTAGTATCATCTACTTGGAAACTTACCCCATTCTCGTTCTCTACGACGGGAGAGCTCTGGATTTTCTGCAGACGCGTAGGGCCCCATTCAGCAAATGGGGTAAAGCGCAAAGAAAATTCAGAGCTCGAACCGTAGAGATAGAGCTTTTTTGAGGGAAAAGAAAGAAAGTATGACACATGTTCGTCGTCTGCATTCAACACATGTATCTCTTTTGCAGCAGCGAATAGCTTCCCTTTTGTGCGCTTGTAATTCTCAAATGATCCGTGACGTTCAATGTGTTCAGGACTTAGATTAGTAAATACAGCGGTATGAAAATTAATAAACCGGTGTCGGTGCTGCAAAATTCCTTCCGAAGTTACCTCCAGCACAACATGGGTACATCCTGCGTCCTTTGCCTGGCGCAAAAACTGCTGTATGACAAAACGGCCCGGCATGGTCATCTTCATTGTATTTCTCCACTCTTTGTCCAGAATTTGAAACCTAATAGAAGAAAGAGACGCGGTCTTTAGCCCTGCTTCTTGGAATATGCGAGAAAGCATATCCACTGTGGTGGATTTCCCGTTGGTCCCTGTAACCCCTATGACAATCATGCCCCGCGATGGAAACCCGTACAGAAGGGCGCCCAAAAAGGCTAGCCCAAAATGGTACCAGCTCAAAAGAAATCCCGGAACAAGTTTTCTGATAAGACGAAACATTTAGCGTTTTGCTATCTTTAGCGCCTCTTTCACCTTTTCTTTCAGAGAGTCCAATCCTTGGGGGATTTGCGAGAGGGCCTCTTTTGCTTTTTGTCGAGAGAATCCCAGGGCAATCAAAGCGTCTATCGCATCATCATCTTCTTTTCCAGTTTCCTGCTTTAGTGTTTTTAATTTACCGGTAAGCTCTAAAATCACCTTCTGTATTTTCTTTTGCCCAATGCCGTGCACACCAGCAAAAAAAGAAGCATCTCCTTTTTCAATAGCTTCTCGCATTTGCTCTCTTGTCCCCAAGGAAGAAAGGCGAAGTGCAGCTTTAGGCCCAATCCCAGAAATGCCCTTGAGGGTTTCAAACAGCTCCAGCATCTCGGGGGATTCTACTCCGTACAATTCCAGGGTTTCGTCTTGGCGGATATGCAGAGAACAGTAGAGTTCTGATGCGCTGCCCACAGGAAAAGAATTGATCAAGTTAGCTGCTAAGAATATCTTGTACCCTACCCCTCCGGTGTCTGTTATGATATAGTCGGGGCCTCGGGCAATAACCGTGCCCTTGATGTACGAAATCATGTCCTACGAATTACGAATATATACGAATTATACTCCGTAGTAAATGAAATTCAAACTGGTATCGAATTTCCGTCCCACGGGCGATCAGCCCCAGGCAATTGAGAAACTAGAGGCGAACATCCAAAAGGGACTGCGCCACCAGGTGCTTTTGGGCGTGACAGGCTCTGGGAAAACCTACACCATGGCTTCCCTCATTGAGAAAGCGCAAAAGCCCGCCCTTATCATATCCCCAAACAAAACCCTAGCTGCCCAGCTCTACCAGGAGTTCAAAGAGTTCTTCCCCAATAACGGCGTGCATTACTTTGTCTCCTACTATGACTACTACCAGCCCGAGGCATACATACCCCAATCTGATACATATATAGAAAAGGATGCCAAGATAAACGAGGTGCTAGACCGGCTTCGCCATGAAGCGGTGCAAGACGTATTATCAAGAAAAGACGCGATCGTGGTGGCCTCTGTCTCTTGCATATACAATATCGGCTCTCCTGAAGAATACCAGCGGGTTGCCCTTAAAATACAGCAGGGCCAGAAGATAACGAGAAGAGAACTTCTACGACATATCACCTCTCTCCAATATCAAAGAAACGACACTGACTTCAAGCCAGGGACCTTTCGCGCCAGGGGGGATGTTATAGAAATCTTTTTGGTCACAGGAAAAGAAATCCTCACCATAGAGTTTAAGGGAGACACCATTGAAAGCATCCAAACTACGCAAGATCTCTTGCGCTCTTTGCCTATCCCACTTTCTCAATGCACGCTCTACCCTGCGAAATTCTGGGTCACTCCCCAGGAAAAACTCTTCATCGCGCTAGCTAATATACGATTGGAGCTCCAAGAGCAATTACAGTATTTAAAGAAGCAAAACAAGCTAGTGGAAGCCCAGCGCTTGGAACAAAGAACCATGTATGACTTAGAGATGATTGAGGAATCGGGATACTGCCACGGCATTGAAAACTACTCACGGCACTTTGAGTTCCGGGATCCGGGAACTCCTCCCTTCACCCTCCTAGACTACTTTGGGGACGACTTTCTCATTTTTATTGATGAAAGCCACCTTACCCTTTCCCAGTTAAAGGCAATGTCTGTGCAAGATAAAATCAGAAAGCAGTCTCTCATACAATACGGCTTTCGGCTCCCATCTGCACAGGACAACCGTCCCCTTACTTTCTCTGAGTTCTTTACGAAAGCAAAGAAACTCGTATACGTTTCAGCTACCCCGGGAGAGTATGAAACAGATCTAGCAATGCAGCAAAAAGACGGAGGACTAAACGCCATAGTAGAACAGGTCGTACGCCCCACTGGACTCTGCGAACCTACAATAGAAATACGAAAGACCGCCAACCATATGCAAAATCTTATAAAAGAGCTCCGGAGGGTGACAGAAAACCATCAGCGCGCCCTGGTTGTCACGGTCACCAAGCGCCTCGCAGAAGACATCGCAGACTACCTCACCCTGCACTCTATCAAAACCCAATGGATTCATTCTGAACTCAAAACCCTAGAGCGCCCCGCTCTTCTGGAAGACTTGCGAAGAGGAAACGTTGACGTTCTTGTCGGGGTAAACCTTCTACGAGAAGGACTTGATCTCCCCGAGGTATCCCTGGTTGCAATCTTAGACGCAGACAAAGAAGGGTTCTTGAGGAACGCGACAACGCTCATACAAACCATGGGAAGGGCGGCCAGACATCCTGAAGGAAGAGTTATCCTGTATGCAGATACGATAACTCTGTCTATGAAAGCTGCCTTGCAAGAAGTGGAAAGGAGAAGAAAAATACAAGAACGGTACAATAAAGAACACGGCATTACTCCCCAGGCAATTGTGAAAGCGATACGAGAATGGCCCTTCCCGCAAAAACAAAAGAGCGTGAGCGTAGAACTTTCCCAGATGACTGACGTTGCGCTCTTGGAGCACGAGATGAAAGAGGCTGCCTCATCCCTAGATTTTGAACGGGCAGTACAGATACGAGACTTGATTAAAAAAGCAAAGGGTGGTATAGAAACTTCATATGCCAATCACCACATCAGCAAAGAAGGCTCTAAGACAGAGCAAAAAGAGAGGCGCAAGAAATAAGCAGGTGCGCGTGAAGGTAAGGGACGTGATCAAGGAAATGCGCACACTGATCTCTCAGAAAAAAATAGAAGAGGCGCGGCTCCTCCTCCCCAAACTCTACAAAACCTTAGATAAGGCGGCGAAGGTTGGCGTAATGAAAAAGAATACGGTCTCGAGAAAGAAATCCCGCATTACCCTATCACTCACCAAGGACAAACCAGGAAAGAGCGCGTGAAGGTTCCATACTCCCGGTTTTGAGTCCAAGCTCAATATCAAAAATCCTCCTCAACCCTTTTTTCAACTCTGCTAAAGAGAAGTTTTTTGTAGCTTCCCACGTTTTTTTCACCACATAGGGATGCAACTTTGTCTTTTTCACAATATCATTATAGGAAAAATGAAGTTCTGCCATTTCCTTCACCGCCAGAAGGGCTCGGAATTGGAATCCTAGTGTAGAAAGAATGCGCAAGGGGTGGTCTCCATGCTTTTCATGATTCGCAAGCAATGCCAATGCCTGCTTTGCATTTCTGGCGGAAAGCGCATCTATGGTCGCAAAAATCTCGCTCTCCACCACGGGTTCCACCAAATCTTCAATATCATGCCTTGAAAGAGTAGATCCCTTGGAGTACGAGACGAGCTTTGCAATTTCATTGGAAAGGCGCCACAGGTCGTTCCCCACTGCCTCTGCTAATGCGCTCTGCGCCTCGAATGAAATCTTGACCCCGTAGCGCAGGAACTCTTGCGCAACCCAAGAGGTCAAGCTTCTTTGAGAAAGAGGAGAAAACTCCTGTATTCTCCCGTGGGCCTTGAGGAAAACAAAAAGAGCGTCTTTCTCCTCACAGCTTCCATCTTGAGAGAACACAAGAACCTGGGGCGTCTTTACTAACTCCTCTTTGTATCTCAAAAGCTGCTCTGCGATTTCTTGCGCGGAGAACGGATTCTCCAGGACGACAAGTTTCTTTTCTCCAAACAATGAAACCCCGCGTATTTCCTGGAGAACCTCTTGCATGTCTGCTTGTAAACAGTCAAACACGCGCACATAGAATTTCTCTTTGTGCAGACTGAGATAGCGCTCCTTGATTTCTTGAAGCTTCCGTGCTTTCAGGAACGATTCTTCCCCATGCAGCAGCAAAAGCATTATTTAAGGATTGACTTGATCTTGGTCAAAATCTCTCCTGGAGTGAAATGCGCCTTTATAAGATAATCTGCGGCGCCAAGATTCATGCCGCGTTCCACGTCATCTTTCTGCCCCAAGTTTGAGAGAATAATCACGGGGATGCTGGAGGTTTCGGGATTCTCTTTCACCTGGCGGAGTACCTCAAATCCGTCGATACCAGGCAGGATAAGATCGAGCAACATTAAATCCGGCTTCTCTTCTTTTGCCTTTGCGACGCCCTCTTCCCCACTCACAGCTTCCACTACAAGGTACCCTTCTTTGAGCACCTTTTGGGTAATGAGGTCTCGGAGAAACTTATCATCTTCTACGATAACGATTTTTGCCATACTATTTGCAGCTATGTAATTATGAAAGATGCCTAGCGCAAGGGAAGCGCCATGCGAAAATCGCTTCCCTTGTGCTCTTCTGAAACAAACCAGATTCTCCCGCCATGCGCCTCCACAATGTTTTTTGCAAGATAGAGGCCGAGTCCCGTCCCTATTTTACCAAGTTTTTTCGCATTTGTCGCACGGAAAAACTGTTCAAAGATTCTTGCTTGCTCTTCTTTAGGGATTCCAATGCCTGTATCTTGAACCGCAACCCCCACTTCTTTTGTATCAGAAAAGAAGGAAGCTGTCACCCTGCCACCAGGGGGAGTATAGTGAATGGCGTTCCCGACAAGACTCTGAATGGCAAGCTTTATTTTCTCTTCATCGACAAGCACCTTGGGGAGCGGTTCTGGCGGCGGCAGGATCTCCAATGTAATCTTCTGGCGGCTCGCCTCTTCTGCGTGCAGCTCTACGATAGATACGCACATGTCTTCAATCTGTACTAAGGAGAGGTTGGAAAGGTATTTTCCTTCTTCAATTTTTGTAATGTCTAGGAGATTGCCGATGAGCGTGATCATACCTTCATTTGATGCATATGTTTTTTGAAGAAGTTCCTTTTGAGTCGCAGAGAGGGTGCCCCTTTCCCCATCAAGAATCACCTGCAGTGCCCACTTCACTTCCACCAAGGGGGTGCGTAACTGATGGGCGGCAAGCGACAGGAATTCCGTTCTCAACCTATCCACGCGCTTCTCTTTTTCAGATACCGACTCAAGGTGCGATATCATTGCATTGAGCGCCAGGCCAAGTTCTTGCATCTCCTGGGTGGGGAGCAACCCTACACGCGTTCGAAAATCACCCTCCCCAACTTTTCCCATGATGCTGCGGATTCTCTGAAGCGGGGATATAATCCCCCTCGTCATTAAGAACACGAGTATGGCCACCGCTTCCAGATTAACCACGGCAACCAGCAAAAGCGGTATGGTGAATTCTCGTCCAATGGCAAAATAAAAAGCAACTGCGCTTGCCAGCGCAAGAAGCAGTGCCACAACACTGACGACAAATTGGAGAGAGAATCTCATGGCGTTTTAACCCCAACCCTTTCCATACTCCCCCAAGTGGGTCCTGTCTTTACTTGAACTACCAGGGGCACTGAAAGTTGGATGATTTCTTCCATAATCTGCTTAATCTTTAGCGCGCTTTCCTTTACTATATCATCCGCTATCTCGAACAGCAATTCATCATGTATTTGCAAAAGCATGCGGCACCTGTCGCTTTCGCATTCCTGAAAGACTTTCACCATTGCCATTTTCATAATATCCGCCGCTGTCCCCTGTATGGGGAGGTTGACTGCCGCGCGCTCGGCGGCAGCCCGTATCGGAGGGGTAAAAGAGTGGATATCCGGGAGATACCTCTTTCGCCCAAAAAGCGTTTCCGTGTACCCTTTCTCTTTTACGAACTCCTTGGTCTGTTCAATATATGAGGCAATCTTAGGAAAACGCATAAAGTAGTCGTCTATAAACTGCTGGGCCTCTTCTAAAGGAATCCTTGCTGACGAGGCAAATCCCCTGGCGCCCATGCCGTACAAGACCCCAAAGTTTAATGCTTTTGCGCGATATCTCATCTCGTCTGACACCTGATCTACTGGTATACCAAACACTTCCGAAGCAGTCATGCGGTGTATATCCTCATTGGCTTGGAAAATCTTTTGCATCTTTCCCTCTTTTGCAATATGAGCAGCCAAGCGCAATTCCATTTGAGAATAGTCAAAAGAAACTAGCTGGCATCTGGCAGCGCAAACAAATCCTCTTCGCACCTTCTTCCCCCATTCCCCCTGCAAGGGGATGTTCTGAAGATTAGGGCTCACAGAAGACAATCTGCCTGTTTCAGCTCCGAACTGTTCAAAATGCGTATGCACCCTCCCTTTCTTATCTGCAAGCAAAGGAAGGGGCGCCACGTACGTATTCAAAAGCTTGGAAAGCTCTCGAAAGTTCAGCACTTCCTGGATTATGGGATGCAGGGATTTTATCTTTTCTAATTCAGGGGAGGCAGTAGAAACAATGCCGCCCGGAGTCTTGTGCATGCCCTTGGGAGAAAGCAAGAGCTTCTCAAAAAGCACAACAGACAATTGCCTGGGAGAACTGACGTTGAACACGCTTTCTGATAATTCAAATATTTTAGATCCCGCCTTTGCCAGCTCTTTTCTTATATCTTTCTCCAATGCCACAAAGTATTCCTTGTTAACGGCAATACCCGTTTTTTCCATGGCTCTCAACACAGGAGTAAGTTTGCGCTCAACCTCTGCTATTTCTTTGGAAAGTACGCCATCTCGTTCAAGTTGTTCAATAACAGCTGACTGATCGCCTTCTTCCTGTTTTTTTGTCTCGCTGCGCGAGATCCCGCGGAGCGGGACACCCTCGTGAAGTTCGGGGAGCCGCAGAATCAAACTGCGAAATCCAAAAGACCGGAACAGTTGTTCCGCATCTTTCTCATTAAAGTCTTTCCAGGCAAGATCAGAAAGCTTGAATTCAATGGGAGCGTGCCGTTCTATGAGCGCCAACTCCCTGCTTATAGACGCCTGGTCTTTGTACTGGAGGAGCATATCTCTTAATCTCGGTTTTAAAGACTTGGCGTTCTCGGTGTTCTCTTGCAATTCCTGGTAGATGTTTTCCAAAGACCCAAACTGCAGCAAAAGCGCAATCGCTGTCTTTTCTCCAATGCCCGTAACGCCGGGGATATTGTCTGAAGGGTCCCCGCGGAGAGCCTTGTAGTCTACGAGTTGCGCTGGACGCAAACCTCCAAATCTTTTCTCCACGGCTTTCTCGTCATACAGCACCGAGTCCTGTATACCCTTGCGCAATGCATACGCCTTAGTGCGCGTATCCACTAACTGAAATACATCTGCGTCTCCGCTCAAGATAATGGTTTCAAGCGGGGGCTGAACCTGCTTTCTGGGAGCCTGCAGGGAAATGGTGCCGATAATGTCGTCTGCTTCAAACCCCTCTTTCTCATACACTGGCACATGAAAGGCAGCCAGCACCTTCTTTACTAAAGGCATTTGGTTATACAGCTCGTCTGGGGCTTTTTCGCGCTTTGCCTTGTAGGCCTTGAACTTTTTATCCCTGAAAGTTGGGCCTGCAACGTCAAAGGCAGCGGCAACGTAGTCTGGTTTGAATTCTTTTATCGCTTTGAAAAAAGCCAAGCAAAATCCATATACCGCATTCACCATTTCTCCCGTAGAGGTTGTTAAAGATGAAGGAAGCGCATGAAAAGCACGGTGGATGAGAGAGTTAGCGTCAATCAAAAGGAGGCGTTTTTTCTTTCCTGTTCTCATTGTATAGCTATGCTTCGCTTGTTCTTACCCCCGTGCCCAAATTGAATCCAGAGGGTATCCTTAGGAAGAATCTTTCTGATGCGGTCTGCCCACTCTATCGCCACGATGGCTCGTGAATCTGCAATAATCTTTTTAAATCCTAGGTGAAGAAGCTCTTTCGCGGGGTTATCCAATCTATAGCAGTCTATATGGTAGAGATATCTAGTTTTTAGTTTATAGTTTTTAGTTTTTAGTGCCTTCGGAATTTTGAATCCTTTCATAATAATAAACGTGGGACTCAAGATTCTTTCCTTGATTCCTAGGCCCTTTGCGAACCCCTGGACAAACGCGGTCTTGCCGCTCCCCAGCTCCCCTGCCAATGCAAGCACCCGTGCGCCCTTTACGGACTGAACCTCCAAGAGAGTCTCTGCAAGAGCTTTTGCGATGTTTTTTGTCTGCCGCAGAGAGGAAGAAATGATTGACTTTCTCATGCAAAAAAGCTAACGTAAAATTACCAATATGGACCCCGTTAGAAATTGCTTTTATCAAGGGATTTAAACAAGGACACGGTCATCAAAACGTATACTATGAATATTTCTAACGGGGTGGATACTCCAAAGAAAGAAAAAACGTTTGTAGTATCCCTCAAAGGCGTAGCTCCATGGATTTCCCAGGTGCGCTACAATAAAGACGAAAAGGATCTCAAGCTGTATTTCACTATCATTGTAGGGGATGAAACAGGCCTACACAAGAGTGAGATTGCGCAGCTTCCCTTAGAAGCAACGTCCCTCCCGGCACTTTCGGGGAGACTTTTAACTAAGCTCGAACTCCTGGAGGGCAAGAATCTGTACATGGCCGCCATTTCAAAGAATGAATGGCAAGAATGTCAGGCAAGCACTCAGGCCCTGAAAGAGGGCGTGAGACATGTCCAGGATTACATAGGGGAACAGGCCTCTTTGCTTTTGTTATACGAGGAACCAGGCTCTCCGCATCCTAAGGGGCTTCTGTGGACAAAAAGGAAGGAGTTCCAGGAAACAGTGCAGAATATAGGGACCGGGCTCCAAAAAGGAGACTGGACGCTGCTCTCCTTTCCTAATCAAAAAATCGAGGCCATACCAAGCCGTATCCGCCAGACGTTATGAGCGAACTGGAAACCCGAGAAAAGATTACCGGAGAAGTACATATACCAGCAGAACTTAGCCAGGATGTTGAAAAATCCGTACAGAACATCGGGGATTTTTCAAGACGCTTAGCAAACACAGAAGAAACCCAGGTGAGCGAAACGTTTTCGTTGTTTTTAGCATCTGCGCTTTCCTTAGAAGCTTCTGACATACACTTGGAATCTTTAGAAGAAAACGTGAAGGCGAGACTCCGCATTGACGGCATTCTCCAAGACGTAGGAACCATACCCTTGAAGCTCTACGAATCTCTGCTCTCTCGCATAAAACTCGTCTCCTCCATCAAGCTGAATGTAGTAGACAGGCCACAGGACGGAAGATTTTCTTTCGATATCGCAGGTAAGGAAGTTATTGAGGTGAGGGTTTCAACGCTTCCTTCGGAATACGGGGAATCTGTGGTCATGCGCATTTTGAACCCCAAGAGCCTTCTCACCCTTAAAGATCTTGGCTTGAGACAAGATCTCCTAGAACTGTTCTCAAAAGAAATTAAAAGACCCAATGGCATGATAGTGGTGACGGGCCCTACGGGGTCTGGGAAAACTACCACTCTTTACGCATTCTTAAAAACGGTTCAGAACCCGGAAATAAAAATCATTACCATAGAGGACCCCATTGAATACCATTTAGCTGGCATTTCCCAAACCCAGGTGCACCCGGAAAAAGGATATACCTTTGCTTCGGGGTTATCCGCTATTGTTAGGCAGGATCCTGATGTTATCCTGGTGGGAGAAATACGAGACGGCCAAACTGCAGAGATAGCCATCCAGGCAGCTCTTACCGGGCACCTGGTATTTTCCACTCTGCATACCAACGACGCGGCAGGTACCATTGCGCGCATGACGAGCCTTGGAGTACAAGCAACCGGAACCATTGCGTCCGCATTAAACCTTATCGTTGCCCAAAGGCTCGTGCGCAAAGTATGCGCCAAGTGCAGTAAGCTCACGAAAGCAACAAAAGAAGACCTGCAAATCATACGGGATGTTTTAAAGACAATGCCTCGGAGAGTATCTCCCAAGATACCCGTAACTCTCAAAATCCCACAAGCAGCAGGATGCCCCGCATGCAACAATACGGGGTATAAGGGAAGGGTAGGAATTTTTGAGGCCATTGCTGTCAACGAAGCCATGGAATCCTACATCCTAACAAATCCTTCTATAGGAGACTTGCGAAAGACCGCCCAAAAACAGGGCATGGTAACCATGGAGCAAGACGGGTATCTCAAGGTCGTGGAAGGCATAACAACCATGCAAGAGATTCGGCGCGTCACCACGGGATAGCAAACCCCCACAACTAATATATTAGTGTGGGGGCAGGCAATCTCTTCTGAGCTGGGGACCTTATTTGGTATTTGGAACACAAATTTGGAATAATTTGGGGGCATAATCCAGCATCACCCGGACTACCCACCCTACAATCACTCCAGGTCCCCAGCCCAACAGAGATTGTCTCTTACGAATCCATATTCTACACTAAAAGAAAATGATTGTCAAGACCCCTCCAGAACAGCAAAAAGAGGAGGAAACGTTTGAGGCTAACCTACGCCCCAAGGTCTGGGACGAGTACATAGGCCAGGAAAAGATTAAAAGCAACCTCCGAGTCATTATTGACGCGGCAAAAAAGCGGCAAGAACCTTTAGAACACCTCTTGGTATACGGAAACTCCGGCCTTGGCAAAACTACGCTCGCCTATGTCTTGGCCAATGAAATGGGATTTGGCATTCAAGCCTGTTCTGGCCCCGCGCTCAATCAGCCAGGAGACCTGGCTTCGATTTTAACAAACCTCCAGGACGGAGAAGTTTTGTTTATTGACGAGTGCCATCGCCTTTCCAGACAGGTGGCAGAAATGCTGTACTCTGCCATGGAAGACTTCAAGCTCCACCTTATTGTAGGCAAAGGGCCCATGGCCAGAACCATGGATCTTGATCTCCCCCGCTTTACCATCATAGGGGCAACCACGCGCATTGCTCTCCTTCCCTCTCCTTTGCGCAACCGATTCGGCTCCATATTCCAACTCAACTTCTACGAACAGGCTGACATGGAAAAAATTGTGCAGCGGTCAGCAACCATCTTGGGCATGGAGATTAGCCCTGCAGCGGTACAGCTTATTGCCGCGAGATCCAGATCCACCCCCCGCGTGGCAAACCGCATTGTAAAGCGCGTGCGCGACTTTGCCCAAGTGGCAGGCGTTCCTCGTATTGAAGAAGCGATTGCGCATAAAACATTTGGCGCGCTTGAAATAGATGAACTTGGTTTGGAACCCGAGGACCGAAAGATTCTCCAAGCCATAATCACAAAGTTCCAGGGTGGACCGGTGGGCATACAAACGCTTGCGGCTTCAGTTTCAGAAGAACAAGACACAATTCTTGATATCTACGAACCCTTTCTCCTGCAATTAGGATTCATCCAAAGAACCTCGCGAGGCAGGATTGCCACCCCCCGAGCCTACAAGCACTTGGGAGTTGCGCAAACCAAAGATAATCTGATATAACCAAGGTAGCAAAGTATGTCAGGACATTCCCACGCAAGAACCGTAAAACATGACAAAGACCTTGCAGCCAGCCAGCGCAGCAAGGTGTTTTCAAAGTTGGCTGCGGAAATCACCGTTGCCGCAAAGCAGGGAGGGGGGAATCCTGGAACCAACCCAAGACTGCGCACAGCCATGGATCGCGCGAAAAGTGCAAACATGCCTTCAGACAACGTGGAGCGGGCCGTAAAGAAGGGCACGGGCGAAGACCAGACAGGAAACCTAGAAGAGTTCCTCCTTGAAGCATACGGTCCGGGAGGCATAGCCGTGCTTATCTCTGGCATCACAGACAACAAGAACCGCATGCTTGGAGACATAAAACAAATTCTCTCAAAGAACCAGGGGAAAATGGTGGAGGGAGGGGCGGTGCGCTGGCTCTTTGAACAAAAGGGGGTTATGGCAGTAAAAAGCCCCTTGCCGAAAGACGAGCTTGAAATGAAAGTGATTGAAGAGGGCGCGGAAGACCTGTACTGGAGAGAAGACGGAATGCTTGACGTGTACACCAAACCCACAGAACTAGAAAAGATAAAAAACAGCCTCCGGGCCAGTGGCGTTTCTGTCGAAGAAGCGGTAATTGACTGGGTCCCCAAAGAAGAGGTCATCGCTAACCAGAAAAGCATTGACGCTGCTCAAAAACTCTTTGACGAACTGGATGAAAACGATGCCGTGCAGAACATCTACTCTAACCTTAAGGGATAATGACCATTCTTGGCGTTGATCCAGGAACGGCAACCACGGGATACGGCGTTGTAAGGAACTCCAGAGGCAACTCCTTGGAATGCGTTTCGTACGGTTGCATCATAACGGCAAAAGAGAAAACTCCAGGAGAGAGACTTGTCGCTTTAGAAAAAGAACTGGCACAGGTTCTAAATAAGTATAAACCAGATGCGGTAGTGGTAGAGCGCCTCTATTTTTTCAAGAACCTAAAAAGCGTCATGCCTGTGTCAGAAGCCAGGGGCGTTATCTTGCTCGCCATAGCGAAGAAAAAGCTTCCGATGTTTGAGCTTACCCCCCTCCAAGTGAAGATGGCTATAACAGGCTACGGCAGAGCGGACAAAAAACAAATGCAGCGCATGGTTCAGCAAACTCTCAAACTTTCCCAGATTCCAAAGCCAGACGATGCCGCAGACGCGCTAGGTCTTGCTATAGCCGGCATATTCTTGACAAGAATGAAGGGGCAGTATACGGTAGCCAAGAAGGTCGCGATATAAGTTAAAGGAAACTAAACGCATATGACAATCGACGAAACCAAGCTTACCTCCGCCACTTTGGGCGAAGAAGGGGAAGAGGAAAAGGAGGAGGAAAAAGAAGAAACTCCTTCCTTAGATCCCGAAACGGAAGAAACAGAAGTATAGCGCGAACAAAAAGCCCTGAAATTCTCGGGGTTTTTTGTTGGGCGCATTATGCAACTTTGGCGTATCTTCTTTTGCCCACTTGGATTACCATGCCCTTGCGGATAGAAACAAGGGTTTTTGTGTCTTTTAGCACGCGCCCGTCAATCCTTACTCCTCCCTGCTCAATCAAACGCCTTGCATTGGATTTGGAAGATGCAAGCTTTGCGCCACACAGCAAGTCAAGAACTGGCAACTCTTTTTCTCTAAATACAACCCCTGGCATCTCTTCTGGCTGTAGGCCCTCTCGAAATACCCTGTTAAATTCTTTCTCTGCTAGAGAAGCCGCCCTGAAGCTATGGCAAGCGGTAACAACCTCTCTGGCAAGTCTAGCCTTGGCCTCTCGCGGATTAAGTTTTTTTGACTTAATCTGCTGCTTAATTTCGTCAATCTCTTTCTGGGAAACATCGGTAAGGATCTCGAGTCCTAATATAATGCGTTCGTCGGGCCAAGCCATAATTTTGCCATACATTTCGCCAGGCTTTTCATTGAGGGCAACTAAATTCCCTTCGCTTTTCCCCATTTTTTTACCGGATGAATCGGTTAACAGTTTTAGGGCTAAAACAAATTTTTCTTTGTTTTTTATTCTTCTCAAGAGCGTCCTGCCCGCTAACATGTTAAATGTCTGGTCGTTCCCTCCTACCTCCAAGTCAACATCCATGGCCACGCTATCGTAGGCTTGGAATATTGGATACAAAAACTCGTGGACATGGATATCCTTGCCTGCCTTTATTCTATCTTGGAACATATCCCTTTCCAGCAACCTCGCAACGGTGAAATTGGAGGCCAGCTCAAGAAGATCTTTGGGTTTTAATTTGTTGGTCCATTGTTCGTTGCGCAAAAACCTGACGTTTGATTTTCGAAGATCTAGGATTTTACCGACCTGTTTCTTATAGCTCCTGGCGTTCGCCAAAACCTGCTCTCGTGTCAACGGCTTTCTCGTCATACCCTTGCCGGTTGGATCTCCAATCATGGCCGTAAAATCGCCTATCAGCACAATAATCTCATGGCCTAGGTCTTGAAGCTGGCGCAACTTTCTTAGGCTCACCATATGCCCTATGTGAAGCTTGCCCGTCGGGTCAATGCCGTGGTAAATCCTCAGTTTTTTACCAGCCCGCAAAATGCTCTCCAATGCGTTGCGGCTAGGATAAATGCGCTCTACCCCCCTTGTTAAAACTTCTTCAATCTGATCTTTTGTCTCCATAGCAAAAATGTATCATTTTTGGAGCAATAAAGCAAAATATTGCGACGGACAAAAAAACATGATACTTTATACCATAGTATGACGAAGACTCGTCATGTAAAAAAGATTTTCCAGAAGAACTCTGCGCTGGCCCGAGGAAGACGATTGCTCCATGTGGGCTTCTTTTTGTTTCTTCTCGGCTTCATTGGCATCTCATCCCTCTTTCTATACTACGCAAAAGACCTCCCGAGGCCTGAACGCCTAAACGAAATTGCATTTGCCCAGCCCACAAGGATTTACGACCGCACAGGCGAGGTTCTTTTATATGAACTGTTCGGAGAAGAAAAGAGGGAGTTTGCCCCCCTAGCCAAAATTCCCCAGCATCTAAAAGAAGCAATCCTCACCACCGAAGACCGATATTTTTACAAGCACTTCGGCCTTGACTGGAGAGGGATTGGCAGATCTGTGCTGAAAAACCTTCGGCTGCGCGACCCTGCCCAATTCGTAGGTGGGTCTACTATTTCCCAACAGCTCGTACGCTCTATACTGCTGAGTAGAGAAAAGACGGTCCCCAGAAAGATCAAAGAGATTATTCTGACGCTGGAACTGGAAAGGCGATATTCCAAAGACGAAATCCTTGAGTTTTACCTCAACCAGATCCCCCTGGGGTCTACGGTGTACGGCGTGGGTGCTGCTTCTCGCTTTTACTTTGGGAAACCGGTGGCAGAACTTTCTCTTGCAGAGTCTGCGGTTATAGCGGCTCTCATCCAGGCTCCCAGCTACTACTCACCTTATGGTTCCCACACAGAAGAACTGCTGTCGCGCAAGGATTACGTACTAAATAGTATGAATCTTTTGGAGTACATTACAGAAGAGCAAGCAACAGAGGCGCAGAATCAAGCATTGGCGTTTCAAGATCCCGGCCTTTCCATTAAGGCCCCACATTTTGTTTTATACATAGTAGACCAGCTTCTCAAAACATACGGAGAAGAGTTCCTTCGAGAGAGCGGCCTGAAAGTATACACAACCCTTAATTGGAGGCTCCAGGAAAAAGCAGAAGAAATAGTAACCGCTGTCGCAGAGCGCAACGTTGTGTTTGACGCCAACAACGCAGCCTTGGTTGCGTTGGATCCTGCCACAGGAGAAATCTTGGCCATGGTAGGGTCAAAAGACTGGTTCTCACAGTCATATCCTGAAGGATGCGTACCTGGCCAAACCTGTCTGTTTGATCCTAAGGTAAACGTCGCAACGTACCGCATAGGGAGACAGCCAGGATCTGCGTTCAAACCCTTTGCGTACGTGACTGCGTTTGCAAAGGGGTATGATGATACGACGACGGTGGTGGATGAAGAAACGAATTTCGGGGTGTGGGGAGAGAAAGAGTACATCCCGCACAACTATGATGAAAAATTCCGTGGCACCGTAACCCTTAGGCAGGCTCTCGCGCAATCCCTGAACATCCCCTCCATTAAAGTGCTGCTTAACCTTGCGGGATTGCAAGAGAGCATTGCGACTGCCCATGATATGGGCATCACAACCTTACAAGACCCCTCCCGGTACGGCCCCTCCATTGTGCTGGGGGGAGGAGAGGTGAAACTTCTTGATATCACGTCTGCGTATGGGGTATTCGCAACAGGAGGGAAGCGCGCTCCCCCTTTGTCTATTATGCGAATTGTGAGCGAGGGTGGCACAACTATCCAGGAGAATGTGAACACTCTCATTAGCGTTCTCTCGAAAGAAGCAACAGATATGGTGACCTCTATCCTTTCAGATAACGAGGCCCGAACTCCTATATTCGGCGCCAATTCCCTCTTGTATTTCCCCAACAAACTAGTTGCCGTAAAGACAGGGACTACCCAGGACTTCAGGGACGGCTGGGTTGTGGGGTACAGCCCCAATGCCCTTGTAACAGGAGTGTGGGTGGGGAATAACGACAACTCGCCCATGAATAAAGAGCCGGGCATTGTGGTTGCGGGCCCCATATGGCGCCAATTCATGGACTACGCCCTTTCAGTAATCACACCTTAAGGGGCATGAGAACATAGAGATACTCTTCTTTGCGAACTGACTTTAGAATGACGGGGGATTCGGCTCCGCTAAATCCTAGCTCAATTTCATCCCCTTTCATGTGCATGACGCCGTCTAGAAGAAATTTCCAATTAAACGAGGTTTCTATATTTTCTCCCTGGGTCTGGGCAGGAATGAATGAGGTGTGCTCCCCCACGTCTGTTGATTTTGATACCAGCTCCACCCCCTTTTTCTTCTGGTTTACTACAAGCTTCACGTCGTTCAGCTTCCCTGAAAAAATAGACGCTGCCTTCAACTGATTTATAAACGCGTTTTTATCTACAACAAGCTTTGCCACAAAATCCTTTGGGATGATGTCTTGATACTGGGGATATTCTCCCTCAATGAGCCGGGAAATGATTTGAATCGCGGGCTTTCCTGGCTGTTCTGGGGCGTAGTCAAACACCGCCTGGCTGGGGGATACATAGATTCTGGTCTTGCCCTGTAATTCTCCGAGTACGGCAACCAACTCCCGCGCTGTTTTTGCGGGCAGTATGAATGTTGTCTGCAAGGGCTGCCCTTTTGAAAACGAGAGTGTTTGTTCGGCCAGCCTGAAACTGTCTGTTGCCGCAAGCTTGCATGTTTGCTGCAGAAAAGAAACAAAGACCCCGGATATTTCGGGTCTTGCCTGTGTCTGCCCTGCCATGCTTGCGACCTGGCTCATGCCGTCAAAGAATGGACGCGTTTCTACTTCCACAAACGCCTCCCCCTCTTTGAATGTTGGGATAATGGGGAAATCTTCTGCGGGCAATGTTTTTAAAAGTGTCTGCTGTTCTTTTGACTCAATGGTGAGCCCGGCCTCTTTTGTGGTGAGTGTTATCTGGTTTTCTGGGAGAAGAGCTATAAATTGGGAAAGTGATCTCGCGGGTAACACACAACTTCCCTCTTTTTCGTTTTTCGCCAACAAGGTATACCGTATCCCAATTTCAAGGTCTGTTGCCGATAACTCCACGGTGTTCTTAGCTGCGGAAATTAGGATGTTCCCTAAAATTGGAAGCGACGGTGATTTTGCCGCCACCCGTTCCACAACCGAAAGCCCAATTCGCAAACCGTCTTTTAGAATAGTGGATTTCATTTTTTATAATTACTAGAGGTGAGTCTAGAAAGAAAGGTTATTTTTCTTTTTAACGAGGCCCAGAGTAGTTTCAAATTTATTTATTAGTAGTTATAGTTTACTATACTTACTGGTGGGGATAAGTTTTTTTCATTCCTATTGTGCGTCTATATTATAGTGTGGGGTGGCTGTGGATACGCGAGGGTAAAATATGCCGCATGCGAAGGGATAGAAAATTTATCCACGGCGCCCCCCGCGTTATCCACTGTATATTCTCTGGCGTATCAACGCGATTTCATCAACAAGCGTTTCTGACTGCTGGAGTTCTTTCGTAATTTTCTCGCAGGCGTAAATAGCGGTAGTGTGATCCTTGCCCCCGAACTTCTGCCCAATAAAAGGGTATGACCCCTTTAACTCCTCCCGGAGCAGGTACATTGCTATTTGTCGGGGCCGCACCACCTCCTTCTTTCTAGAAGTAGCAATAATCTCTTTTTCTTTGATATCGTAAAACTCGGCCACAGCAGCAATGATCTTTTTGTGGTTTACCATTTTACTGGGGTTCTGGATAACACTTCGCAGCAAGGTTTTTGCGTCGGCAAACGTCGGGGACTTGCCGTTCAGCTGTATAAACGCGGCCAAGCGGTTGAGGGCGCCTTCCAGTTCTCGTATATTCCTCTGGATGTGGGAGGCGACATACTCGCAGATTTCGTCGTCAAGGGACACAACCTTTTCCTGCATTTTAGAGCGCAGTATGGCTAAGCGTGTTTCAAAATCCGGCATGCTGATGTCGGCAATCATGCCCCCCTCAAATCGAGAGCGCAGGCGTTCTTCTAGCGCCGGGATTGCCTTTGGGGGGCGGTCAGAGGAAAAGATGATTTGCTTGCCTGCTTCATAGAGCGCGTTGAATGTGTGGAAGAGTTCCTCTTGCGTCTTATCCTTCCCCGTAAGGAACTGTACGTCGTCTACGATAAGAACGTCCAGGTCTCGGAACATGGACCTCAATGCGTCTGTCGTGTGGTTCCGTATAGCAGAAACAACACTAGAAGTGAATCGCTCGGAAGAAATGTACTTTAATTTCTTTTGCGGCACGTCTCCTACAATTTTATTCCCTATTGCCTGGAGAAGATGGGTTTTCCCCAGGCCCGTTCCCCCATAGACAAACAAGGGGTTGTACACGGTCCCAGGGTCTTTCACAATAGCCAGGGAAGCTGCATGTGCGAGTTCATTAAAGGGAGCGACCACAAAATTATCAAAGGTGTACCTTGGGTTTAAGCTTGTTGACCTGTCTACCTTGAGTTCCTGGAACTCAAGCTGGCTTTCCTGGGGCATAGCCATGGGCCTGGAGGACGCGGCGTCCCTCTGTTTCCCCGCAGAGCGTTCCACGGTGTACTTAATGCGCTTTATCTCAAGGTCTAAACCGTGAAGAGCCTGGAACAAGATCTTGTTATACTTATTCTCCAGCCATTCTTTTGAGAAGTTATTGGGAGCGGAGATGACAAGCTCCCCTTCTTTTTTAGAGAGGATATATGTGCTTCGAAACCAGGTAGCAAAGTTTGCAGGGGAGATCTTAAACTGTATTTGTGCAAGCGCAGCCTGCCAGAGTTCTTCGCGTGTCATACCCCGTTAGAAGTTATTTTTGTTCATATTTTTCTCTCACGCCCAAATTAGATTCGTTTTTTGTTGCAAACTTCTAACGGGGTCATACAAAGAAAGTATATACTAAAGCCGAGGAAAGGGCAAAATAAGAGGGAATGAATTTCCTGTGTGGAGAATATGGGGATAATATGTGAACAAAAGGGCCTTCGTAGCATTTGACATACACCCAAGAGTTCCTCTGAACAGAACCTGCCCAGCCAGCAAGGCGCTAAGAAAACCTCCTCGCAGGCCGAGCGGGCAGGGGTGCTAAAGCATCTTATTTTATTGGGCACCGGCGGTTCGTCTGCTCCAGCGGCAGACGACCGCCTACACTCTCGGCCTAAAAAGTCCTGCGGACACCAATCTTTTTAGGCCTCCGAGGGTTGCCATATAAACAAGATGCTTTAGCGAGCGAGGCCGAGAGAGCACTCCGGCCACGCTGGGGCCGGAGATAGCGTGTTTTCGTGCGCCTTGCTGGCTGGGCAGACAAGAATTGCCGGATTGATTTTTCTGGTTTGCCGTAGTATACTCTATAGGTATGAGTATTACGTATCAGCCGAAAAAGAAGAAAAGGGCAGGGACCCACGGCTTCTTAAAGAGGAAAAGTACGAAAGGCGGGAGGAACACGGTGCAGAGGCGCAGGCAGAAGGGCCGCAAGCGTCTAACCCCGTAGATATTCACTATGCTCCCCCAGACCGCACGGCTCCGTAAAACTAAGGACTTTAAAGAAGTATTTGGGAAAGGGAAGGGGGTGAGGGACGGCCGCCTTTTTTTAAAGGCGCGTGTGGTAAAGAATGAAGGTGTACGGTTTGGCATTGTGGTGTCAAAACAGGTTGCAGCCAAAGCAGTAGACCGCAACCGTATGAAGAGACTGCTCCGAGAAGCCGTGAAATACTGCATGCCAGACATGCGGGGAGGACACGATATTGTCCTAGTCACGCTCCCCGGGTTTGCGGCAGCTAACCTTGCAGAGGCCAAAGCGCAGGTTATAAGTATCATTAAAAAGAGTTCTCTTGCCAAACCCTAATGCAATTTCTCGCATCTCTCTATACCGCAGTTTTTTATCAGCCCGTCTTTAATGTTCTTATCCTTTTGTACAACGTTGTCCCAGGGAAAGATCTTGGGGTGTCTATTATTCTTTTGACCGCGCTTTTCCGCGTTGTCATGCTCCCCTTGAGCATAAAAGCGGCTGTGACACAAAAGAAATTCACAGAGCTTCAGCCTAGGGTAAAGGAAATTCAAGAGAAGTTCAAGACGAACAAAGACCAGCAGGCCCGAGAGCTCCTAGCGCTTTACCAGAAGGAGAAAGTAAACCCGTTTGCGGGAATTCTGCCGCTACTCATCCAAATCCCAATCCTTCTCGCACTCTTTCAGGTGTTTGGAAAGGGTCTCCAGGCAGAGCAGATTTCCAACCTGTACTGGTTTGTACAAAACCCTGTGCACCTTAACCCAATGTTTCTGGGATTTCTTGACCTACAAGCCAGGTCTTTGTGGATTGGAGTTGTCGCGGCAGTGCTCCAGTTTATACAGAGCAAACAGATGGTTCCCAGGCAAAGCATAAAATCAGCAAAGCAGTCTGACTTTGCCTCAAACCTCCAAACTTCCATGGTGTATTTTTCTCCCCTCTTGACCCTTGCCATTCTCCCACAGCTTCCCGCGGCAGTAGGGCTGTACTGGATAACCACCTCTGTGTTTTCCATTTGGCAGCAGTGGTATATAACAAGAACTCCGAAGGCTCAGACCTCTTTGGCTAAGTAACATGACGAAAGAATCACTGGATATAATTGAACATGTGACGCGGGAATTCTTGGGGAAGCTCGGGGTGGAGGGGGAGATAAGGGTTGAGAGCAACCAGGAAGGAGAAGTTTCCGTGGAGGTAACGCTCCAAGAGCCCCAGCTTTTTATTGGAGAGCGGGGGCAGACCATGTTTGAAATCTCCCACATCCTCAAGGCGTTGGTGAGGAGAAAAATAGAAGAACCCGTGCGCCTTGCGTTTGATATCAACGACTATCAGAAAAACAAGGAGCAGTATTTAAGAGAACTTGCACGGACTACTGCAGACGAAGTTGTCCTATCCAAAAAAGATAAAGAACTCCCCGCAATGACGCCAGGAGAAAGGCGCATTGTACATTTGGAGCTCGCAGAACGCCAGGATGTTGTTTCAGAAAGCGTGGGCGAGGGCCCAGAGCGCCACGTGGTGGTTAAAGTGAAAACAACAGCAATTAGCGCGTCTTAGTGGAAGGCATAAGAAGTGCGGGTGCTGCAAGGCGTCATGCGCTTTTTGTGGGTAAGCTCAATATGAGTAGAGTTAACCAAAAATGTTAGACGTTCAACGTCTAACATACGCCGTCTACCGAGAGTTGGCAGAAAGGCAAGATGTTATTTCAGAGAGCGCGGGAGAAGGTGCCGAGAGAAGGGTGGTAATCTTGCCCCAAAGGGTAACTTCTTAATCGTAGCCCCTATATCCTTTCTACTTGTCCGGTAGCCCATCTACCTGTCCGGGATTTTGGCACTCAGACCTAGAGATGACTTCAACGCCACGAATGTCATCTTTCATATCATTGTGGTTTCTTTTGCAGTCTGAAAACCGATAGTTAAAACTGTAACAGGTAATATCGGGAATAGATCTATTAAAGCAAATACGTTGTTCTTCGGTGTTGAAGGCTTCCTCATCAGTTGACTTCTCCCAGAATCTTACCGCATCATCCCCCTCGGTGATAAGCACTGAATTCACGTCAGAACCTATGCCTTCAAAACTTTGTTGTCCGGAGAAGAATTGTTTTGTAGAGCGCCGTCCTTCAAAGTTTTTTCTGTCCAAGGTAAAGATCACAGCGTCTAGCTCGTTTTCTGTTGGTACCGTGATGCCAGGACTTTTATGGGTTGGCCCCTTAGCTGGATCGTACTTGGATACCTTAAAGCTTTTGATATTATCGTTCCATAGGGTCGGCTTTATTAGAAAGCCAGCAGGATCCCCCGTAAGCCAGTATCCTTTCATTTGTTCCACCGAGGTTGTAAAGTAGAGAACTTGACCATCCGAGTGCTCGGACACCTTCTTTTCAAAAAGAGTAATCTCAAAAGGTCCTCGAATACGAATTGCATTCACGGTGCCGGTCCAGTCGTCTACGTCTTGGGGCTTGCCAAAATACCAGTATTCGTTTTCATCGCCAACGCAGGCCTCTTTTTTGCAAAGGTATACACCATCACCTGCGGCGCCTGCGGCGCCAGCTTGAATGCCTGGGAGCGAAGGCCCTTTCAGTGTGGTGAGCTCTGGGTTGATAATTTGCAGAATTATGAAAGAGGACAAAACAAGCAAGAGCCCCAAGAGGGCCATTTTTATTTTATCTTTTGCGTCTCCAGTATCGGCTGGGTTTCCTTGAGAAGTCATCCATTTCACGCCTCCCCATACGATCATGACAAACGCAGCTAACCCGGAAATCATCACAAAGAACGTATAGAGCCATGCCACGATCTGTTCTATTGGCATGTCAAGCTTTAGAGGCAATCCACCGACTGAGGGATAACAAAGGTTTAATTTATTATCTTCCCCAGTTACAGGCGGACACTTCACCGCAGTAGTGATGCTCGGGATTATGGCACCCGCTAAGGCAATTAGTAATAAAAGAGTAAGAACAAATTTCATATATCTTATCGTATCATTTTCCTCGTACAGTGGAAATCACTGCCCATGTCCACACCACAAATATGCTCAAAATAGGAATCAAGCCGCCCAGAAAGAATAGTAGGCCTCTTTTGAGCGCCCGCCCCGTTGCTTTCTTTCTCGCTGCTATGCTTGCTTGCTGTGACTGGCGAAAATCCTGCCGTACTTTGGGCGCTTGGCGGACTCTTTCAATTTGTTCTCTTGCAGCTTCTATCCTTCCTGACTTCCACACCATCCAAAGGATTAAGAAACCGCCGAGAATGAGGTTTACAATAACTCCTATGGCCAGCACAACATCAAGAATGTCAATAATGATTGCAAGAAACAGGACTACGATAACATCAGGATCCAAAAAACTTCCCTGGGGAGTTCCCTGTTGCTGGCTTGTTGCCCCCTGGGATTGTCCAGTATCTTGGGCTGGGGCAACTTCTTGTGGGGGTGCTGTGGTTGCTGCTTCAGCCATTTGTTGTATCTGCCTTGTCCTTATATTCCTCAACCGTCTTCTTTCTCAAGAGTTCTTCAGGAGACGTGGTGATGATCTCATGCTCTGCGGGAGACGCAACAACCTTAATGGCAACATGCTTTTGGCCCGCAAAGAATATGCCCTCTCCCACTTCGGTTTCCAGCAAAAGATTCTTTTCTTGCGAGGTTAAATTGAAGGACTTTTTGACGAGGTCTATGGTTGCCGGGCTTTGCTTCATTAATATTTGTATGGAAGAGTTCGTGATAATGGGTCTTCCATACTGCGATTTCATAAAGTCTCCCACATCTTGGGTGATGGTGGTAACGCCAAGATAGTACTTGCGTGCTCTCTTCGCAATGCCGTACAAGAATGAAGCTCCATCTTCTGACTGCATTATCCACCATGCCTCGTCTATAACCAGGATTCGTTTCTTGAGTTCAGACCTTACCTTGTTCCATATGTAGCGCATGATAATGTACATTGCCATGGGGCGCAGACCCTCTTCCATGTCGCGAATGCCGAACGTAATAAGTTTGTTGTCTAAAGCTATATTCGTTGGCTTATTGAAGAAATTCTCATATGTACCCTTGGTGAATTTCCTTAGTCTGCGTACCAGGGATTCTGCTCCCTCCATGCCGCCTAGCACTTGCTCTAAATCCTCCATCAAGGGGATGTTGGCTGCCCAGGTTGCAGGGTTAGAATCTACCCTAATGTCTTTTGCGGCATAGGTTTCTGATATAGCCCGGTCCATAACAGCATCTTCTTCCGCGCTTAATCCCCCCAGCATAATTCGCATTAAACCAACAAGGTTGATGATGTTTGACCTCAACACGTCTTCTGGCTTTTCATCTTCTCTTGGGGTTGCCAGGTCAAAGGGGTTGATATGGTTTTCAGAACCAAGAGAAATGTTAAAGAATGAGCCCCCTACTGCGCTTGACAGGGTTTTATACTCGTTTTCCGGATCTAGAATAATCACATCAGTCCCGGTCATTAGTTGGCGCAATACTTCGAGTTTCACTGCGTACGACTTGCCACTCCCACTTTTTGCGAATAAAACTTCGTTGGCGTTTTCCAAAGAGAACCTGTCAAACAAAATTAAAGAGTTATTGTGACGATTAATGCCATAGAGCACCCCTTCGTTAGAGCTCAAGTCAAAAGACACAAAGGGAAAGGTAGAAGACAAGGGCTCTGTGTTCATAGATGTGTGGACTCCTATAAGGTCTTTGCCATACGGAAGACATGAGTTAAACCCTTCCTTCTGCTGGTACAGCGCAGGCTTTATATAAATGAGGCGGGATTCAAATATGGAGCGCAAGGTTGTTTCAATCTTTCTCAATTCTTCTTCTGTTTCTCCGTATATAGTTATATACAGGCCGAACTTAAACATCTTTTCTTGCGCGGTCATAAGACGATCTCGCAACCCCTCTAAATCCTGGAATCCGGTTTCAAGCTCGGGATCCCGCACCAAGCCCTTGTCCTCTTTTTCTATAAGCTCTGATTGTATCTCCGTAACCTTTCTGCGCAGCTGTTTTAATACGAATCCCGTATCAACAGGATGTATATGTATGGAGATATCCATGGGCACATCCAAGTTAATGGCAGAAGAGAGCCACGCTGCAGAAAGATACCTGGGGTATGAGAACACGAAGAAGGACTTTGCCAAGCGTCCCCCCATTTCCAAGTATCCTGTCTGTATCTTTACTGAAGCCGGGGCAATGATGTCTTTGGAGGTTGTGACTTCAGCCTCAAAGATCTTTTCTGGGGTATTATCTTTTTTCTTGAGAAAAGGGATGTTCATTTCAATATTTCAGGAGGTATTTCAGGGTAGTATCCTACCTCTGATTCTTCTGGATGATGGTAGCTCCATAAGAGTTCAATAAGCTCCTCTGTGTTTAAGGGGACTACTTGCAAGCCAGCCCTCCGTAATCCTAACGCAACGTATTCCATTCTCTGCCAGAGCTGATTTTTCATTCTTTGAAATTCTTCTTCTGACAAGGATCCTGCGAGTTTCGGCTTGCCACCGTCTACAACCTCAAAGAAAGAGAAAGGAACCGTCACAAAGAAGTTCTTTGCCATAATAGACCCCCCGGTAATGAGGCGTTCTACAAACAAGCGATAGTCCTCGGTTTGTTTCTTTAACAGCTCGTTCTGCTGGTTGGTTTCCAGCTCTTTTAAATAGTCTAGGTAGCCTGTGATGTTCAACCTTCTTGATTGTATGGAGATTTGGAGGGGGAAGTCCAAAGAGTTCAGAAAGCTTTGGAATTGGAATATAATTGCCTGTTGCTCCTCCTCGGATTTTAAGGCAAAGTTTTGGGAAGAAACCATGAGTACTCCCCGCACTTGCCTACCCCTCAATACCAAAACCCCCTCTTTTATCTCTTCAATCTCCAGAAATTGTTGCGTAGACGTCTCTTTCATCCCGTACGAGATGTTAGGTTGATAATTTCTGTTATACTCTTATTCATATGCGCATTGATATTCCCGTTGCTGATATATATTGCATAAAATCTCGTTCGGGATTCATGTCATTTATTTGTTTCCACGTGCGTTGCCAGCGTCTTTATCTTGCTTTCTTTTACCAGCTTTACCTTGGGTTTTTGTATGCCTTCCTGCACGGGTTCTGCATATACGGAGTCACTCCCCGCCTTCGCCGGGGCTTGGGCGGGCAAGCCTTTCTTCCAGATGTATATTTTTGGTCCTACGCTAAAATGCAAAAAATTCATCAAGATGATTGGGAACGATCTTCCTCCCACGTTCACGAATGCAAAAAGGAAGCCAATAGATAGAAATACAATCGCAGAGAATAGGAACACGAAAAAGGGAGCTGTAAAATATAAAAAGAAAGCAGCCGCGGTAGGCACGCCCAAATACACAAACTGTTTAAAGGTAAAGGGGCCTACCACCCGTGCCTCTCGTTCTATAAATTGTGGGACTTGGAATCGTAGCATAGTTTATTCAAGGGGTTCCCTATACGTATCGTCTCCTTTGGGTTCTTCTGGCTTTTCTTTTGTAGTTTCAGCTTCTTCGGGCTTTGGAGTTACTATCTTTGCCGTAACCTCTATTTCCATTCTGTGGAGCTGTTCTAAAGCAGGCTTTACCGGGTAGAATACCAGTCTGTTTATGTCCCTGGATATTGCGTCTGCCAGTGTTTTAGGGAGTTTTACCTCTGCTTCCAGTACGCCAGAGAACTCTTGGGGCAAGAGAAGGCCCATTAAGACATACCCCACGCGATCTGCAACCTCGCCGACCCGATTGTCGTTAATGCCGTAGCTTTCACAGGTGTTCCTAATTTCTTCTGCCGTTTCCATAGAGAAAATAGCCTCCTGGAGCTCTTCTGGAAGCTTCTCGTATATCTTATCTAGTTGTTCTTGGGTGTATTGCCTTGGCATAGAGAGGTATTGACATTTTTGAAGTTATAGTGTATAATGTTGCCAGTTAGGATAGCAAGGAAATCGAGTATCCTTGCTCGGGCAGCACATTCACATACCTATCAGTAAGGGGAAAGGAAAGGAGGTGACCTTAAAGTTCGGGCAGTGACCAGAGTTACGTAGCAACCAGATTATAACGCAGGAGGAAGAACATGATTGAAGCCTGGGCATTCTACCTTACTCTGGTGATCGCCATCGCGTTGGCGATTGGCTTGATCGTCGCCGGGGTTGTCTGGCTCATGAAACGAGGCAATCCCCGGATCCGTGCCGCGCGCCAGCGGCGTCGGCAAGCCCAGAAGCGGGCCGACGAACAGGCCCGTCACACCATTGAGGTGTTGGCGGAGGCAGATGCGCTAACCGATGAGGTTGCGGATCTACGCCAAGACTTGGCAGGAGAGCAGCAGCGCGATCAGTTGAGAGCTATGCGGACCACTCTGCGGCCAGGAGTTAAGTCAGGCGCTGACGAAGACTCTAAAGCGTAGGCAGTTCTTTCCCGGGTAAGAGGGGGAGAAGAGAAAGGGATTCTATCCTAAGTATCTTCTCCCCCGCTTTGTTATATTTGAAAGTGCTTAACTCTTTTTCTTCCTTTTTTCCTGTCTTTGTGTTAATTCTTGCTTCCGTTGTTGATCTTTTTTGGCGCTTTCGTACTTCCTTTGCAAAGGCCTCCCTTCTTTCTCAACTTTTGCCCTGATGCCATCGGATCCGTCCACCCTCTCCTTACTCCTTAAAATTCCCCCCCTTGTTCTAACGGCTTCTTCTTTCACCCTGTTTATCTCTTTGGAAATATCTGATTCTTCCCGTTGCAGTCTTGATAACTCTTCTCGGACCGCTGGATGTCTGGCTTGGCCTTCTGGCGTAAGTGTGCCAGCCTGTGCTGAGACATTTAGCTCACGCAGCTCTTCTCTCTGTCTCGTGATCCTCTGTGCCACTTCGTCTAGATTCTTCTGCAAACCACCAAGGTCGCTCAGGGCGCCTTTTAATATTTGCGTTTGTTCACCAATTTCCTGTATTTCTGTGTTGCCTTGGTCTATGAGTTTTTTGATGTTGTTTGGCATGTTTGGCTGAGTGTTTGGCAGGGGGGCTGGAGGTTTTGGCACCTGTCGTAGTTCAACTTCCATGTTCCCAATATTCTGTTCAGCTTGTTCAAACTGCTGGGTTGTCTGGTGGATTTGGCTTTCAAGGCGTCTGCGCTCTCCCTCTATGGCAGTAAGCTCTTGTCGCGCCAGGGAAATCTTCTGTCCTAGGTTTGCAATGTACTCAGGATGTAGACCTGGGGCTTGCATTTCTTGTTGTGTGTTTTCAATTTCTTGCAGAAGTTGCTGTCGGCGTGATTCTTGGGGAGCGATTCGAGTTATTTCCTCTTGTAGTTGGCGTTCTTGGTTTTGGCGTTGCGCTTGAAGACGGGTTCTTTGTTCCAGAAGCGCGCCATAGTTTTGTTCTTGTGGCGTTGTTGGGATACTAACTCCTCTGCGCTCCAGCTCTTGTTGTAGCGGCCTCGATCCCCGCTCTGCTGTTGCTCGTTTGCGGTAAGCCTCGATGTTTAATGCGTCCTGCTCTATTGTCTGTGTCGCTTGCGTAATGTCGTTTTGCAGGCGCACCACGTCACTGAGAAGACGCTGCGTTGGCGTTACATCCTCATCCATAAGATCAAGCGTAGTTTCAATCTGCTGGATTCTTTTGTTCAGTTCCTTTGTCCGATCCCTTGCGCCTTTTCGTTGACCATCGGAAAAGCTCTGATCATGCGACAGCGCTTCTTGCTCTTTCCGTTCTGCATCAAGACGGGTTCCTTCTGCGTATAAGTCGCTCGGGGTTTTCCCTTGCTGCTTTTTCGCAACCAGTTCTTCAATTTCTCGCCTTGTTATACCACTTCCAAGCCCCAAGCTCCTTGCTCCAGGGCTGTCCAGATAGCGCAGCACATCTTCTGCGTCGTTGTCCAAAAGCCAGTTTATACCAAGCCCGGTTTTTGCATGTCCACCTTCTTTAAAAATATACTCCATGATAGCTCTACTCTCTTCTTTTCTGGGGCGCCTGCCAAGCTGGCTCATAAAGTCAGCTCCCCGCCCCTTGAGAATCATTTCTAGGAAGAGCCGCCCCTCCTTTGTATTGGTATCAAAGTTTTGCGGAGCAATAGTGTCGCCCTGGAAGTCCTGCGCGTTAAATTTAGATGGGAGACTTCGTTTTTGGTTAGTTAAGAACTTTGCGTCTTTCCCGCTTCTTTCGATAACATTGCCGTGTTCGTCTACGTCTGCATCAAATCCATATGCCCTAGCATCAGAATAAATTTGTCCATAGAGTGATTTAAGAAGGGGACGGAATCCAGGAGGGCCTACTCTTTGCCCGTTCTTGATAACTCCCCCAATAACTTTTTTATTGAGTTGTCCAGATTTTAAGGCATCTTCAATATCGTCCCCATCGCCCCTGTTGCGTACTCCGTTCAGCATGCCCACAATTCTGTTCCAGTTTGCCAGAGGCCCCTTTGCCGTTTCTTCGTTGACCATGTTAAAGACCTGGAACGAGTCTTTATTGCCAACATCTTTAGTTCCCACTGCAACCTCTCGCTCGTCTTTAGCCCCTATGCGCATATCTAACTCTTTGCCCGTCATCTCAAGCCCGCCGCCAAGCAATGTTGCGCCGCGGCGTGCAAACCGCGCTACCCCACGCGTTACCACGCCAGCAGAGGCAGTGCTGATTTGCGCATTAACGTTCTGCAGATCCGTTTTCTTTTGGTCAAGCTCGGCAGCGTCTTTTGTACCCAGTTTTCCGTGGCTTTTTTTCTTTTTTGCCTCAAGCTCATCTATGCGCGCTTGTACTGCGCCTCGTTGCTTCTCCAGTACGGGTACGTTTATGGCAGAGCCAATCCTTCCCATGCCAGGAATTTTTCCGAGTACTCTGCCACCCCATCTTTCCAGGCGGGTTTTCTCTGCTTCCGCAACTTCTATACCTTGCCCCCTTTTCCTAATGTTCTCTCCAAACCGGCCCAGGGGGACTCTTCTTGCAACAGCGCCTCCAAGCCCCTTCCCAATCCCAACCCCCCATTGTTTTCCTTTGTCAATGACCGCGCTTGCGCCGGCAGGAGCCAGCTGCATACTAAGCGTGATGCCGATCAACAAAAGGAAAAGCGCGGTGAGGGGCGCAAAAAAAGAGGCAGCAAGAGAGGTAACAACTGCATCTGCGCCTACAGAGGGAGGAAACTGTGCGCCCACGGCTTTTCCGGAAAGATAGAGAAAAAAACTTATGGGTATCCCAATAATAGACCACTGGATAAGATTACTCCACCATTTTGTCCAAAGAAGAGTTCTTGTGGCTGGTAGGACGAGGGCTGCGAAAGCGAGAGGCGCAAGAATAGTAAGCGTCCATAGAATTATCACCCGTACCCCAAATAGAAGCATGACAATAAAGTAAATGAGGGTGCCAAGCATATAATACAGGATTCTGGCAATGTTCTGGCCAAGGTTTTCTGCAGCGAGTTCAAGGGATGAAAATGGGTCTGTCCACCAGGCAGCATTAATAGATGCCTTCAAAAAGAAGTTTGTGATGATGTTCGATATATCAACAACAAAACCAACAAGCACGCCGCTGAAATTCACCAGCAAGGCAACAACAATGAGGAGGGGAAGCGTTTTCTGGAGTTGATAGGATTGCAGGCGTAGAATAGTGGCCAGTCCAATGAAAACCAAGATAAGGAGGAAGAGCGCGTTAACAAAAAGGAGTGAAAAGCCCCATGCCTCCCGCACAAATTCAACTAGCGCGTCGTTACTGGGGCTTACTGGAATTGCGATAAAGTAAGTGATAATCGCATGGAGCAAATTCCCCATGCCAAAATAGATGCCCCCGAGGAGTGACGCTATAGACCCGACAAACAGGTTGACAAACCACAGCAGGGCTTGTAAGAGCGGCTGGGCTTCTCCAACAAGGTCAGAAAGAAAAGGAATGTCGAACAGTGATGTAAGGGCAACCCCCCCAATAATTATGGGGATCCAGAAAAGCGCATCGGCAGTTGCTGGCGGGAAAACAGAGAAAAGCATAATAAGCGGCAAAGCAAAAACAAAAACCCTTTTGTTCTTTGTTATAATAGCCACAAATTTTTTTAGATACTTTTGCACGAAGTTCTTTTATTATACTACACTTCCCTCATTGTTAGAAAGAAATTTCCCACCATTTGCCAAAGAATTTAGACTGGAACCCAAACAACGTCAAAATGATGTTCACAAGCATCCAGGCAAAGACCATAACAAGAAAGCCAACAAGAAAGGAACGGAACACGGTTTTAATGCGCGCCAGAGCGTTTGGCCCCCCAAGAGAGAAGTATGACGTTGCCCCCGTGATCACAGTCAGTATAAGAAGTACAAACAGGGATACTTTCCAGAGCACAAAATCAAGAAGGTTCTTTAAGAGCAAAAATATATGGGAGATGCCGCAAGGGTCGCTTTCGTCGTATCCTGGAGTAGAGGCGTCGTCAACTTCTCTGCCGCACGGAATAAGTCCGCCGGAGAATTCTGCCGGAGCCAGAACAATTTCAAATGTTTCATCTCCGCTCCACACTACACATCCTGCTCCCTGGCCGTCATCGCAAGCGCTTACTCGCCAATGGTAGGTTCCGGGTTCCAACCCGTAAATTGTCACAAGAGAAGAAGGGACAATAGCCGTCTTGGCAGAACCGTCCGGGAGGTCAATAAAATATTTATAAAAAGGCGCTCCCGTAGCGTTCCAGCGAAATTCAATTTTTCCCTTCCAGACAGGAGAATCAGATACCGTTGGGTAGAGAAGGGTTGGAGTATCAAGGGCGCCAAATACAAATCCAGGGTCAAAAACAAGAACACCCAGTATCAAAACAATTCCAATAAACCGCCCGATAAATCGCATTGCTTTATTGTACCAGATTCTCCGCATTTTATCCTTAATTCCATTAAGTTGTGGATAACTTAATGGGATTAAGTTTGAGGGAGGGATTTTGCGAGAGCTATCCAATCCTCTACGGAAAGAGTCTCTGCTCTTTGAGTAGGTTGGACATCAACTTGGCTAAGCCAAGTTTCTACTTGGTGTCTTGAAAGTTTTAGCCCCTGCATAAGGTTGTTGCCAAGCTGCTTTCTTGGCTGTTTGAATCCCGCCTTTACCACCGTAAAAAACTTAATCTCATTAAATTGCGGATAACTTAATCTCTTTAAGTTGTGAGGGACTATCTTAAGAATTGCGGAATCTACTTTTGGTTGTGGCCAAAAGCAGCCCTTCTTTACATATGAGACAATAGAGGGTTTTCCATAGACCTGTACCGAAACCGCCAGGAGACTCATTTCCGGTGGCTTTGCGCATATCCTTTGGCTAACCTCCTTTTGGACCATCAAGATCATAAGCTCTGGCTTATTCTCTGCTTCCAGAAACATGCGTATGACAGGAGAGGTAATATAGTAGGGCAGGTTTGCCACCACTTTATATCCTGTGTCCTTAATGAAATTAAGTTTCCTAGAACTTAATTTCATTAAGGAGAGGATGTCGCCCTGGATGATTACTATATTAGAGAGATCTTTGGCGGTTTCTTTTAGAATATCCACCATGACAGAGTCTTTCTCTACCGCAATCACCCGTTTTGCACCTAGCGCAAGCTCCCGGGTTAGGGTTCCAATACCTGGCCCTATTTCAAGCACAGTATCTGATTTCTTAAGGCTCGCTGCCTTAAGAATATCGTCAAGCACTCCTTTTGAGGTAAGAAAGTTTTGCCCCAAGCCCTTTTGAGGTTTCCTATCCTGCCGTTTGAGGAGTTCTTTTATAGTTTTTATAGAAAATAGATCCATTGTTATGGTTATGCCTAAGCCTCGCTTAGTTATCCCCACCTAAGTGAGGCTTAGGCAGGGAAGGGTCTGGGGTTGACTTTCCTCCTTGGAAAGGATATTATACAGCGTATCCTATGACAAGCCTTCAGGAAAGGGATTCCTACTCAAAACGGGGCACGAGCCCCCTTCTTTATGTAGCTTTGCCAGCTGCTTTTTTGTTGCTTGTGATGGGCTTTAGGACGCTAGACGGCTTGAACCCAAATAACTTTCTTGCTTCTTTTGTGTCTTTGCAAAATACAGGTGAGCTGAACTCAAAGAGGGTAGCGGCTCCTGAAACCCCAGAATTAATGCTTGTTGCTAGAACAAGTATTCTTGCGGCCACTCCTCCCTTAGCCGTCACGCCTAGAGTGTTGGGAGCTATTGTAGGCCAGTTGGATGCCGATCTCAAACCCGAGGTTACCAGATATTTAGTGGAGGAAGGAGATACGTTTGGCTCCTTGGCAGAGAAGTTTGGGGTTTCTGTTGAAACCATAGCATGGGCAAACGACTTGAATACGAGTTCAGTTCTCAAGGCAGGGCAGGAGCTCATTATTCTTCCTGTTTCCGGGATTCTTCACCTTGTGCGGCCCAATGATACCCTAAGCGAAATTGTTTCCTGGTACCAGGGCACCAGCCAGGACATTATAGATTTTAACGGGCTAGAATCTCCATCCTTGTTCGCAGGAGATATTCTCATCATCCCAAACGGGAAGATGCCAAAGGTTCTCCCGCAGGGACGCTTAACCCCCATTGCCAATTCTTACTTTATCTATCCTGTCACAGCGCCGTATCGCGTGACCCAGGGCCTCCACCCATTTAACGCCGTTGATTTCAGCAACGGGCAGTGCGGAGAATCTATCTATGCTGCCGCAGGAGGAACCGTACAGCGTACAGGATACACCAGCTTGGGAGGAAATTACGTGAGAATTTTACATCCCAACGGCGTGGTGACTTATTACGGGCATCTCTCCAGCATTCTCACTAATCCGGGAGCCAGAGTGCTCCAGGGTCAGCTTATTGGTTATACCGGCTATACGGGCTATACTATTCCCCGTGGCCCCGCAGGATGCCACGTGCACTTTGAGGTACGTGGAGCATCTAATCCATTTGCGAAATAGCAGAGAAGCTCAACAAAGAGCTTCTCTTTTTATCCTTGTTTCCCAGAGCACATGACGCAGAACCTTGCTCCTGGAGAAACAATCAGGCGTTCTTCTTCTATTTGCATGCCGCAACTCTCGCATGCGCCATAGTTCCCCTGTTCAATCTTGCCTAGCGCGTTGTCTACATCCTGAAGTTGAGTTTCTAGATTATGTTCTATGGGGAGAGACGTGGAGTATTCTTCTACTTCTCCTGCCGCTTCTTCCAGGCCTCCTTCTGGCACCCGAGGATATTTTGAATCCCAGTCTCCTTTGAGGTTGGGATCTTTTGTTGCAAAAGAAGAAAGCATCGTTTGGAGGCTCTCTTTTTTCTTGAGAAGTCCCTCTCGTATTTTTGCTTGAGTGTTTTTGTCCATAAGAAATTTCTATCTTTTATTATCACCTACTTTGTATTATCAGGTCAACCGCTTTAGTCAAGCTCTCAAAAGAAGTGGCAAGGATAAGCTTTGTGCCAAAGAGGGTATATACAACCCCAAAGTCCAGTGCCGAGAACGTCTGGAATCTGACCAGGCTGTTCTGGTGAACAGTCTGTCTAAAAAAGGGAGTATAGGCAGATCCTTTCTGTCCTACAATTCCCCAAAGCTGTTTTGTGTCTTGCTCAAGAGTTGTTTCCCACGTCCTCAATATGTCCTGTACTCCTTCAATCTGATAAAGCTCTCCTATAAACCCGAGGCGTTTCCTTCCAGGAGAAGAATATACAAACAGCATAAAGTCTTTTTTGAACAGGGCAAGCAGGGGTTCTGGCAAGGCCACAGCTGCTTTATTCAGGAATTCTCTCGTGGTTAAGAATGTTTTGTCTTCTGTGTTTTGCAGGCGAATCCTTGTAAACCCTTGCAGATATTCTTCTTTGAGGGTGTTAGACAAAAGCGAGAGAAGATTGTCTGCCACAGCAACCTCAATAGTTTTTTCTTGTACCGCGCCAAAGAACAGAACTGGAGTTGGGGCTACGCCTTCCCCGCCAACATCCAAAGAAGTTGTGGCGGGTTCGGTGGGCGAAGCAGGGGCTGGCTCTGTTGTAGGAGTTTGTTGGGGGGCAGGAGTAATCTCCGCCATCTTCTTTCTTGTAAAATACCAATAGCCAAACGCGAGCCCATTTGACAGTATAAAGAGAAGAACTCCTATGACTATGAGCCTAATGACAATCTTTTCAGAATGTGTTTTCGCCTTCACGAATACGGGCTTTTGTACTTCTGCATGGGGCATGAGAGAGGGGGGTATTGGCTGGGGTTGAGGAATTTTCATGCCTGTCTCGGTTTCCTTCTTGGGTTCTTCCGTTTTGATCTGAGTTATACGTTCCCGTTCTTTTTTCGATTCCTCCTCTCGGAGCAGGGCTACATCCTTTGCCATAGTCCTCACCTCTTCTCGTTTAAGAAATTGAAGGGTTTCTTCAACCTCTGGCTTTTTTGAAGGGAGGGGTTCTGCCATATTATGTTGAGGGTTTTTCTTGAGCGTCTTTCAAAGATAAGTTGATTCTTCCCTGTTCGTCAATTTCAACTACTTTTACAGGGATAACATCCCCTATTTTTACAATATCTGTTACTTTCTCCACCCTGCGATTGGCAAGCTTTGAAATGTGCACCAGCCCTTCTTGGCCTGGGAGCACTTCTACAAAAGCTCCAAACTCCATAATCCTCTTTACCTTGCCCTTGTATATTTCTCCTACTTTCACCTCTCTCACAAGTGCTTCAATTATTTCCAATGCGCGTTTTCCCTGGTCTTCTTTGTCTGCGGTGATAAAGACCTGACCGGTTTCTTCAATATCTATTTGGACGCCAGTTTCTTCAATAATTTTGTTAATGGTTTTCCCCCCGGGGCCTATTAAGAGTCCTATTTTTTCAGGGTTGATGTTGATGATGATAATGCGTGGAGCCCATGGAGAAAGCTGCGCTCTGGGCTTATCTAGCACCTTTGCAATGACATCTTGCAGTATATGGTGGCGCGTATCCCTCGCAAGCGCCAGCGCCTCTTTGAATATCTTGCTGGTGATGCCCCGCAGTTTCACATCCATTTGTATTGCGGTGATTCCGTCTTTGGTCCCTGCAACCTTAAAGTCCATGTCTCCGTGGTGGTCTTCAGGGCCCTGGATGTCGCACAAAAGTTTGTAGTCCCCTTTGTCGTCTTGCATGAGGCCTATGGAAATACCTGCCACAGGATTCTTAATCGGAACTCCTGCGTCCATTAAAGCCAAGGAAGCGGAGCAGCACGAAGCCATAGAAGTTGATCCATTGGAAGACAGCACTTCCGTTACGATGCGAATAGTATAAGGGAATTTGTCTACTTCGGGGATGACAGGAAGCAATGCCTTTTCAGCCAAAATACCATGTCCTATATCTCTTCTCCCCGGGCCGCGCAAGGGCTTTACTTCTCCTGGAGCGTACGGAGGAAAATTGTAGTGATGCATGAAACGCTTCTTTCCCGAGAACTCCATGCCCTCCATAAGTTTTTGGTCTCCTGGAGCTCCAAGGGTAAGTATAGAAAGTGTCTTGGTCTGGCCTCGTAAAAATAGCCCTGTCCCGTGGGTGCGAGGCAGAATGCCCACTCTTCCTTCAAGCTCGCGTATCTCGTCCAGTTTTCTATCGTCTACCCGCTTACCCTCTTTAAGGGCTGCTTCGTGTACAACTCGATTCACCTCTTCCTCAAAAAAGTCTTTTGCATACCTGCTTTTGTCTTCAGCGGGGTATTGCTCTTGCAAGAACGCAAGCAGTTCTGTTTGCACGTCGTTTACCTTGCCCATTCTTGTTTTTCTATCTCCCTCAAAGAGCGCCTGTTCTAGCTTCTTTCCTAGAAACTCTTTTATAACGCGCTCTAGTTCTTCGTCTCTGGGAGTTTCTTTTGGGTCTACCTTTTCTTTGCCAAACTTCTTTGCGATTTCTTCTTGCGCATCAATCATTTGTGAAAGAAACGGTTTTGCAAACTCCAGTGCTTGTTCAAACACGTCTTCTGCAACTTCCTGCCCTTCTGCCTCTATCATATTCAAAAGAATCTCTCCTTTTTCCTTTACTCCGGCTAGCACAAAATCAACAGGGCTCTGCTTTCTCTGCTCATACGTAGGATTCACCACGAACGCATCTTGGATCTTTGCTATGCGCACAGCTCCCACAGGCCCTTGCCAGGGGATGTCAGAAACAGAGAGCGAAAGCGAAGCTCCCAGAAGCCCTAGCACGTCAGAGTCGTTCTCTGCATCCCAGGAAAGGCAGGTTACAATAACCTGGACTTCTTTGCGGAACCCCTTGGGGAACAAGGGACGAATGGCGCGGTCAATAAGGCGAGCCGTAATAATAGCTTCGTCTGCGGGTCTTCCCTCTCTCCGTACGAATCTGGAGCCCAGGATTTTCCCTGCGGCATAGAACCGTTCCTCGTAATCCACTGTAAGAGGAAAGAACCCCTGATTTGCAAACGCAGAAGATGCCGCAACCGCAGTGACAAGAATGACAGTATCTCCCTGGCGGACTAAAACACTCCCGTTTGCCTGTTCTGCAAGATCGGTAAGTTCAAGCGATATTGTTTTGTCTTGGAGTTTTATTGTATGAGGCTGAGCGGCCATTTCGGTTTTCTTAGTAAGTATTTCTCTACGGATTCTTCCAAATCAATGAATTCGTCTGCAACCTCGCGAAGCTTGGAAGACGTGGACTTCCCGAATGCGATGACTTCCACTCGCTTTCCATGATTTTGCAGGTATTCAACAAGAGGCACATAATCTCCGTCTCCTGAAACGAGAACAATGGCATCTACGCCAGATGATGTTTTAATAGCATCCACTGCTATGCCCACGTCCCAGTCGGCTTTCTTTATCCCCCCGTAGTACTCCTGGAGGTCTTTGACCCGAGTTTCAATGCCAAGGTTAATGAGTGCGTCAAAAAAAGGTTTTTCTTCCCCTGTCTTGGTGCGCACCACGTATGCGAACGCGCGGATGAGCTTTCTGCCCGCAACCGCGGTCTTTAATACTTCTTTGAAATTGACCCTGGCCTGGTAGATGTTTTTTGCAGAATGATAGAGATTCTGCACATCAATAAAGATGGCAACTTCCTGGTCCTTATTTTTAAGACTCATTGGTGATTATTTCTTCAACCCGCTTTTCTTTATAAACGCATTGTACTGCCTGGGGCTTTCCTCTTTCAGATATGCCAGCAGGGTTCTGCGCCTGGCAACCTGCCTCAAGAGCCCCCTCTTTGAGGAAAAATCTTTAGGGAATTTCTTTAAATGCAAGAGCAGTTTTCGTATCTGCTCTGAAAGCAGCGCTATTTGCACCTCGGCAGACCCTGTGTCTGCAGGGTTTATTTTAAATTCGTCTATAAACTTGGTTTTCTCCTTTGGAGTAAGCATATTCCTTCTGTATCATAAAAAACAAAAAAACGCAAGTAAGCGTTTTCTGGTGGGACGTAAGAACGTAACATTTGCTTCGCAAATTGTACGTTCAACGTTCCAACAGCGTTTAAATTTTCTTTGAAAATTTATTACGCTGTGCCCCCGTCGAGATTCGAACTCGAAACCTTATCCTTAAGAGGGATCTGCTCTAGCCAGTTGAGCTACGGGGGCGAAAAGCAAACTGCTTTGCTTTTTGCGGATTTGCGCCACTCGTCTCAGGCGAGCGAATAATGCAAATCCCGGGCCTGTTTTAGAAAACTGTGGCACGCAAATCGTTTTCTAAAACAGGTACATTCTTGTTAAGGTCCGCACTTAATGTTCCACCACTCTCCAAGGCCCGTCCATGGTGCGACCCCAAGGAATGAAAGTATGGACATCACCATTACCCAGGCAATATATACCACAAGAAGGCCTATAACAACAGCGGTGATAATGTCTTTCCCCGTCTTTTGGCGTTCTGGCTGTCCTGCAGCGATAAGAATATAGAAACCTCCAACCAAGATAAGGAGAGTTGCTATTAATGGAACAACGGCAACCCCATTATTTACGGAAGGAGAGGGTACCAGGAAGAATATAATAATGTTGTTGATGAGCTTAAAGATGTCGCAGAATCCGCACGCCTCCTTATTATCTATCTTCCCATCTATTGGCTGGCCATTACTTCCATCAATTCCGCATTGGACAATTCCCGCATCAGCAGTCAAAGGCACAACAGAAAAAAGCAGGAAGAGTACGGTGAGTATAGGGATGATTTTTCTCATGTGTTTAGCATATCATATTTTGGTGTCCCCGGGAGGATTCGAACCCCCACTAACAGATTCGAAGTCTGTCGTGATATCCGTTTCACTACGGGGACGCGCGCTTCAATCCTATCTTATTTCATTGAAAAATTCAATGATTTCACCTAGTATGGAGGTTATGAAAGGAAGCATTCCCAAAGAGGTAAAATCAGTGGTTGCAGAACTTGAAAAACAGGGTTTTGAGGCATATATCGTGGGAGGATGCGTAAGAGATATGTTTTTGGGCAGGGAACCTCAAGACTGGGATGTTGCAACCTCTGCTACCCCAGAAGAGGTTCAGAAAGTATTCCCAGATAATTTTTATGAGAATAAGTTCTTCACGGTTACGGTGCGCACGCAAGCTTCAGACCCCAAACTTAAAGAGATAGAGGTGACGAGTTACCGGTCTGACTTAAGATACGGAGACCGAAGACATCCTGAAGAAGTGCAGTATGCAAAAACCGTTGAGGAAGATCTTGCGAGGCGAGATTTCACGGTAAATGCGATTGCCCTTGGGATAGGGAAACCAGGTTTCCCAAGGAAACCTGGTTTCCAAATCCTAGATCCTTTTGGCGGAAGAGAAGACCTAAAAGCCAAGCTCATCCGGGCAGTAGGAACCCCAGATGAGCGATTTCAAGAAGACGCACTGCGCATGATGCGGGGTGTGAGGTTTTGCGCAACTCTTGGATTCGCGCTTGAGCCAGAAACACGCAAAGCCATTGCAAAGAACGTGTCCCTTCTTAAAGAAATTTCGCAAGAGCGCATACGGGACGAGTTTGCAAAAATCATCATGGCAGAGAAAGCAGGGGAGGGCGTAGAGACGCTGCGGGAGCTCGGGCTTTTAGAATTCATTATCCCAGAGCTTGTTGAGGGATACGGCGTGACCCAGAACAAACACCATATCTACACCGTATGGGAACATAATCTTTTATCGTTAGAGTACGCGGTAAAGCAAAAATGGAGTTTTGAGATACGTTTGGCTTCCCTCTTGCATGACGTTGGCAAACCTAGAGTAAAGAAGGGAGAAGGCAAAGATTCAACGTTCTATGGACATGAGGTTGTGGGTTCTCGTCTGGCCAAGCAGATTCTTTCACGCCTGAAGTTTCCCCAAAAAACCATTGAGAAAATAGTTACCCTAGTGCGTTATCACCTGTTTTATTACAACGTGGGAGAAGTGACAGAAGCTTCCATACGTCGGCTTGTGAAGAACGTAGGACCAGAAAACACAGAAGAGCTGCTGCAGGTTCGCATGGCAGACCGCATTGGGTCTGGCGTCCCCAAGGCAGAACCCTACAAGTTGCGTCATTTGAGGTATTTGATTGACAAAGTGTCTCAAGATCCAATTTCTGCAAAGATGCTCAAGGTGAAAGGAGATGACGTTATGAGCATACTTGGCATTACGCCTGGCCCCAGGATAGGATGGATTCTTGACGCGCTCTTGGCCGCTGTGTTGGAAGATCCAAAGAAGAACGAGAAGGATATCCTTACTCAATATGTGAAAGAGTTAGGGGGCTTGCCAGAAGAGAAGCTTCGTGCGATATCAAAGAAGGCGGAGCAGGAGCGCGAGAATGTCGAAATGAAAAGAGATGAAATGACAAAAGAGAAGTATTGGGTTTGAAACCAACTGCTTGGTTTCAAAGGGCATTTTAGCGAGCAGTCCCTGCGAGCGTTAAGAAATGCCCCGGGGTTCGCCGGAGGCGAACTACACTATACCTATGGATTATACATCAAGGCTGTATGCATTTTTACAACCGGTAGACCCTACCTATGTGCAGAGGGTGAAGAAATATCTTGATCCCCAGCCCCAAGACAAAATACTGGAAATAGGGTGCGGTCGCGGATACACGACCAAGAGGGTTCAGTACATCACACCTCAGACATTTGGCATTGATCTTAACGCCAAAGCAATACAAAACGGAGTGGCCCAGAATCTGCAGGTCATGGATGCCGAAGCCCTTGAGTTTTCAGACAATACCTTTGACAAGATCTACTCCTTTCACACCGTTGAGCATATCCCGAATATTGCCAAAGCCTTTCGCGAAATGGTTCGTGTGTTAAAGCCAAGAGGTAAGATAATGCTTGTGTATCCCGCAGAGCCCATACGAGGTATGTTCGCAATGTTTGCAGCCGCAGTTCTCCTAAAAAATCCATTCCGTGCGCGAGAAATTCATATGCATAAATTGTCCCCTGCGATTATACAACGGCTGATCTCTGGATTTGGACTTGAACATGTGCAGAGCTCTTTTTCACTCTGGCTTCCTGAGTTTCGCACCATATTGCAAAAAAGAATATAGTAAAGTTTCGGGGTGTAGCCTAGTAGCCAAGGCGCCGGCTTCGGGAGTCGGAGATCAGAGGTGCAAATCCTCTCACCCCGACAAACAATTTTTCAACAGAAAAATTGCAAATCACCCCGTGGTGGAAAAATAGGAGCGAAGCGACGTAAGAAACCGAAGGTGTCTTAAGCCAGGGGTCGGGGTGATTTGATGGGCCCATAGTAAAACGGCATTACGCAGCATTCGCATTGCTGAGGTCCGGGTTCAATTCCCGGTGGGTCCACCCAATAATGATTTCTCCTATTGAATACAATGCGGCATGGTCCAAGACCTGTCTCCGCTCCCCAGAAATTTGGTACACGTGGAGGATTTTGGAATCCTATGTTAAAAAAGCAGAAAAACGATTGGAAATAGGGGCGGGAATGTTCCCCAAGTTCTCTGTGCAGGGCACCTATTTTCTTGATACGAGCTTGCACGCCATCAATGAGTTGAATAAGCGCGGAGGGAAAGGGGTTGTTAAGGGAGCTGAAGAGCAACTCCCCTTTCAGAAAGATTTCTTTGATCTTATAGGAGCGTTTGAGGTCTTAGAACATTTAAAAAGGCCAGGGCGTGCCATACGCGAGGTAGCGAAAACAATAAAACCAGGAGGCCTATTCATTCTCTCTGTTCCCATGAACCCCCAGTATTGGTCTCCCTGGGATGTGTTTGCAGGGCATGTGCAGAGATTTGAGCCAGCGCAGCTGAACGCTCTTCTTGAGAAAGAGGGCTTTGAAGTAAGACATTGCTATGTTGTTTGGAAGCTTGCTAAAAAGCGCGTATTCTCATGGTTTATGCGTTTGGCAGGATCTCTGCCCTTACACTTCCCCTTTTTTTTCTTTTTCCTGTATAACTACGCGGTTATTCCCTATACATGGTTTGGAAGAACGTTTTCTAAGTCCCGTCATTACTCCTCTCTCCTTGGCATTCCCCAGGATTCCACCTGTGCACTTGTCGTATGTGCAAAACGCTAGGACATTGACAAGGAACAGCATGTGTGCAAGAGTAAAAGCGGAAGAAGATGTCCGCGATGCGGGCATTCTTTTTACCCGCTAGAATAACATTATGAGCATGGATTTTAAAAATCTTTCTCTCTTGCTAGACAGCATTGCAGAGGAAAAAGGGTTATCAAAAGAGCGCATCCTGGAGGCCGTGGAGCAGGCCTTGGCTGCAGCATACAAAAAAGAATACGGAACCCGAGGGCAGGTGGTGAAAGCGAAATTGAACCCCAAAAACGGGGAGGTTGAGTTTTGGTTAGTGAAACTCGTCGTTGACGAGGACATGATTTATTCAGAAGAGGAATTGGGGAAGTTGAAGGATACTGTGATAATCCCAGAACAGGGAAAAGGAGAAGATGCAGCAGCCGAGGGCAAGAAGGTGCGTTTCCATGAAGAACGCCACATGATGCTGAAAGATGCAAAGAAGATAAATCCAAAGATAAAGACGGGAGAAGATCTTGAAACAAAGTTAGAGTCAAAGACCGATTACGGCAGAATTGCCGCGCAAACCGCAAAGCAAGTCATACTCCAGAAAATACGGGAAGCAGAGCGAGAATCCATACTCTTAGAATTCAAATCAAAAGAGGGAAATTTGGTTTCAGGTATTGTACAAAGAATGGAAGGCGTGACCGTGTTTGTGGACTTGGGCAAAACTCTGGGAGTGCTGCCTAGAGAAGAGCAGGTTCCAGGAGAATTCTATCGATTGGGCCAGCGCCTCAAGTTTTACGTTATAAGCGTGGAAGATTCTACGCGCGGACCCCAGATTCTCTTGTCTCGCGCATACCCCAAGTTTATCTCCAAGCTTTTTGAGCTTGAGGTTCCGGAGATCTCTGCAGGCTCCGTTGAAATCAAGGGATTGGCAAGAGAGCCGGGATCCAGGTCTAAAATAGCAGTGGAGTCGCATGCAGACGGCGTAGACCCGGTAGGATCCATGGTTGGGCAGCGAGGCACCAGGGTCTCTGCGGTTATTAACGAGTTGGGAGGAGAAAAGATTGATATTATTGAATGGGCAGAAGATCAAGAGCAGTATGTAGCCAATGCGCTGTCTCCAGCCAAGGTGTTGGAGGTGAAGGCTTTAGACAAGAATAGGGCCATTGCCATTGTTCCTGAAGACCAGCTCTCCCTTGCAATAGGTAGGGAAGGTCAGAATGTAAGGTTAGCTGCAAAGCTTACCGGGTGGAAAATAGACGTGAGAAGTCCGGAGAATAAAGATGTTGAGGTAGAAGAAAAGGAGTCTGGACAGGAAGAAGAAAAAACTGATACAATAGCATCATGAACCTGATCCCTACGGTTATAGAAAAGAGCCAGTACGGAGAGCGGGCATATGACATCTATTCCCGCCTATTGAAAGACCGTATTATTTTCTTGGGAGGCGCGGTGAACGATATGGTTGCAAATTCCATCATTGCCCAAATGTTGTTCTTGGCGTCCAAAGACCCGGCAAAACCCATTCAGTTTTACATCAACACCCCGGGAGGAATGGTTACCTCGGGCCTGGCCATTTATGACACCATGCAGTATATGAAGTGCCCGGTGTCTACAGTGTGCGTGGGCATGGCAGCTTCCATGGGAGCAGTTCTACTTGCCGCAGGCGCAAAGGGAAAGCGCTTTGCGCTCCCCAATAGCCAGATTATGATTCACCAGCCTATGGGAGGGGCGCAGGGTCAGGCCAGTGAAATTGAGATTACCGCAAAGCAGATAGTGAAATTAAGAGAGCAGATGAATGGCATTCTTGCAAAGCATACTGGCCAGCCCCTGGAGGTTATCTCAAAAGACACTGATCGTGACTTTTACCTCACCGCAGAAGAGGCAAAGACGTACGGTATCATTGATGAGGTGCTTGGGTCCAAGCCCTAATCCTGTGGATAACTTAGCTAAGCTAAGTTTGCCTCTCTTCACCGAGAGGTTTTTTGTGTGGTAAACTAACTGTACTGTAGTGCTTATACGTGGTATAATAATGGTATGGAGACGCTAAAGAAAAAGTCCATGTTTTGGGATGTTGATGCTATAGATACTAAAAAGAACGAGCAATTTATCATAGGCAGAATACTGGATTTTGGAGATGCAGATGACCTTGAATGGGCGATGAGTATATACGGGCCAGAGAAGGTGAAAAAGGGGGTGCTAGAGAGCAAAACATTAAGCAGGAAGTCTCTCTCTTTTTGGTGTCAGTATTTTTATCTTGATCCATCACAATGTATAAGCAAACTCTTGGGGAAAACACAGAGCGCGTTCTGGAAAAGATAGCAATGAGCGGAGTTCTGGGTCAGTTCTATCTAGCTGGCGGAACCGCCCTGGCGCTTTTGCTCGGCCATAGGAAATCCGAGGACTTGGATTGGTTTTCGGCTAAGCCATTCTCCAATGGTACCATTAAGAAGAAACTCTCCGAATCTGGTATGTTTCAACTTACAGGAGAAGAAGAAGGTACGATTCACGGTGTTCTAGATGAGGTGAAGATAAGTTTCTTGCGCTATGATTATGAAATGCTGTTTCCGTTCGTTCGTTTTGAGAGCGTGAATGTCGCAGAGGAACGCGATATTGCCGCGATGAAGATCGACGCATTGTCTTCGCGTGGGAGTAGAAAGGACTTTGTGGATATTTATTTTCTTTTGCAGAAGTACACTCTTTCCGAGTTGATAGGATTTTTTGAGAAAAAATACAAAAACATACAATTCAATAAACTCCATATCTTAAAGAGTTTGGTCTTCTTTGATGATGCAGAATTAGAACCCATGCCCATCATGATGCAAGTAGTGAGCTGGGAGGAAATAAAACGGAAAATACAGGGAGAAACGACCGCAATGTTAAAGCTGGGTATCGTTTGAGCGACACCTGTGGATAACTTAAAGAGATTAAGTTTGCCTCTCTTCACTGGGAGGTTTTTTGTGTGGTATACCCCCACACCAACACAGGTTTGCTGTTTGTTTGGTGTGGGGGTATACTGAATCAACGAGGTATAATTACTAATATACAAGGCCTATGTTTCAACTAGACAAGAAAAACATTCTTATCATAGGAGTAGTGGGAGCAGCCATTCTTGGAGGAATCTATTTGTATTCTTCAGGAAAGCTTACCCAGCTCACTGGAGGGGCAAAAGAGGAACAGGTTTTTGAAGAAGTAACAAGTATTGCGGGAAAGGTTGTTTCCGTTGACGAAGCAGGCAATTCTTTTGTGCTCTTGCAGCCAAAAGAAGAGCGCCAATTTACTGTGAAGCTAGGGGAAAGTACCGCGTTTATCCGCCTGATATTTCCCTTTGACATTGCTAATCCCCCGGCCGAGGCAACCTTCACTCCAGAACGCAAGGTCATCACCATAGAAGATCTCAAAGAGAATGACCAGGTGTTTGTGCGCGCCTCATCCCCCATTAAAACAAATCAGGATATTGTGAGCCCCTTGGAGGTGCAAGTGCTTCCGTAAAGCATGCCATAAGATTATCAGTATTTTTGCTATTACTCTTGACAAGAATATTGTTTTATGAAAGAATAATAGTAATGGAGAAAATAGTTTCTATAACAAAACAAGGTCAGCTTACTATCCCAAAGAGTTTTTTAGCGGACTTTAAAATTCTAGGCGCAACAAAAGCGCTTATACGAAAATTTGGGGATAGCATTATAGTAGAGCCAAAACACGATTTCTGGTCTCTTTCTGGTGTCCTAAAATCCCGTGTTTCTTTAACTGATAAAGATCTCAAAAAAGCAAGGAAGTCATTTACGCAAGACTGGCCCAGAAAGGTATGAAAAAAGAATTGCTTGATACTAATGTTCTACTGCGGTTTCTGACGGGAGATAACAAAAAACAGCAGCAAGAAGCAGAACGTTGGTTTAAGGAAGCAGAGCAACGCAAAAGAAAGATTGTTGTACTGTCCCTTGTGGTTGCCGAAACCTGTTTTGTACTGGAGAGTTTCTACAAAATGCAGCGAGAAGACATTGCGGAAGCCCTTGAGATATTCCTAGCTCAAAAATGGCTTGAGGCGCCAGAGCGCCAAGCGTTGTTAGGCCTTTGGTCTTGGTATCGCCAAGGTCTCCATTTTGTTGATAGTTTTCTTATTTCTTTTGCAAAATCGCAAAACGCAGGCATTCTCACTTTTGATCGGTCACTTTCTAAAAAAGTCAGTTAACCAAAGAATATCCACTTACAATGGAGACGGGAGATGATATAATGAAAACAAAGCAGGATATTGTAGATCCCTTGGAGGTGCAGGTTCTTCCTTGAGGCAAAGATTATGAGAGAAAAGTATCTTGTTATTCTCGCGGTTATGGTAATTGGTACTGCAATAGCAGTTGGTTTTGTTTTCTGGAGCAATAGAAACCTGCCGGCAGAAACTCTTGCAAAAAAACAAAAAGCCGCAAATCCTTGCCTGGGGCTTTCTGCGGATCAAGGCGAAATAACCTGCGAGGAGGCAAAAAATATCGTGCTTAAAGAGTTCCCTGGCAAAATAACAGAAATCAGCAGAAAACAAATGGATTTTACCCTGATTGTGGGGAAAAAATCTTTGTATGATCTCTGGCTTGTAACGGTGCGATTGAATCAACCCATCAAGAGAAAAGACGGCACCGTGAAAACTGTTGTTATTGTGGGTGTTGACGCGAAAGATGGAAAATTAAAATATTCTGAATTACAATAGAATTGATGGGGAAAATATTTATGATAAAAACGGTAATCTTCTTTGCAACATTTTTCGCGTTTTTTCTCTTTTTCGCGCCTTTAGCGCAGGCCGATGATAGTGAGTGTGTCCATTATACCGATTCAGGTAGTCGTTATGCGACTCTTTCTGAGTGCTCCAGTGCGGGCTGGGATAGCTGCATAGATGTGGGGATCGATGAAAGTGTTTACGCAGGTTATTATAAGGATAATACCTATGCTGGCAATTCGTGTACGGTTGATGCTACTAGTGCGGCTGGTACATGTGATGGTTCTTCGGGGAATTGCGTTGCTACCCCTGTAACGCCTGCCTGCAGTTCAAATGCAGATTGCAACGACAACAGCAACTGTTCCACAGATACGTGCAATAACCCAGGCACAGCAAGCGCTGCGTGTAGCTATGGCGCTGCCTGTAGTGCTGGCCAAGTATGCAATACAGGTATTCCCAAGCCGTACGCGTGTGTAACGCCTGCCTGCAGTTCAAATGCAGATTGCAACGACAACAGCAACTGTTCCACAGATACGTGCAATAACCCAGGCACAGCAAGCGCTGCGTGTAGCTATGGCGCTGCCTGTGGCGTTGGTCAAGTATGTAACACTAACATTCCCGCGCCGTACGCGTGCGTAACGTCTGACGCCACCGCGCCCACTCCTGGCAATTCCGGCACCATCACCACGGCCAGCATTGCCGCTACAACCCTGACCCTCAACTGGACCAAAGCCACTGATAATGTAACTGCCCAAGCCAGTATCGTCTATAGGGTTGACCTGTCCACCAGCAACAACATCGGCACCGTGGCCAACGCCGAAGCCAACGGCACCCCTATCCAGGCATACACCGCCGACATCAATACCTTTAATGTGACCGGATTAAGTCCCGGCACCACTTACTACTTTAACGTCATTGCTAAAGACGGCGCCGGCAACAAAGCCGTGTACACAACCAAGAGTGAGGCCACCGCTACTCTTACCTTTCCTACCGGAACCTGGCAGAGGTTGTGGTACACCGATCCTAAAACCAATGACTTTAGCGCCGCAAGCTACCTGGGGGAAGGTCCAGGAAGCAACGACAAAAATGGAAATCCTCCCAATGTAACTTCCGAGACGTTCGTTACCGATTGGGGAGACAAACAACTGTACAATACCACTGTTGCTGGCACTGATAACGGGAAGGATAAAATTGGATTTAAGGCAAGTAGAACCCTTACTGGCCTTACGCCAGGTTCCTATATTATTTCGCTTGGGGCAGACGACGGCATTAAGCTTTTTGTGAACGGCGGCGGCAATCTTTTGCCCTCGACTGCGTGGACCGATAATCATTCATATAATGATAATAGACATACGGCGTTGGTGGAGCTTTCTAGTAGTGCAACAATTGAGATTCACTACCGTGAAAATACTGGAGACGCGCAAGTATCGTTTAGCTATGCTCTTGCGCCTGTTGCGCCAGCTCCTTTACCGGTGATTATCGATCCTTCTGACACCGCAATCTATGTTGCTTGGAATAGCGTTTCTGGCGTTTCGGGCGCTACCTATCGGCTTGAATGGTGCAAGAAAAGCGTAATTGACGGAGGAGGATCTTTCAGCTCCCCTGGATGCGGACCTCCTAATTCTCCTGCTGGAGGTCCCCCTTATTTTCTTACCACTGCGAGTACTTCTGGCTATATCATTGGCACCGAACCAGCTACGGCATACAACTTGAGGGTGCGCGTAGATAGTGGGACTTCAGTGTTGTATGTTTTCCCTGGCAACTGGGCGTCTGCCAGCGCAACTACAAGGACCCCTCTTAGTTGTAACAATGTAAATCCCACGAACATCTCTGGCGGTTCAAGCGTTACTAATGACTGTTTCAAGGACGAACGGCGCTGCGGCCCAATAGACACAGAAGCTGGGTGTACGGCCGCGTGTTCCCTTGGAGATAATTATCTTTCCTTCGGGCTGAACCCTATTACCCAAATTGGAACCATTACTACGGGCAAGTGGAGGGTGACGGGAAGTGCAAGTTATGATCTTTTTGCCCAAGGGCACGGAGTTGAGTGCATTGGTCCTGATTGGCGAAGCTGGATTTCTAACGTTAACGCTTCCATTTATCTAAAGTATCCTTCTCCCATTGATACTGCTTCTAGCTCTCAAGGCCTGAATTGGACGCTAACAGGAGAAGGAGGCCAAGAGTTTTCTTTGCCAAGCGCCGCAACGCTTACATTTGATAAGGTGTTTAACTGTCCCGATGCGAGTTGCGACCTTTGGTTTTATAGTTCGTTTTCCGGCAATACCTGGGCGCATAAACAGTTCTTCCCTGGGGGAGGTGGAGATTATGTGCGTCAGCTTGCGGTGATGGATAATAACTTTTCCTGGGTAAGGGTTGACGAAACTGCTCCTGGGATTCCTACTATCAACACCCTGCAGGATCAATGGCGCAAAGAAAATCCCGTGACCAATGTGGCCGTGACGGATGATATTGCGTTGAGTGAAATAGGATATGCGCTTCGTGGGAAGGATTGTACTTTTCCTGCAGACCCATGCAGTGAAGCGGATTGGAAGAAGGCGCAAAAAAGCGATTTGTCAGGAGATCTTGCTATAAGCGGTACTTCCGCTACTACAGACTGGAAGATAAGCAATGCTGACTGGGGGAGATTTGACGAGGGCTCCAATACGCTTTATCTGCGAGTGAAAGACGCCACAGGCAACTGCAGAGGCTGCGATGACGGCACAAAGATACAGTTTGGCGTTAAAAAAGACACCGTTGCCCCGACCTCAAAGATCACGGTGGTTGACGATTTGGTAAGAGCGCCGAGGGTTCGTTTAGACTATCCTCTTGTTGGCGATTCCAGTGCGTACTTAAACGCAGACAATGAGGGAGATACAAAAAAGACATGGTGGATGTATGTAGTGGATGCAGATACGGGTTCGGGGCTTAATACCTGTAGTATTGCCATAAACGGGGTTGCTAAACCTGATCGTTCTTGTGTTGCCGGCTGGCTGACATTTACTGTTGGGAAAGACAATCCTGCAACTCCATTGCCAGAAGCCGACTGTATACTAGAGGGAGATGATTACTGTACTATAAAAGTATGGGCGCGGGATACCGTAGGCAATATAACCACTACAAGAAATGTAGGTGCCGCCTCTCTTAATAAAGAAAAAGATTACCTAGAGGGTCTTGTCACCCAAGATGCTAATGAATTTTCATTCAGCGTAGATTGGCAAAAGCCTACTGCTCAGTAAGGTTTAGAAATAATTCATAAAAGAAAAGAGAGGCCTTGTCCTTATGGACTTAGCCTCTCAACTACGCTGGCTGGAACTACGTCTTTCCAGTAGGTTACGCCCTGGGGATCTTCTACGCTCCAGTGGTAGTTGCTATATGCGTATAGGATCACCTGACCGTTATCAATTGGGACATAGCCACCCAGTCGGCTTAGTGGCATGTTTGTCTGCGCTGTCGCTGGGGGTAGAGCGATTCCAAGCTCTTTCCCGTCAGACTGTTCATAGGAGAACTTTACCATTCGATCCCACTGTATGGGGAGGGCGCGAACTTGGTCGCCGTTGTATACTTTCCCCATCTCTACCCACTGTGGAGTGAAGGTCGTTGGTACTGCCGGCATGACACTCTGAATCGGAGGGCTCGGGACGTCCGCGGCAGGAGCTGGGACCACCACTGGGTTGGTCTGTACAATGATGGGCTGTACTGGCGCAGGCGAGGAGACGTTGGTCACCATCGTGAAGATGGCGCTCGCAAGGATTGTTGCTACGATGAGTAGCGCCAATCCTAACAAGAACCGACCGGGCCACGGAGAGTGCCGTGGCTGCTGGGGAATTGGACGAGCTACCGTAACTTGCTGTGCCATTTTGGCACCCCCTTTCTATTTTTACTCTTGACTTATCAAGGCAGGAGAGTTTTGCAACTCCCTGCTGTCCGCTTATATTATATCTTTGTTAAAGTCCTTTGTCAAGTTTCCTTTAGATTCTTAATCA
>JAUSJT010000001.1 GCA_030647485.1 bacterium
GAAAAAAATTGAAACCGAAGGATCTGGGTTAGGCTTGGTAATTGTAAAAAACATTATTGAAGCTCATGGTGGGAAAATTTGGTTTGAATCAAAAAAGGACAGTGGGACAACCTTTTATTTCCGACTTCCGATTTTTGTGGCCTCTTCCTGATCTATCTTTTTTGAAACGTATTACTGTAAGTATCCCTCTTTTCTTTTCCCCTGATTTTTCTGATATAATAAACGTATGAAAAAGAAATCCAATGACTACATCAAGAAATACAAGATTTGCGTTTCAGGTTCTGCTGCCATGGATAATTGTGCTCCAGATCGTTGCCTCCCAGGTCACTGTACTCCACAGGCAGTAGAGCTCGCAAAAGAAGTGGGGAGGCAAGTTATAAAGCAGGGAGCAATTCTGCTTACGGGAGCTACTACCGGCATGCCGTACTGGGCAGCTGTGGGAGCAAACGAGGAGAACGGAATATCTATAGGGTTTTCTCCGGCTGGCACGGAAAAAGAGCATGTAAAGGTGTACCGTCTCCCCACAGACATGTTTGATGTTATTGTATACACCGGTTTTGGGTATGCTGGGCGTAACCTCCTTCTTACAAGAGCATCAGACGCTGTTATTATCATATGCGGGAGAATGGGAACCTTAAATGAGTTCACCGTGGCCTTTGAAGACAAGAAACCCCTGGGAGTTCTTGAAGGGTCAGGAGGCACCGCAGACAAAATTGATTATCTTTTGAAGGGAGGATACCGAGGTAAGAAAAAGGTGATTGCGAGCCGTTACCCTGACGTTTTGGTCAGAGAGATTATTAAGATGATTAAACTAGAGAAAGATAGCAACCATAAAGGTCGCAAGAAATAAAGTGCATATCTATGCCTACAAAAAAGAAAAAGGCAGCGCCAAAAGTAAAGGCAAGGCCAAAGAAAAAAGCAGCAGCAAAGAAAGTTTCTGTTAAGAAGGTAAAGAAAGCAGCGCCCAAGGCAAAAAAATCAAAAGATAAGCTTTTGGGCAAGGTGGACCATTATTTTGATAAGATCAATGTTGCGGCAATGAAGCTAGGAGATTCTTTGAAAGTTGGAGATACAGTGCGTATTGAAGGAGGGTCTGTCGCGTTCACCCAGCAGATAACTTCCATGCAGATTGAGCATGAATCAGTAAGTACCGCAAAGAAGGGGGACGAGGTAGGGTTCAAGGTAAAACAGAAAGTTCGGGAAGGTTATAGGGTGTTTAGGGTGTAGCTGTGGATTTCAAGAATGAATAGTTTCACATTGGCCCTCTCTACATTGGTGGGCACCATTATTGGAGCTGGGATCTTTGGCATACCTTTTACGATGGTAAAAAGCGGGGTTATCCCCGGCCTTTTTTATCTCTTTCTTTTGGGCGCTATCATATGCCTGCTTCACCTGTTCTTTGGGGAAGTATGTTTAAGAACCTCGGGGAAACACCGGCTTGTCGGGTATGCGAACATATACTTGGGGAAATGGGGTAAAGTGATTGCGACGTTCACCCTCTTATTCGTCCTCATGGGAGCGCTTCTCGCATACCTTATTCTCGTTGGAGAGTTTTCTGAAATTGCATTTGGTTCTTTCTTCCCCTTCTCTTCTACTATATTCACCGTTCTCTTTAGTATATGCGCCTTTTTTCTTGTGCTTGCGGGCAGACAGCTTATTACAAAGATAGAGTTTTTTACTAATATACTTTTTATAGGAGCCATAGTGGTTCTTCTCGTACTTGCCCTGCCGCATGTGAAGAGTTTTGACGCTCCATTGTTTGATATTTCAAGCGTTTCAAATCTTTTCCTTCCTTTTGGCGTCCTCCTGTTTGCGTTTGCCGGATTTGAGGCAATACCAGAGGTGATGAGCTTTTTGCGAGACAGGAATGCCCGCACAAAACTTGATAACGTAATCATTTGGTCGTCGGTTGTCACGGGGGCATTCTTTTTACTTTTTGCGCTTATTGTCATTGGAGTGTCGGGTTTGGCAACGAGTCCTGACGCATTCTCGGGGTTAGTCCCTTTTCTTGGGCAGAACATTATTGCTTTTGGAGCCCTCGTTGGAATTATCATCATTGCAGACTCCTTTTTAGTCATTGGCAACTATCTTAAAAATTCCCTTCGCCACGATTTTAACTTCCCCTATATGCCAGCAGCCCTCGTTGCCATGGGCGTGCCTTTGGCATTGTTTCTTCTGGGATTCCGTGAATTTATAGCTGTTGTGGGGCTGGTAGGAGGGGTGACGGGGGCAGCGGAAGGCATTCTCGTTATGCTGATGTTCCACAAGGCAAAAACCATGGGCGACAGAAAACCAGAGTACGAGATCCGTATCCCTTCTTTACTCCTTTTTCTTCTTGCCGCTGTTCTTATAGGAGGAGCCGTGGCAGAGCTTCTTTTCTAGTATGGGGGTTCTGATTTGCGCTCATCTTCTTATCTCGGGGAGAGTTCAAGGTGTTTTGTTCCGTCAATCGGCAAGGGCAAAAGCTTTGGAGCTTGGTTTGACTGGCTGGGCGCACAACCTGCTTGATGGGAAAGTGGAAATTGTGTGCGAGGGAGAAACAGAGAAAGTGGAGCAGTTTATTGAATGGTGCAAGAAAGGGCCGTCTCTTGCAAAAGTAGAAAACGTAGAGGTTCAATACCATGGATATGAGGATGAATGGAAAGATTTTGAGGTGCGAGAATTCGGGTTTTGAAAAGAAAAAGAGGGATGTTCCCTTGAGGAACCCCTCTTGATGGCTTCTAACCTCTTGCTCGCGCTGGAGCAAGTCTCAGCCCGCGGGCTATACGGCGCGGGAAGAAGAGGCCTTCGTATATAAACCCCGTGTAGATCTGTACAAGGTCAGCTCCTCCAATTTCTACCATCCGTCGCGCATCATCCACGCTTTCAATGCCCCCTACTCCAATAAGAGGGAGATTTGGGGCTTTGCGGCGCACATAGCTCGCAACTTGTAACGCCTTTTCCTTAAGCGGCCTTCCGCTCAAACCACCCTCCACGTTCGTAGGCACATGCAACCCCTCTCTCCCCGTGGTAGTGTTGGTAGCAATAATGCCATCGATGCCTTCATCAGAGCTAACCTGAAGGATATCATCAATGGCTTGTGGCGTTATGTCTGGCGCGATTTTCACCAGCAATGGTTTGCGACTTCCTCCCTTTGTGCTTGCCAGAAACGTAAGTTCATTCCTGATACTTCGAACGAGCAGAGAAAGTTGTTCTCTCCCTTGAAGCTTCCGTAGTCCAGAAGTGTTAGGCGAGCTTACGTTGATTGCAATGTAATCGCCATAGGGGTATAGGGCACGAAGGGAATCCAGGTAATCTTTTACCACGGCATTCATATCATTTTCTGGGGTTGCCTTAGATTTTCCGATACTGATGCCAATCGGTATAGGAGGTCTGCCGTCAGAACGCAGTCTTCGCGCTACCTCATCTGCGCCGTCGTTATTAAAACCCATGGCATTGATGAGGGCCCCATCTTCTGGGAATCTCCATATGCGAGGGGGTTGATTCCCAGGTTGTTCCTGCGCAGTTATGGTCCCCAATTCAATGAAGCCGAACCCGAGCGCGAAAAGGCCCCATGCGGCGCGTGCATTCTTATCAAAGCCGGCTGCCAAGCCGACTCTGTTTGGAAAATGCAGCCCTAGAAGGTCGACCGGATCTTGCACGGTCATGAATCTCGCGGAAGCTTTTGCAAGCCAGTGCGAGCTTCCGAGGTAATGGAGCAGCGAGATTGCCCATTCGTGCGCGATTTCCGGATCTTTAGACGAAAAACGGAACAGGGTCGGTCTTATGAGCCCCTTATACACGCTGATCCTCCTTTTCTACCGAATATTGTCAAGGGACAGGTACTCTTTCCTAACAAATCTGGAGGTTGTTGTCAAAGATGTTTTCTGATAGAATATGCCCATGCTGAAAAATCTATACAGATTAGGCAGAGTTCGGTTGTTTTCTCCCCTGGGGATTGTTATAGTCGGCGCCCTCATTCTTTTGGATGAAATAATACGACAGGGGTATTTTTTTCGTCCGTCTGATATCTTTGCTCCCCGCATCACGCACGAGAAGTTTTTGGTCGGTCTTTTTATGATTGGCTTCGTTTCTCAATATAGGAGGATGCGGGGTTCTAAGAGAAAACGCGATGAAAAACTTTCTCAGAAAGTTTAAAAAAGGAGTATACGTGGGCGATCTTGTATACGGGGCAAACGACGGAGTTGTGACCACATTTGCGATAGTGGCAGGATCCATGGGGGCCCTACTTCCCCACGGAGTGATTATTATTCTTGGGATGGCGAATCTTCTTGCAGACGGGTTTTCCATGGGTGCGTCAAATTACCTTGCCTTGAGGTCAGAAAAAGAGTTGAGAGATGCGCAGGGAGGAAACGGAGTAATCGACAAGGAAGACGGGGGCACGAACCATTTTGTCCAGCACGGGTTTATTACGTTTACTGCATTTATTGTCGCAGGATCCATCCCGTTGATTCCGTATCTCTTTTCTCTTGGAACTCCTCAAACAAGCTTCATGCTTTCTGGCATACTTGCCGCGATGACTTTCTGGGCTGTGGGAGCTGCGCGAACCCTGCTCACCGGAGGAAATCCATGGAAAGCGGGGACGGAGATTTTAGTCATTGGCGGTTTGGCGTCGCTCGTCGCATTCGCCATTGGGTGGGCGGTAAAAACATCATTTGGCATAGTCATTTAACCATATGCTTGAAGCAGTATTCATCGCGGGGTTCGGGGGAGGATTTGTACGGGGGCTTATGGGGTTTGTAAAACACCAGTATGCGTACAAAGAGGTGAAGTTCAATCTTCCGCATTTTCTGTCCACCATGCTTATCTCAGGCTCCATAGGAGTTATGAGCGCGGTTGCGGTGCGCGAGCTTGGTCTCGGTATATTGGAGGTTCCCAGCGTGAGCCCTGCGGTAGCGTTTGTCATTGGATACGCGGGCGGAGATTTTATTGAGAACGTTGCAAAAATAATTCTGAAAAAACCCGAGGTAAAGTAATGGGTGATTGTTATGACTGTTGACTTCTTTAAGGCAAAGTACGGGTATGAGATTGAAAGCGTATGGCTTCCCCGGGTCACCGCAGTAACATCCCTTGTTTCCAAGTCCTTTTTGTTCTCCAATCAAGGGTCTGCCGATTGGGGCACGCTTGTCCATACAACCATTGAGCGCATGCTAAAGAAAGAAGCAGTTGAGGCACTTCCTTTGATTCAGCCGTCTCTCCTTGCCTTCTCAAAATGGCAGAAAGAGTACGAGGTGAAGATCATAGACCCCTATGCGCATGTTGAAAAAAGAGTGTACGACATGGACGCAGGATATGCCGGCACCGTTGACATGGTAGCTGAGGTGCAGGGTGTTGTGGGGGTGGTCGACTTAAAGACGAGCAACGGCATGCAGGACGCATACTTTTTGCAAACCGCAGCGTACCTGAATGCGTATAACAAAGGGGTGAGTAAGAAAGAGCAGGGAAAGACGCGGTGGATTCTTCGCATTGACCAATACCAAGAATGCAGAGGATGTTTTGCGAGAAAGAAAGAGAAGGATGGAACGCAAAGGATTACCAAAGGGAAGGCGTCGTGCAATCATCAATGGGCAGGCGCGAAAGGAGAGGTGGAGTTCCAGGAGCTGACAAATCAGGAAAAAGACCTTGAGGCATTCTTGTCTGCAAAAGAAGTATGGGAATGGTCTCACCGAGATATGTTAAGAAAGATAGCAAACTATCCTAAGAACGTCATTCAAAAAGTGTTGGTATGAATATCAGTAGAATAATAGGGTTTGCGCTTCTGGCAGGAGGAGTAGGTATTATCCTATACTCTTTATATGCCTCCTTCACGTTCTTTACGGGGAGCGCAACCCCTCCTGAGATTTTCTCTGTTGACACACAAGACTCCATAGTAGGAGAGAAAAGAGCCCAGGATTTCTCTCTTAATTCCATACAGGATTTAGGAAGCCAAATTCCTAAGCTTCTAGAGGGTCAACTGCAAGGCATGCTTCCCGCAGGACTCATTCCTAGAATGTTGAACCTTACGGTGTGGTCAATATTTGCAGGCATACTCATGCTGGGGGGTGGTCAAATCGCAGGTTTGGGCATTAAACTTCTCAAGTCATGAAATTTATAGCTGACTTTCATATCCATTCTCGTTTTGCCAGAGCAACTTCCAAAGAAATGACGTTGGAGAACCTGAATCACTGGGCAGGCAAGAAGGGTATCACGGTTATGGGGACAGGGGACTTTACCCACCCCTTGTGGTTTAAAGAACTCAAAGAACAGTTGGAACCTGCAGAGCAAGGACTGTATAAGCTGAAAGTCCTGAATAGTAATGAAGGGCTAAAGGGGAAAGAAACCGCTACTAGGTTTCTTTTTACTTCCGAAATAAGCTGTATTTATTCAAAGGGAGGGCAGGTTCGCAGAGTTCATCTCATCCTTATTGCTCCGTCTGTTTTGGCAGTTGAGAAAATAAATACGCAGTTGGGGCGGATAGGAAACCTGCGCTCTGACGGCAGGCCCATATTAGGCATTGACGCAAAAGAAGTGCTGAAGATTGCCCTGGAAGCAGATTCGAGTTGTATGGTGGTGCCCGCCCATTGCCTTCCTCCAGAAAGTATAGTTCATACGAGGGGTAATCTTGTAAAATCAATAAAAGATATTAGAAAGGATGATTATGTGTATACCCACAAAAATCGATGGCAGCGAGTTATGGAAGTATTTACACGTCCCTATAAGGGGAAGCTGTATAAAATTAAACCATTCTATTTCGGGGAGGGTTTGAGCACTACCTCTGAACATCCTTTTTACGTTCTCAAAACGCAAAAACATCATCGTCTGGGCTTGAGTAGATTTTGTCACCCTGGATGCGTTGGAAATAAAAAACATTGCTGCAAGAAACACATCGCCACAAAAGAGAACTTCACTCCACAATGGGTTCAGGCGCAAAATCTTGAAAAAGGAGATGTATTGCTCTATCCGCGTTTTACAGGGACCAAAGATATTGAGCATATCGCGTTGCAGAACTTTCTTACAATGCCCTATCTTCAGAAAGAAATTCTGCATACAAACAATTTGTTTGACGTTAGGCAAGACGAAAGACTCTTTTCACGACAACGTTCAGAAGCACTGTCTAGTACCGTAATAACAATGAAGGGGACAAGGGCGAAAGTATTTACCTCGACAATTTCGGTCTCACGTTCTTTCTGTCGTCTTATCGGTTATTACCTTGCTGAAGGGAGTGAAGGCGGAGATCTTATCTCGTTTACTTTTGCTGAACATGAGGAGCAATACCTTTCTGATGTTCGTGGTTTGATGCAAGAGATTTTCTCTCTTGAGCCGAGCAAAGAACAGATAAAAGCAGGAAGCGTTGAACTCATTTACTATTCAAAAATCCTGAAAGACTTCTTTTCTACTTTTTGCTATCAGCAGGAAAACAGGGAACATCGTGCGTTCACGAAAGTCTTACCGCAATGGATGCTTGAGCTCCCCCAAGAAAAGCAGATAGAGATATTGCTTGGATGGTGGAGAGGGGATGCCGGATATACTTCCTCACGGATTCTTATGAATCAAATGAAGATTCTTTTCTTACGGCTAGGCATTATTCCGTCGGTTTATATTGATAGAGCAAAGAGACGTCAAGAACTGGGTAATAGTTTTATCGAAGGCCGTAAGATTAATGCTCAGCACGATCTTTTTGCTGTAAATCGTTTAGCGTTTTTTGAAGATACATATGGTTTGCTCAGTATGCCGGAGTTTCAGAAATATAACTACAAAACAAAGATACGGCACGGTTGGATTGACGAAAATTACGCCTATTTGCCAATTCGAGATATTGATATCACCGAGTATGAAGGCGATGTTTATAATTTAGAAGTTGAGAATGATAATTCTTATGTTGCGGAGTTTGCTACCGTACATAATTGTTGGACGCCTTGGTTCTCCGTGTTTGGGTCAAAGTCTGGATTTAATACCTTAGGAGAGTGTTTTGACGAATATACAAAGTATATCTACGCCATTGAAACCGGGCTCTCTTCGGATCCTGCCATGAACTGGAGACTATCTGCCTTAGATAAGATTGCATTACTTAGTAATTCAGATTCGCATTCTTTAGAAAAAATAGGGAGGGAAGTGAATGTCTTTGATACGGAAATGAGTTATTCTGCGTTGATGCAGGTGATCAAGGCAAAAGATCCTGCGAAGTTTCTCTATACGGTGGAGTTTTTCCCAGAAGAAGGAAAGTATCACTATGACGGGCACCGTCTGTGCGGAGTAAGCATGGCTCCAGCAGAATCAAAGAAGAACAACAACATATGCCCCAAATGCAAAAAGCCCTTGGTTATTGGCGTTCTTAACCGTGTGGAAGAGCTGGCAGACAGGCCCGAGGGGTTTGTACCGCCCAGTGCCATCCCCTTCAAGAGCTTAATCCCCTTGCAAGAGATTATTGCAGACGCATTAGGAGTGAACGTGGGAACGAAACGGGGAAAGGCAGAGTATGAGAAACTCATAGAAGAATTTGGCAATGAGTTTATGGTGTTGTTGGATACAGATGTTGAAGCATTGAAGCTGGCAACCCTTCCCGAAATTGCAGAGGGCATCAAGAGAGTTCGAGAACGCAAGGTAAGCATTGAGCCGGGATATGATGGGGAATATGGGAAGATTAAGATTTTCCAAGACAATGAACAAAGATCTTCTGTATCTCAAAAAGCTCTTTTCTAAGTCCTTTCGCGTGAAACGAGCAGGCGGGCAGACAAACCGCAACTACATTGTGACCTTGAAGGATAAGAAGTTTTTTGTACGCCTTCCGTGGGAAAGCGTGTTAGATAGGAAAACAGAGGGGGGGAATATTCTTGCGCTTTCCCGCAATAAAAAGATTAAGCGCATTCTCCCTGCCTATCATATATATGTTCTTTCTCAAAAAAATATTCTAGACCCAAAAAGTAAAGAAAGATACGGCGTTCCAGACGGCACCATGGTTACAGAATACATCTCGGGTCGGGAATTTACCGCAAAGGATTTTCGGCAGAGAGAGTATCAAAAACGTCTTGCAAAAACACTTTGTGCGTTCTATACAAGCGGGGTACGATTTGTAAATCAATATGACGTATTCCGCGACGAGATAGGGAAATATAGGGTAGCCGTAGAAAAGTATCCCGCAACAAAAATTGTCTCCAGCGAGGATCTCGCAGAAATCAAAGAGATTGAAAGAAAAGCAAAAAAGCAGCTTCCCCTTAGTAAAAAAGGCATTTCTACCCACAACGATTTTCTCTTGCAGAATTTTTTGGTAGGACCCAAGGGCAAGATTTATCTTATTGACTTTGAGTATGCCGGGTTTAATATGCGGGGAGGCATTTCATACGACTTTGGATTTTTCTTTGCGGACAACTTATTTCGCAAGCCAGCCATAACAAAAAAACTCTTTGAAGAGTTTCTGGATACTGTAGAAAAAGAGTATAAGAGACGACTCAATCGCAGACAGATATACTGGTGTGCGGTAGCCGCATTACTAGTACAGGTATGGTGGGGGATACTCCGATATTTCAGCGTTTCTCCAAAAGAACGGCCATATTTTAAAGAGTATGTGCAAAAGCGATCGATAGGAGTTCTGGATTTATATAAAGAGTTGAAAGAAAAAAGCTGATTCCCGAAGGTTTCAGCTTGCAATGAGTTTTGGTTTTCGACTGAACACCAGTTGCTCAATAGTGTCCACAACGCCCTCTATGTACTGGTAGTCAGAAACGTGTCCTCCCAGTTCTCGTATGACTGCTTTAAAGTCCCCTTTTGCGTTGCCGACGCAGGCAGCATATCCAGTTGTCCTGACTGCGCTCTCATCTCCCATTGAGTCCCCGATGTACAGGGTTTCAGGGAGTGAAACCCTTTCTTCGGTGGTATCCCACCGGATACCATGGGCCTTGTTGATAGGCACCCCATTGGCTACCGGCTTGATGTCCACCGAAAAACCCGAATTGGAGATCTCAAGAAGGCTTTGTTCTACTAGGGGTTCCAGCAGCTTCTTGATCTTCTTGTAGAAGAACTCCACAGGCGTTGTTACCCCGTGCTTGAGTTCGAAGTTCACGACCACCAGGTTCCCTTTGTATTCGAATAGTTCGGGAAACTCGAGAAGGATTCTGGGCGTCCACTCTCGGTGTACGCGCTCGAAGGCCTCCAAGATTTCTGGGGTAAGTGCTGGGTTTAGGAACTGTACCTTTGTGGTTGGGTTGAAGCGGGCGACCCCGTCCTCTATCACGAAGAACTGGTTGTTTTCGAGGAGACCGAGAGCCCGGGTGGCCATCTCCACAGAATTGTGGTCCCTTCCCGTACACAGCTTCACGAAAACCCCGGATTGCCTTAACTCGTATACGAGTCCTAGGAACTTGTCAGCGTATGCGAAGAATTTAGGGGGTAGGTTCCCCTCCGTGGGCAACAGGGTGTTGTCCAGATCCACATATATGCGGCGTATCATCGTTGCAACGTCCTCCTCCTTGTCAAAGATATCTATATTAACCAAAGCACTCTTTATGTTTTTTGTCAACTTCCCTTTTTTGACCAAAAAGGATATAGTGAAATTATGAAGACGAGAAAATCTTCACATAGGAGGGAAACCAGGGAAACGGATATCGCTATCAACCTTATGATAGAGGGATTGGGACATGGGGATATCAAAACTCCTGTTCCTTTCTTGAACCACATGCTCGACAATTTTACCCGGCATGGGGCTTTTAACTTGAAAGTACGGGCAAAAGGCGACGTAGAGATTGACGACCATCATACGTTTGAAGATCTGGGCCTTGCTTTGGGTGAAGCTTTTGAAAAGGCGCTTGGAGACAAAAAAGGCATCAATAGAACTGGGTATTTTGTATTCCCTATGGACGAGGCGCTTTCCCTTGTTGCGGTAGATATTTCTGGCCGGGCGCATCTCACCTATGATGTGAAATTCAAGCCATACATAGGGGGGCACACTAACCCCGACCTCATTAAACATTTTTTTGAAGCGTTTTGCCGAGCGCTTAAAGTAACGCTTCATGTGCGAGTTATTTACCCCGGTGAAGTCCATCACCAAGCAGAATCCATATTTAAGGCGTTTGGTAAGGCGATGAAAATGGCGTGCAGCCAGGATAAACGCCTTTTGAAAGAACTCCCAAGTACAAAGGGGAAACTGTAACATGGCAAAAGTAAGAGATAATATTCAGAAGATGACGCCATATAATCCTCCTTTAGAAGGGAGAGCGTCTCATGGGTATCTTATGTTGGATTTTAATGAGATGACAACAGAGACTTCTCCTAGGGTGAAGCAGGCGCTTCACGAATTTGTTGATTCCAAGAGGGTGCAGATGTATCCAGAATACGGGAATCTTAATGAGGTGATTGCAGAATACGCAGGTTGCAAATCCGAAGAGATTTTAGTCACCAATGGTTCTGATCAGGGCATTGATGTTGTGATGAGGGCGTTTGTTGAAAAAGGAGACAGGGTTGTCATCCCGAGCCCAAGCTTTGCCATGGAGTATCAGTCTGCCCTTGTTCAAGGGGCGGAGATTATAAAACCAGAATACAAGGGGTCAGATCTGGCTTTTCCCCTTGATGAAGTTCTCGAGCTGCTTGATTCCTCGCCAAAACTTCTCGTTTTATGTAATCCCAATAATCCTACCGGAGGCGATATTGCTATGGAGGATGTGCGGCGCATTCTAGAAAAAGCCAAAGAGAAAGGCGTTGCCGTGCTTCACGACGAAGCGTATTTTGAGTTTTCTGGCATCACAGCCATAGATTTTGTAAAAGATTTTGACAATCTTTGCATTACGAGAACTCTTTCCAAGCAATTCGGTTTGGCTTCCGTGCGCGCAGGGTATGTTATAAGCCAGGCGCAGAACATTCAAGAGCTTATGAAAATCCGCGGCCCCTATGATGTAAACATGTTTGCCGCAACCGCAATACGGGCAGCGCTTTTAGATGTTGAGTATTCGAGATCATATATTCAAGAAGTAATGAGGCAAGCTAAGCCAATGCTTGAGGAGTTTTTCCAAAAACATAATATCCCATTCTACAAAAGCACCGCAAATTTTCTTCTTATACGACCAGATAATCCCGAAAAGGTTCTCCGTATTCTTCAGGAGCAAGGCATTTTAGTAAGGCCGCGGCGAGACGTCCCTGGAACCTTGAGGGTAAGCGTGGGGACGATAAAGAACGTAGAGCGGTTTATGACAGCATACTCAAAAGCGTTGTAGCGTTGACACCGCATATATAAAGAGTACACTCAAAATTGCGTATGGAAACTCAAAAATTGAACCGTATCCTCTTGGAATACCTCACCCAGACCGTGAAGGTGGTGCGTGCAATGTCAAAAGCGGGAGAAGGGAAAGAAATTCTGGGCGGGATCCCAGGGCGCCCCGAGGATCTTGAGCTTGGGGTTGACCGAGTAGGGGAAGAAATTATCAAAAAGCTTCTCTTGAAAAACAGGGTACAAGCCGAGATTTTCTCTGAGTCAGAAAACGGAAGTATAAAGGTGGGGAAGGGCAAGGCGGATCTCTACGTTTCCATAGATCCTTTTGATAACACCATTCTTTTCTTTACGGGTTTTCGGCATACGTGGTATACCGCAATTACATTCTACGACAAGAAACGGAATCCCATTTGCGCAGGTATTGGAGATATTTTAGACGGAAAGGCATGGATCTTTGACGGCGAAAAGACATTCTTGCTAGACATGGCTACGCGCGCCAAGCGCGCAGTTTCTCCCCATCTCCACAAAGCCGCAAAGGGGCCTATTTCGCTGGCAACCTATTTGATGAGTTCTCAATATTCGGTAAAGTTTCTCAATACCTTTGGGGGGTTCATCAAAGCGATGGATTCAAAAGCATTGCTCTACCCCTTTGGGGGAAGCCATATTTACGGATACCTCGCAGACGGCAGGGTTGACGCATATGTGATGTTTGATGAGCCGAGGTCTGAAATAGATCCGAGCTTTGCAATCGCAAAATCTGTCGGGTGCGACATCGGAGAAGTTGACGCGAAAGGCAACTGGCAAGAATACGAGTTTGTGCCGGGCAAGCAGTATGAGAAGGTGGATTTCTTTATTGCGGCTTGCACCCCGGAGCTTCGGAACGATATTATTAGATATTACATGGAGCAAAAACACTCATGAAAAACCTCTTGGAGCTAGAACCCATACAAAAGTTTATTGCATCCGTAGGGAAAGATGTAGAAAGGTTTTTCGGGAAAGATGACGGGTGCATTGTTTATCTTCGGCCGGACGGAGCTTTCTACGGCATAGGGCTCTATGAGTGGTTAAAGAGGAAGAAAAAAAATCTCACCTTGGCTACCATGGAAGACGACGGCCAAGGGTTAGAGGAGCAAAAAGTGAAAGGACGTAAGGTACTTCTCGTTGACAATGATATTATTACGGGGAAAGGATACAAGAGATCAACGGAAGCAATCCGTATACGGAAAGACCGTCTTGGCATTCAAGAAGTGAAATTTGCAGTATTTTCAGATAGAGTGGGTCTTGCTAACTTTTCTGTGGCTGAGTATTCTTCTACGCCTGTATGGGGTTTTCGGGGTGTGGATGCCCTAGATCTTAAGATTATCAAATACCTATCTCAAGACGGGAGGGCTTCATTCGCAGACATAGGCAAGGGCATTAAGCTTAGTTCTGTGGCGGTAAAAAACAGGGTAGACAAGCTTATGAGAGGGGGTATTCTCAGCGTGATGGGAGAATTGAATATTAATCGTTTTTACGCAATATCGGCCTGTCTGCTTATTGAAGCAACGCCAAAGGCCGTTCAGACTCTTATTGAGAAACTGGGGAAAAAACCAGAAGTGTATCATGTCGCCAGGAGGTCGGGAAGGCATAACTTGGTTGTATCTATTCTCGGGCAAGACATTGAAGGCATAGAAGATTTTGTTGACAAAGAGGTGCGATTGGCACCAGGAGTGAGTAGGGTAGAGGTTGTTGTTGGCGAGCTTCCCGCGGTTCCCAAGACGTTCATACCCTAGGAAGGTATGTGGATAACCCCCTTATTTGAGAGCATTCTTGACAACGATGTTGGGTGGGGTAAAATGATTCATAAGAAAGGAATACAAAGTAGAAGAGAAGCAATACTTTAGAATCTAAAGCGTATAGCGAAAACTGCATTAAGAAAACTAATCACTCCCTCTTGACAAGCTTGCTTGGGAGGAATATAATAAAATCCCAATATGAGAAATAGTCATTCACCAATTCAAACATCCTGTTTTTCTTCCCAATATTGCGTCGCTGTTTTTACTACCATTACCTTGCAGAAATTGCGAGGCCAGATTTGCTGATTATTGGAACCGTAAACATTCAATAGCAACAAATCTGGCTCCCACAAGCCAGATTTTATAAAACAAACACCATTTTCATGACAGAAAACAAGTACTATCTCACAAAAGAAGGTCTAGAAAAGATAGAGAAGGATTACGAGTCCCTCCTTGAGTTGCGCAAGACGAAAACAACGGACGACGTTCCTTCCATTTGGCATTCAGAGGACGTGAATCCAGAGTATCTCTCTTTCCAGGAAGACATGAACGTGCTTGAGGCGCGGCTGACGGAGTATGAAGATATTCTAAAGAATGTGGAGCTGATAAGTTTGCCTCCAAAGGAGAAGAGAACGACTGTATGTTTAGGAGCGACGGTTACTGTTGATATGGGAGAAGAGGTGGATACGTTTACCATAGTGGGGACGTTGGAAGCGGATCCTTCTCAAAAGAAAATTTCAGATGCATCACCGCTTGGGAAAGGACTCCTCGGGACAAAAGAAGGCGACTTCGTAAAGGTAACTGCTTTTGTAGCAAACCACGATTGCAAAATTCTTAAGGTGCGGTACGTTTAATCCATGTCTATACTGCGGTATTCCCCATTCAAGCCTGGGGACCTAAGTGTTCAAGAAAGAAAGATTCTGAAAAAACTCACTGCAGCAGCAGAGAGTATTTCTTTTCTTTATGACTCGCAAAAGAACCCCAGATACGCTGGGGCAAATTTTTATCCTTCCAATGCGACGCTAGAAGAACTTGAGAAGGCTGGAAAGAGTAACCCAGAAATTTTGAGCCCCTACACGTTTGTGAAACGAGATACCTCAGGAGGATTGATTGCAATTCCCTATAGAGTGAGATTTCAGAAAGAATTACAAAAAGTTGCAGCATTGCTCAGGGAAGCAGCCGCTCTCACGGCAGAGAAACCCTCTAAGGCGTATCTAAAAGCAAGAGCAGATGATCTTCTCATTGATCACTACGATAGGAGCAATATTGCATGGCTGAAGACAGAAAAATCCAAGGTTGGATTTATCATAGGGCCCTTTGATAGGTATATTGATAAAATCTTCTTCCAGAAACGTGCGTATATGGCATGGCTGGGGGTGCTTGATGAAAGCACAACCCGAGAGATGGAACGTTTTAAGACAACCCTTCTTGTAAGCGAACGCAAATATCTGTCTGGAGCAAAATGGGTGAAAGTCTCAAAAGTGAATATACGTGTTGAGGACACAATCTTGTTCTCAGGGCTGGTCGCAGACTTCCCTTTTACGGGTAACACACTCCCTTCTTCTGCGGATCTCCATTTGCACAAAAAATACGGCAGCATCTTTACCATTTTTAAACCCATTGTTCGTGAAAGATTTTCTCGATGGATTTATCCGATTTTTCAGAACTTATTCTCTCAAGAGATTCAACAACGATATCCACGAGAAAAACTTGAAGCCATGTTTTTGCAGTCGAGCGTCATCCACCATGCATGCCATTCGCTCATGCGTTATACGGATGCAACTTCTCGTCTTGGAGGATATTTCCCCTATTTTGACGAACTTTATACCGATCTTCTCGGAATAAAAGGATGCACCACCCTCCTATTAAAGGGAGCGTTTACAAACGAAGAGATAGAGATGCTGATTCTTATAACCATCTGTCATGGTCTGTACTACTACGGGGCCCTCAAGAAGTTTCCACACCTTGAACAATTTACTCAAGGGCATGCCATTCTTTTTTACTTCCTCCTAAGTGGCAAGGCTCTCCAAAAGAGTAAAAAAAGATTTCGAATAGATTTCCATCGAGCCTTGATGGTAGTCAATCAGCTTTCCTCTATCGTTGAATACTACATGGCGCTTGGAAAGCGCAACGAAGCCAGCGAATTCTTGAAGAAATTTCCCATTCAAAAGACCTTTAGAGATTTTAACAAGTATATCCCTAAGGGAGAGGCAGGTTGACAGGAAGAAGTATATGGTGCATAATGATGTCCCAGTCAATGTAGCTCTTTAAGTCCAAGAAACGCGGAAAAGAAGGAGGTGTATCATGTTGGCAATCGTAGTCCACGGCGGAGCTAGTGCGATCACCTCCTCGCCGGAACAGAAAGAGGGGGTCAGGATAGCGGGAGATAGGGGTATGGAAAATCTCCGTGGCGGAGGACACGCGCTCGACGCGGTGCTGGCTGGGGGTACATACCTAGAAGGAACCTCGCTTTACAATGCCGGGTCTGGGTCATTGGTCAGATTTGATCCTAGGATGGGCATCTTCCGCATCCAAATGGATGCAATGATTGCAACCTCCGGTGGATTCCAAGGCGGAGTGATAGGGGTAGAAGGGGTGAAACACCCTCTTTTGCTCGCCGCAGAGGTTCCAAAGCGGACACCTCACCTCGCGATGAGTTGGGACGAGGGTTTGGAACGGATAGCAAGAGAGACTGGTCTTGACCCACATCCAGGCCCGAGCGAGTTCGCAATCAATCGCTTCCTGCAGTCGCTGTCAGGCATGACAGAGGCAGAAATCGCCGAGATGGCACCAGACTGGACGAGGGAGAGCATTCTCAGGCGCTTGGAAGAACTGCATGGGAGTGGCAGCAAGAATCTTCTCTCTAACGGCCAGGATTGCGATACGGTGGCAGTACTGGGGCTCGACTCCTTTGGCGAGCTCGCAGTAGGTTCTTCTACTGGCGGCATGGGTACAATGTGGATAGGTCGGGTTGGTGATGTGATTGAACGAGGCTCTGGATGGGAAATTGGTCCCTATGCCGTAGTTGCTACAACGGGGTTGGGTGAAGCGATCAAACAGGATAGAGTAGCGCAGACGGTATACCGTCGCATCGTGGAGGAAGGACGTGATCCAGATGCGGTCTGCAAAGAGTTTGTGGCCGGGTATGACCCTTCAATACCATTGGGGGTCGTTGCCCTTACCATACAGGGCAAGATAGGCAAAGCATCAAATCGTGACATGCCTGTCTACTCCGATGTAGAGCTGTGAGCTCAAGGCCTCTGTTCTCGTCTTATGGACGAGGACAGGGGTCTCTTTTTTTTTGGCGTGGTATAATGCGAAAACATGAAAAACCAAGAAATCGCAAAGATTTTCACCAATCTGGCAACCTATCTGTACATGGATGATGTTCCGTTCAAGCCCCAAGCGTACGAGAGGGCTGCCATGGCTTTGGAGTCTCTTTCAACAGATATTCAAGATATCTACAAGAAAGAAGGGTTAAGGGGGTTGGAGGCAATTACTGGCATTGGGAAAGGTATTGCTTTGCGAATTGAAGAATATGTGAAGACCGGGAAGATTGGGGATTACGAGGAATACCGAAAGAAGATTCCAGTAAATCTAGAGGAACTCACATCGGTAGAAGGTATCGGACCCAAGATGGTGCGCGATCTCTGGAAGCTCTTAAAGATCAGGGATCTTAAGGATTTAGAGAAAGCTGCAAAAGCAGGCAAGATTCAAAGGCTCCCGAACTTTGGGGAAAAGACAGAGCAGAACATTTTAGAAAGCATTGCCTTTGTGAAGCGTTCTCATGGTAGATGGCTTCTTGGGGGTATCTATTCCCATGTTGAAGAGCTGATTGCGCTCTTGAAGTCCTCTGGGCTGGTTAAAGAAGCGGTGGCCGCAGGGTCTGTTCGGCGCATGAGAGAAACCGTTGGGGATATGGATCTTCTGGTTACTACAAAAAAGCCAAAAGAGGTTATAGACTACTTCCTTTCTAGGGTTCCTTCAGAAAAGCTCTGGGGCAGGGGTCCTACAAAAGTTTCTTTGAGGACCAGCCAAGGATTTGATATTGACGTTCGCGTTCTGCAAGAGGACGTGTTCGGCGCAGGACTGCAGTATTTTACGGGCTCCAAAGAGCACAACGTAAAGTTGAGGACGCATGCGGCCCAGCTCGGCTTTAAGGTTTCAGAGTACGGAGTGTTTAAGGGTAAAAAGCGCATTGCGTGCAAGACAGAAGAAGACGTATATAAAGTACTGGGTATGCCATATATTGAGCCCGAACTTAGGGAAGACCAGGGAGAGATTGAGGCAGCTTTGGGACACAAACTTCCTCGTCTTATCCCGTATGACTCTCTGAAGGGAGACCTTCAAGTACAGACTGATTGGACCGACGGAAAGAACTCTATTCTAGAAATGGCAAAAGCGGCACAAAAACACGGCTTAGAATATATTGCTATTACCGATCATACAAAGGATCTTGCCATGACAGGCGGAGCTGACGAGAAAAAGCTTTTTCGCCAAATGGCAGAGATAGATAAGGTACAGAAGAAGATCCCGGGTATTACAATTCTTAAGGGGGCCGAGGTGAATATTAGGAAAGACGGAACCCTGGATATCACAGACGAGGTTTTATCCAGGCTTGATGTGGTGGGCGCGTCTGTGCACTCAAGCTTCAAAATGACAGAAAAAGACATGACCGAGCGCATCGTGAGAGCTATGAGAAATCCTCATGTGGATATCCTCTTTCATCCTACGGGTAGATCCATGCCCAAAAGAGATGCGTACGATCTTGATATGGAAGTTGTTATTGATGAAGCAAAGAAAACGGATACCATCCTTGAAATCAATGCGCAGCCTAGACGTCTTGATCTCAAAGATGTCCATATCCGTAAGGTAAAAGAAGCAGGAGTAAAAATGATCATTGATTCTGATGCGCATAGTATTGAGCACTTCAAGTTTTTAAGATACGGGATAGCTCAAGCCAGAAGGGGGTGGGCAGAGGCAAAGGACATTGTGAATACCCAGCCTCTTGAGAAATGTCTGAAATTGTTTAAGAATAGAGGATAATGTATAACAAATCGTTATGGCTAAAGAATATTCCGCGGGAGCAGTGATTTTCCGCAAGGACCCTATGGGTACGCAGTATCTACTGCTCCATTACCCCTCTGGTTCAAAAACTAAAAAAGAGTATTGGGATTTTGCCAAAGGTCACCTGGAAGCAGGGGAGACGGAACTTGTTACGGCGCTGCGCGAGGTGTTTGAGGAAACGGGCCTGCGGAACGTGCGCATTGTCCCTGACTTTCGAGAGGTTATTCAGTACTACTTTAAAGCAGAAGGAAGAACAGTATTTAAGACAGTTGTTTTTTATTTAGGAGAGACAAAAGAAAAAACCATACGCATTTCTTCCGAACACCAAGGGTTTTTATGGCTCCCTTTTAAAGAAGCGATGAAGTATTTAAAGTTTGCCAATGCAAAAAAAATCCTCACAAAGACCCATGCGTTCCTTCAAGGACAGAGTGTACGAAGCGGTAAAAACCATTCCTAAGGGAAAGGTGTTCACGTACCGGGACGTTGCGTTCTTGGCAGGTTCTCTTGGGGCGTATCGCGCAGTAGGAACCGCGCTATCAAAAAACAGGGACCCTGAGGTTCCCTGTCATAGAGTCATTCGGTCAGACGGGAAAATAGGAGGATATAACCAAGGCAGTAAAAAGAAGGAATCTTTACTGAAAAAAGAGGGAGTTTCTATTAGCTCTTTGCCTTCTCTACGATCTTTGCAAATATAGCTGGGTTCTTTTGGAGAATCTCGCTAAGAATCTTGCGGTCAAGCTCAATGCTATGTTTCTTGAGTAAGGGGATAAGTTTGCTATATGAAAGGCCTTGAGCCTTGGCTGCAGCTCCAATCTTGAGTTGCCAGATAGCTCTGAATACCCCTTTCTTTGCCTTGCGGTCGCGATATGCGTATTCTTGCGCATGGCGCAGCGCATCCTTTGCGGTGCGGTATTTTGATTTTCTTCCCCAACGAAACCCCTTTGTCTGGGCTAAGGTTTTTTTTCGGCGCTTGTGCGCTATTGTTCCTCGCTTTACTCGTGCCATGGGTGTTTACGAAACCAGTATTCTTCTTATCGCTCTTGCTTCAGAGGGGTTCAACGTAACCCATTTTCTTTTCTGGCGTATCTGTTTTGACGTTTTCTTTGCACGCGAATGGTCTTGTCCGGATAACCTTCTCAATATCTTCCCTGTACTGGTAAGCTTGAAGCGTTTTACAATAGATTTTCTTGATTTCAGTTTGCTCATTATGCTTTAGCTACGATCATGGATAACCCTCGTGGTTCTCTGGTCAGTGTTTTTTCTATCTTTATTGAAAGTATGGGCTGGAGAATCTCAATGAATTTTGCCATTTTTTCTCTGGCATATCCCTCCAGGGCTTTTTCTCTCCCGTGTAGGGGAAGGGTAATGCGTATGCGGTCTCCTCGTCCCAAGAATTTCTCTGCTTGGCGTACTCTCGTTTCAATGTCGTGAGGGGATATGTTAAAGGAGAGCCGCACCTCTTTCAATTCTCCGCCTTGGCGCTTTTGGACTTTTCGGTCCTTTTTTCCTTGTTGATACAAGAACTTTCCGTAGTCTCCCAGTTTGCATATAGGGGGATCTACCTTTTCTGACACCTGGATAACGTCGAGCTTGCGTTCTTTTGCAACTAAAAGTGCATCTGCAAGCGCCATAACCCCAAGCTGTTTTCCTGCCTCGTCAATGAGGCGGACTTGGGAGGCTTTAATTTGGGTATTGATGAATACTCTATTCAATGTGTGGTGATTTGAAAAATTTTATGTAATGAAATTTTCAGTTTCCCCCGTGTAGGAAAACAGCGAGCGAAGCGAGCGTTAGAAACCGTGGGTTTCTAAAAGAGGGGGGTCGGGGGAAACTGTGTGATCGTGTGGAGGTGGGGACGGTGAAGTCCCGTGCAGAGAGATAGAACATTATAGTCTACAGGCGTGTCCCAATTAAGAAGCGAGAAGGAGATTAAATTGGGCGAAATTCCCCATCTCTTTGATCCATTTGTTTTGGAAACTTCTCGGATTAGGGAAGCTTCCTATCTCATTGATGACGCCCTTCTCGCGTAATGAGAATTCGCAAGAGGACGGCTGCAGCCTTAAGCTACAGCAAGAGCCCTTTGTGGGCTGAATATGTTGGCAGTTGTATGTCTTCCAAGTTCTTTTGCGAGGACCTTGGAACCTCGGCCTGCGTAGTATGTTCGTTCTCGCTGTCAAGGCAAGTCACCCCCGTTTTAGCTCGCGCTCGATTTCGCGGTCTGCTTCCCGCTTTTTTATCTTTTCTCGTTTGTCGTATTTCTTTTGGCCCTTTGCCAAAGCGAACTCGAGCTTAATCTTGTGTTTTTGAGTATACACCTTGAGGGGCAGCAAAGTCAAGCCTCGTTCTTTGCTCTTTCCTATTAAAGAATTGAGCTCTTTCTTGTGTACCAAGAGTTTGCGGGATCGCTCTGGGTTGTACCCTGCGGGAGCGTTCTTGGGCTGGTATGGTGGCACTTGAGACCCTACCAGAAAGAGTTCTCCCTTCTGCAGCACAACATACGAGCCCGTGAGATTCATTCGTCCCAGGCGTATGGATTTTACTTCTTGGCCATTCAATACTAAGCCCGCCTGGAAGGTTTCCAAGACGTCATAGTCAAACTTCGCCTTTCTGTTTTCAGCTAATACTCCCATAGTGTTGCAGTTTCATTCTAGATGAAAATACGTTAAACTGAAAGCGTAATGATCAAGGAAGAAATTAAAAATCTCGTGCGACAAGCTTGTCTGAAGTTAGGTTTTCCCGTTGAAGAAATTGTGCTCGAACATCCAGAAAACGTGGAACACGGTGATTATTCAACAAACGTTGCTTTGGTTTTGGCAAAACAGCTCGGTAAAAAACCTCGCGAAGTAGCAGAAAACATAGCAAAAACTATAAACTACAAACTAAGAACTGTAAACTCTATAGAAAAGGTTGAGGTTGCGGGCCCCGGATTCATCAATTTTTTTCTGTCGAAAGAGTATTTCTTTGACGTTCTTTCTTCTATTCTCAAGAAGAAGGGAAAATATGGTGCAGGCTCCGAAAAGAAAAAGATCATTGTAGAATATTCAAGTCCTAATATCGCAAAGCCCTTTGGCATCGGCCATCTTCGCTCAACCCTTATTGGCCAGGCAATCTATAATCTCTATACATTCTTAGGATATAAGACTATTGGCATTAACTACCCGGGAGACTGGGGGACTCCTCATGGGAAGATTTTGTACCAGTTGAAAGAAAAACTTTTGAAAGGGAAAACCGAAAAAGAGAAAAAAGAAATATTAGATAAAATCACTGTCCAGGATTTAGAATCTCTATACGTAGCATTCCACCAGAACACGACTCTCCAAATGGAAGAAGGGGCACGACTCTGGTTTAAGAAGCTAGAACAAAAAGATACAGAAGCACGAAGCCTTTGGGAGAAGATGAGAGAGGTGAGTTTTAGAGAATTTGAAAGGATTTATAGTCTTCTAAATGTGAAGATCGATCATGTTATTGGAGAAAGCTTCTTTGAAGACAAGATGGAGGTTGTGGTGGAGGACTTTAAGAAGAAGGGGCTTGCACAAGAAAGCCAGGGAGCCTTGATTGTTTCTTTCCCTAATGAAATTCTTCCTCCCGCAATGCTTTTGAAATCAGATGGAGCAACTACATACTTCACAAGAGACTTGGCGAATATGGAGTACAGAATCTCAAAGTGGAAGCCAGACGCTATTGTTATTGAAACGGGAGTAGAGCAAACCTTACATTTTCAGCAGGTATTCCTTGCTTCAAAGCTCATTGGCTACGCAAAAGATGAAGAATTGGTCCATGCCTTTCATGGGTTGTATAGAACAAAAGAAGGAAAATTCTCCACAAGGAAGGGCCAGACCATTCATTTGGAAGATGTGTTAAGAGAAGCTATAAAAAAAGCCCATGAGATTATTGAGCAATCAGAAACTGTGCGCGGATTGAGTGAGCAGGAGAAAGCAGAAGTTGCAAAAGCAGTAGGGATCGGAGGAATCAAGTACAATGATCTTTCCCAGCATCCTTCAGGGGATATCGTGTTTGACTGGGGAAAGATTCTGAACTTGAAAGGGAATTCAGCTCCCTACCTTCAGTACACGTATGCTAGATGCAAGAGTATCCTCCGCAAGTCCAAACTTAATCCCATTAAGTTTAAACTTAATGGAGTTAAGTCATCCCCAGAGGAGATGGCGTTGCTTCGGCTGCTGTATCGATTTGAAGAGGTGGTGCAAGAAGCAGCAGAAAAGTTTTCTCCAAATCTCGTCTGTAATTTTGTGTTTGATCTTGCTCAACGGTATAACCTGTTTTACAACACTAATCCTGTGTTGAAGGCAGAAACCAAAGAATTAAAAGACTTTCGTTTGCTACTCACTGCCGCTGTTGCGCAGATTATTAAGAATGGTTTATCCCTTTTGGGTATTGCTGCCCCTGAAAGAATGTGATAGAATAAAAGTATGACCAAATCACCATGCTGCTAACAAATACGTTAAAAACCTGGGCAAGCTTTGCTTCGAGTGTTGTACAGACCTGACGAGAGGATAGGTTTTATGTTTTGCCAATAATATTGAAACCTGCCCTCTCGGCAGGTTTTAAGTTGCTCTTTATAAGCCGAGAAGAAGGAGTTGTGAATACTATGAATGCGGATACACAAGGGCCGACTAGCAAGGATCAAGACGAGGGGTTGACGCCTAGAGATCGTTTGGCGCTCCGATTTGAACGTATGGATAAGGAGTTAAAGAATCCGAACCTGATCCCGGATGAACGATACGCGATCGTTGCCCCATTCGTACACTGGATTGAGTAAGTCTTCGCCCCATAGCGTAAGGGGCTATCTATAATAGGATAGCCCTTTTTCTTTGCCGTTGAAAAAAAGAAGAAAAAATGATACTTTGTAAGATATGGAGATAAATTTTCCGAAACTTGAAGAAGAAGTTTTAGAGCGCTGGAAAAAGGAAAAAGCGTTTGAAAGATCAGTTTCTCGTAGAAAGACGGGCAAGCGTTTTGTGTTTTATGAGGGTCCTCCTACTGCAAACGGAAAACCTGGTATTCATCACGTGCTTTCTCGGGCTTTTAAGGATGTGATACTTCGCTACAAGACGATGAGGGGTTTTTTTGTTGAGAGAAGGGCTGGATGGGATACTCATGGGCTTCCCGTGGAGCTTCAAATTGAAAAGAAGCTTGGGTTAAAATCAAAGAAAGACATTGAGAAGTACGGAATTGCGCAATTCAACAAAGAGTGCAAGCAATCGGTATGGGAGTACAAGAAAGAGTGGGAAAACTTAACTGAACGCATGGGGTTTTGGATTGATCTTAAAGATCCCTACGTTACGTATGAGACTTCGTATATTGAAACTTTGTGGCGGATTATACAGAAATTCTGGCAGAAGGGTTTGTTGTACAAAGGACATAAGGTGATTTTGTATTGTTCACGATGCGGAACTTCTTTGTCTTCACACGAGGTGGCACAGGGGTATAAGACCGTTGAAGACACTTCTATATACGTGAAGTTTAAGTTAAAGCCAGGGCAGAGGATAGGTGATTGGGCAACAGATGATTCCACCTATATCCTTTCTTGGACCACAACTCCCTGGACTTTGCCTGGCAATGTTGCCTTAGCAGTGGGAGAGAAAATCCAGTACGTTCGTGTCCAGCCCAAGGACATGAATGAAACATACATTCTTGCTAAAGATTTAGTTCGTACAGTTTTTAAGGAGTTTGATGGAGAAGAAGTTAGTTCTTTTAGTGGGAAAGACTTGATTGATTTGTCGTATGAACAACTTTTTCCTATACTATCTCTTCGCAACGAGAAATCGCATAAAATCTATGCCGCAGATTTTGTTACAACAACAGACGGCACCGGAGTTGTGCATACTGCGGTCATGTACGGGGAGGATGACTACAATCTTGGGGTGAAGGTTGGCCTGCCTCAGCATCACACCGTTACAGAAACTGGCGCGTTCACTCAAGAGATACCAGGAGGGCTTGCGGGGTTGCCCGTCAGAGTAAAAGAAACAGACGAAAAGATATTTGCATACCTCAAGGAGCATAATATGTTTCTTGCGACTTTAACGTATTCTCATGAGTATCCTTTCTGTTGGAGATGCTCCACTCCTCTATTGTACTACGCTAAAGACAGCTGGTTTGTGAATATGCAGAAAGTGAAGCAGGCCTTGATTGCGAATAATAAAAAGATTAATTGGGTCCCCTCTCATCTCAAAGAAGGGAGAATGGGAGAGTGGCTGCGAGAGGTGAAAGACTGGGCGTTTTCCCGCGAGCGGTATTGGGGGACTCCATTGCCGATATGGGAATGTAAAAAGTGCGAGCACAGAGAGGTCATAGGTTCCCTTGAGGAGTTGCGAGAGAAAACCAGATCTTTGAACGTCTACTATTTGCTGCGCCATGGATACTCGGAAAAGCAGAGATTACACATTTCTTCTTCTTGGCCAGAGCCAGTGCCCATGCCCTTGCTCGCTCAAGGCGTGAAAGAAGCAGAAAAAGCAGCCCGCGCATTAAAGAAGAAAAATATTGATATCATTATCTCTTCAGATCTGCTTCGCACCAAGCAAACCGCTGAAATTGTAGGGAAAGAGCTTGGCGTTAAGGTTGTTTATGACCCGCTTATTCGAGAAGAAGACGCAGGCATATTTAATGGGAAAAACATAGAGGAAACAGGCAAGTTTTATCGGAAACCAGGAGAAACGCCCCTTGAGCACTATCTAAGACGATTTGAGATTGCTCGTCCCGAAGGAGAAAGCTGGCTTGATGTGCAGAAAAGAGCGCATCAGTTCATGAAGAATCTGGAAGAGAAGTATAGGGGCAAGTCAATCCTTATTGTAAGCCATTCTTTGGTTCTTGAATTAATTGAGTCCACTATGCTTGGGCTTTCTCGGATTGAATTTGAAAAACGATGGATCAAGACCCATATAAAAAGTGGAGAATGGCGAAAGATCGCTTATGCCGCTTTTCCTTACAATGAGAATATGGAAGTTGATCTTCATCGTCCTTACATTGATAATGTTGTGTTTTCATGCCCCGCATGCAAGACAGGCACTATGCAACGAGTGAAAGAGGTTGCTGACGTATGGTATGATTCTGGAGCCATGCCATTCGCTCAGGCCCACTGGCCTTTCGCGAAAAATCCGAAATCCGAAATCCGAAATCCGAAACCACCCATACTTTTTCCTGCAGACTATATCGTTGAGGGCATAGACCAGACCAGGGGATGGTTCTACACACTTCTTGCGGTTTCCACACTGCTTGGATTTAGCGCTCCATACAAAAACGTTATCTCTTTCAGCCATGTTTTGGACGAGAAGGGAGAAAAGATGTCCAAGTCCAAGGACAACGTGGTTGACCCCTGGGATATGATAAAAAAGTACGGCATTGACGCGGTGCGCTGGTACTTCTTTACCATGAACAATCCTGGGGATCCCAAACTTTTTTCTGAAAAGGATATTCAGGAAGTTCTTCGCAAGTTCATACTCACCCTCTGGAATTCTTTTGTGTTCTTGAAAACCTATTGTCCTAAGCTTCGCTTAGGAACTCCTAAGCGAAGCTTAAGCAGCAACGTCTTAGACGAATGGATTTTATCGCGGCTTGTTGGGACAACTAAAGAAATAACGGAAAAGATGGACACGTATGACGTGACAGGAGCAGGAAGGAGTTTGGAGAGTTTTGTTATCAACGATCTTTCTCTTTGGTATATTAGGAGATCAAGGACACGATTCCAGAATCCCGAAAGTGTGAAAGATTTTAAAGAAGCATCGACAACGCTTTCTTTTGTCCTCTTGCAAACATCTAAACTTGCAGCTCCTTTTGTTCCCTTTCTTAGTGAACATATCCATGATGCTTTGCAAGCAAAGGGAAGCGTGCACTGGGAAGATTGGCCCTTCGACTCGCCCGCCAAAGGCGGCCTCGCTCAGGACAGGCCTAAGCAAGACAAAAAACTTGAAGCAGAAATGGCGCTAGTCCGTGATCTTGTCACGAAAGCGCTTGCAGAACGCGCAAAAGCGCAGCTCAAGGTGCGACAGCCCCTGTCCATCCTTATGATCAAGGGTAGTGGCAAGGAAATCCGAAAAGACCTTTTGACATTACTCAAAGACGAAATAAATGTGAAAGTGGTTGTGTTTGATAAAAATCTCAAGAATGAGGTTGAATTGGATACAGCACTGACCCCCCAGCTAAAAGAAGAGGGCCAGGTACGGGAGATATTGAGAAGCATCCAGGGAATGAGAAAGGAAGCAGGATACAAGCCGCAGAATAAGATTGTTCTTTGGTATTCTGGAGATCAAGAGCTTTGCGCCCTCATTTCAAAAAACGCAGTTATTTTAAAAAAGAGCGTGGGCGCAAAAACCATAAAACAAGGCATTCCAGAAAACGGAAAATCTGAAAAAGGAAAACAGATTTTATTCGAGGGCAAATCCCTGTGGCTTAGTATTCGCAAAATTTGATTTTTTGAGTGATTTGTGCTACCTATAATATAGTTGAGAAAGCACATTCTTGGGTAGAGGAGGAATATCTCATGGCGATTTCTGTAGGCTTTGAGGATCGCGTAGCCCGGGCTCTGGTGCAGTATGGGTTCATTACTGAGGCCCAACTGGATCAGGCGCGGAAGCAGGCAGGGGATCTCCTGGAGGCGCTGGTCTCCATGGGCTTCATAGGCCGGGAGAGCCTCATCACTGCACTCTCTCTCCATCTGCGGGTGCCTGTGGTAGACCTGAAGCAAATGGAGGTAGATCCGGAGGCGGTGAAGCTGCTGCCGGAGAAGTACGCCCGGCAGTACAAGGTGTTGCCGGTTGGATTCGCCCCGGACGGCTCTTTGAGGGTAGTGACAAAGAGTCCAAATGACTTCCTGCTATCGTCCCAACTCTCCTCAGCGACCGGGCGCCAGGTGCGGTTTGCCCTGGCTCTGGGCGAAGGGCTGGAGGTTCTTATCGACCGGTCCTACAGCCGCCTGGGGAGTCAATAGCGAGGACTGAATCTCCTTAGCCCCGTGTGCGCCAAGCGCCGCACGGGGCTCTTTTTTTCAATAAGTAAGACATGGTCTTCCTATGCTCTTCCTATGCACACAAAAATGACAAAGGAAAGAACATACGATATAATGAGACACGTTAAACAATATGGAGATTCGCATTATCAAAGAGCCAATCACAAGAGAAGAGCTGAAACGTATAGCGCAGGAGCGTTACGGGGATTTAGTGAAAGCTGTTGTTGATGTAGAACAGGGTATTATGGCCGTGGGTGGAGGATTCCATGCGTACGAAGAGGTGTTGTTAATGGAACAAGAGCATTCAAAGCGTGAGCATACGTGGGGTATCAATCTGTTGCCAAATATATCGGGCGAGGGATTTCTGGAGTTTGATTCCCTTGTTAACCTCAAACCGTGGCTTGGGAATCGTTCGCGAGGTGTTGAAGCTGCAACGATCCGTGAGCAGATAAAAAAGATTGTAGAAAAGTTGATTTTGCCATGACGAGAGTTTTTTGGCACAAGGAAGCAGCGGCTGGAGCATGGGCACGTTTTTCCTTAGAAGAACAGATGGCAAACATTGGAAGCGAGATAGGAAGAGCCACAAAGTGGCAAGACGAGAATACTTCCTTGTTCCGCGGAGCAGTAGAAAGAGCATTAGAGCTTTTTGATCTAACGCTCGATGATCCACGGTGGAAAGGCAAGAATAATGAGATTGCCCTTGCGAAAGAAGTATTTTGTGATGCGGTATTGGGTGGCAAGGAGTACAAGGAATCGCTTCCTGCATTGGAGAAATATTTTCTTCCATTCGCTTTCGCAGCCAGGAGGCATCTGACTTGACATTTCATGGCAACGCACCAGAGAACGAAAGGCATTATACTGCAGAGAAGAGACGTTGGAGAGTATGACCGAGTGATTACGGCGTACACGCAAGACTTCGGAAAACTCAAGCTTGTTGCGATTTCTGCAAGAAAGATTACATCAAAACTTCGTGGGGGGTTAGAACCCCTTTGTCTTTCAGAGTTGGAGTTTATAGAAGGCAGGTCTCGTCTTGTGGTGACAGACGCAAAATCGTATGAGCGCTATGGCATTATACGGGGAGATCTTGCAAGATTGCAAACTGCGTTTCAGGTTTTAGATTCCGTAGACCGCCTCGTACAAGGACAGGAAGCGGATCTTAATATATGGGAGTTGCTTTCTGAAACCCTGTCTTTTCTTAATAACTCGTTGGTTATCCCTCAAGAAGCGTTATCTCAATTCAACCCCCGCTTCTTTGCTCTTCTGGGATACGGTGGTATAACAAAGAATTATGCGACTAGGTAGATTTACTCTTGTTTTAGCAGCAATTGCCTTGATCCTAGCTGGTCTGGGTGTTTGGTTCTGGCAGAAAAACACCTATTCTACCGAGAATCTCAAGCTTGAGCTTTTGGCTCCCCAATCAGCTAGCATGGGAGAAGAGATTACATATACTATACGATACAAGAATAACGGGGATGCCAGACTCGAAAACGCCATGCTTATCTTTGAATACCCTTCAGGCTCCATGCCTTCTCAGGGAACGAATGGAAGATTAACACAATCCATAGAGGATATTTATCCCGGTCAGGAACAGAATCTTTCTTTCAAAGCCCGTCTTTTTGGTAAAGAGGGCGAGCTCAAAGAGGCAAAAGTATTGATGCAGTATACGCCAAAGAATCTGAATGCAAAGTTTGAATCAAATACGAGCGTAACCACAGGTATCTCTCAGGTTCCCCTGAACTTTGAGCTTGATCTTCCGTCTCGCACAGAAAGCTCCCAGGGCTTTACCTTTGATCTGAATTATTTCTCTAATTCAGAGTATCCGCTTTCAGATTTGAGAATTAAAATAGAGTATCCTGAAGGGTTTAAATTCCAGAGCGCCTCGCCAGTCCCTATCGGAGAAAACGAATGGAAGGTAGGCTTGCTGAACAAGGCTTCAGGAGGAAGAATTTCGGTCAAAGGCACTTTACAGGGAGAATCCCAGGAGGTAAAGATTTTTCGCGCAATCTTAGGGTCTTGGAAAGACGGAAAGTTCACCGTGTTCAAGGAAGCAGCCAAGGGTATTGAGATAACCAATCTTAAGCTCTTGATTTCCCAGACCGTCAACGGATCTCCCAGCTATACCGCTTCTCCTGGAGATGCGCTCCATTACGTGCTTTCTTTTAAGAACGTAGATGAGAAGAGTCTGGAGAATCTGTTTCTGATTGTGAACCTTGAGGGCCGTCCCTTTGATTTGGCAAGCGTGAAGGCAGAGCAGGGAAAGTTTAAAGAAGGGGATACCTCCATTGTGTGGGAAGCAAAGGACGTTTCAAGGTTAAGATTCTTGGGAAAGGGGGAAGAAGGGAAAGTGGAGTTTTGGGTGAACGTGAAAGAAAATTGGGAAGTGTTCAGCTCACAAGACGAGAACTTCACGCTCCGCGACAAAGTCATTCTGTCTGACACAAAAGAAGAGTTTGAATTAAAGGTGAATTCCCGTCTTGTTGTAGAGCAGAGTACTCATTATCAAGACGAGGTGTTTGGCAATGCAGGCCCTCTTCCTCCGCAGGCAGGCGCTCAAACAACTTATACTGTCATATGGCAGGTAAAGAACGTGTACAATGATGCAGAAAACGTGACGGTGCGAGCAACACTCCCTCAGGAGGTGAGTCTGACAGGAAAGATTTTTCCTGATAACGCGCCCCTAACTCTAGATTCTGCTTCTCGCGAGATTGTGTGGAAAGTAGGAGACGTTCCAGCTGGGACAGGAACCTTTGACCCAATAACTTCCATTGCATTCCAGGTTGCGTTTTTGCCCACCGCTTCTCAAAAGGGGAGTGTTGCACAGATTATAGGAGAAGCGAGAGTTCAGGGAAGCGATGTGTTTTCAGAACAAACCCTTGCAGGTTCAAGCAAGCCGCTTACTACTAACCTTCCCGACGACCCTTCGGCCCAGGGAAAGGGCATTGTCCAATGAAAAAAAATTCAACCGTTGCGAATACTGATTTAATGCAGAACATCACTTCGCTTGCCAAGCGCAGGGGATTTATCTTTGCGGGATCTGATATCTACGGAGGGCTTGCCAATTCTTGGGATTACGGCCCTTTGGGCGTTGAGTTAAAAAACAACATCAAGCAGGAGTGGTGGAGGCGTTTTGTCCAACAGAGAGCCGATGTAGTTGGCATTGACGCTGCTTTGTTGATGAATCCAAAAGTTTGGGAGGCGTCAGGACACCTTGCAAGCTTTACAGATCCCCTAGTTGAGTGCAAAACATGCCATGCCAGGCTTAGGGAAGACCAACTTATTGACCGTACCTGCCTCAACTGCAAGGGTAAGGATTTTACTCCAACTAGGCAATTTAATATGATGCTCAAGACGTATCTTGGGCCTTCGGAAGAAAGCGCAAACACCGTATATTTTCGTCCTGAAACAGCGCAGGCAATGTTCGTGAACTTTAAGAATATTCTTGATACCAATCGCCCCAAGCTTCCTTTTGGCATAGCCCAGCAAGGAAAGGCGTTTCGCAACGAGATTACTCCTGGCAACTTTGTGTTCCGCATGCGGGAATTTGAGCAAATGGAGATTGAGTACTTTGTAAAAGAACGAGAATGGGAGAAGTATTTTGAACATTGGCTAGGAGAAATGAAGCAATGGTTGAAAGACCTCGGCGTTTCAGAAAAGAAGCTTCATTATGTTGATATCCCAGACGGAGAGCGGGCCCACTATTCAAAGAGAACAGTGGATATTGAGTATGAATATCCTTTTGGTCAAAAGGAGTTGTATGGTTTGGCATACAGGGGAGATTTTGATCTCAAGAACCACATGCAAGCGAGTGGGCAAGATTTAAGGTACACGGATACTGAAACGCAAGAGAAATTCCTTCCTCACGTCATTGAACCAACATGGGGCGTAGACCGGTCTGTATTGGTAGCTATGCTAGAAGCTTACCATGAAGAGGACGCACCCACGGCGGAAGAGGGCGAGAGCGCCAAACGTGTTGTGATGAAATTCCCTGCATGGTTAGCTCCGGTGAAGGTTGCGATTCTCCCGCTTTCCAAAAAAGAAGAATTGAGCAAAGTTGCAAAACCAATCTTTGAAACTCTGTCAAAACAATTCGTGTGCGAGTATGATGAGACCCAAAGCATTGGCAAAAGATATCGCAGACAGGACGAGATAGGGACGCCCCTTTGCATAACAGTAGATTTTGAAACTCTGCAGGATAATGCCGTCACTATTCGAGACAGAGATACAATGAAACAGGAAAGAATACTAGTGAAAGATCTAGCAGGCGAGGCCACAAAGCGACTCCATGTTTGAAAAAACAACTCTTCCGAATGGCTTGCGTGTTATCACGGTTCCCCATAAGGGCACCAAGACCGTGACGGTTTTGGCGTTGATTGGGACAGGATCAAAGTATGAGACAAAAAAGATAAACGGGCTTTCCCACTTCCTAGAGCACATGTTTTTTAAGGGCACAAAAGGCCGTCCTTCTCAGATAGAGGTGACAGAGCCCATTGATGCGGTAGGGGGAGTATTCAACGCATTCACGAGCGAAGATCAAACAGGATATTATATTAAGACAGACGCTAGTCATGTGAACCTGAATCTTGATATCGTTTCTGATATTTTTCTCAATTCTTTGTTTGTAGAGCAGGAAATGGCAAAAGAGAAGACCGTGGTGATAGAGGAGATACATATGAGGAAAGATACTCCTATGATCCATGTTTGGGATCTTTGGGGGCAGCATTTGTACGGGGATCAGCCGGCAGGATGGGATATTGCAGGTACCAAGGAGAGCGTTTTGGGTCTTTCACGCAGGGATCTCTTAGAATACGTAAGTCATCAGTATGTTGCTCCCCATACTGTGCTTGTGGTTGCAGGGAACATTAATGCAAAAGAGGTTTTCAGAAAAGCAGGGAAGCTGTTTGCCAGCATGCCCGTATCTGGATTCAAAGAGAAGCAGAGGGTGAGGGAGGTACAAAAGAAGCCCGAGGCGTTCGTTGAGTACCGAAAGACCGACCAAGTGCATATTGCTCTTGGAGTTAGGGCTTTTCCCTTGTCTCATTCTTTGAGATACGCGCAAGAGCTTATGGCGCTTTTGCTTGGAGGCATGATGAGTTCTAGGCTTTTTGTAGAAGTACGAGAGAAGCTCGGCATAGCATATTCTATCAATACCGCAAACGAAACAAATCCAGATACAGGATCAGTCACAACCATTGCGGGCATTAAGCAAGATTCCGTTGAGATTGCGATTAAAACCATCCTGAAAGAATATAAGAGATTAACGAAAGAGATAATTTCTCCAAGAGAACTGCGAAAAATTAAGGATCATGCTATAGGCCAATCTGTGATTGCCTTGGAATCGTCTGACGCTAATGCTTCTTTCTACGGTATGCAAGAACTCTTGGAAAACCGTATTTCCACCCCAGAAGAGGTTTATGGTAAGATACAAGCAGTGACGGCAAGCGATATGAAGCGGCTTGCCCAGGAGATTTTTCAGAACAACCGCCTCAATCTTGTGGTTTTGGGTCCTTTCAAAAAGAAGGAAGCATTTCAAAAATTGCTTCGTCTATAACCTATGAATAGTGAAAAGGTATTGGATATATCCTGGGGGACTATTGTTAAAATCAGCATCACCGCGCTCGTCGTCTACATGCTCTTTTTAACCAGGGGCATTTTTGTATGGGTGCTGTTTGGCATAATTATTTCTGTTTTATTTGACCCTATTATTGATTTTCTTCAGAAAAGAAGAATCCCGCGCGTCATTAGTACGTTTGCCTTATACCTTGCGGTCTTTGGCGTAATCGCGTTTATTATCTATTCTGCGGCTCCTGTATTTATTAATGAAATACAGAGATTCTCCCAGTTGTTCCCACGATATTTTGAAACCGTTTCCCCAATCTTTAAGGGATTGGGCGTAGCCGCGTTTTCCGACATCCAGAGTTTTATTGACGCGGCTTCAGGAGGTATTGAGAAGATAGCTTCAAATGTATTTTCCGCCCTGTTTTCCATTTTCGGGGGCATATTTGCAACATTCTTCGTGCTTTCCATTGCCATATTCCTTTCCCTGGAAGACAAGGGCATTGAGAGAGCCATTAGCGTTTTGTTCCCTAAAAAGTATGAGGCATTTGCCTTAGATCTTTGGGCCAAGTCTCAAAAAAAGGTTTCCGCGTGGTTTGCGTCTAGGTTACTCGCCTCCATATTCGTTGCGGTTGCTTCGTACATTGTTCTTATTCTTTTTAATGCAAAGTACCCGTTCTCGCTGGGGTTAATATCTGGAGTATTAAACTTTATCCCCATAGTGGGGCCGTTAATCGCAGGAGGGCTCGTTGCTATGATTGTTGCTTTAGACTCGGCGATGAAAGCGGTGTTTGTTATCCTCGCCTTTGTGTTGATCCAGCAGATTGAGAACAACATTCTTACTCCTATTCTCACCAAGAAGCTTATAGGTCTTTCTCCTGTGGTCGTTTTGATTGCCTTGGCAATAGGAGGAGAACTGTGGGGCATGGTAGGCGCAATCCTTGCCATTCCCATTGCGGGTATTCTCTTTGAATTTCTCCGTGATTTCCTCAAGAAACGCAAAGAAGAAAAGACCGAAACGTCATAATTTTCGAACTATGTATTTTCTTTGCGCTTTACCCCACCTGCTGGCGGGGCCCTACGCGTCTGCAGAAAATACATAGTTCTCAATTTCATTATGGGCACATTGTATATTGTTGCTACCCCCATTGGAAATTTAGGTGATATAACCCTAAGAGCGCTAGAAACGCTCAAAGAGGTTGCTTTGATTTTGTGTGAAGATACCAGGGTGACGAAGAAGCTTTTGGTACATTACAAAATAGAAAAGCCTTTGTTAAGCTATCATCAGCATAGCAAGGAAGACAAAAGACAGGAGATCCTTGGTTTGCTTTTACAGGGCAAGAATCTTGCATTGGTGAGCGATGCTGGAACTCCTAGTATTTCAGACCCTGGGAATGAGTTGGTGGAGTTTCTTCTGGGAAAGGAGCCAGATATGCGTATTATTCCCATACCAGGCTCCTCTGCAGTTGCAACGCTTGCGAGCGTGGCGGGCATTCCCATGGATAAGTTTGTATTCCTCGGGTATCCTCCCCACAAGAAAGGAAGAAAGAAATTTTTTGAGCAAGTCGCGGGAAATCAGTACCCTGTTATTTTTTATGAGTCTCCCCATCGTATCTTGAAGACGTTGCAGGAATTGGAAGCGTTAGGTAGTAATCTGAATGTTGTCATAGGAAGAGAACTGACAAAACAATTCGAAACAATCTATCGCGGAACTATTGCTTCTATCTTAGCAAGATTAAAGAAAGAGCAGATCAGGGGTGAGTTCTCGGTGGCAGTATGGAAAGGTTGACAATCAGCCCCCTAGGATCTATAAATATCACAGAGTCATCATTAAGAAAGAGGGAGGGTAGAATGCTAACAGAAGTACAGGCCAAGCAGCTTAAGAGTTCTGGACGTCGCGTAACATGGAAGCAAAGGGGCAAGCAATACCGAGGGACGTTGGGAACAATCACATCGACTCGTGCCCTTGTTCGAGGTAAAAGCGGCACAGAAGAGTTCCAGGGATGGGTTCTCCTCAGAGACCTCTCGTCCCAGTAAAATACACAAGGGTTGTTGCACAAACACTCGGGCTCCACTGAGAGAATCTCTTCGTGGAGCTTTTTATTGGAAAAAAAGGGAAAATGTGATACAAGAACCTCATGACAAAGTTTTATATCACAACAGCAATCCCATATGTTAATGCCCCTCCGCATATCGGGCATGCTTTAGAGTTTGTACAGACCGACGTCATTGCACGGTATCATCGCGAGAAGGGCGAGGAGGTTTTACTATTGTCTGGAAGCGACGAGAATGCCCTAAAGAATGTTCAGGCGGCCGAGAAAGCCGGAGTTCCCGTTCAGCAGTTTATTGATGAGAATGCCAGGTCTTTTGTTGAGTTAGCAGAAAAACTCAATATACAGTTTGATGTATTTCAGAAGGGGAGTAGCAAAGATCATCACACGTCGTCTCAGAAGCTCTGGGAGTTGTGCCAGAAAGCAGGGGACATCTACAAAAAGTCGTATGAAGGATTGTATTGCGTTGGCTGTGAAGCGTTTTATACGCCAGACGAGCTTAATAAAAATCAAGAATGCGTTGAGCATCCAGGCAGAAAGCTTGAAAGGGTTTCAGAAGAGAATTATTTCTTTAAGCTTTCAAAGTATCAAGACAAGCTTATCAATCTCTTGGGAAAAGACGAGTTGCGCATTGTTCCCTCAACAAGGAAGAATGAAGTAATATCTTTCTTAAAACAGCCGTTGCAGGACATTAGCATTTCGCGTTCAAATGAACGAGCAAAAAACTGGGGCGTTCCAGTTCCAGGGGATGATAGTCAGAGAATATACGTTTGGTTTGACGCCCTCAATATTTACCAATCCGGAATTGGGTTTGGGCTCAATGAAGAAAAATACAAGAAATGGTGGCCGGCAGATGTACATGTGATAGGGAAGGGCATCATTCGTTTCCATGCGATATACTGGCCAGCATTTCTTTTGTCTGCAGGATTGCCTTTGCCAAAAACTCTATTTGTTCATGGATATTTAACGGTTGGCGGGCAGAAAATGTCAAAGAGTTTAGGAAATGTAGTAGATCCATTTCCTTTGATTGAAAAATACGGAGCTGACGCCGTACGGTATTTCTTGCTGCGGGAAATTCCTTCCGCAGAAGATGGAGACTTCACCGAGGAAAAATTCGTTGAGAGATACAACGCAGATTTAGCGTCGGGTCTAGGGAATTTGGTTGCGAGAGTGCTTACCTTAAGCACGAAATTCGAAATTCGAAATTCGAAATCACCGCTTCAGCGGGATCTCGTAACGGCGGGACAAATTCAAAATTCAAATCTTCAGAAACTTCTGGAAGAAACACGAGAAAAAACAGAGAAAGCTTTGGATGATTTTCAATTTAGTTCTGCGCTTGAGGCGATATGGGAAGTTATTCATTTTTGCGACAAATACATTGAAGAAAAGAAGCCTTGGACAGAATCAGAAGGTCAGAAAAATGTTCTTGGTGATTTGTTGTGTGCCCTTCAGGAGATAGCAAATTCCTTAGCCCCATTTCTCCCGGAAACTTCAGAAAAAATCAAAGTTCAGCTTTCCGGAGGAGAAAGAGTTTCTCTTTTTCCCCGTCTTGATTAAACTTAGTCTCGCTAAGTTTCCCGCAGGAGATTCTCTTGGAGTTTTTGAGGAGCGCTTGACGGAGCTAGATTTTTGTGCCAGAATCTTTACCAAACAGAGAAAATCGAAGTAGCCTTCGATTCTCTGGAATAGCACCTACAAAAAAGGAGAAAGACATGGAACAGATCGCATATCTCGGTCCAGAAGGAACATTCGGCCATGAAGCAGTCAAAATGTGGAAACCGAAAGCAGGCCACGCTCCTTTTCCTTCGCATCTCCATATCCTTGATGCGGTGGAGAGAGGAGATGTTCCAGAGGGGATCGTCGCTGTCGAAAACAGTATTGACGGTCCCGTGACGGATGTCATGGATTACTTCATACACGACGCCAAGCAGGTTCGGGTGTGTGGGGAAGTGGTGGTTCGAGTCAGCCAGTGCCTGTTTGCAAAGCCTGGGACACGCCCAGAGGATGTCCTAATGGTGATTTCCCACCCCAAGGCATTGGGACAGTGCGGGAGGAATATCTACCGTCTGTTCCCAAATGCGCGGCAGGTGCCAGCTAACTCTACTGCTGAGGCTGTCAGCATGATGTTAGCTTCAAATGATGCGGTGGCAATCGCTGGCAAGCCTGCCATGCAATCAGGAGCGGTTATACTCCAGGAAAACTTCCAGGACGTGGAGCGCAATGACACTCGCTTCTGGGCGGTGGGGCGGAAGGTAATGAAGTCCACGGGTAACGACAAGACGTCTCTAGTCTTTGAGACGTTCGAAAACGCACCGGGAGCTCTACTCGCGGTCTACGCCATCTTTGCTGCGCGAGGCCTGAATCTTTCAAAGATAGAGTCTCGTCCCACAAGGGAGGCCCTGGGAGCATATGTGTTCCTGGTGGACGTAGAGGCTCATCAGACAGACCCTGCCCTGCGAGATGCACTCAGGAAAGTGCGAGCTTGCACCCCGAAACTCAAGGTGTTTGGGTCCTATCCTCGATGGCAGAACGGAGCATAGATAGAAGGGCCGATACTAAACGGCCCCCAGGGAGGATCCTCGAGAGATCCTCCTTTCCTTTTCCTCTTGACACGAAAACTTCATTTTGGTAGACTAGAAAAGTTGAATATATGAGCGCATTACAACTCTCAACCACAATCTGGAATCTCTTGAAAGTCTTGCTGATTATCCTTCCTCCAAGGTTGGGAGATTTTCGCACAAGAATACAAGAAAGAAGCTAAAAGACACATCAAACTTGACTTGCGAGACCTCCCAACCAAAGGGAGGTTTCTTGTTGAGCATAGCGGAAGATAATAATATTTATTTTCTCCCGTTGCGCTTAAATGCAGATAGCACAAAACAAAAGGAGGTACATCTGTGCAAGAGGTACGTGAGAGAACTCCACTCGAGCGGCTTCGTATCAAAGCGAGCAACATCCGCAAGCGGCTGGCTAATCTGCCTCTTTCCGCTGATGAAAGACAGAGAGCGAGCAGCCGTCTTCTCAAGACGGAACGGATAATTGGAGAGCTCCAGCTCCCAAGACCCCCGTTTTCAGGCTAATCTTCTTGAGAAGATGCCCCTAGGGCTTTCTGGTTTCCAGAGAGCCCTCTTTTTCTTTGTGCTATGATAGCGATATATGCTTGTAGATACTCATGGACATGTTAGCTTCCAGGCATTCAAAGATGATGCGGATGTTGTGTTGAAACGCGCGCTCCAGAATAATACCTGGGTCATTATGCCAGGAACGCAGTTTTCTACCTCTCAAAAAGCGGTAGAAATGGCAGGGCACTATCCGGAAGGAGTATATGTCGCTATAGGTCTTCATCCCATTCATTTAGCAGAGAAGCGCAGGGTTGATGTGCTGGAGGTACAGTCAGAAAATGTTCAAAAGCAAGATTGGATGGTTTTTGAGACAAAGGCGGAGGAATTTGACTATGAAAAGTACAAAACTCTTGGTCAAAGTAAAAAGGTGGTGGCAATAGGGGAATTCGGCTTGGATTACTATTACGAACCCAAGAGCAAGGCACAACGGGAAGCCCAAAGAATGCAGCAGAAAACCACGCTAGCCCTGCAGCTTAAGTTGGCTGAAGAACTGCAGTTACCCATAATTCTCCATTGCCGCAAGGCGCATGAGGATCTCCTAGAAATACTGCAGGCAAGAAAGCAGAAGATGAGAGGGGTTGTTCATTGCTATACCGGAGATCTTAAGCAGGCAGAACAGTTTTACAACTTGGGGTTATACTTTGGATTCAATGGATTAATCTTTAAAGATGTGCCAGCGCTTCCAAATCCAGAAGAGATCATCTCGTCAATTCCTCTTGACAGGATTGTTCTTGAAACCGATTCGCCATACTTGGTCCCGCCTTTGGCTCGCCATAGTCCCGATGGAAAGAGGGACGAAGGCGGCCCACCCGTAGAACGCAATGAGCCCTTGTTTGTAAGGTATATTGCAGAAGAGATTGCCCGCATCAAAAAGATAAGTGTTGAGGAAGTGGCAAAAGTAACCACTCAAAACGCCAAGACTCTTTTTGGGCTTAAGTAAAACTTAGAGTGAAACTTAACTCGGTTAAGTTTAGTAATCTTTTTAGCATTGCCATGGCAATGCTAGAGAGATGGGGTATTTGGGTTGATTTATGTTATATCATTTAGAATAGACAAAAAGAGGGAGATTGGGTACAATCAGATATCCAAATGGAACAGTATATCCCTGAAAAAATTGAGAAGAAATGGAGGGGAGTTTGGGAGCGGAAAAAACTCTGGAAGGTTGATATAAAGAAGGCAAAACGCCCCTACTACAATCTCATGATGTTCCCGTATCCTTCGGCTGAAGGATTGCATGTGGGGAACGTATATGCATTCACTGGCTCTGACATCCACGGAAAGTTCCAGAGGATGCAGGGTTTTGACGTATTTGAGCCCATGGGTTTTGATGCTTTTGGCATTCATTCTGAAAACTTTGCCATTAAAAAAGGAGTGCATCCTAAGGTGCAGACCGCAAAGAACATCAAGCATTTTACCGAACAGTTAAAGCAACTAGGTTCGCTCTTTGCGTGGGATCATGCGCTGACAACTTCAGAGCCCGAGTATTATAAATGGACCCAGTGGTTGTTTTTACAACTGTATAAAGCGGGATTAGCATACAGGGCTAAGGCCCCAGTTGACTGGTGTCCCTCATGTAAGACCGTGCTTGCAGACGAGCAGGTCATCAACGGGAAATGCGAGCGATGCTCATCTGAAGTACTCCAAAAAGAAACAGAGCAGTGGTTTTTTAAGATTACCAAGTATGCAGATAGGTTATTAAAGAATTTAGAGACGATTGACTGGTCAGAACGCACCAAAATTGCCCAGAAGAATTGGATAGGAAAATCTGAAGGTGCACAACTTAAGTTTCCAGTGAAAAATTCAAACGCAAAAATTGAAGTATTCACCACGAGACCAGACACCCTCTTTGGGGCAACTTATATGGTATTGGCTCCAGAGCATAAGTTTGTAGACGAACTCAAAGCTCAAATCGTGAATTGGGGAGAGGTGCAAGTATATAGAGATGCGGCAAAAAAGAAAAGCGAACTAGAACGCGCAGAGTTTGCAAAAGAAAAGAGCGGAGTAGAATTGAAGGGAGTGAGGGCAATTAACCCTGCTTCGAAAGAAGAAATCCCAGTGTTTATTGCGGATTATGTATTAGCTTCGTATGGGACTGGGGTTATTATGGCAGTTCCAGCTCATGACGAACGCGATTTTGAATTTGCAAAAAAGTATGGTCTTGCGATTACCATTGTTGTATGCCCGCACTATCCAGAAAAAACGTGTCCAATTCTCGATAAGGCATACGTTGGCGAGGGCCATTTGGTTGGGTCAGGGCAGTTTGACGGCATGTCTTCTGAAAAAGCACGGCAGGAGATTACAAAGTTTGTGGGAGGGGAAAAGACCGAAAGATATCACCTTCGCGACTGGCTTATTTCCCGCCAGCGCTATTGGGGTCCTCCAATACCAATTATCTATTGCGCAAAGTGTGGAACGGTTCCGGTGCCGGAGAAAGACCTTCCAGTAAAGCTTCCTTTTGTGAAAGAATACCGTCCCGAAGGCACAGGGAAGTCTCCCTTGGCTTCCGTATCTAGTTTTGTGAATACAAAATGCCCGCAGTGCAAAGGTAAAGCTGAAAGAGAGACTGACGTATCAGACACATTCTTGGATTCTGCGTGGTATTTCTTCAGATATCCTTCTTCTGATTACAAGAAAGGGCCCTTTGATGAGGGTATTACCAAAAAATGGCTGCCAGTGGATATGTATATTGGAGGACAAGAGCATGCAGTGTTGCACCTGCTGTATACGAGGTTTATCACCATGGTATTGCACGACCTCGGCTTTGCCGACTTTGAAGAGCCATTCAAGAAGTTCCGCGCGCATGGCCTCTTAACAAAAGACGGAGCTAAAATGTCTAAGTCCAAGGGCAACGTGGTAAACCCGGATGAATACTTTGTAAAGTACGGAGCAGACACGGTGCGCATGTATTTAATGTTCATTGGTCCTCTGGCCGAAGCAGGAGACTGGTCAGACAAAGGCATTGTGGGCATTTTCAGATTTTTGAACAGGGTGTGGACATTAGCGCAGGAGATGAAGAGGGAGAAACCGAAGGGGAAGGGATTGGAAACGGTGCGCCACAAAACCATCAAAAAAGTCACAGAAGATATCCAGAACCTTAGGTACAACACTGCGATTGCAGTCCTCATGGAATATCTCAATGAAATCTTGGGAAAGAAAACGGAAGCTTCCTTGGAAGATCTCGAAACGCTGCTTATTCTTTTAGCTCCCTTTGCTCCGCATGTTCCAGAGGAGCTTTGGAACCAATTAGGGCATAAAGACAGCGTGCATAACCAGCCGTGGCCTAAGTATGATCCAAAGCTTGTCCAAGAAGAAAAAATTCGCCTCGTGGTGCAAATAAATGGCAAAGTGCGGGATATTATTGAGGTTCAAGCAGGCATTTCCGAACAAGAAGCAAAAGAATTGGCTTTAAAAAATGAAAAAATCCAAAAATGGTTGCAAGGAAAGTTGCCAAAGCGTGTAATCTTTGTACCAGAGCGATTAATCAATATAGTGGCGTAAGCTATGTGCGGCATCATTGGATACATTGGGAAGGAAAACGCGACGCCCCTTCTATTTGAGGGTCTACGCAGAGAAAGCTACCGCGGGTATGACTCCTCCGGCATTGTTGTATTTGAAGAGCAGGCAACTCATTATGTGAGAGCGGTAGGGAAGTTGGAGAAATTAGAAGAGAAGTTCGCAAACAATCCTTTCTCTGGGAATATCGGAGTAGGTCACTCGAGATGGGCGACTCATGGAAACGTTACCGAAGCAAATGCGCATCCCCATGCAGACTGCAAACAAAATATTTTTGTGGTTCATAACGGCATCATTGAAAATTATGCAGCCCTCAAAGAGAAGCTTGAAAAAAAGGGACATCGTTTTACCTCTCAAACTGACACAGAAGTCCTTCCCCATCTTATAGAGCATTTCTTCAAAGGAAACCTCGAAGAGGCGGTTCAAAAAACTCTTCAACTTGTGAAGGGAACCTATGGGCTCGCCGTCATCGCAAAAGAAGATCCCGAAAAAATCGTAGCCGCGCGCCTTTCAAGCCCCCTGGTTATTTCAGTGAATAGCGGAGGAGGTTTTGTTGCTTCAGATCCTGCGGCCCTCCTTTCTCATTCCAATAAAATGATTTTTCTCGACGACAAAGAAATTGCCGTGGTTCAGTCAGACAACTTTAGGGTGACGGACATGTACAACAAACCCAAAGAGAAGGAAATTGTAGAGCTTGAATGGACCCTGGAAGAAGCGCAGAAAGGAGGCTATCCCTACTTCATGCTTAAAGAAATCATTGAACAGTCAGAAAGCGTCAAAAACAGCATGAGGGGAAGAATTCTTACGGAAGAAGGAAGGGCAAAACTGGGAGGGCTCCAACAGGTAGAAAAACAGCTTCGCGATATTAAGCGTCTCAACATTATTGCCTGCGGCACCTCATATCATGCAGGATTAGTGGGGGAGTATATGCTTGAAGAATACGCAGGGATCCCAACCGATGTTGATTTCGCCTCGGAATTCCGTTACCGAAAGCCCATTATTGATAAAGAGACTGCATTTGTTTTTATCTCGCAGTCGGGAGAAACAGCCGATACCTTAGCAGCGCTCAAGGAAGTCAAAGAAAAAGGCGGACTGACACTTGGCATTGTCAATGTGGTCGGTTCTTCGATTGCAAGGGAAACCGATGCCGGGGCGTACAATCACGCGGGTCCTGAAATCGGAGTTGCTTCCACCAAAGCATTTACGTCGCAGCTTACGGTCCTTTCGCTTCTTTGTTTGTTCCTTGGCAGGCAGAGACAGATGTCTTTGGTGATGGGCCAGCGCATCGCAAAAGAACTTGCAAGAATTCCCGAACTGATTCCCCAGATTCTTTCTGGCGCCGACAACATAGAAAAACTTGCTCAAAAATATCGCGATGCCAGGAACTTTTTATACGTCGGCCGGAAATATAACTATCCCGTTGCATTGGAAGGAGCGCTTAAGCTCAAAGAGATTTCATACATTCATGCCGAAGGATACGGCGCAGGAGAAATGAAGCATGGTCCTATTGCTTTGATTGACGAAAATTTTCCAACTATTGCCCTTTGTCCTTCAGACAGCGTGTACGAAAAGATGGTTTCCAATATTCAGGAAATCAAGGCAAGAAACGGGAAGGTTATTGCTATTGCAACAGAAGGGAATGAGGACATCCGAAAGATAGCAGACGACGTTATCTATATCCCCAAAATCTTTGAGATGCTTACCCCTATTTTAACAACGATCCCCCTTCAGCTGTTCGCATACTATATAGGAGTGTTAAAGGGTAATGACGTAGATAAGCCCCGAAACCTTGCAAAAAGCGTAACCGTAGAATAAATGAAACTTTTTGAATATCAAGGGAAGGATTTATTTAAAAAATATGGCATTCAGGTGCCACACTCTGTTCTGCTTGATAAGCCCATGGAGGGAATTTCTTTGGGTTTTCCAGTGGTGGCAAAGTCGCAGGTGCTATCCGGCGACAGGAAAAAGAAAGGAGGAATTCGAATTATTGAGACGAAAGAACAACTTCCAGGAGAACTGAATACCCTATTCAAGACAGAAATTGATGGAGCTCTTCCGGGGCACGTGCTAGTGGAAGAAAGAATTGAGTATTTAAAAGAATGGTATGTGAGTTTTACCTATGATACAGACAAGAGATGTCCTGTAATCGCTGTTTCGGGAAAAGGAGGAATGGGCGTTGATTCTGCAACGATCGTTGAGCTCCAGTGGCTGCAGGGTCACTGGGGATTGCCCTCTTTAGATGCCCCCTTTAGGGAAGTTGCCCAGAAGTTGTTAAATCTTTTTGAGCAAGAACACGCATTGCTTGCAGAGATAAACCCACTGTTTGAATTAGATAATGGCGTTTTCATAGCAGGAGACGCAAAAGTTATTTTAGACGATAACGTCGTTGATCCTTTATTTCGTCCCTTTCTGGACTTGCCAGGAGATATCGCAATCTTAGCTTCAGGAGGAGGGGCTTCCCTTATCAATTTAGACGCATTAATCTTAGCAGGAGGAAAGCCGGCAAACTATGTTGAATATTCTGGAAACCCTCCTGCTTCTATAGTAGAAGAATTGACAGTAAAAGTTTTATCAAAGCCGGGGCTAAGAGGTTGCTGGACAGTTGGGGGAACTGCTAACTTCACCGATATTTTTGAAACTCTTTCTGGGTTTGTGCGGGGGCTTCGTAGAGTAACTCCAAAGCCAACCTATCCCATTGTGATTCGTCGAGATGGCCCACGCCAAAAGGAGGCGTTTGAGATGCTTGAGCGGATTGCGAAAGAAGAAGGATATGATTTTCATATCTTTGGTCCCGAAACCCCTATGGCAGAATCCGCAAAAATTGTAGTACAGTTAGCGTACAAGTCATGAGTATTCTTATTGATGAAAATACAAAAGTTTTGATTCAGGGAATCACAGGGAAAGAGGGGTCGAGAGCCTGCAAAGAGATGATCTCCTATGGTACAAAAGTTCTAGCTGGAGTTACGCCGGGGAAGGAGGGCATGAACACCGAAGAAGGCGTGCCTGTGTTCAATACCGTACGAGAAGCTCTTGCACAGTTTCCAGAAATCAATACCTCGCTTATTGTGGTCCCGGCTAAATTTGCGCTTTCTGCCGTAAAAGAATCAATTGATGCGCGGGTACCCCTTATAAATATTCTTACGGAGAAAGTGCCGGTAGCAGACGTTGCGGTAATGATTGCGTTTGCAAGAGAAGTTGGAGTGCGGGTTATAGGACCGAGCTCTGTGGGGATTATATCCCCAGGGAAAGTAAAGATTGGGAGCATTGGAAGCGGGGATATTGCGAGCAGAATTTTTATTCCAGGACAGGTTGGAGTAATTTCTAAAAGCGGAGGTATGACCGCAGAACTCTCAAGAATTCTAACCGATGCAGGAGTTGGGCAAAGCACGGTGCTTGGAATTGGAGGAGACTTGCTTTGCGGTTCTGATTTTGTGGACATCGCCAAGCTTTTTGAACAAGATAGACAAACTAAAGCCGTCGTGATATTTGGAGAAGTGGGGGGAACATATGAGGAGAAACTTGCCGATGCGATAACACAGCGGCAAATAACAAAACCAGTTATCGCGCTTATAGCAGGAAGATTCGCAGAAACCTTGCCACAGGATACCGTATTGGGCCATGCGGGTGCCATTGTAAGTAAGGGAAGAGGATCTGCCGCTTCAAAGATTAAGGCGTTGAAAGAAGCTGGAGCCTTAATCGCCCAAACTCCAGAAGATATTCCGAATTTAGTAAAGCAAGTAGTATGAAATTTAAAACAAAGATAAGCGAGACAAAGGACGGAAAACATCTCGTACGCGGGCATGATCTGATTGACCTTATCAAAACCCGCACGTTTGTTGAAGTGATTTTTCTGTTGCTAAGGGGAGTCTTGCCTAACGAAAAAGAAAAGGTATTGTTCGATGTGATGCTGGTAGCTTCTGTAGAGAATGGCATTGAGGCTCCTTCTGTATATGTTCCTCGTATTGTGGCGGCAAGTGGGAACAACGCCCACGTTGCTTTGGCTGCAGGCATGCTTTCCATTGGGGAGAAGCATGGCGGAGCGGCAGAAGAGGCAGCTCAATTCTTCAAAGACCATGAGGATGAAAAAGCTGTAGATATTATAGAAGAACATAGGAATGATATTATCCCTGGCTTTGGCCATAAGATATATAAGGAAGAAGATCCTCGAGCGAAAGCACTATACGAAAAAGCAAAAGAGTTGGATTTTTCTTGCAGATATTTTGACTTGGCATACCAGATTGGAAAAGAATTAGCTAGCAAGAAAGGCAAGGAGCTGCCTTTAAATATTGATGGAGCTATTGCATGCATTATGCTAGAACTTGGATTTGATGTAAAACTTGGCAAGTCCCTCTTTCTTATTTCCAGAATCGTAGGAATGTCTGCTCATGTATTAGAGGAAATGAATCAGAACAACAGCTACTACCGCCTTGAAGAAGGAGATGTTACCTATGAAAAATAAGAATGTTGTGGTGATTGGAGGGGGGACTGGAACCTATACCGTGCTTTCTGGCCTAAAAAAATATCCAGTGAATTTAACTGCCATTGTTTCTATGGCAGACGATGGCGGTTCTACAAAACTATTGAGGGAGGAATTCGGCATCTTGCCACCGGGTTCCGTTCGCCCCGCATTAATTGCGCTTTCCAACGCCCCCCAAACGTTAGCCGAGCTTTTTAATTTCAGATTTCATAGGGGAAGTCTGAACGGGCACAACTTTGGAAATCTTTTCATTACCGCGTTGACAGAGCATTTCGGAAGTTTTGAAAAGGCCCTTGAAGAAGCGGGAAAGATTCTCAAGATTCAGGGGCAAGTGATTCCTTCAACCCTTCAGCGAGTCCGTCTCGTTGCGGAGCTTGAAAATGGTAAGATTGTTCAGGGAGAAACAAATGTTGATGTCCCCAAGCACGATGGAACCCTGCGTATTAAAAAAATATGGCTACAGCCTCCAGGAAAAGCAAATCCAAGGGCAGTTCGAGCATTAAAAGAAGCGCATCTTATAGTCGTAGGACCAGGAGATGTGTTTTCGAGTATTCTCCCCAATTTTTTAGTACAAGGGATGAAGGGATCTTTTCAAAGAAGTAAGGCAAAGAAAGTATACGTATGTAATATTATGACAAAGTTTGGAGAGACTACGCATTTTCGCGCAGAAAGCTTTCTTAATACGATGGAGAAATATATTGGGGAGGGAGTTTTCGACTACATAATCTTGAATACCAAGAAGCCCCCTGTAGAACGCGTGAAGAAATATGAAAAGGAAAAAGCAGAATTTGTTGAAGGGAACCCTAAAGAATTTAAAGGGAGAGATTTTACGATTATACGAAAGGATTTTCTGCGTAAAACAGGGTTTATTCGCCACGACCCAGATAAATTAGCAAAAGCATTAATCTCGATTTTTTAGCAATATGCAAGCTGTAATCATTGCGGCAGGGGAATCATCTCGATTCTGGCCCCTCAATAGAGAACACAAATCTCAAATCCGGCTTTTGGGCAGACCTATTATCTATTGGACAATAAAAGGATTAGCCGAAAGAGGCATTAAAGATATTATTGTGGTGTGCAGCAAGGACTCTACAATGCCCGCCATGCTTAAAGCAGAAAATAATCTTGGGATAAAACTTTCTTTTGCGATCCAAGAAGAACGCCAGGGAACTGGAAATGCCTTGTGGCAGGCAAAAGATTTCATCACAGAGCCCTTCTTTGTCGTGTGGCCTAGCAAGGTAACTTCAGGAGATTTGGTGCAGAAGATTCTTGAAAAACAAAAACAGGAGAGCGCAGAGATTGTACTGGTGGGGACAAAAACCTCTACCCCTTGGGATTATGGGGTAGCAAGAATGGAGGGGGAGAATGTGAAAGAGATTGTAGAAAATCCAAAACCAGGGGAAGAGCCCTCTAACATTAAAATTATTGGATTCTATTTTCTGCAGCCAGACTTCTTTTCGTATTATGAAAAACTTCCTCGGCATCACGAAGCAGACCTTATTGATGCTTTGAATCTTTATCTTAAGGAGAAACGAGCTTCTTTGGTATCTATGGAAAAGGATATGCCCGCACTCAAATACCCATGGGAGTTATTCGGGATTTTGGATCTTCTTTTGCATCTTCAAAGCGGAAAGCAGATGATTGCGTCTTCTGCAAAGATAGGAGAAGGTACGGTGATAGAGGGGTCAGTGTATATTGGAGAGGATTGCGTGATTGGTCCCTACAATGTACTGCGAGGACCATTGAATCTTGAACGAGGAGTAAAAACAAGAGCGTTCTGCGAAATAAAACATTCTGTTGCGCAAGAGGGAACGCATTTCCATTCAGGATATATTGGAGACTCTATTATAGGGAAAGATTGCCGTTTCGGCGCCGGGGTTATTACTGCGAATCGAAGATTAGATAGGGGAACGATTAACGCGGCCGTGAAAGAAAAGAAGGTAGATACCGGCCTTACTTCTTTGGGGGCAGTCATTGGAAACGAAGCTCAATTTGGCATTCATTCAGGAACCATGCCAGGAGTTTTTATTGGATCTCAATGCGTTATAGGTCCTGGAACTCTTGTGTTCAAGAATATGCAAGATCGCGCCCGCCTTTTTACAAAGTTCCAGAACGAGAGTTTAAACGGGTGATATTTGGGTTCAATAGCGAGGCAAGGGTTTCCTTTTTTTCTTCTGTTACTTTCATTGTTACTATGCCTTGTCCTGGTTGGCCGTAGTAAATAGTAGCTCCTAGGGGGAGTAATAATACCAAGGCAACCGCAGCTAAGTCCTCTTCACCCTGCACAAATATATGTTTTGTCCGTCCTAACAGCGCCAGCTTGAGTGATTTCGTCAGCGAACGCGAAATACTCCCTGGTCTGTTTTTTGTTATGATTTCGGGATGGATGGAATTAATAATAGGAGAGTGAGTGCTGACACGATTTATCTTTTTGTCATATATGCCCAGTTTATATGGTAGATTATGTAAAAGAAAGAACTCAAGGGTGGCGTCGCCAACCAAGAACGCATTGCGGGCTATACTGCTGACTAGCGTTTTCTTTACTGCCCCCTGGGGTTTTGCAAGGAATTGAAGTTGAGATTGTGTAAGTAGTAGAGTCTTTTTCAGTAGAAGTTCATACACCTTACCCCTGCGATTGACAGAACCTGCTCGTATATCTTGTGAATGGATAGGATGGCCAAGCTTGTTTAAGTAATAGCCGCATACGTGAATTGGCAGTGGTGGAAGTTTGTGTTCAATTCGTGCGCGGTTGATGCGCTTGCTACCTGGAATCGTTTCTTTCGTAACGCAGAGAGCTTCAATGGATGAATTTTTCAGAGTTGGGCCGTAGACGTTCTGCAGAGGAATAATGGCGCAAGAGATCCTGCGTTTTTTGCAGAATGTGACAACGGCTTTTGATCGAATTTCGTAGCTTTCACACAGTTCGGCCAAAGGCTTTCTTTGAATAAGTTTTGGCGTTGTGATGCCGATCTGCAGGTGTGTGGCTAAATTTGCTGCAAAAAGGATAAATTGTTCGTGGCCCTTATGAAAATGGTCGAACGTTCCTCCGAGTCCAACTACTCGATACTGAGTGCTTGTCATAAAAAGATTATACACTGAATTACATTGCCTTGACACATACCGTTCATCTTGAATGGTCGGTTTGTTTTTAAGGGAGAATTACGATAGAATAGCAACATATGAAGGTTGTAGATATTCCCAGGGTTAGCGTTTTAGAAGCATTGAGTATTGCGGCAAAGGCACTCTCTCAAGGTAAGGTGCTTGTATGCCCTACAGATACTATCTATGGATTAATAGGAGACGCAACAAACGCAAAAGCGGTTGAGAAGATCTTTTGCATAAAACGCAGAAAAAAAGAAAAACCCCTTGGTATCTTTGTAAAAGACCTTGCCATGGCAAAGAAATTCGCCAAGATAACGAGAAAACAGGAGGCATTTTTAAAGAAAGCTTGGCCGGGAAAGGTGACGGCAGTGCTCCAAGTAAAAAAGAAGTTTCCTGAAGGGGTTGGAACACAAAAAACTATTGGTATAAGGGTGCCAAAGTATTCTTTTCTAGATCTCCTTTTTGAAAAGTTCCACCATGCTCTAGCGCAAACTTCGGTAAATATATCAGACACCCCACCCATAAAAAGGGTGAAAGATATGGTGAAGGTGTTTGGTAGACGAAAGTGGAAGCCAGACTTAATTTTTGATGCAGGAATACTTTCTTCTTCACGTCCCTCAAAAGTTATTGACATGACAATGGAGAAGAGAAAAATTCTACGAAAATGAAAACACCACTACAAGCATCAGACCCCAAGGTGTATGAGCTTATAGAAGCAGAGCTTCAGCGCAGGAAAAAGGGCCTGGAAATGATTCCTTCCGAGAACCATACATCTCCTGCGGTTCTTGAGGCTCTAGGATCCATACTTACCGATAAATATTCTGAAGGATATCCTAGTAGGAGATACTACGGAGGGAATGAGTTTATAGACAAAGTAGAAAACCTTGCCATAGAACGGGCCAAGCAGGCATTTGGAGTGCCGTATGCCAATGTACAGCCGTATTCTGGATCTCCAGCAAATTTAGCGGTTCACGTCGCAGTATGCAAGCCAGGGGATGTGGTTATGGGGTTAGACCTAACTCACGGCGGGCATTTAACACATGGGTCTAAGGTAAGCGTTACGGGGCAGTACTACAAAAGCGTGCAGTATCATGTTACTCCCGAAGGGCGTATTGATATTGAAGAGGTAAGAAGGCTGGCAACAGAACACAATCCAAGATTACTATGGGTTGGGTATACCGCATATCCTCGTGAATTCCCGTTTGAAGAATTCTCAAAAATAGCAGATGGGGTTGGAGCGTATCTTGCAGCCGACATCTCGCATATCGCAGGGTTGGTGTTAGGAGGAAGCCATGCAAGCCCAGTTCCTTTTGCGCATATCGTTACCACAACAACGCACAAGACCCTTCGGGGTCCACGAGGTGCTATTGTCATGGTAACAGAAAAAGGATTGAAGAAAAATCCTGAACTTGGAGAGAAAATAGACAAAGCGATATTCCCTGGTTTGCAGGGGGGGCCGCACAACCACCAAACCGCTGCAATCGCAGTAGCTCTTGCTGAAGCTATGAAGCCTGAGTTCAAGGATTATGCGTATCAGGTAGTGAGTAATGCAAAGGCGTTGGCCCAAGGACTTATGGAGAACGGCTTAAAGTTGGTATCTAACGGGACAGACACTCATCTCATGCTTATTGATTTAACTCCCTATGGAAAAGGAATGGGAGTGTTTGCAGAGAAAGCATTGGATCTTGCAGGCATAACACTCAACAAGAACACCATACCAGGGGATCCTTCTTCTCCTTTTTATCCAAGCGGCATACGGCTCGGCACGCCAGCCATTACAACCCGGGGCATGAAAGAAAAAGAAATGGACATGGTGGCTAGCTGGATAATCCAGGTTATAGGAGAAATCAAAGCGTATCAGCTTCCAGAATCAAAAGATGAACGCAAGCCATACATTGCTTCTTTTGAGAAAGACATGGCAAAGAACCCTGCTGTTCTAAAGGTAAGGGGTGAAATAGAGAAACTGTGTGAGGGTTTTCCCCTGCCTTACTGACATGCTACGACTATTTAATTTTCTTTGCGCTTTACCCCACTGCGGTGGGGCCCTACGCGTCTTCAGAAAATCAAATAGTCTTCGCATACTTTTATGAAGATTTTAGATGGGGCAAAATTAGCAGACAGAATTTTGAAGGATCTCAAAAAAAAGAAGCGGAGCAAGGATCTCTCTCTTGCGGTGGTTCAGGTTGGAAACAACCAGGCTTCTCTAAAGTATATTGCAGAAAAGGAAAAAGTGGCAAAGGACCTTGGCATTGGATTTCGTCTGATGCTGTATCCTTCAACGGTTTCCCAAGCGACACTGATGAAAGCGGTAGGGAAGATAGGGAAAGATAAAAAGATATCTGGCATGATTGTGCAACTTCCTTTGCCAAAGCACCTTGATACACAGCCCATTCTGGACGCGATTCCCCAGTATAAAGATGTTGATGTGCTTTCTTCTTTGTCCTTTGCGGAATTTGTCTTTGGAACTTTTCCCGTATTGCCTCCGACCGTTGCAGCAATTTCTCTGCTCCTCAAGCAAGTAAAAAAGAAACTTGAAGGGACGCAGGTCGCCGTGGTGGGGGCAGGACGGTTGGTTGGGTTACCTGTTTCTTTGTGGCTGGCGCAGCAGGGGGCTATTGTTTCTTTGATACAAAAGGGGACAAGAAACGCCTCTCAGTTTATTAAAAAAGCAGATATTGTGATTTCTGGAGTTGGGAAGGCCGGGTTGATAATAGGTTCAATGATAAAAAGAGGGGCCGTAGTTATTGATGCCGGCACTTCGGTGGAATCTGGCCCTTCGACTTCGCTCAGGGTCAAGAAAATACATGGTGATGTGGATTTCAAAAGCGTTTCAAAGAAAGCAGGGTATCTTTCTCCTGTTCCCGGAGGCGTGGGGCCCTTAACCGTCGTCTGTCTTTTTCAGAATCTTTTTGAGTTGACAAGCAGGCGAGATCGTGCTATATAAAGACTATGCGTGGCAATCTCGCTGCGTAAGCACTTAGCAGGGCCCGCTAGAAAGCGACGCCCAAAAAAGAAGGAGGACTTGCGATGGAAACGGCAACCCTTAAGCAGGCAGGAAAGGTGTTGGAGTTGATTGCACAGAGCGAAAGGTCGGGTGAGTGGATACAGAACCACCTGATTGGTTCTGGAGCCCTTTCAGATCTTTTGGCTGTGGATAATCTGGCTGGAATAAGTCGGGATGCCCGTCGGCGTGTCCTTGGACTTTCGGCACTCAACCCGTCGCTCTTGGAAGAGATTGGTATTGTCACCATCCCGGCGACGGTCGAGGCATTCGTGGCACGCGAGAAATTCGTAGTTGGCAGTGCCAAAGCGAAGATTTCCTGGATCGGCAGTAACTTCGAGGCGTGGTTTCTCGGTAGGACCGAAGAACCGTCCGTTGAGACGACGCTTTGCTATGCGAAGCTCGTAAAATCCTCGGTTGACGGTCCGATCCTTGTAGAACTCGGCGACAAGGCCGAAACCGCGCTCGCCCAGATTTGGGCGCTCATGGATCTTCAGCCGAACGGCGAGGAAGGTGTGTTGCTCATCAATGGGTGGGCCAACATCTTCTATGCCCTGGATGCAAACGGCGAGCTCCGCGCGGTGCACGTCTACTGGCTCGAGGGTGGCTGGCTCGTGCATGCGGGTCCGGTCTCGAGCCCGTACAGGTGGTCTGGTGAGCACCGGGTGTTCTCCCGCAATTCCTAAAACTTGGGATCCTAGATCCCTAAACAAGTGCCCCGTGTTGGTTTACCAACACGGGGCGTTTTCTTTTCGTACAATATTTGATACGATAAAATGGATTCATAAGAACGGAACGGTTACGGCTTTTCCGACGTGGATTCAGAATGCGTTGCATTCTACAAAAATACAGGAATTGGTACTGGGAGCTAGGGAGTTTTGAGACTCCGAATACGATTCAATCCTGAGAGTATTCAAAGGATGGTGGCAGAGATGGCTTCTGGTATGAGAGCTCCGCGCGGTGAACGTCAACTGGAACGAGGATGGCTGGAACGTGAATGCGAATCCGGTCACGAACCCGAACAGGTGGAATGATGAGAACCGGGTGTTCTCCCGAAACTGCTGTATTCTCCCGCTCTTTATATAGCGGGAGTTTTATTTTCAAATCCTTTTCTCCATCCGCCAAGCATCCTCCCTATTTCATTTAAGTGTTCAGAAAGAGCGATATATTTTTTGCTATCTAACGCTTTTATTTCCCACGCAACCTGCAGAAAGAACTTGAGCACGTCAAGCTTAAGAAGCCCTCGTTTAATATGCGGCAGTTTCTCTTGTTTTGAGAGATAGCTCGCGATGACTATGCTTTCTAATACTTCAACAAAGAAAGAATCAATTTTTTCTCCCAACGTGTACAGTGAGGTTTTCGGAAAATGTGGAAGGTATGCCTGCCAAAGTTTGTATGTTGCAACTAATTTTTGCAAAACAGATAAACCCGTTGGGGGGGGGGCTTACCTGCAAAGAGTTTGTATGAAAATTCAGTTGAGACATACGTTTGAAGATATTATCAGCATGGAAAACCTTTTGGAGGCATGGAAAGAGTTTGTAAAAGGCAAAAGAGGGAAGAAGGATGTGCAGGAGTTCTCTTTGCGCCTAATAGATAACATTCTATCTCTCCGCAGAGATCTTGCCAATGGCACATATAAGCATGGAGGATATAGGGCATTTAACATTTCAGACCCCAAGCCAAGAAGTATCCATAAAGCAACTGTTCGAGATAGATTATTGCATCACGCCATCTATCGCATCCTCTACTCATTCTTTGATAAAACTTTCATTTCGGATTCTTTTTCTTGCAGGAAAGATAAAGGAACGCACAGAGCATTGAATAGATTTCGGGGATTTGCGTATAAGGTAAGTCAAAACAATATAAGAACCTGCTGGGTGCTTAAATGCGACATCAGGAGATTCTTTGATAATATTGACCACAAAATTTTAATACAAGTTCTTGAAACATATATTCCCGACAAAAACATTATGTGGCTTTTGAAAAACGTGATAGATAGTTTCTCAAAAAATACGCTTGGCATTGGTCTTCCACTTGGGAATTTAACCTCGCAACTGTTCGTGAATATTTATATGAACGAGTTTGATCAGTTTGTAAAATACAAACTCAAAGAAAAATATTATCTTCGTTATGCAGATGATTTCGTTCTTCTTTCAGAGAGCCGAAATTCACTAAAACAGCAAGTTGAACCAGTGCGCAATTTTTTATACGAGAAACTCGGCCTTGAGCTACATCCTCAAAAGCTCTTTATTAAAACCTTTGCTTCTGGGGTTGATTTTCTCGGCTGGGTACATTTCTTTGGTCATCGGACGTTGCGAACCACCACAAGGAGGCGTATGATGAAAAAACTTGAGGCAAGCCAAAATCCTCAGACACTTAGTTCTTATTTAGGGCTTTTGTGCTATGGAAACACACGTAAACTCCAGAGAGAAGTTCTAAAACAATACTTTTGTGAATAGCGTCATTATTTTTTTCGCAACATATGCAGGGTACCTACTTATGGGAGGACTGCTGGTCTTTTTGCTAAAGGGCTGGAAAGAGCGCATTGTTTTGGCATTGCAGATGATTATAGCGGCAACCTTGTCTCGAGGGATTATTACAGAAGTTATACGTTTATTCTGGTATCGCACCAGGCCGTTTGTAGAGCAGAACTTTGTTCCATTGATTCCGCATGCTGATTCTGCCTCGTTTCCTTCAGGGCACGCCACATTTCTCTTTGCCATAGGAACGGTGTTATATGCATATAACAAAAAAGCAGGAGTGGTGTTCCTGCTGGGCAGTGCTGCTATTGTTATAGCGAGAGCATTAGCCGGAGTCCATTGGCCTTCTGATATTATCTGGGGAGCTTTGATAGGAGTTGTCTGTGGATTGGTAGTGTCAAAGTTTGCTATAATCTATAATAGGTTTAAACAGCATGCAAATTGATATTGATACAATTGTAAAACTCGTAGTGTCTATTGCGGTAGGCGTTTTGATTGGCTGGGAGCGGGAAAGAAGCAAGAGGCCTGCTGGCTTGAGGACTCATGTGTTGGTTTCTCTTGGGGCGTGCTTATTTACCATAGCCGCGTTGGAAGTAGTAGGCACACAAGCGGATGCTCTCTCACGGGTTATTCAGGGTATTGCCACTGGAGTAGGTTTTCTTGGAGCTGGGATTATCTTCCATGACAAAGAGAAAACCATTGGCTTGACTACTGCTGCGGAAATATGGAGCTTGGCTGCCATTGGTACATTGGCAGGGTTGGGTAGCTATGCCTTAGCCATTATTGCGGCAGTGCTTATTTTGGTTGTACTTGTTCCTTTCAAGTGGCTGGAGAGAAAAGAATTGTAGTGGAACGTAAGAACGTAACATTTGCTTCGCAAATTGTACGTTCAACGTTCCAACAGCGTTTAAATTTTCTTTGAAAATTTATTACGCTGTGCCTGGGGTGGGAGTCGAACCCACACGAGCTTGCGCTCAAAGGTTTTTGAGACCTTCGCGTAAACCATTCCGCCACCCAGGCCCCTGTCCGCCGAAGGCGGACAAGAGGTCCCGTAAACGGGACTTCTTTACTCTACTTAAGTTTTTCTTGTTTGTACACTCCCATACTATTATATTAGTTGTGGGGGTGAACTTGCTATTTTGAGTTTTCGCACTCCTTATTTGAGCACTTTACCACATCTTTTCCTGTTTCTACGAGAAGAGATTCGCATACTTTGCAAGGTTCTCCCGTTGGTTTTTGCCACAATGCAAACGTGCATGCAGGGTATGTGTTGCACCCGTAGAATGTTCTTCTTGTTTTGGTGAGTTTACGTACGATTTCTCCTTTCTTGTCCCGCTGCGCGGGATCTGGCGAAGCCAGACACACAGGGCAGGGAATGCCAAGGCCTGTCTTTTCTTTCTGCATATTCTCTGTATATCTGCATTTGGGAAACGTGGAGCAAGCGTAGAACTTTCCAAACCTTCCCATGCGAACGATAAGGGGAGAGGAGCATGTGGGGCAGGTTTTATCCGTGGTTTCTGTGATGATGTCTTTTTTTAAAACCTCTTCGTATTTCTTTGCGAGGTTTTCTTCAAAAGGCACGTAGAATTCTCTCATGGTAGGAACCCACTCTTTTTCTCCTTGGGCTATCTTATCTAACTTTTCTTCCATGTCCGCGGTAAAGGCGATATCAACGATTTGTGGAAAATGCTGTACCAGCACATCGTTGACCGTGAATCCAAGATCCGTTGGTTTAAATCTTCTTTGTTCGTCTTTTTCAATGTATCCGCGATCTTGAATAGTAGAGAGAGTGGGGGCATAGGTGGAAGGTCTTCCAATGCCGTGTTCTTCCAATGCTTTTACCAGCGAGGCTTCTGTGAAGCGCGCAGGAGGCTGGGTAAAATGCTGGAAGGGATTTAGGGTTATGAGACTTGCCACATCATCTTTTTGAAGCTCTGGAAGTTCTTTCTCCTCAAACTTCATAGGATATACTTTTAAGAACCCGTCAAACTTTAGTGTTTGTCCCGTGGAAGCGAAAACAGCATCTTTTGCCGAAATTTCAGCCTTGGTAAGGTCAAGAATTGCCTGGCTCATTTGCGACGCCATAAAGCGTCTCCACACGAGGTCGTAGAGCTTGAAGCTGCGGGGGTCCAGTTTCTTTTGAACCTTCAGAGATTCTGGGGATTCTGCAGGGTACGTTGGCCGTATTGCCTCGTGCGCTTCTTGGGCGCCTTTTGACCTTCCTTTGAATATCCTCGGAGACCCTGGCCAATAATTCTCCCCATACGTGTTTGTAATATATGTGTGTGCGGCTTGAAGGGAGAATTCAGAAAGGTTGACAGAGTCTGTGCGGTGGTAGGTGATAAATCCCGTTTCATACAGGTGTTGGGCAACAGACATGGTTGTCCTTGCGGTAAAACGCAGTTTCTTTGATGCTTCCTGTTGCAAGGTCGATGTCATAAACGGAGGAAGGGGATTATGCCGTGTTTCCCGTTTCTCTACTTTTTCTACCAGGTATTCTGCTTCCTGCAGGTCCTTCATCAAGTCGTCAGCTTCTTTCTGTGTCTTGATGGTGAGCTTGGAAATGACCTCATCACCATTTTTAATAAGTATTGCCTGGAATTCTTTCTTGCCCTTTTCCAAGACAGCTTCTATGCTCCAGTATTCTTGTGGTTTGAATGCTTGGATTTCCCGTTCGCGGTCTGCAACAAGGCGTACTGCTACTGATTGTACGCGTCCTGCAGACAGCCCTCGCGCGATCTTTTTCCAAAGAAAAGGGGAGAGTTTATATCCCACCAGCCTATCTAAGATTCGTCGCGCTTGCTGGGCGTTCACCCTGTTCATGTCTATGGCTCTTGGGTGTTTTAACGCGTCAACAATTGCTTCCTTTGTTATCTCGTGGAATACGATGCGTTTTGGGTCTTTGAGACCGAGCACCTCTGCAATGTGCCAGGCAATAGCTTCTCCTTCTCGGTCCTCGTCGGTTGCAAGAATGGTTTCTTCTGCTTTCTTTGCCAGTTTTTTCAGGCTGGTCACCGTCTTTCTTGCCTTTGTGGGGATGACGTAGGAAGGAGTAAAGTCATGCTCAACATCAATGCCTATGTTTCCTTTGGGAAGATCGCGAATATGTCCCAAAGAAGATTGGACTTCATATTCTTTCCCAAGAAACTTTTTTAATGTGAGAGCCTTTGTGGGGCTTTCAACCACAATAAACTTCATGCTTTTTACTGTATCACGATTTTAGTTTTTCCACCGCCTCGCTTAACATCTGACAATAAAGATTGAGACCGACTGCGTTCACGTTTCCCGATTGTTCTTTCCCAAGAATGTTTCCTGCACCCCGTATCTCCATATCCCTCAACGCAATGCGATATCCAGACCCCAGAGCTCCAGCTTCGCTTAGGGCGTCAAGACGCAGTTTTACCTTGCCTTCTAGTTTTGCTCCGTGCAGAAAATATGCGAAAGACTCGGTGTGCGATCTCCCGACCCGCCCCCGTATCTGGTAGGCCTGGGAAAGCCCGAGTTTTGTTGCGTCTTCTACAACCAAAGTGTTTACGTTGGGAAGATCTAGGCCGTTCTCAATAATAGTGGTTGCGACCAGCACATCATACGTTCTATCTTTAAAGTCGTCCATGACGCGTATGAGTTCTCGTTCTCGTAATCTTCCATGTACTATGCCAATGCGTGCGCTGGGAACGAGTCGCTCTAGATGTTTTTTGACTAATGCAATGGTCCCAATGCGGTTATGCAGGTAATATATCTGTCCTTTACGTGCAAGCTCTTTTTCTATGGCTTCCCGTATAATCTTTTCGTTTCTCTTCTGCACTACTATGCGTACAGGAAATCTTCCCTCGGGAGGAGTTTGTATGATGCTGATGTTCTTCAAGGAAGCTAGAGACATATACAGGGTGCGGGGGATCGGAGTGGCAGATAAAGAGAGAACGTCCAGAGAGGTTTTTAATTCCCTAAGTTTTTCTTTCTGTTTTACCCCGAATCGCTGTTCGTCGTCTATAACCAGCAGGCCAAGATTCTTGAACTGTACGTCAGAAGAAAAAAGGCGATGGGTGGATACTATGAGATCTGCTTTTCCCGTGTGTATTTTTTCTAGAGCTATATGTTGCTCTTTTTGTGTTTGGAGACGAGAGAGAAAGACAACTTGCAAGGGTAGGTTTTTTAACCTCGCAGAGAAATTCTGGAAATGCTGGTATGCGAGAATGGTGGTGGGGGCCAAGAGCGCTGCCTGATACCCTTGTTCTACTGCGCGAACCATGGTTCTTAGGGCAACCTCGGTTTTCCCGAATCCAACGTCTCCGCACAAGAGCCTGTCCATGGGCTCTGTGCGCTCCAAGTCCTTATTAATTTCTTGGAGAGCCTGTATTTGATCTGGAGTTTCTTCGTACTGGAATGATGAGGCAACGTGTTCTGAAAGCAGGCTCGGTTCTTGGTAGGGAAGGCGCGAAGTGACTTCTCGCTGCGCGTATAGGTCCAAGAGCTGCTGGGCAAGTTTCTCTACTTCTTCTTTTATCTTCCGTTTTGTTTTTGACCAGAAAGGAGAGCCCAGCCTAGAGATGTGCGGCTCTCCAAAACCAACGTACCTGGATAATTTCCGTTCTAGTCCCACGGGAACAAAGAGTTTGTCTTGCCCCAGATATTCTAATGTATAGTAGAGATGTTCTGGCATGAGTTCTTGCATGCCCGTATACTGCGCAACCCCGTGGTCTAGGTGCACAAGGTATTCCCCTTCCTTGAGGTTTTTAATGTCAGAAAATAATTTTTGGGATTTGAGACGTTTCTTTAAAATATTCTTTACTACTTCTTCGTCTGCGTTTTTCTCTAACCGTTCTATACTTTCTATCTTGTTCCCAAGGAATTCTATGCGTATGGCGTTCGATGAATTAATGGGGAACACCTCAACGTGTCCTCCAAGATGTACGAATTCTCCGGGATCCCGTACCTCAAAAACTTTCTCATATCCCAATTCGTCTAGTTTTCTTAAAAGTTCGGATAAGGAGTGTTCCTGGTTTTTTTCTAACAAGAGCGTGTTTTCTTGAAAGAATACCTGGGTTTGCCGCGCCTCTACTATTTTTGCGAAGTTTTCTTCAAACCAAACGTTGCCCTTTTCCAGAAAATATGGGGTTATACCAACTATCAATACTCTTTCAATTGTTTTTGATGGATGTGCTATTGGCATCCGTACTCTTGTATAACAAAAACCCCCATATTTTCATAGAGGGCGTCTTGTTTCAATATGCATCAAGATTCTGCTGCAGCAAGAATTTGAGTTATCTCTTTATCATTGCCATGGCAGTGTTAAGAAGATAGTTTTGCAAGCGCTTGAATTGCGTTTTGCAAAGCAGATTGCAAAAGAGGGAGCTCTGATTTTTGAAAGGGCCTTAGTACAAACTCCTCAACATTTGCTGGTTTTCCCCTTTCTGGCTGAATGCCTATCCGTATTCTTATAAAGTCCTTTGTTCCAAGAGACTGAATAATGGAGCCTACGCCTTTGTGCCCCGCAGATCCCGATCCCTTTGAGACTTTTACTTTCCCAAGCGGTATGTCAATGTCATCATGGATTACCACGAGTTCTTGTCTGCCTAAGCTTAGCTTAGGAGTACCTAAGCTAAGCTTAGGCAGAAGCGCCTTTACGGCTTTGCCGGAGTTGTTCATAAACGTCTGGGGTTTCACTAGTACTACCTTGGCGAGACCAAGGATCCCCTCGGAGATGAGAGATGAATGTTTTTTGGAAAGTTTGAAAGGTGGAAACTCATTGGCTTTTGCAAACTCATCCAACGCCATAAACCCCATATTATGTGGGGTATTATCATATTCTTTTCCCGGATTTCCGAGTCCTACAATTAGAAACATATAGTTCAAACTCTATCTTTTCTTTGCGCTTTACCCCACTGCGGTGGGGCCCTACGCGTCTTCAGAAAAGCCAGAGTTTTCACTATTATATCATTTATCTTGCAAAAAGATGAAATTCTGGTATACTGGCAAAGTATGAGAGGCGTTATTTCCTTTATATGGGAGTTAGCAAAGATAGGGGTTGTAGCCGCGCTTATCGTGGTTCCCCTACGAATGTACGTATTCCAGCCCTTTTTAGTAAAAGGAGATTCCATGGTTCCCAATTTCCATAACGGAGATTACCTTATCGTAGACGAGCTGTCGTATAAGTTCCGCAGCCCGGAACGTACAGATGTCATTGTCCTAAAGTTTCCGTACGATCCCTCCCAGCGCTTTATCAAAAGAATAGTTGGGCTGCCGGGGGAAACCATTGAAATCAAAGACGGAAAGGTGGTGATATACCATGCTAGCTCACAGGAAGCGTTTGTGCTTGACGAAGCAGAATATCTTGGGGCGTTGCGAACTCCAGGATCTGTGAAGGTTCAATTGAAAGAGGGCGAATACTTTGTGCTGGGGGATAATAGGGAATTTTCTTCCGATTCTCGGTCCTGGGGCCCGCTTAACACCCAATATATTGTAGGAAGAATGCTCTGGAAGGTGTTTTCTTTAGATGCGCTTGGAGAATTAGTCAATCCACAATAATCTATGGCAAAAAAATCGAGATTGCAGGCTCCTCAAGGCATGCACGACGTGCTTGGAGAAGACCAGCCCTATTTTAAAAGAATTTGGGACGCAGTGAATGAAATAGCCCATTTTTATGCGTTCTCAAAAATAGACACCCCTATAGCGGAGTATTCAGAACTCTATGAAAAGGGTACGGGGCTCACCACGGATATCGTAGAAAAGCAGATGTATGCCTTTAAAACCAAGGGGGGAGACGCGCTTGCCCTGCGGCCCGAGTTTACTCCGGGCATTGTACGGGCATTCATTCAGCACGGCATGTTTTCTTGGCCCCAGCCAGTAAAACTGTATACCTACGGACCCTTGTTCCGCTACGAGCATCCGCAAGCTGGCAGATACCGCCAATTCAACCAGTTTGACTTTGAGGTGTTTGGAGAACAAGCAGCCGCCATTGACGCCCAGGTAATCCAAATCTTCTACACCATTCTTAAGGAATTGAAGTTTGGGCATTTGGTGGTTGAAGTGAACAGCATTGGCGACTACCAGTGTAGGCCCTATTACAAGAAAGTTTTGGTGAACTTTCTGCGCCCTAGGCAATATTCTTTGTGCGCGGACTGCAGGAGAAGAATAAAAGAAAATCCCTTGCGCGTCTTGGACTGCAAAGAAGAGAAGTGCCAGCGGGTAAAGTCCCAGGCGCCCCAAGTGATTGATCACTTATGCGAAGAATGCAAGACTCATTTCAAGTCTCTTTTGGAGTTTTTGGACGAGGCAGATCTGCCCTATCACTTAGATCCCTATCTTGTGCGGGGGCTGGACTATTATACCAAGACCGTGTTTGAGATTTTTTCTGAGGGTTCAATTCAGCAGGATCAAGAGGGGTCTCAGACGGTGCAACGGAGCGCGCTTGTTGGAGGGGGAAGGTATGACGCCTTAGTAAGATTAATGGGAGGGAAGGACATTCCAGCAGTTGGAGCTGCTGCCGGAGTAGAACGCATTATTGCGTTAATGAAAGAAAAACAGCTTCCCGCAGCAGAGGAACCGGCTCCCAAGGTTTTTCTTGCGCAATTGGGAGATCTTCCAAAGAAGAAATCTTTAAAGCTCTTGGAGGAATTAAGAAAAGCGAAGATTAACATCGCAGAGGCCTTGGGCAGAGATTCTTTACGGACCCAATTAGCCAGGGCAGATAAGCTTGAAGTAGCGTATACTCTTATACTTGGCCAGAGAGAAGTGCTGGACAATACCATTGTCATTCGCAAAATGGATACTGGGGAGCAGGAAACCGTGAAAATGGAGAAGGTGGTGGAGGCGTTGAAACAACGCCTTAGAAAATCCTAATTTACGAATGTATCCGAATGCCCCGAATAATAAGTAGTATTTGTAGATTAGGATACGATTCGTAGATTCGGATTATACTCTTATGGATTGCCTTTTTTGCAAAATTGTGAGAAAAGAGATTCCAGCTGACATTGTCTTGGAAGATGAGAGGTTTCTCGTATTTCACGATATTCAGCCAAAGGCTCCCTTACACCTCCTGATTATTCCCAAGAAGCATATTCATTCCGTAGACCACGTTGAGATTGAAGATAAGGAATTAATGGGTGAATTAATATTAACAAGCCAAAAGGTCGCGAGGATGCATAACTTGAAAGGGTACAAGCTGCAGATAAACGTAGGCAGGGAAGGGGGGCAGGTTGTAGACCATATCCATCTCCATCTTCTGGCCGATATTGCGAAATAACAAACTATGAACACGAAGTTTGAAATAAGAAAAAATGAACGAGAGACAAATCAGTCTCTCATCCGACGTTTCACGAAACGCTTGAAAGAGAGCGGCATTTTAAAAGGCGCCAAGCAGCGCATGTTTAAGAGGCGCGAGAAATCAAAGGAACTAATGCGTGCTATCACTTTGCGGAGGATTGTAAAGAATAAAGAGCTTGAAAAACAAAAGAAGCTAGGGAAAGAACCAGCATCTCGAAGAGGAAGAACTTAGTTTACATGTTTTCACGCCAAAGCATCCAAGAAGATTTAAAGCAGTCAATGCTCAAGAAAAATGAGCTCCGCACAGGAACGTTGCGTATGCTTTTGGCTGCGGTTTCAAATAAGGAAAAAGAAAAGAGGTATAAGATGAGTAAGGCAGAGCCCAATCTTTCAGAGCAGGAACTTCAAGCAAAGAGCGAGCTTTCTCTTCAAGAAGTTCAAGATGCGGTATCTTCAGAGGTAAAAAAGAGGAGGGAAGCTGCCGAGGGTTTTGAGAAAGGAGGGAGAAAAGAGCAGGCAGAAAAAGAGAGACAAGAAATGGAGATATTGCTTCCATACCTTCCAACGCAATTGTCAGAAGATGAGATACGGCAGCTTGTGAAAGACGTGATTGCGAAGGTCAGAGCTGCTGGCCCGCAGGATTTTGGAAAAGTTATGGGAGTATTGGCTCCGCAAACCAGGGGCAAAGCCGACGGGAATCTTGTTAGCAAAATTGTGAAAGAACTATTGACGTTACAGTAGGGGGGGGGTACGATGAAATTAGTCGAGTTTTGAATAATATTTTATCATTTCTATAGTATGAGTTTCAAAAAATTAGTTTTCGTTATTGCGTTTCTCGGAATTTTAGCCGGAGGATTTTTCGCAAACGCGCAACCAGCGCAGGCTGCTACTGTTGAGGAGCTTATGGCCCTGATCGCTCAATTAAAGGCGCAGATCCTTCAACTTCAGCAGCAGCTTACAACAACTCAAGGCCAGCCAGCGGCTTGGTGCCATACTTTCAACTCCAACCTGCGTTTTGGAGACAATGGAAGCGAGGTGGTTGCTCTCCAAACCGCTCTTGCAAAGGATGGCGCTTCTCAATGGGAGTTTAAAGGATATGACGGTATCTTTGATGAAATGACAGCTTCGGTTGTGGTTGGGTTTCAGCAGAAATACGCGAGCGAGATTCTTACTCCTTTTGGCTTAAAGTTTGGCACAGGGTTTGTGGGAAAAGGCACAAGAGCAAAACTCAATGCTTTATACGGATGTTCAGCATCTGCGGTTCAGCCTGTAACTTCACCTGTTACGGTGATTCCTCCAACGATTGTGACCCAGACTAGCCCTGTGCTTACTTTGGGGACAATTATTACCCAGGGTTCTGCTATACAGGTTCCATTAACCTGGACGAATGTTCAAGGGGCCATGAAATATAATGTGTATAATAAACATTCTCAAAACGAAGCATATGGCGCAGCAATAGCTGGAGTTGGAGGATTGAGCTATACCGCAACCGCACTCGCCACTCAAGATAACTATTTCCAGATTCAAGCTTGCAGTTCTATCACTTGCTATCCCTCTAACGAGGTATTCGTTCAGCAGGCCCTAGGCGTAACCCAACCTTCCATCACCGTTCTTTCTCCCAACGGAGGAGAACAGTGGGCAGTTGGGAATACTTATGATGTAACTTGGAATAATTATTCCTTGCCAAGCACTTGCAATGTCAGCGTTACGCTTTTTAACCCTTCAAATAATGGTTCTGCTTATGGCGGGAATAATACTCCCATTCCCGCTTCCTTGGGAAAATATTCTTTTTACGTATCATCAGTTATTCCCATTGGGGATAATTACAAAATCCAGGTAATAGGCGACAAGAATTGTTCTGGCACAATGGACCAAAGTGATAATTATTTCAGCATTGTTTCGGCAATAACCCCTGTATCGTATTCCGCGCCAGAAATGGTGTATCCGGCAAATGGACAAGTTCTGAATTATGGGTATCCTCATGGCTACATGTTTAAGGTGAAGCCAATTGTGGGGGCAACGGCCTATCGCTATCAATTCTTTCAGAACGGTTCATCGGTGCATGATAATCTTAATAGTCTAAGTTCAAATGGAGAGTTTGCGGTCTGGCCCAGCGAATCTTCTTATTCAAAATTTCAAGAGGGGAATGTATCTGTTTGGATTCGCGCCTTAGTCAACGGCCAATGGACTGAAACAAGAACAATCACAATAATCCTTGGAAGATCAGACCTCTATCCTACGCCAATTACAACTCCGAACACTACAGGAGTCATTAAGACTGGCGATCAAGTTTTCTTTGATAGCGGAGTTGGCAACAAGGGGCCCGTCACAACGGGCATATTTAACATTAAATGGTTTGTTGACGACGTACAGACTGGCTACGGTTCTCATTCCGGGGTTTCTGGCAGTTCAACAACGATGGAGGGCAATTCGCAGTTTACCTGGACTGCTATTGAGGGTGTCCATACTATAAAGTTTGTAGTGGATGCAGATAATCACGTGAACGAATCCGATGAAACGAAGAATACGGCTTCAACAACGGTTACGGTATCTCCAGTAGTAGCGTCTCCATCCATCACTGTTCTTTCTCCGAATGGGGGAGAAAAGCTTGTAGCTGGGCAGATATATGATATTGCTTGGAAGTTCTCGGGCTCTACCGATAAGATTGTTCAAATTGAGCTTGGGCTTCCAGATTCGGACGGGCCTATTCTTACAAATGTCGCGGTAAGTCTTCAAAGACATTCTTGGATAGTGCCCTTAGGCATTGCTTCGCGAGATGATTACAGAATTATTATCAGAGAGCCAGCTCCAACATATACACTTTTAGATAACAGTGATAACTATTTCAGCATTGTTTCTCCTTAATTTCTATTTGAGTTCGGGTTGGAAAAAGGAATTTAAGCGGATCACGCGGGGAACAACCTGCGTGATTTGTTTTTCTTTCACCGTGACTTCGAGAAGCAACCCCCGCATGGTTTCTGGGGAGAATCCTTGGTCAAAGACAAGGTTTCCCAAACTCCAGGTAATCCAGCCGTTTTTGTATTGTTCAACGGGCTGAACCACGTGAGGATGGTGCCCTATAACAATATCGGCGCCAGCATCAATCGCGCTCTTTGCAATGAGTACTTGTGTCTTATTCGGCTGCGTTTGGTATTCTTCTCCAAAATGCACAGAAACAACAAGAATATCTGATTGTTGTTTCGCCGCTCGTATGCCTTCTTGAAATTTGGGAAGAGTTCCTTCGTCTACCCAAGCTATGCCAGGAGTGTTTTCTGTTGCTTGCCACAGGGGAGAACCAAGATTGGTATACCCAAGAAACCCTATCTTTGTCCCCCTCACTTCTTTTATAACAGGAGAATAAACTCTTTCTTTATCTGCGCCTCCTCCAACATAAGCGATTTCTGCTTCTTTGAGGCGTGCCAGAGAGTCCAGAAATGCTTCTGGCCCATAATCTAAACTATGATTATTCGCAACAGAAACAACATCAAATCCAGCAAACATAAGCCCTTCAATTGCTTTGGGGTCTGCGCGGAAAGAGTATATGCTTCCAAGGTTTTGTCCTTTGTTGGAGATGACGCTTTCTAGATTTCCAAAAACAAGATCTGCTTTTTGCAAGGTGTCTGCAATGCGTAGGAACGGCCACCTCCAATCGTTATGTTGTCTGATGTAAAACTCTACGCCGCGGTCTAGCATAATGTCCCCCGCGAATAACAAGGTTATTGCATCTCCCTCTGGGTCCAGAGGAACAAGGGACGCCTGAAATTTGCCGTGCCAGAACATAAGTGATCCCGCAAAAAGGATGCTGTATACGGTTATTGCAGCAGTAAATAGGACGAGGCGTTCCATCGGCTTTAGCTTACGGAAATTCAGGAGAAAAGAAAAGGCCCCCTGCTTTCAGCAAGCGGGGGCTCCTTTGCGGGTTGAATGTGTGGATGTGTCATCTTCCCATGTGATGCGGAGAAGCAGACACCCTTTTCGGAAACAGCATGAGGCTACTTTGGCTCGATTCTGGCCGGATCGCCGCCCCACACGCGAAGCGTTTTATCTGGCTGACGATGGCGCGTTCTTCTGGTGTTGCTCGTCCCAAGTGGTCCTCCTCAAAAGATCAAATTACTTTACCTTATTTTTTTCAAAGGAGATTGTCAAGCGGGCTTGCAGAAGATAGAATAAAGCATTGCTATGATTGAGATAAAGAATCTAAGTGGAGGCCTGCAGTACGTGAACACCCTGAAAAAAATAGGGAAAACAATCCTGGGCAAAGAACGCAAGGGCCACCTTGACCTTTCTGTTGTGTTTCTTAAGGAACCTAAAATGCAAGAGCTCAATAGGGTGTATCGGGGCAAGGATAAACCAACGAATGTGCTGTCTTTTGCGCAAGAAGAGCTGGGTTTGGGAGAGCTTGTGTTGTGCCCGGCTGTCATTAGGAAAGATGCTAGAAAATATGGTATAACGTTTAAAGCGGAGTTAACTAGAATTTTTATCCATGGGCTTTTGCATCTTGTTGGGTATGATCATGAGAAAGACGCAGATTTCAAAAAGATGTCTCAAAAAGAAGAGAAGTATCTTTCATTAGTTTCATGACCCATTCGACTTCGCTCAGGGTCATGGTGAATATTACTGAACCATGAAGCCACATACTATAGCGGCGCTAGACATTGGAACCCACTCTATCAAAATGATGGTTGCTAAAGTCCTTGAAGATTCAGGGGACGTTGAGGTGTTGGGATTAGCCGAGCAGCGTTCAGCCGGAGTTAGAAAGGGGGCCGTTGTGAACCCCGAGGAAACCACCAAGCAGATTCTTTTTGTAAAGCAGAAAATAGAGCAGATGAGTGGTTCTCGCGTGAAAGAGGTTAGCGTCACCCTTGGAGGGAGTCATTTGTTTGTTGCCTCTTCGCACGGCATTGTTGCGGTTTCCCGGGCTGACGGCAACATTTCCCAGGAAGACGTAGATCGGGTATTGAGCGCGGCGCAAGCCTTTTCTTTGCGCTCCAACACTGAAATATTGGATATATTCCCCCAGCAATTTATTGTAGACGGCGTAGCCGGAATCAAAGAGCCCATAGGCATGCGTGGTATACGTTTGGAAGCGGACGTTCTTGCCATATGTTGCTTTACCCCGTACCTCAAAAATCTCACCCAGGCGGTGCTTGCCGCAGACCTTGAAATAATAGATACCGTGCCCTCTCCCTTGGCAGCTGCCGCAACAGTATTGACTCTGCAGGACAGGGAGTTGGGAGTTGCGCTTGTAGATATTGGAGCTGGAACCTGCGGCCTTGCCGTATATTCCGAAGGAGACCTTATCCATACTGCGGTGTTTCCCATTGGGTCAGACAATATTACCAACGACATTGCTATTGGGGTTAGGTGCGATCATGATGTAGCCGAGCTCATCAAAACCGAGTTTGGTTCTTGCATGGGATCTCGGGGAAAGAAAACGGAAAAAGTACAGAGGCCAGACGGGGAAACCGTGAGTTTTTCTATGTCATTTGTCACCCATATTATTGAAGCTCGGGTGAAAGAGATTCTGCAGCTCGTGAGCAAGGAACTCAAGAAGATAGGCAAACAGGGATTGCTTCCAGCAGGCCTTGTGTTTGTGGGAGGAGGGGCGAAGCTCCCTCGATTGGTGGATTTTGCAAAAAAGGAGCTTAAACTTCCTTCGCGCATGGGCGTTCCCCACGGAGTGCTCGTGTCTGAAGCAAAGCCAGAACTTCTTTCAGTCATGGGGTTGATCGTTTCCTCTGCGGATTCTGGAGGAGGAGCGCCTAGTGGTATATTTGCATCAGGATTTTGGAATAAAGTGAGAAGGGTGTTCAAAACATTCATTCCTTAGTAGTATTGAAGTATGAATTCCAAAACAGTCATTAAGGTTATAGGCATAGGGGGAGGGGGAGGAAACGCCATTGATCGCATGGTGACCTGCAAGATAAAGGGTATTGAGCTTATTGCCGCCAACACCGACGCGCAGGATTTAAAGAAAATCAAGGCCCACAAGAAAATACGCATTGGGAAAGAAAGCACAAGAGGGCTGGGAGCTGGCATGAGCCCGGAGCTTGGAAGAAAGGCGGCCCTGGAAAGCAAGGAAGAATTGAGCCTCGCTCTCAAGGGAGCCGATATGGTATTTTTGGCCGCAGGACTTGGAGGGGGAACCGGAGGAGGAGCTATTCCCGTGATTGCAGACATTGCGCGCAGCCAGAAAGCCCTGACTGTTGCAGTGGTGACAAAGCCATTTTCTTTTGAGGGTGCCTGGAGAATGAGGCTGGCCGAGCGCGCGTTGCAAGAGCTTCAGGGAAAGGTAGATACGCTTTTAGTTATTTCTAACGACCAAATCGTAAAATCCACCAACGAAGAAACTTCTGTGCTTTCCGCGTTCTGGCAAGCAGACGAGATATTGCGCCAGGCAGTGCAGGGCATAGCAGACCTTATTACGGTTCCTGGCATTATTAACGTGGATTTTGCAGACGTAAAGAACATCATGAAGTCAGCCGGGCAGGCGGTATTCGGGGTAGGAAAGGCAAAAGGGGAGAACCGTATTGAAAACGCGCTGAATGCAGCTTTGCATTCCCCTTTGCTAAATATGTCTATTAAAGGAGCTCACGGGGCGCTCTTCAATATTGCAGGAGGAAACGACTTGAGTTTGTCTGAAGTGAATGAAGCCGCCCAGAAGATAAAAGAACAGTTGGATTCTTCTGCCGCCATTATCTTTGGAGCGGTGTATGACAGGAGCTTGAAGAAAGGCGAGGTTAAGATTACGGTTATCGCGACCGGGTTTGACAAGTAGGAGAAAATATAGTATATAGTTTCTTGAACGCGGTAAATCTTATGCCGTGTAGTACATTTTAGTCCGCCTTGAGCGGGAAAGGGAGGAACAGCTCATGACGACTCATGAGATAGTCGTGCCCGTAGAAGATAAGTGGTTTGACCTTGAGATTGATAACGACAAGAATCCATTGGCTATTGTTCTTTCTGCTGGACACAGCGCCTATAACTGGGAGTATCTCGGGCCCGAGTTAAGGGGAAGACAGACGTACCAAGTGAAGCTTGTTCGTCTGGGCTATGTCTGCAATGTGGAGAGGGCGAGGCGAAAGGCCAATGCACTCGGCTACCGTCTCGTTGGGGGCCATGCGCGAGAGCCCTTTAAGGCCAAGTTCCCCAATAACGACAGAAAGGGTCCCGTGATCTTTGGCGCTTCTGAGTGGAAGGATTCGTACGACGAAGTGGTCGTGGCCTCTCTTGATGGCTTCGAGGGCGGGTGGAACGAAAGCTTCAGCGTGTCTGGCGGTTACTTCGGCAAAGCCTGTCGTTGGTTAGTCGTCAGCAAGCAACTCTCAAACATTTGAAAGCTTGAGAGTTCGGACTCCCAATACCTCGGCGCCTTTGACCCTCGGCTTCGCATGTTTGCAAGCCGAGGGCGTTTTCTTTTTCAGCCCGGGAATATAAAATGAAAGTGGGATGTGATATATACATCAAACCATTGCTGCAGCAACAAATTGATGTATACTAAAGACAATGGCGCGAAAGGGGGAAATTATTAAGGATATTCTTTCATGGCTTGTAGTCGGGGGTATGGTTGCTATTGCTGCGACTTCACCTTATTTTTTGTATAATATTTTGCAATCGTTTTATAAAAGGAAGCAATACAATAAACAAAGCGTAGCAAATACCTTTTATCGCCTGCGCAAAGAAGGTTTAATTGTCTTTCGGGAACGCAACAATCAACTTTACATTTCTCTCTCCGAGGGAGGAAAGACAAAAGCAGGGAAATTCCAGATTAACAGTTTGAATATTCAAAGACCGAAAAAATGGGATGGAAAATGGCGGATTATCATTTTTGATATCAGTGATCGTCATAAAGTTAAACGAGAAGCGCTTCGAGGATTTTTGAAACGACTTCAGTTTTACAAGCTTCAAGAAAGCGTATGGATTCATCCATTCGATTGCAGAGCAGAAACTGAACTTTTAAAGGATTTTTTTGGATTTACATCTAAAGAAATTCAACTGATTGTCGCCGAACAAATAGAAAATCCGGATTTTTTGCGCACTAAATTCAAGATTTGATTTACATCAAACCATTGCTGCAGCATATTATTGATGTGGGCTAGGGAGGGCATCAATGTTATACTAGACGCATGAATTTTTCCTTGTCTCCCTCGCGCATTGTCTTGTTGTTTTGCCTGGCGTACATTGCCGGCGTTTTTGTTTTTTCTGTGGTTTGGGGGAAAGACGCGTCTAATGCATTTTTTGAAACATACGGCAAAGAAGCGGTGTTTGAGGGAAGGGTCGTGAAAGACCCCGATATTAAAGAAAAGAATGTTCAGCTTGTGGTGCGCCCCCGGGGGGTAAAAGCAGAAAACGTGCTGGTGACCACAGAGCGTTTTTCAGAATACCAGTACGGTGATGTAGTGAGAATTGTAGGCATGTTAGATAAACCTCCTGTGTTTGATGATTTTGATTATGGCAAGTACCTTGAGGTAAAAGGAATCTATGCGTTGATGAGCTATCCTGAAATAGAGATTGTAGAAAGGGAAGAATATCCCAATATTCTTTCTCTTGTATACAGCAAGATTATAACCGTGAAACACAGGTTGAGAGAAGTTCTATTTCAACAACTTTCTCCTCCAGAAAGCATTATTCTGGGGGCTATGGTATTGGGGGATCAAAGCAGGTTAACGCAGGACATGAAAGATGCGCTTAATAAGACAGGGTTGCGCCATATTATCGCAATTTCCGGGCAGCACGTGGTTATCTTAGTTGCTATGTTAATGTCCTTTCTTTTGGGAGTGGGGCTTTGGAGAAAGCAGGCGATACTGCTCTGTGCAATTCTTATTGCCGTATTCATCATTCTTTCTGGAGCAGAGGCGTCTGCAGTAAGGGCGGGAATTATGGGTAGCATATTGTTCCTGGGACAATACATGGGAAGATCACAGGATTCTTTGCGCCTTCTCGTGTTTGCCGCAACTCTTATGCTTGTGCAGAATCCACTGCTATTGCTGTATGATGTGGGGTTTCAGCTTTCTTGCCTTGCGGTTTTTGGCATTATTGTATCGTTTGGTTTCTTCAAGAAGGTTTTAGAGAAGGTTCCTGAAACATTTGGCATACGGGATATGGTGGCTATGAACTTTTCAGCCCAGGTATTTACGCTCCCCATTCTCATATACAACTTTGGGTATGTTTCCGTGGCAGGGATTTTGACAAATATTCTTGTGTTGCCTGTTATCCCCTTGCTTATTGGTTTGGGCTTCGTGTTTCTTATAGCAGGAGCAGTGGTTTCTTTCTTGGGAGTTATTCTCTCTTTTCCTGTGTTTTTTCTTCTTGCCTACTTTAATTTTATCATGGAGTTTTTTGGGAAACTTCCTTTCTCACAGCTTGTACTAGAGAATGTTTCTCCTGTGTGGCTTCTTGTCTTGTATGTTCCCTTGTTCTTTCTCTTGCGCAAGTTCAAGTCAGAGCAGGAATTTTTATTCTAACCCAGAAATCATGGTATTATAATGTATACGTATGGTAAGGAGAACTCAAAAAGCGTGGGTGGTTGCGGTGGATATGGGATACGGGCACCAGAGGGCTGCTTCTGCCCTGCGGTCTTTTGCGTTCAAAAAGCGCATTGTGAATGTTGATTCGTACCCAGGTATTCCTGCGTTAGACAAGCTTCTTTGGAAGGAAATACGGACGCTCTATGAAATTGTATCGCGTTTTAAGAAGGTTCCTGTCATAGGAGACCTTGTGTTTTCGCTTTTTATTGACCAGTTCCAGGAAATCAAAGAGTTTTATCCCAAAACCCAGGGCATAGAGCCTCCCACGATGCAGTTGCGCCAGATATACCGATTGCTCCAAGAGAGAAACTGGGGCAAGCATTTTATATCTCTGCTGAATAAAAATCCCATACCCTTGGTCACTACGTTTTCTGTCATTGCGTTTATGGCAGAGCATTGGGGATACAAGGGACCTATTCTGCTTGTGGAGACAGATTCAGACGTGGCAAGGTCGTGGGCTCCTTTGCGCCCTGCAAAAAGTAAGATTGTGTATTGCGCCCCTACGGAACGGGTGGTAGAGCGCTTGAAATCCTATGGCGTGCCCTCGGCAAAGATATTTTTGACTGGATTTCCTTTGCCAGAACGCTTGCTGGGCAAAGGATTACTAAAGGCAAAACAGAATCTTGGTTATCGCCTTTCCAGACTGGATCCAGAGCGCGCGTATCTTTCAAAGTATGCTGATGTGGTGAAACGATATTTAGGAGCAGTTCCTCCTTTGCTCAAAAAGCCTGCCCCGTGCAGGCTGACCTTTGCGGTGGGAGGAGCCGGAGCTTATAAGGAATTGGGGTCAGAAATTCTTGAAGGCATAGGTCCTCTGTTTGAACGCAAGGAATTTGAGCTTAATCTTGTTGCGGGAACGAGAAAGGAAGTAGCAGAATACTGGAAAAGAAATATAGAAGAGAGAGGTCTCACAAAGTTTTTGGGCAAAAGCATGCGTATCGTGTACGCCATGACCAAGCAGAAGGCATTTGAACAGTTTGAAGAAACGCTAGAGAAGACCGATATTCTCTGGACCAAGCCCTCGGAGCTTTCTTTCTACGCAGGCCTTGGCATTCCTATTCTCATAGCTCCTCCCATTGGATCCCAGGAGGTTCAGAACAGAAAGTGGCTGCTGTATGTTGGCGCAGGGCTTGATCAGCTTTCTCCTGTTATATGCCATCAGTGGCTGGCCGATTTCGTGCGTAAGGGAATTTTTGCGGAAGCTGCCATGCAAGGATTCATTGAAATTGAGAAAGAAGGAGCCAAGAATATTGGTGCCATGATCGCGCAAGCGTTGAATAATCATAAGCAATGAGCAAGAAGACCCGGTACGCTCTTTGGGGCTTTGCATCCTTTTTCTTAGCTTTTTTCTTGTTCTTGTTCGTAGGGGAAGCGCCGCGGGCACAACGCATGACTTGGGGCGTGAACTTTTCCCAAAAGCACGCTATTAATCTTGGGTTAGATTGGAAAGAAACATACCTTGCGTTGTTAGATGACCTTGGAGCAAAATACCTGAAGATAGCGGTTCATTGGGATTTTATTGAAGGAGAGGGGCCTGGCCTGTTTTTTGATGATGTGGATTGGCAGGTGAGAGAAGCGGAGAAAAGGAACGCAAAGATTCTTTTTGCCATAGGTATGAAGACTCCGCGGTGGCCAGAGTGCCATATCCCCCAATGGGTAAAAGAACTGGGAAAGAAAGATCACGAAATTGCGATGCTGGCAATGCTTGAGGGAATCGTGTCTCGATACAAAGATTCTGAAGCTGTGTGGGGCTGGCAAGTGGAAAACGAACCTTTCTTTCCTTTTGGGGAATGCGCTTTTGCCCATGGAGACTTCTTGAAAAAAGAAGTGAATCTAGTACGCTCATTAGATACCAGGCATCCCGTGGTTGTTTCAGAAAGCGGAGAGGGATCGTTCTGGACTGGAGCTGCAACGCATGGAGACGTTGTGGGGGTAACCTTATACCAAAAGGCATGGGTGAGTCAGTTGGGTATTTCTGTTGATTACCCCTTGCCCCCAGTCTTTTACTGGAGAAAGGCGCAGTTCATCAGCACATTCTTTAAGAAGAACGTCATAGGAGTAGAGTTGCAGGCAGAGCCGTGGGGACCTTCCTTGCTGTATGACTTGTCCTTGGAAGAACAAGAGAAGACCATGAACCCTGAATTATTTAGAGAGAACATAGAATTTGCAAAGCGTACGGGCTTAGCCACCTTTTACCTGTGGGGAGGAGAGTGGTGGTACTGGATGAAAGAGAAGCAGGGGCGCCCCGCAATGTGGGAAGAAGTAAGAAAGATATTCGTAGAAAATCTATGAGGGTGCCATTACTTGAGAAAATATTGAATTACGGAGGGAGGGTTTGGTGGGCGCCGCTTATCACAAAAGAATTTAAACCCTTCATTTATACGGGAGACCGTGTGCTTGATATAGGGGCAGGGGGCGGATGGATAGGAGAGAATGTCAGTAAATCCCGGAGCGCAAGCGTTACATTGCTTGACGTTTCCGATATGAATCGGACAAGTTTTCCTTTGCGCCTGTATGACGGTAAGCATATGCCTTTTTCTGATTCTTTCTTCGATGTTTCCCTGCTCGTGTTTGTTCTCCACCATTGTGAAGATCAGATCCAGGTCTTGCGAGAAGCCATTAGGGTAAGCGGGAAACGGATTATCATCTTTGAAGATACGTTCCGCAATCCGTTTGAAAAATTTCTCTGTGGACTCAACGATTGGATTGCAAACTCCCCGTTCTTTCTTGCTGATCCCCTTAAGATGAATATGCCCTTTCATTACAGGCGCGTCACAGAATGGGAAGATATTTTCAAGAAGTTTTCTCTCAAGATGACGTTCAAAAAAGAAACCAAGCATTTTATTACACGCCACGTATTATTTATTCTTGAAAAACAAGCATGATAAGCATTGTCATACCTACGCTTAATGAGGAAGAATATCTTCCTAAGTTATTGGAATCTATCCATAGCCAGAAGTTCAAAGACATGGAGATTATTGTTGCAGATGCAGGTTCCAAAGACAGGACAGTGCAGATTGCAAAGGCGCACGGGTGCAAGGTTACTCCAGGCGGGCTGCCCGGTAAGGGAAGAAACGAGGGGGCCAAGGTGGCAAAAGGAGATGTGCTGTTTTTTGTAGATTCCGATGCGTTGCTGCCCCCGCATTTTGTGGAGCGCTTCTTGCGCGAGTTCGACAGGAGAAAGCTTGACGTTGCAGGGTGCGCCATGAAACTCCCGGGCAAGAAAAAAATATACCGAGTTTTTGAAAAGCTGTATACTTTGTACTTCAAGGCAACAGAACGGTTCTACCCTCACGCAACGAACTGCATTGTTATAAAGCGCGCGCTCCATGAAAAGATAGGAGGGTTTGACGAAACTATGAAATTAGGGGAAGATCTCTTTTACGTGAGGGCTGCCGCAAAGGAGGGAAAATTCGGATTTATTCCCTCTCTGTATTTTTATGCTTCTCCCAGGCGCGCAGAAGAGGACATGAAGAAAATCATAACGCAATATTTCTTGGCAGAAATGTATATGACTTTTATTGGTCCCATTAGGACGGATTTATTCAAATATCGTTTTGACCACCTCGCTAATAAGAAAAAGGGGAAATCTCATGAAAAAAAGGATTTATCTTGATTACGCATCATCTACGCCCATTGACCGCAAGGTGTTAGCGGCAATGATGCCGTATTTTAAGAACGCGTTTGGAAACGCATCCTCGGCGCATTCTTTTGGGCAGTTTGCACGAGTGGCAATAGAAGAGGCGCGAGGGATTGTCTCATCTTTTCTGAATGCGCGGCCACAGGAGATTGTCTTCACCTCAGGAGCAACCGAAGCGAATAACCTTGCTATTCAAGGTTTGGTGCGGGCTTTGGCAGGGAGTAAGAAAAAAGAGAGGGTTCATATCATCACTTCCCAGATTGAACACGAGTCAGTTCTTTCTTCGCTCGTGCTGTTAGAACAAGAAGGACTGGCGGAGGTAACCTATATCCCAGTTGATAAGGAGGGTATTGTGCGGGTTGAGGATGTAAAAAACGCAGTGAAAGAAAACACAGTGCTTGTGTCTATTATGTATGCAAATAGTGAGATTGGGACTGTGCAGCCAATTGCAGAAATTGGCGAGATGATTAGGGAACTAAAAACTAAAAACCAAAAACTAAAAATTGTTTTTCACACCGACGCGGTCCAGGCAGTTCAGTTTCTTAGCTGCGATGCGCAAAAATTAAAAGTGAATCTTCTGACTATGAGTTCGCATAAAATCTACGGCCCTAAGGGAGCAGGGGCGCTGTATGTGAAAGACGGAATATCCATTGCGCCCTTGATTTATGGAGGAGGCCAGGAACAAGGGATGCGGTCTGGCACCGAGAACGTTGCGGCAATCGTAGGAATGGGAGCAGCAGTACAGGAAGTGCAGAATCCCAAGTCCAAAATACAAGCTATTAAAATTCGCCAGTTGAGAGATCTGCTTATACGAGGCATACTGAAAAACGTGAAGGGAGTTGAGCTTACAGGATCCAAAACGAGCAGACTGCCTAATAATGTGCATGTGCGGGTGCAAGGAGTAGAGGGTAGGGATATGGTTGTTTCTCTAGACCAGAAAGGGATTGCGGTATCCAGCGGGTCTGCGTGTTCTGAAAAAAATCAGGAACCCTCCCACGTACTCTTGGCTCTTGGGTATTCTTTAGAGGAAGCATCTTGGGGAGTGCGAATGACGCTGGGGAAAAACACCACCCAGGACGAAATTCAGAAGGTTATGAAGATGTTTATTCTTACAGTTGAACAACTGCGCAGAAGTTTGTAAAATATCGGTATGGATACTTTTTCAAAAACAACGTCTTCTTTTCAGAAGTTTTTAAAGACCATTAAAAGAAAAGAGATGTCCTGGCTCCTGCCCGCAGTTGTGTGCATTTCTTTGGTTTCAGGTCTGGCAGGCGGAGTGGCGTTTGAATACCTCAAGGAGAATCTTGTGGGCATTGCCCCCAAGGTAAATATAGGGCAAGAAGGTGGAGTCAAAGAATATGTTCCCCAGACCACCCAGGAGCAAAAGATTATCGACGCTGTGAAACTGGTATTTCCTTCTGTAGTTAGTATTATTATCACCAAGGACGTCCCTATTATTGAGCAATACTTCACAAATCCTTTTGAAGAATTCTTTGGGCAGAGATCTCCGTTCCGGCTGCAGGTTCCCCAATACCGCCAGAAGGGAACAGAGAAAAAAGAAGTCGGAGGGGGATCTGGATTTATTGTCTCTGTAGACGGCTTTGTGGTGACGAACAAGCATGTGGTGTTAGACGAGGATGCAGACTATACTGTGTTTACCAACGACGGGAAATCGTATCCGGCGAAAGTACTTGCAAAAGATCCCCTGCAGGACTTGGCCATATTGAAAATAGACCAGGAGCAAATAGTTGATCAGTCAGGCGCATTCACGGCAAGGCCTTTTGTGCCAGTAAAGCTCGGGGATGCAGGTACGCTTCAAATAGGGCAGTCTGTCATTGCTATTGGCAACGCCTTGGGAGAGTTTCGCAATACGGTTTCGGTGGGCGTCATCTCGGGCCTTGGAAGAACCATTACCGCTTCTGGGGGGGCGAATTTTGTGGAGACCATAGAAGACGTTATCCAAACGGACGCTGCCATTAACAAGGGGAATTCGGGGGGTCCTTTGCTGAATCTCGCAGGAGAGGTGATTGGTATTAATACCGCAACGGTGTTAGACGCCCAAAACATTGGCTTTGCGGTTCCCATAAACAAGGTGAAGCGGGACATTGAGCAGGTACGGGCAGTAGGGAAGATTACGTATCCGTTCCTTGGAGTGCGCTATGCCCTTATCACTGATGCGGTTGCCAAAGATCGGAATTTGCCAGTTACCTATGGGGCTTTGATTGAGAAAGGAGACAGCGCTACCCCCGCGGTGACGCCTGGGTCTGGCGCCCAGCAAGCTGGGATGCTCGAGGGAGACATTATCCTTGAATTTAACGGAGAGCGTGTTACTCCCGAGAATTCCTTGGCAAAGCTTATCCAAAAGTATAATCCCAAAGATACGGTGGTTGTAAAGATTCTTAGAGACGGGCAGGAGAAAATCCTGCAGGTAACCTTAGGCGAGCGGAGCGAATAAGGGGTGCCTTGCCCCCTTTTCTTTTCCCTGTTTTTATGCTAGATTAAAGCCATGAACGGAGGAGGAAATTTTACGCATAAAGCGCAAGAAGCCCTGTTTCAGGCGCAGAATAGCGCGCAGGAAAGAGGGCAGCAGCAAGTAGATGCCCTGCATCTCTTGTACGCTTTGCTTTCCCAAGAAGACAGTGTGGTTTTAACATTGCTCCAGAAAATAGGGGCAGATGTGGAAGGGTTAAGAAAGAAGGTAGAAATACATTTAGAAAAGCTCCCGGTAGTTGCCGCACCCAATCCCCTTGGCCAGTTCTATCTTACCCAAGACCTTGCAAAGACCTTGGAAAGGGCTCGCCAGGAAGCAGGGAAAATGGGAGACGAGTATGTGTCAGTAGAACACTTGTTCCTTGCTCTGCTTGATAGCCCTTCTGCGGCAAAAGAATTACTGGACCACACATCTTTTATAAACACGGGAAGCACGGACACGGAATTAGAGTTCAAAAAGCTGGATTATGAGACGGCGTTAAAGGTGCTAGCGCAAATAAGGGGAGGAGTCCGTATTACCGACCCAACCCCAGAGTCAAAATACCAGGTGGTGGAAAAATACGCCCGCAACCTTACAAGATTGGCTCGCCAGGGAAAGCTTGATCCGGTTATAGGAAGGGAGAACGAGATTCGGAGATTAATGCAGGTGCTGACACGGAGAACCAAAAATAACCCCGTGCTTATAGGCGAAGCAGGGGTCGGGAAAACAGCAGTGGTGGAAGGACTGGCCCAGAAAATAGTGAAGGGAGACGTGCCAGAGAGCTTAAAAGATAAAGAACTTATTGCCTTGGATTTAGGTTCCCTGGTTGCAGGCACCAAGTACAGGGGGGAGTTTGAAGACAGGGTGAAGGCGTTGCTCAAAGAAATGGAGAGAGCTGCGGGAAAGTATGTTCTCTTCATAGACGAGCTCCACACTTTAGTGGGAGCCGGAGCCGCAGAAGGAGCGATTGACGCCTCCAATCTTTTAAAGCCTGCACTTGCAAGAGGCGAATTGCGTGCCATTGGAGCCACCACACTGAAAGAGTATCAAAAGTATATTGAAAAGGATCCGGCCTTAGAGCGCCGCTTCCAGCCCATTCTTGTCGTAGAGCCTTCTATTGAAGACACGGTTTCCATTTTGCGCGGCATTAAAGAAAAGTACGAGTTGCATCATGGGGTGAAGGTAAAAGATTCTGCCCTGGTTGCCGCGGCAAACTTAGCTGCCAGATATATTTCAGATAGGTTCTTGCCAGACAAGGCAGTGGACCTTATGGACGAAGCCATGAGCGCTTTGCGCTTGGATATGGAATCGCAACCCGCCGAGCTGGATTCTTTAAAGCGCGAGATTCAGAAGCTGGAAATTGAAAAGGAGGCGTTAAAGTCAGAAAAGAGCCAGGAGAAAAAGGTGAAAGGCATAACTCGTTCTTTAGCCGACCTTCAAGAAAAAGCAAAAGGCATTGAGGCAAAGTGGAAGTCAGAGAAGGACGTTATTATGAAAATAAAGGACTTTAAAAAAGAGCTGGAAGAGGCGAGATTCCAGGTGGAGCGAGAACAATCAAAGGCAAATCTCCAAAAGTTAGCCGAGTTAAAGTACGGCACCATTCCAGATCTCTTAAAACAATTGCGAGCAGAAGAAAAGAAGCTGGCGCGATTCCAGAAATCCAACCCAATACTCAAAGAGGAGGTCACAGAAGAAGATGTTGCAAACGTGGTGTCGCGCTGGACCGGTATTCCTGTCATGCGCTTAATGGAAGAAGAGGCACAGAAATTAGAGAAAATGGAAGATGCCTTGAGAAAGAGGGTTATTGGACAGGAAGAGGCGCTTTTGGCAATATCCAACGCAATACGGAGAAATCGGGCAGGGCTTTCAGAAGAGAATAGGCCGTTGGGGTCGTTCTTGTTCTTGGGTCCTACCGGAGTGGGGAAAACAGAAACCGCCAAAGCGTTGGCCGAATTCTTGTTTAATGATCAGAACGCGCTCATACGTCTTGATATGTCAGAGTATATGGAAAAGCACACCACGTCCCGCATGTTGGGTTCGCCCCCAGGATATGTGGGGTATGAAGAGGGAGGTCAGCTGACCGAGCAAATTAGAAGGCGCCCGTACAGCGTTATCCTGTTTGATGAGATTGAAAAGGCGCATCCCGAAGTGTTCAACGTGCTCTTGCAGATTATGGAAGACGGAAGATTAACTGATGCCAAAGGAAGGGTTGCCTCGTTCAAAAACGCCATTGTGATCATGACTTCTAATGTGGGGTCTCAGTTCATTGCGGAAATGAATCCCTTGGGATTCTTGGCAGAACGCAAAGAAGACAAGAAGGCCGCGGTGCAAGACAAGGTTATGTCTGCCTTAAAAGAAGAGTTTCGCCCCGAGTTTTTAAACAGGATAGATGAAATAATCATCTTTAACTATCTTGCGAAAGAAGAAATCAAAAAGATTGTGGAATTAGAACTCGCAAAAGTTGCAGAACGCCTTGGTAAGAAAGGCATTGCTATCGCCGTTGCAGAAAAAGCGAAAGAGCTTCTTGTAGAGCAGGGCTTTGACCCAAATCTTGGAGCCCGTCCTCTGCGAAGGGTGATACAGCGAAAAGTTCTAGATCCCTTGTCTCTAAAAATAGTTGCAGGGGAAGTAAAGCTGGGAGAAAAAGTATCTATTGATGTTAAAGACGGCGAGATCTCTATCGCAGGTTCGTTGAGGCCTTTGCGCATGCCAGAGAAGATTCTCGCCAAAAGCGCAGCGAAATGAATTGCATTAATATACAATTCAAACGCTGCTGGAACGTTGAAATTTTATGAGAAATTTCTTACGTTCCGCAGCGAAATAATTCATGATACGGACCATTCTCTTTTTTCTTGTGCCTTTTTGCTTAGGCGTGCTGGGAGGAATTTGGGCGCAGGCTTTCTTGCTGCCAGGATTGGCTTCCAACCCTGCGTTCCAAAACCTCCAATTTATCAAAGACTGGAACGCGAAAATTCAGGTTGTATCTCCGGTGCAAGAGATAGTCATTCGGGAAAACGAAGGACTAGAGCGCCTTGTGAAACGCTTAGATAAGGTGGTGGCAGGACTAGAAAGCGTTTCAGGGAGTACTGTTATACGTGGGAGCGCGTTTGTATACACTTCAGACGGCTTGGCTGTTGTGCTTTCTACATCGGTTCCCCAAGGGTTCCAGACGAAGCTGTATATTTCAGGCAGCGAGCTGCCCATGGAAGCTAAAGTTCTTAAACGCGATACGAAGAACAATCTTGTTTTGCTCAAGATAGAAAGCACTGGCTTGGAAACAGCAGGCGTTAGCGAAGAGAGCGCGCTTTCCGTTGGGGAACGTGCCATACTGGTTGGCAAAACATTTGAAAAAGACGGGATTATTCCTTTCGTAAACCAGGGAGTAGTGCAGGGTTTGTACGCAGACAGGATCCAAACCAATATCAGAGAGTTGTTAAGCGTTCAGGGAAGCCCTGTGTTTGATATTGAGGGCAAACTTTTAGGCCTAGCCCTTTTAGATCAAAACAACAAGGTAAAGACCATTCCCGTATCCGTCCTGCGTTCCTTCCTCGGTTTATAATGTTAGCCGCCTTTTACCGAGAGGAATTCGTTTTACATAAATTTGGACGATCGTCCAGATTTATATAATACTAAGATTGTGATATCACCAACAAAACAAAAAATTCTTTTGCTCTTACTCGCTGGAGTTGCTTTTGGTTTTGCTTATACGTTAGGACGACAGAGAAAAATTTTGAAGGAACTTGGAAGAGAGTGGCAAAAAATTGATGAGAAAAAGATCAAAGACGAGATTCGTCAACTCTATCAATCCAGAATGATCCAAAGAAAAGAAAACTCCGATGGTTCTGAAACACTCCTTCTTACGAAAAAAGGGAAATTAAAGGCGCTTACGTTCCACTTTGAGCATCTGAAAATTAAAAAAGAAAACTGGGATGGCAAATGGCGGTTGGTTATTTTTGATATTCCAGAAAAGATACGAGCAGGACGCAACGCGTTGAGAAGAAAATTGCGAGACCTTGGATTTTATGAACTCCAGAAAAGCGCATTAATCTTTCCTTATGCTTGTGAGAAAGAGCTCAAATTTATTATAGAATTTTTTGGAATGCGCAGATTTGTTCGGGTTTGCATCGTACAAAGTATTGACAACGAACCTCACTTGAAACGCGTGTTTGGCTTGTGATAATCAGCTTATACATAAAATTGGACGATCGTCCAGATTTGTGTAAAGTGGGTAGAAGATGAGTTTTCCACAGGGTTTGCATAAAAATGGCATTGTAGAGGGAGTATGAGGAGGGGTATAATAAGGGATGAATAAAAAACTAATCATTGCGGGAGTTGTCCTTCTTCTCATTATTGGGGGAGGGCTCTTTTTATTGTTAGGCGGTACAGCAACTAAGTCTCGCTTAGGAGAATCTGGATCTGATACTATTCCTACCCAATGGAGCCAGGCAGGGGATTATGAAATTAAAGAAGTCGCCGGCCAGCAAACAGTCGTCACCAACTCAAAAGCCGGATTTAGTTTTAAGGTCCCAGAGGGGTGGAGTGCAGGAACTCAGTATTTTAGTGAAGAAGAGTTTACGCTGGAGTTTCTTAGTCCCGACGCGGTAAAACGCGAAGGGAACCCTCCCCTGAATAAGGGTTGTGGCATTGGTTTGACTACCTTCTTCCGTGAAGATCTTTGGGAGTCTTGGAATAATGATGTATTAAGAGTGCAGCAAAATCCAGGGGGAGGTCGGGAGGGAGAAAAGATAATTAAAGTAGGTGGAAAATCTGCCCTTTGGGATGCATTAAATGCACATGATCTCGCCGCTATTGAAATACTTGGGGAGATCATCCGAGTTAATGTTCCAATTTCTAACAACGGTGTAATCGAATTGGGCATAACCATGATGCCCGATCGTCAGTCTAACTGTAAAGCAGAGTTTAATACTTTTCTCTCAAGCTTTTCCATCGATTAACTGAATTCTTCTTCTAATGATAGGGAGAATTTGTGTCACTCGTTTTAAAATAGGGCAAAGTTCAATGCTGCATCGCACCATACTTTGCGTCTTTTTAATTTTTGGTTTCGTATTACCAAGTTTAGTCTTTGCTCAAAGCGAAAATGATTTTTTGCTTTCCGAAAAAGATACAAAACTTATCGTTAACGAAATTCAGAAAGAACTTTCTAGGATTGGAGGTACGATAGATATCTTAAAGTATTCATCTCAACAACAAGCAGCACTGACGCTTTTGAGAAGTTCCGCGAGAGATATCGTACTAAGATTTTTACCTGCGTTTGTAGCTACTGAAACGATTAAAGTCGTTTTTAATCTAGTATCTTCTTTAGAGAAAGTTTCCGAAGTAACCATCAAAGAGATTCTGGATGAGATAGAAAAACAAACAGTAGAAAAAGCAGTAGCAATTGGTAACGCTTGGCTTTTTCAGAATGAGATAAAAACTGGGAGCGGTACTATAAAGCACCCAAAGTCGGGAGGGAATTTTCAGTATGTGCTTATTTATAAATCTACGGCAGAAAGCAAGGCAGATATAATTTTTGAGTTCTACTCTCCAGAGCAAGTTGATTCGCCATCGTTTCAAGGATCCATGGGAACCTTCAGTGGTTCTTTAGGAGATTCTGCATATATAGGTAAAGTCAATCCATTCGTTATTCATATCGAAACAAAGGTAGAAAAAATTGGTTTAGGTTGGGTAGTTGACTCTTCTGCCGATACAAAAATCACTGTAGAATTTCCAGACAAGGTGCCGGTGCTACAGTTAGCAAAAGAATTACCATATCCCCTAGAGGAGCAGAAGATAAAACTATTGAATTATTGGAATACCGCAAAAAACATTCTAGAGTACTTGCGTTCTTTGGGAAGCGAAGCTATCGGAAAGACCGCAGACTTTGTCTATAAAGCCCAGGAAGTTGTAAAGAGTCTTATCACCAATACATCCCAATTGTTTAGCAAAGCCGGTGCCGGTTTGGTAGACCCATTCTCAAAAGAGTCACAACAGATTGATTTTATTGAAGCTCAACTTAACCAGGTTAAGGATGTCTTAGACGCAAAAGAGAATGAAGTAAAACTTAGCTTAGCTAAGGATGCTAAGGATGAAGCTAGCCCTGTGGAAAACTTAATTCCATTAAGTTTCCCACAGGAACAGCCAATTCTGAGTCCGGTTGAGAGTAATATTGAGGAGGATGAGTTAAAACTTAATGAGATTAAGGATGAGGTTAGGGAAGAGCCGATACCACAAGTCGTTGTTCCAGAGCTCAATCAAAAACTTAATGAGATTAAGGATAAAGTAAAACTTAGTCCGACTAAGTTTTGCGCCATTGATCCTACGCGAGGTCCTGCCCTAAGCAGTGTAATACTTTATGAAATTGCGTGGATGGGAAGCGCCAATTCTGCGAACGACGAATACATAAAACTTAAAAATATCTCAAACAGCGCAGTAAATCTTGAGGGATGGCAGTTACAAGACAAGGATAATCAAATTCAAATTGTCTTTGAAAAAGAGCACGGCATATTATTCCAAGAGATTTTTGTTTTGGAGAGAACTAATGATGATTCGTTGCCTGGCACCCAAGCTCATATTATCTATGTAGGCGCATTGAATAATACGGATGAAGCTTTGTATCTCTTTGATGAAAAATGCGTTTTGCGAGACAAGGTTGTCGCCGATCCAAACTGGATTGCAGGAGATAGCAGCGCGCGCAAACCCATGGAACGAGGCAATGATCTAGGTTGGCATACTCTTGGGAGCCAAAATAATACGCTCCAAACTATGAGCAATTCAGGACCTGCTATTTCAGGTTCTCCTCCATTGGCGCCCGTAGCGCCAAAGACATACCCAAAGATTCTTATCTCTGAAGTTCAGATTGAGGGAGACGGCGCAAAGGACGAATTCGTCGAGTTATTCAATCCAAATAATGAGAGTGTGGACTTGAGCGGCTGGAAGCTGATGAGGAAAACCTCTGGAGGGTCGGATGCGTACTTGGTAAGCTCCTCTGGATTTTCTGGAACCGTTGGAGCTTACAAATATTTCCTCATTGTGCCCCAGCTCAATGATGACGGCACTGCAAACTATAAGGGAAGCGCCGTTTCTGATCTCTATTATTCTGGCAAAACCTATTCGGTAGCTGCTGACAATACGGTTTTTCTGTACAATCCAAATGGACAAGAGGTTGATAGGGTTGGGTTTGGAACGTCATCATATGCCGAAGGCACTGCGCCAGCAAATCCTTCCTCAGGCAGTTCTCTTTCAAGAAAGTATGAGAATAGCGCGTATCAGGATACCGATAATAATGCGCAGGATTTTCAGGTGCAGGGCCCAAGCCCAAAAGCAGTGAATCCTGCGCCAACGCCTCCTCCGCCGCCTCCTCCACCGCCCCCTGCTCAAGACACTACTCCGCCCCAAGCAACATTGCAGAGCCTTGCTTCTTCTCAAAGCGATGTCTCTCTTTCTCTTTCCTGGACAGCAGCTGATCCTGTGGGAGATGTTTCTCCTAGTGGTCTACAATATATCTATGTTGAATATAGTGTAGCCCCAAGCGTAACTGGGAGTTTTGCCCAGTATAACAACAATGGAGTGTGGACAAACTGGCAGATAGGTTCTGCTGGGAAATTGACTTTAAGTCCGCAAACCACAAGTCTTAGTCTCCGCACCCAAGACGGCGTGTCATATACGTTTCAGGTTACAGCAAAAGATGTTGCGGGGAACACCAGTACGACATCCAGTGCCGCCACAGCCGTGACTCTTCTGAAAACTGTGGTTATAAACGAAGTTGCGTGGATGGGTACCAAGGCAAGCAGTTCGGACGAATGGGTGGAACTTTACAATGCCAGCGACGAGGAAATCGATTTGAGCGAATGGTCAATATATGGAGCAGATAGCGGGGAGTGCTTGAATTTTGCAGATGCGGATAACTTTGAGGCAGAAGGAACAAACGCTCAATTTCTGATTGCTCCGGGGGAGTATTTGGTGTACGGCAACGGTTCAGACACGGTAAAAGACCAAAGCGGCAATGCGCTTGTTGACGTTTGGGACGCAACTATTGGTCTTAATAACTCAAGTCCGGGAGCGCTTCAGTTGTATGATCAAAAGGATTGCGTGAGTGCCGTGGTTGATGAGGTTAATCGGGCAGAAGGTGACTGGTTCGCGGGTAGAAATGAAAATCTCGGAACGGCAGAATCTCCAAATTGGATAAGGGTTTCTATGGAGCGCGTAGACGCAACAAAAGCGGGGTCAGACCCTGCTAACTGGGCAAAGAACAATATCATCAAATATAATGGAAGGGATGCGGCCAATAATTTAATAAACGGCACGCCGGGGCAAGCCAACAGCACTGTAACTTCTCCTACCACCATTGAAGCAAACATCGGGCTTAGGTTTGACGAGTTTAGTACGATTACTCTTACACTTCTCGGCAGTCCTTATATTACCGTAGCTGGCATTACTGTCCCGGCGGAAAAAACTCTTATCGTAGAGCCAGGAGTGCGGGTGAAATTCCAGGACAATGCTGGCTACCTTACCGTGCAGGGAACCTTAAAAGCGCAAGGAACACAGGAGAGCCAGATTGCCTTTACCGTTACTGATTTGGGCGCTGTTTGGTGCGGCATTAGAGTTATTTCACCCTCCACCGCTTCACAATTAGATTATGTGACCATTGATAAGGCCCAGAGTCTTACTGGCGGCGGAGGTTGCAATCAGAGCTTCATCACGTATGCGATGTACGTGGAGTCGAGCGCGGTTACCATAAACAACTCTGTTATTCAGACAGGTTCTGGCCATAGGAAGCTTTACTTAAAGAATTCCAACTCTATCATTAATGCTAGTACTGTGTCTGGAGCAACGTTGAACGCAGACTCCGTAGGCATATATATTGATGGAGGCAGTCCCACGATTTCTAATTCTACAATATCAAACAACTCTATTGGGATTTTTGTGTTTGGTACCGCAACAAATCCTACGATTACAGGAAACACTTTCAGTGGGAATATCTTTCCAATAAAGATGAGTAGCAACTCTGCAGCATTTTCAGAAAACACCGCAATGAATAATACGTATAACGGCATATTTATGGAAGGCGCAGTTTTTACTGACACTATTTGGCAAAAAGACAATATCCCCTATATCGTAAACAAGTTTACCGTGAATGCAGGATTCAAACTTACGATTCAGGCAGGGGTGATAGTAAAGTTCGTTAACACCCCCTATGCCGACTCTGGAATTACCGTGCAGGGAGCTCTTGTTACCCAGGGCACCGCATTAAATCCTGTAGTGTTTACTGGAATAAACGACGCTACGACCTGGAAATGGATTTACCTTGCTCCAGGAAGCACAGGCTCCCAGCTCACATATACCACTCTCAAATACGGAGGGAATACGTATTACAAAGCTGCTTTGTATGTGAAGCAAAGCGATATTCAGTTTTCTAATCTCACAATTTCTAACAGCGCACAGTCTGCAATCTTTTCCGATTCGGGCACAATAACCGGATCTGGCGTGACGCTTTCAAGCAATCAGTACGGCTTCCATATGCAAGGAGGGAATTGTCCTGTCTTTACCGACATCCCTGCTATTACCGGAGGAGTAGCGTTTCATCCCTCTTCTTTTCCCTCGTGTTCGTTTTGAACTTGACAGGTATACTTGGTGATGTATGATAGTGATGTATGGCCACCTCTTCACTAAGAACTCAAATTATTCTTCCTAAAGCTTTGCGTCAAGAAATTGAACGGGTCCGTCGTTTAACCAGAGAAAGCTTAGGAGAATATCTTAGAAAAGCAGCCCAGGAACGTCTTGAGAAAGAAAAAAAAAGAAGCGTTAATTTGGCATTGCTTGTACGCAAGATTGGAACGGTAAAAAAAAGTGGGTGGGAGAAAGTCAATGTTTTAGAATGGCAGCGTAAAATGCGCGAAGATCGCGACATATAAACTGACTCTATGCGGCTTCTGATTGATACGAACGTTTATATCCGAGCCCTTGCGGGGGGGACACCAGACACTGCATTTCTGAAGAGAGCAGTACTCAATAAAACTGTGGTTTTTTCACCAATAGTGATAGCTGAATTTCTTACGCGTGCCCTGAAAGAAGAGCAAGAAATATTTGAAGAGATTATACAATCGTTTCCGATATTATCTATTGATGAAGAGACCGCCCGTATTGCCGCTGCCTACCGTAAGGCATCTCTTCAAACATCGAGAACAAAGCTACTTGACTGTTTTCTTGCAGCTCAGGCAAAAATCCATAATGCAACCCTTGTCACGAATAATCGTTCTGATTTTCCTATGAGGGACATTCGAGTCGTTACTCCTTAATTGACGGAAAAAGAAAAAGGCCCGCGGCGTATGCCGAGGGTTTTGGGTTGCGTGGGAGCGACGGTGACTTAAGTCTCTATAAATGACTAGTTCTTTGGCGCGAGCAGTCTAGGCTAGCGACGGATGCGGATCTCATGGCGCAGAAAGGCGACCTTGCCGTCGACATCTCCCATCTGAAGAACGAAATATTTCAGTCCTCCTTCTACGGGGATTCCGTTGTCTTGTTCTTCTGGAAAGAAATCGACAACTCTCGCCGTACGCCCCGCGAAGGAGAAACCCTCTTTAACGGTGGCCCAGCTTCCAGGCTTCTTACCGTGTTGATCCAAAAGCACACCCCCTATATCTACATGATTACGCTACGCTGACTCTTCTATATTCCAAGGCAACTGTTTTGTCAATCCCCACACTCATATTTGAGTAGTGGGGGTCAACTGTGGAAAACAAGAAGCTCCTGCGCGGGGGAGACGCAGGAGCTTGGGTACCGCTCACTTAGTTGATCGAGAACCTATTAATAACTACCACTCGGGCCGTGACGTCATCTTCGTAGACGACAGCAAGACCCGGGTCTTCAAGGTCCTTCAGAGTGAAGGTTGGGTACGTGTCGGCGTTGATGATGATGAGTCCCTTGATCCTTATCTTTGTCTCTTGCATCGATTACCTCCGTTTTCCGGAATCGGTGGTTCATGAGGGGATCGCCGAGGTTGACGACAACTTCGTCGTTTTCCTCGGCAACCACTTTTCCTATCGCCCCGTGTTTTTGACTCCACGGAGCATTTACCTGGACAAATTCGTCCATAAGTTTCTTCCTTTCCCCCTGCAAATCTAGCTTTCATTATACACGTCTTCTTCATTTTGTCAATACCTCACAACACTTTGACCTATCTCCTTGTTTTTGATATACTCTCTTTTAGGTTATGAACCACGATTTTTTCATTAAACTTACCCTAGGAGCGTATCGGGTAACAGATCTTTTGCCCCCAGCAGAGCATGCAAAAGCAGAAATAAGGAGTCTTGCCAATGCCGTATTGGTTAACCTCATCCTTTTTTCTGAAAATAACCCAATAACCTCCGAGCAAAGAAAATCTCTTATCCCAAAGATACAGGAAGAGATAGGCTCTTTGGTTGGGTATGTTATTGGTCTCAAAAGCAACAGCAAGATTGAAACAAAATATCTCCTCATTCTTGAGAAAGAATACCAGAAGATTGCGCAATGGCTTGATGAGCAGTCCTTCGACCCTTCGACAGAGCTCGGGGCTCAGGGCAGGCAGGCCCAGGTTTCTGTTCCCGTCGAGGTTCCTCAAAAGAAAGAAGAAGACGGTTCTCTTTCAGAGCGCCAGAGGAAGATTATGGGCATTTTACAGAACAAGGAAAAAACCCAGGTCTGGGAGCTCCAAAAGGTTCTTACAGAGGTTACCAAGAGAACTCTCCGAAGAGACCTCGATGATCTCTTGCAGCACAACCTTATTGAGCGGAAAGGGGAGTGGAACGCGGTATTCTACCGCATGAAACAATAAAACTGTGGAAAACTAGTGGATAAAACTAGGACAAGCAGTTTTTTAAGTAGGACATTGCACAATATTGAAATTTGTCCTAGTATGTCCTAATATCTCTATGACAGATGAGATCCAAGACAATTTTAGCAAAATATATGACCAGTACGTCGCCAAGATCTACAGGTTCATATACTTAAAGGTAAGCTCCCAGGAGGTAGCAGAAGATTTGTCTTCGGAGGTGTTTATGAAGACGTGGGAGACGTACCGATTAGAAAGCACAAAAATTGAGAATATTCAGGCTTATATCTACCAAATAGCCCGGAATGTGGTTGCTGACCATTACAGGACAAGGAAGATTAAAATAGTCTCCGTAGAAGAGACGATTGATATCGTAGACTCGGCAGATTCCCTTGAAGACCAGGCAGTGCTTAACCTGGAAATGGACAGGGTTCAGAAGGCCTTGGCAACCATACAGGACGACTACCAGAACCTTATCATTTGGCACTATCTAGACGAGCTTTCTGTGCCTGAAATAGCCCAGATTACAGGCAAAACCGAGGAGAACGTTAGAGTAGGCATACACAGGGCGCTCCAGGCTCTAAAGGGCAAGGTAGAGGTATAGGTGTAATAGAATCCCTTATTTTCCGACATAATACTATGATGGACGAGAAAGAGCTTACAACTAAACTTTCTCTGCTCAAAAACATCAAGCCCAGAGAGAACTGGGTGATTTTTGCTAAGAGCCAAATCCTTAGCCTGGCTAAGGAGGAGGTACGCAGAAGCTGGATAGAAGATGTTTTTGCGACAGTATCGTTTCTCCGATATATGACAAAACCTGCTTATGTCCTACCCCTTCTTCTTGTCTTTGTGCTTGGAGGAGTAACACTGCAGGCCTCCAAGAACAGCCTTCCAGGAGACGCGCTTTTCACTGTTAGATCTATCTTTGAGAAAGCTACATTAAACAACCTGGAATTGGTGCAGAAAAGAATGGGAGACTTGCAGAAGATAGCGCAAGAGAACAAGGTGAGAAATCTCTCTGAAACCGTTAAGGAATTTAAGGAGAATGTGGGTAGGGTTTCCAGGAACATAGCCCTGCTTGTGGATAAAGAGCCTGGCAAGGCTTTACAGGCAGGCTTGGAGCTTGTACAATTACAGAAAGACAAAGCTGCCATAGAGCAGATTTTGGGTACTGCCCTTGATGGAGACACCGAGAAAGAATTAAAGAGCGCCACGAAATACCTGGTTGAGAATGAATTGGAGGATCTTCTGACCAGAACGCTGACAGACGAACAGAAGAAATTGCTTGAAGAAGGAATCATTGCGTATCAGGTAGAAGATTATGAGTCGGCATTAGAAGCCGTATGGAAGATTTCTAATTAAGAATATGGAACCGTCGCCTCAGGCGACTGGAATAAAAACAAGAGAAAACATTCAAAGGTCGAAACCAAAAGGTAAAAGTCAAAAATAAAAGTAAAAATCTTTAAAGTAAAAATGAGTAAATTAAAACAGACATTCGCAACTGTGACCATTCTGTCTGTGCTCGTTTGGGGCGCATTGCCTGGCGGAGTTACAGCTCTTACTTCTGCTGAACTCGAAGCCCAGATCAATGCCCTCATGGCGCAGCTCAATACGTTGCAGGGGCAATTACCATCAAGCACTCCATCAACTTCTGGAGCTCCAGCAGCTTGCGCGGGGATAACCTTCGCAAGGAGTTTAACTGTTGGCAGTTCTGGAACCGATGTGAAGTGTCTTCAAGCATTGTTAAACTCAAGCGCTGACACGCAAGTTTCAGCTTCTGGAGTAGGTTCTGCTGGAAATGAATCTCTGTACTTTGGCAATTTGACCAGAGCTGCAGTAGTGAAATACCAGAACAAATATGCTGCCGAGATTTTGACTCCTCTTGGCTTGAGCGCTGGCACCGGATTCTTCGGAGCCGCCTCAAGAACCAGGGCGAACACATTACTTGCAGCAGCCCCAGTTGCAACAACCCCAACTCCGACCCCAACCCCAACACCGACCCCAACCCCAACTCCAACAACGGGTCCTGTGAGCGTGGCGCTTGCATCAGATAACCCAGCAGCAAAAACGCTGGGAGCAAGCTCTGCTTACAACACCCTTGTGAAGGTGCAGGTGAACGGAGGTTCGGCAGGAGCAAGCGTTACATCTGTCACGGTAGAGCGCTTTGGCCTCTCTGTTGATACGAACGTTGCAGGAGTGTTGATCGTTGACGCAAACGGAAACAGAAAAGGAAATGTGGTAACGTTGGCAACCAATGTTGCAACCATTCCATTTACCTCAGATCCCATTGTAGTCCCAGCAAACGGTTCAGCTGTCTTTAGCGTGCAAGCGCACATGGCTGCTGGAGCAACAGCTGGAACTATGGGCTTTAAAGTAACCGCAGTTTCTGGCACCCCCTCAGGATTGCCTTTGATAGGTAATCTGAACACGCTTTCTGCAACCACCGGAATTTTGGGTTCAGTAACTGTTGGAACAGTTTCGCAGACAACCGCGTCAGTGAGCGTGGACATTGGCCAGACCGATTATGTTCTTACCAAGTTCCGCGTTACTGAAGGCAGCGGCAACGAAGACGTAAAGGTAAGCAAAATTACCGTGTTCCAGAACGGAACCGCGTCAGACGCAGACCTTACCAATTGGGATCTTGTTGACATTAACGGAAACGTTTTGGCAACAGTAGCCCAGGCAACCAGCAAGACAGTGGTATTCAATCTTGCGACTCCTTACGCTCTTGCAAAAGGAACCAACAGAGACCTTACGGTCCGCGTTGACGTTGCTTCAGGTAGCCAGAGAACCGGACAAGCGATTATTCAGAATGACTACGACATGCAGGTTACCGGCACCTCAACTGGCCTTGGCATTTTGCCAACCGCAGTAGCAATAGGAGGGAGTGGCGACACTTCTTTCCCGGTTGGTGATATTGCTTCTGGAACCGCAGGATACAACCTCTTGACGGTAAATCAGGGGACAATAACCGTGAATAAGTCTGGGACTTCTCCGTCTGGCATTGTTGGCATTGGGCAGACCAATGTCACATTGGCAGTATTTGAATTGAATGCCCAGGGTGAAGACATCCAGATTCAGAGAGCGGATATTTTCGTCACCGGAACTTCAGTGGCAGCAGACTTTGCAGGCACTGTAAAGTTAATGACCGACGCAGGACAAACACTTTACAGCGTGGCAGCTTCTACCGCAGCTCTCTATGATGACGACACCGCGGGAACCGATGTGGTAACGTTTTCAACGTACTACACCATTCCTGCAGGAACCACTCTGAAGGTAAAGCTTGTTGCAGACGCTTCCAGCACCATTGATGGAACTGACACCGCTATTGGAAACATCTCTGATGTGTACTTTAAGCGCATGACCACCAATACCTATGGAACAGCATCTGCTGCAACCACTGTGGCAGGCAACACGTTGACAGCAACAGCGGCAACCCTTACGGTCGTGAGCAACGCCTCGGTAGGCGCCACAACTGTGATTGAGGGCGGAAGCAACGTATTGCTCGGTTCTTACCTGTTGCAGACCAGCTCTGCTGAAGCAGTGAATGTTTCCAGCATTGCCACCAGGATTGCAAGGGCGGGAGCTAGCACAACAGTCATTACGCCAGTTTCCAACCTTAAGTTAAAGAGAACAGACACTGGAGCGCAGCTTGGAACCATTATATCGGCTCCAGCTACGATAGCCGATGGATTCAGCACCAATACCTTCTCGGTATCTGGCCAGCTGAATATTCCAGCATCCACAACCGTGCAGATTGACTTGTACGCTAACCTCTCAACCGCAGCTTCAGACGGAGGCACCGATGACACCTTCATTACAAGCATTGCTGCAAGCGTAGTAAGCGGTGTGGGAGCAATATCTGGCACTTCTATTACTGGACCTACTGCCGCAATAACCGGAAGAACGCTTACCGTAGTTGAAGGAGGAACCTTGGCGCTGTCTATTGACACATCAGGGGCGGCTTCTTCTCAATTCTTCACCTCTGGACTTGCCGGAGTTGAAATGGGAAGAGTAAAGCTTGCCGCAACAGTTGAGGATATGAAGATAACCAGACTTGTGTTGAGAAGCGTTAACGGCGCTGGAAACGTCGCCAACGTGAAGTTGCTTGGCACAGGCCTTTCATCTGATCCTTCAGTTCCTCTTACTGCTGGAACCGCAACCTTTACCTTTGCTGCGGGCTCCGAGATGACAGTTCCCGCATACTCAAGCAGAGTCGTTACCGCAGTTGTTGACCTTACTGGCTCTGGCACAATCATTGCCAGCAGGCTGGGAGTTCTTGGATTCGGCACTGCAGACGCCCTTGGGGCAGGATCAGGCCTTACCGTACAGGAAAGATTGACCGGAACCGTTGAGGTTGCCGGAACCAACACCTTTGCTGGAGCGGCAGGCGACGTGGTGTACTTCACTGCTACCGCAGCTGCAGGCACCAACACCACTCCCGGATTCTGGATGGTGACCACGGTGAACAGCACCACGCTGACCACTGCGGGAGCCCTTGCCTTGAACGGCGGAGCAACAGGAACCAGTTTTGCCACGGGTGATGTTCTCACCACGCTTACCAAGGTGAATACAGACGCAGGCAGCATTAACGCTATGGCAATGGCTTTGGCTGTTGGCGACCTGGTGTACGTGCACGACGCAAGCACTGTTGCAAACGATGGTTTCTACACTATTGCAACCGCAATTGCTTCAGGCGCAGATGCTACAGGAGCTACGACCTTGTCTGGAGACGCAATTTCTACCGTAGGCACGGCGTTGACTCTTGTTGCAGGCGACTCCATCACCAAGTTCACTAACTCCAATGGTCTTGCTGGCAACACCATGAGGTTTGAAGAGGTAGAGCCAGTAATTACAGTTGGTTCTACTCCGGCCTCTGGTTCTGCCACGCCAAGCACCACGCAGACCGTAGCAACGTTTAACGTGAAAGCATCTGGAACAAGAGACATCACGTTTGACACCCTGGTAATTGAGAAGACCGGCGCAACCGCATCGTGGAACGTGAGAGACTTTAAGCTCTACAACGGAACCACGCTGTTGGCTGAAGTGTCCGGGCTTGCCTCAAACACCAGAACGTTGACCGACGCTGGCGGCACCACGGCAACGGTTGAAGTAGCAGACAACGGAACCATTGGATTTGCTCCGAGCGACACCGTTCTCTATATTGACAGAGACGCAGAGCAGTTCTCTGGAGCAACTACCGTGAGCACCGTTACTGACTCTGACACTATTGTTCTTGCAGCTGATGTTGTTGGAGGCACTTCTGCCGCAACAGACTACCTTGTAAAGTACGGGGTAAGCGACACTGACGCTGCAGCGGCAACTACTGTTGTTGACGTAGCAGACGGCAGCAAATACCAGGTTGGCGATCAGATTTACGCCATTCCTTCCACTGCCGCTAACGCAGGTGGGGCAACCGTAGCCTCTGTGGGCGCAACATCCGTTACCCTCACATTGGCTGCCTTGTCTGGTATTGCAGATAACGCTGCTATTCTTGGCACCGAAGCTACTACCATATACAACCTCACGAGAGGCAGCAACACCGTAGTGTTTGGAGCAGCTTCCCCAACAACCGCGCTTGCTTCGCAGACTATTACCGCAGGCCAAACTCTTACGTTAACCGTAGAAGCGGACACAACGTACGTGAAGAGAGCCGTGGTAAGTTCTGCAATAAGCTCGGCAGCAGCAAGCTTTGGGATCAAGATCCCTGGAACAACTGGACCTTTGCAGGTTACGACATCGCAGGTTGAAGGATTTAACTGGGATTACACCCCGTTGAACACCACAGGCACTGCGTTGCCTCGAACCGAAAGCGACAGCTATCCAGTGAACGGCCCAACTCTAAACTACTAACCACCTTGTGGCTTTGCTCTTAGGACTATGTTCTAGGGACAGAGTTGGTTAGTAAGTTAGAAGCCAGCCCCCACACTCATTCTTGAGTCGTGGGGGTTTGGTTTCTGCGCGATTATCTGCGTGATACTTGCGCGATTATTTTATCTATAGCTAAAATAGTCAAGAAACTAATGACTGATGAAGATCCTGGAATTCCTGGATTCAGGTAGGCAGGATTGCAGTGAGCGATGTCGTTGATACTCTTGAGTGCCCAAAGCGAACAGCGCAAGCCCATCTCCAACGACTCAAAACTTTAAAGATTATCAAACAAGTCGGCAAAGGGCCCGCTTCTGCCTATATATTGGAATGATATGATTGAGCGTATTGGACAAGGCCGTTCAACAAGTTATGTGATATCACGGATTAATACAGATTTGCTAATCCGTTATAATCTGCTATAGTTGATATATCGGAATATGACAAAAAATAATAGATTAGACCAGCGGCTTTTGCAGATACCAGCTGAAATTTGGTCAAAAATAACACATATAGACGAGTTGAAGGGGCAATGGGTTGCTGGCGCTCGGCTTTCTCCTCAGGTTTTAGGCCGTCTTAAGCGATCAGTTTTGATTACTTCAACTGGCGCCTCAACTCGTATTGAGGGCGCGAAACTATCTGACGAAGATATTGAAAAACTGATGCGCGGTATTAATATCCAGAAATTCACAGACCGCGATAAGCAGGAAGTGAAGGGATATTTTGAATTGCTTGAAAATGTCTTTGATTCTTGGGAATCTCTTACGTTTGGCGAAAACTCCATCAAGCATTTCCATGGGGAGCTTTTAAAATATGTGACGAAAGACGAGGATCACCGCGGCGAATATAAGAAGCAAGAAAATCAAGTGCAGATGATAAATGCGGCAGGTGAGTCAGTTGGCATACTTTTTAAGACTACGCCCTCGTATCTCACACCCAAAGAAATGCAGGAACTGGTTGAGTGGACCAAAGAAGCTCTTGTTGAGAAAAAATACCACCCGCTTCTTATCGTGGGCAATTTTCTTGTTGAGTTTTTGCAGATACATCCATTTCAAGACGGCAATGGACGGCTTTCCCGCGTTCTTACAAACCTCCTCCTACTTAAAGAAGGCTACTTGTATATGCCATATGCTTCGCATGAAAAATTTGTTGAAGACAACAAGCCGGAGTATTATCTTGCGCTTCGCCAAAGTCAACAGACATTTAAAACGGGCAATGAGACTGTCATTCCGTGGATGGATTTCTTTTTGACTATTTTTTTGAAGCAGTCAGAAATGGCCATTGACCTTTTGTCTAAAGAAAACATTGAGAGGCTGCTTACTCAAAAACAACTCGCTGTTTGGAATTATCTCCAGAAAGCTGTTAGCGCTACACCGCGCGAAATCTCCAAAGAGACAAAAGTTGCTTATCCAACTGTTAGGCAGGCAATCGATAAGCTGATGCGCCTCAAAAAGATTGAGCGTATTGGACAAGGCCGTTCAACAAGTTATGTGACATCACGGATTAATACAGATTAAGACGGCACGGATTTATACAGATACTACAGATTTATGCGGATACTCCCTTAGTGTGAATGAAACGTTTGATGATAAGCTTCCGAGGAGTAAAGGCAACCAAGAAGCCCAGCTCATAGGGTGATCCTTTGAGATAGCCCCAGAATTGTTTTTCGTCTTCGCTAGTCAAGAATGGTTTTGATTTTAGCTCAATCATAATCTTTTTGTCCACAACAAGATCGGGAATATATGTCCCTATCTTTTCACCTAGATAGGACAAGCTTATTCTGACTTGATGTCCTACCTCCATACCTTGTTTTTTAAGCTGTGCTGATAGAGCACGCTCAATAATCTTCTCTTTAATCCCTCCGCCAAGAGTATTATAGACCTGAAAACATGCGCCTCGGATCTTGTATGATTCTTCTTCATAAAGCAACTTACCTGGTTCTTTATTTCCCATAAGGTGTATTTTACAGTATCCGTATCAATCCGTTAAATCCGTATATATCCGTGATGTGGTTACAAAGTTATCCACAGCTTGACACCTTGCTATGCTTTTTAAGTATCGTATAATAGTTGTATCCGCATCAATCAGCAGTATCAGTATTCATCAGCGGTTTTAATATAAAGGTCGTAGTATTGAGTTTTCAACATCCGCATTAATCTGTAGTATCCGCATTAATCAGCGGTATTGCAAAAAGTCGAAATCAAAAATTTTCACCTCTCATTATTTATAGATGCATAATAAGTAATGGGGGAATGGGAATAATAAACAATTCATAACAATTACCAAATTCATAAATGAGTACTAAAGTTTTAAAGTATATTTCAGTTTGTTTGTTGGTTCTGGTATTCGGCGCGCTCGGAACAGGAGTCGCAAACGCTATTGTCACCCTGAACGCAACTTCGGTAACCTCTGACGTCGCCCTCACTCTGACAGCAGCCGCGGCCTCAACATGGTCAACAAGCGCAGGAGCATTGACAATTACAGGAGCAGGAGCTTCCACATGGTCAGTCACATCAGGAGATCTTACAGTTTCAACAGGCGCTGGCGCCCTTCTGCTTACAGCAGTTGGCGCAACGGCTGGAGACATAACCCTAACAGCCGGTGATGACTTTACCGTAAACGGTGCAGCCACTTCTCTGTACAACATTGGCGCCGCAACAACAGGTGGCACCATTATCATTGGAGGTACAGCTCAAACAGGACTTATGTCTTTTGGTGACACTGACGCTTCAGTTGTCACAGAGATTTCCATTGGTGGTGGCAACGGCAACAAGACAGCCATCAACATTGGAGATGGCACCGGAGCAAACGGGATTAACATTGGTACTGGTACCACTGGAATCAAGACGATTAAAATCGGTGATGACGCTACAGCCGTAAATGCAATCACAATAGGCGGCGCTGCATCCAACCTCGTTCTTAGTGATGCTCAATGGAGTATTACTGGTACTGGTCTTATCACTACAGCTGGCGTAGCCGATGGTACTGATACCTTGGTTCTCACCGCAGGTGACATCCTTGTCACCAACGGTGACTTGGATCTTTCGGGTGGTGACTTTAATGTGGTCCTCGATGCAGCTGATGGCGTAAACATTTCAAAGGGTGCGGCGCCAACCGCCGATGTGTTCACGATTGCAGGTGGCACTCCAGTCACAGCCAACGTTGATGGTCTTAACATCTCATTGACGACCGCTGAAGGCGCAACCGGTTCAACCTTGCTTAATTTGAACCCAACCTTTGCCGCCACGACAGCAAGCACCTTCAATGTCTTAAACGTTGCCGCCTTCACCGCAACCTCGACCACAAACGCAATGACCGCTCGGGCCATTGCCATTGGTGTCCTGACAGAAGCAGGCACAGGTACAGTGGCTTCAACAGCAATGAGTGTAGGTACCGGCTGGGACAATATCTTTGATACAGGTGGATTTGACGTAGTAAATGTTACTGGCGCGACCACCATTACTGGTTCAGCAGAAGGCACAGCCGCATTGACGCTCGCTCTTGGTGATGTGGTGCTTACCGATGGAGACCTGACGCTTACAAGCGGTCAAATTGAGGTTCCTGACAACGCAGTTTCTTTTGAAGTGCTTGTAGACGCCACAGGCGGAGCGGCTTACTTGGCTCTTGTAACCACTGATGGCTCTGAAACCATGGTCTTCGGCCACGGCACGGTTGACTCCATTACCTTTACCACTGATGGCACGGGTACTGGAGAAATCGTTCTCCCGCTTCTCTCTATCGCCGGAGCTGAAATGGTGAGTGATACAGTAACCGCGACGCAGCTTGCCGCAGCCTTAACCTTTGCAGCGCTTGACTACGTAGACCTGGCCTTGATTGTTCAAAACTCGACGGCTGATCAGGGGCTTCGCTTGCCACAGGCGGCGAGTGCCACCCCAACAAGTCCAACTAACTCTTTAGAAGGATTAATTGCTTGGAATGCAGCCGATAATCAAGTAATAGTATATAGCGGTTCTGCATGGACAACTGCAATTGGCAATACTACAGCTGCAAACACCTGGACCGATAATCAGATCTACACTTTCGGAACTGACGAGGATATTGCGATTACCAACGCTTCTGCGACTACCGTTGATGTATTATCTCTTACCGTTACCAATACCGACGCAGACGCTGCACAAATTTCTCTGACGCTAGGAAATGACACCGGTGTTGATACTACCGCCGCATTGAATCTTGCAGTCACAAGCGCCATAACAGGAGATGTTGACGTATTGGTTGGGCTTAACATTGCAGACCTTACTACGCCAGACAACGTTACAGTAGTAGAACGAGCTCTCGTTATTGGGAGTGGCTGGGATGCAAATCTCTTGTTTGCAGACACCACCACCCAGATTCAGATTACTGATACAGGAACCTATGTCTTTGAAAACGTCACTGGCACAGATTTCTTGGCCTTAAGTGTCACCCTAGCAACCTTTGCAGGTGACCTCACGTTAACCGGCGGAGACATCACAGGCACAGGTTCAGAATCAATCGATATTTCTGAAGCCACAGCCAATGCCTTCACCTTTACAAGAAACGACGCGGGAACTGTTACCCTTACTGCCGCAGATGATGACGGTACCGCTGCCCTCACCATTGTGGCCGGAGGCACTGCCACCCTCTCCATTGGAGACTCTGGAGACACCCTGGCCTTCACAGGAGTGGACATGAACTTTGCCATCATTGACGGCCAGTCTGTGAACATTGACGGGGACGCCACTCCAACCGCTGATCTTGTCACGATTGGATCTGGCGACACCACCGCAACAGCCAGCCTTGACGGTCTTAACATCACCTTGATTACCGCTGAAGGCGCGGACGGTTCAACCCTTCTTAACCTGAACCCAACCTTTGCTGCCACAACAGCGAGCACCTTTAACGTGATGAACATAGCCGCATTCACCGCAACCTCCACAACAAACGCAATGACCGCTCGAGCCATAAGTATTGGCGCCCTGACAGAAGCTGGCAATGGTACGGTGGCTTCCACGGCCATAAGCATTAGCACGGGTTGGGACAACATCTTTGACACAGGCGGCTTCGATGTCGTTAATGTCACAGGAGCAACAACCATTACCGGCTCTGCCGAAGGCACCGCTGCTTTGACGCTCGCTCTTGGAGACGTTGTCCTTACAGATGGAGACCTTACCCTTACGAGTGGTCAGATTGAGGTTCCAGATAACGCCACCTCCTTTCAAGTCATTGTAGATAACGCGGCTGGAGCTGCTTATCTTGCCCTTGTCACCACTGATGGTGCTGAAACCATGGTCTTTGGCCATGGCACAGTAGATTCTGTTACCGTAACCACAGACGGCACAGGAGATGCAGAAGTAGTATTGCCAGCAGCATCCGTTGGCGAGTCTGAATTAGTAGCTTCTTCAGGCACGGGGCTTGGCGTTCTTCGTACAGCTCGCGCTCGGTATGTCTTTGGGACAGATAGTGGAACGTCAGGAACGGGAACGATTGCAGCCACAGCCGCTATTCCAGACAACGCAGTTATTGTGGGAGGAAGCATTAATTCCACAACAGCCGCTACTTCAGGAGGCTCGGCTACCATAGCGTTCGGAGTTACTGCAGGCGGAGCCACTGATACTATCTTGGCCGCAGCCGCAGTAGCTACTTTGAGCTCAGACGCGTTGCTTAACGCTACTCGCACCTTCGCGTCTCCGTACAAGATGACTGCCGCAGGAAACATCAACATCACCATAGCAGTAGCAGATTTGACCGCAGGCGTGATTGAAGTCACAGTATTGTACTATGTAGCAGCTAACTAAGCTTAATCAATCCTAACCTTTAGGTTAACTGTATAGGATGAAAAAAATCAAACTTACAATAGGATTGCTCTTGCTTAGCTTGGCTGTTGTGTTGCCTGGAGGAGTTGTAAATGCCGCGTACAATAGCGTTCCGTTTGATGCTGCAGCCACAGTAGTGCTTACAGGCCCGGAGCCAGATATTACGTTAACTATCTCTGGGGGAGCTGGGCAAGCTGTGGAAGCCATGGTTGTTAACACCGGTAACGTAACGGTTACGCTTGTCAGAAGTGGTGCCAATGCTTCAAGCATTACGTTCACATCTGCCGATAAGTTTACCTTGGGTAATGACGGCGGGTTTGCAACAACATGCGGCGCTAGCACTTCAAGTACTACGCTTACAAGAGTTCTTGCTTCTGGAGATGGAACAACAACCGTTGTTCTCTCTCCATCAAGAACGGTATGCGATGCAGGTAGTAGCGGAGGAGGCGGAGGCGGCGGTTCAACAGCCACTACTACAACCACCACAACTCCAACTACGACAACCACTCCGACAACCCCAACAACTACTCCCACTACCACCCCAACTACGCCTACCACAACGCCTACCACCCCAACCACTACTCCAACAACAACAACCCCAACCGCTTTAGTAGCAATCCCAGCAGTTCCCGCAAATCCAACCACAACCCAGATTCAGGCAGCAATTGTTGCAATTTTGAACAACATCAACTACTTGAGGACCCAGTTGGCCATACTCATAGCAACGGAACAGCCAGGATCAAAAGACGTGCCTCCGCATTGCCGCGGCATTGTATTCTCTAATGCTCTGAAAGTTGGAAGCACGGGAAATGAGGTGAAGTGCTTGCAAGCGTTGCTCAATCAGGATTCTGGCACGAAGATAGCTTCTTTGGGAGTAGGTTCTCCTGGCAACGAGACCACACTCTTTGGCTCATTAACCAAGGCAGCAGTCGTGAAATTCCAACAGAAGTATGCTTCAAGCATTCTTACTCCCTTGGGACTAACCTTTGGAACTGGCACGGTAGGACCCTCAACAAGAGCAAAGCTTAATCAACTATTAGGTAAATAGCCCGCCACTACTTTTTGCAAAAGTATGGGGGTTGATTCTCTCCTTGTGGGAACGCAAAGGCCCGTCTCTCTGGCGGGTTTTTGTTTTGTTGACATATCTAAGTGAATTGTTATCATACATGTATGGCTACAAGAACAAGTCAAAATTCAATAACAATCTCAAGGGAAGCCGTACGTAGGAAGGGCGGAGTTGTTATTTTGGACTTAGGAGAATACGAGAAGCTTCGCGAAAGCGCAGTGCCTACTTACTATTTGGCTGGGAAAGAGGCGGAAGAATTAGATAATCTTGTAAGAGAGGGAAGAAGAGAATATAAAGCAGGAAAGACAAGAAAGATAAAGTCCTTGAGCGATTTAGACTAATGCATGGAAATTCAAGTCTCGGAACGATTTAGGAAAAACTATCGAAAGCTTCCAAAGAGAATAAAGGAACGGGCAAAGCAAAAAGAATCGATTTTTCGAGGGAATCCTTTCGATTCTGGGCTCAAAACCCACAAACTTTCTGGCAAAGAAGAAGGCCGTGTGGGCTTTTTGGGTTACTGATTCTTATCGTATCAAGTTTATCTTTTTTCCTCGCGGGGAAGTTTTGTTTTTGGATATCGGCACCCATTCAATTTACAAATAAGCGGGTTTTTGTTTTCTCTTGACTCCTCTTACTATCAGCATATAATAGGTGTATATGGCACAACGCATCACTACCAACCCAAAGATATTAGCAGGAAAGCCGGTTATCAAGGGTACAAGAATACCGGTGTATTTAATTTTAAATCTTCTTGCAAACGGCTACACGTATGAGCGCATTATCAAAGCGTATCCTCGGTTGGAAAAACAGGATATTAAGGCAGCATTAGAATACGCACAAGTACTCACGAAACGAGAAGAAGAGTTTGTAATTCCTCGGGTTGTTATGCAGTAAGTGTATGCCAAAGTTTCTTCTTGATGAGAATCTTTCTCATGAAACCGCAGAATTTTTGAATTCGTTGGGCTACGACACAAAAATTGTAGCCCAATTTCGTTTAGACGGCGCAAATGATGAGAAAATAGCAGAAAAAGCCGCCACAACAAGCCGTATTCTTATTACACTTGATCTTGACTTTGGCGAGATGTATTCTCTCGGTATTCAAAAGAATCTTGGAGTAGTGGTTTTGCGGCTTCGCAATCAAACCGTGGAGTCCATCAATTTAGCGCTCAAGACACTTCTCGATTCGCAGATTCTGAAGCAAAAAGAGAACTACCGTGCTCTTATTATAGTTGAAGAAGGAAAAATTAGAATTCGCAAGAAATCCTAGATTGCCAAAAATCTGATAACGTATCCGTATAAATCAGCAGTATCCGTATTAATCCGCGGCATATTGTTTTCCACAGGGCTGCGCCTTTACACCTGTGCTTGCAAAGAGGATAATAGATTAATTGGTCGCTATGACTTATAATTTTTTGCGTATCATTAGTTTTAACGTGCGCTCAAGCAGGGTCACTGTTTGAGTTTTCTTTCATTATAATAACGCCGATATCAGCATTAATCAGCTAAATCGGTATTAATCAGCGGTAAATTAAATAAATATATGAAGACAAAAGTTTTTCAGAAAGTCGTCTCTATCACACTAAGCATCACAACCATTCTCTGGTCGTTTGGAGCGCCCCTCGGCGTTCTTTTTGCGCCCGGCACAGCGCGGGCTGCAGTAGCAATAGTTGTTAGCCCCGGCACAGTTAACGCGAACTTTCCGGGACCCATCATGGCAGGCTCAGCGGCAACTGCTGTTGCTAAGATTTCGGTTACGGCTTCTGTTATTAGTCAGACAGTACAAGCTGTAGCCGTGAACTTTTCTGGAACGGGATTCCTCACAACAGATTTGTTAGCAATCGCGACAGGAGATACTTCTGGAGTCGCGCTTTATGAAGACACGGGGAATGTCGCAGGAACCTTTGTTGCCGGTTCTGACCCCGTGGTTACCTTGGCTGGCACTCCAAACTGGACGTCATCTACCACCAACATTACCTTAACGCCAGCTACCTCTGTCGCCTTGACAAGCACCGTAGCTAAGATTTTCTATATTGTTATTAAAACGGCGGCACCTGGTACTCTTCTTAACGGAGACCAGATTGTTGCAACCATTCCGGCAGGCGGAGTTGTAACCACCGAAGGCGCCAATAGCAGTTCCGTTACCTTAACCCCGGTGATTGCGGATACTGTTGTCCCAACGATTTCAAGCGTTTCTGGATTTTCTGGCTCTACAACCGTTACGGTGAACTTTTCTGAACCAGTGCAAAAGGTTGGAGGAGGAAACTTAGCGTTTGTGAGCGTGACCAACCCTCTCGACTATACTGACGGAGGGGGTACGGCGGAAGACATTGCTTCTGCAGGTATTGCGCATACCGCAGGCCAGCCCATGGCTACAATAACAATGGATGCAACCATTGACGCAGAAGATGTTGATGCAGGTCCTGCTACTATGGCCGCAGGATCAAACAATATTGCGGATATGGCAGGAAACGTTATGCTGACAACTCCCGCAAGAAACTTTAGCAGTCCCTTGACTATTACTACCGTTGTGGTTCCTAGTGCCATTGCTGGGGCATCGTACGCTTCAGAAAGTCCTCTTGTACAGTTTGCCGCGTCTGGTGGAACCGGATCTCCGTCCTTTACGGCAAATTCTGCCGGTGATACAGCAACTCTTTCGGCTCTTGCGTTAACATTAGGAACAGACGGAAAACTTACAACGGCAACAACATTGGCAAATACTCCGGGATCTTTCCAGGTTAATATCAAAGTTACCGCTGGTACTACTGCGACAAAACTTTTTACTATTAATGTTCAGCCAATAGGGGGAGGGGCTATTCCCGGCATTACGGGAGTTGCTCCTGCCGGAGCAGGCACGAGCTCAACACCGAGTATAGTCATTACAGGATCGAATACCACATTCACAAGCGCTTCAGTTGTGACTGTTAGCCTTCCTCCGGGATCTGCTGACACCAACGGGATTACAGTTGGCGTCATTACGAGAAATAGCGCAACCTCCATTACGGCTCCTCTTACTATTGATTCTACTGCCACAGCAGGATCCAGAGACGTGCGAGTGGTTACAGGCGCTGAAGTGGTGAATATGCCTGGCGGATTTGGCGTGTTTACCTCTGGAGGTTCTGGTTTGGGGCTTTTGCTTCCAACAGATGCCGCAACCAGTGTTCTCTTGCCAAGCCCGTCGTTTAACTTTACTCCGTCTTCCAACACAACAACTTTGAACAGCTACAGAATTACGGTTGCCTCAACCTCTGACTTTGCAACCAAGGTATGGGATTACACGTTTCCAAAGCCATCTGACGGTTCAAATACAAACGGAAGCCACTGCAGCTCTACTGGATGCAACGTGAACTACGGGGCAGGAACATTCTTGATTTTAACCCAGCCCGTATCGCTTACCCCAAACACCACTTATTATTGGAAGGTGAGCACGTATGCTGAAGCTACAGGTTCTGTGAGCGCGGCTCCAGTTGCCTTGGAAACAACGGGTATGCGTAGTCTTACCACCACGGCATCTGTTTCAGACAGCACGCCCCCAACCATTATGCATAGGCCAGTGTTCCAAGCAAAGGCAAGCACAAACCTTGTTATGTTTGCCCGCGTGATGGACAATCTTGCAACCAGTACCAGCACCCCTGCCTTAACCACAAAGATTATCTATTGCCCAGGATCTGGTTGTACTCCTACCACGAGCACCGGGCAGGCAAACGGTTCTTCTGTGGGGGCCGGGTATTTTAGCTACACCATTCCTTCTGCAACCATTAGTACCGCAGGCACCATTGTGCGCTACTACTTGCAGGCATCAGACGGAACAACAAACCCGCAGAACTTTTATCAGACAGGAACCACGCCGTTTCAGTTAACTTCAGTAGCCGCGGCTGAAGGATCGGTCACCATTACAGGAACCGTGAAAGATTCAACAAATACGTGCGCTACAGCGGTGCAATCTGCCCGTGTGTTTGCGGAGGGAACTGGATTTTCTGCTACCACCGATGGGAGTTGCGCCTTTACCTTGGGTGGCGCATCGCCAAACGGCTTATTCACAGGAACCTATGATTTGGTTGCGTTAAAAGACGGGTATGGAAACAGGACTATTGACGGTATACCCGCAGGAGCAACCTCTATTCCATTTCAGCTTACTTCGGGAGCAGGCGGCGGCTTTGGAGGAGACACCACAAAGCCGACAGTGCGCTTTACCATGCCAGGCAATGATATGACCAATATGCCTGGAGGAGACAGCAATATGAAAATAGTGGTGGTGTTCTCAAAGACAATGAGCCAATCGTCTATAACCTCCACGAATCTTACGGTGAATGACGCCACAACAGGATCGTTAGTTCCTATCACCGCAAATGGCTCTTGGATATATTATTCAACCGCTCCCACAAACACTCCAATGATTCCGCCTGAAGCAAATATGGCAGTATGGTCTTTAACATCCCCCAATACCTTGGGAAACAATAAGACCATTGCGGTTGTTGTTACCTCAAACGTAACAGACACAGCCGGGAACTCGGTGCAGGGCAACCAATCAGACGGAAGCTACGCGTTTTCCTTTACAACGTCAAATTCAACATTTACCGGGACTTTGTCTGGCACGCAATCGTTTGGGCAGGGAGCGTTTATGCCGCCTCGTGTTATAGGAACTACGCCTACTCCGGGATCATCTAGCGCGCCCACAAACACGAAAGTGGTTATAAACTTTTCCGATCCAATGGCAGATGATTCGGGAACGTATGTTCTTAAGAATTACGTGAAGCTTTTCACGGTGTCTGGTACCACGGAAACCGATGTGTCTTCAAGCGCCATTGATACTGTTACTCTTAGCACTTCAAAGCTTTCTGCCGTTGTTACCTTAAAGAGCACCTATAATTCAGGAGCGTTTGCGGCAAGTACAAAATATAGGGTGAAAGCGTTGGGAGGAGCAAAGGGAAGCAGTGGCATGACACTTGGTATCCCTGGGCAAGAAAGCAGCGTGTTTTATACGCTTGAATTTACCACAGGTACAGGGGGAGATACCGCAGCTCCAACCGTTGTGGGATCGTATCCAAGCAATGGTGATGCTGGCGTGCAGGTGAACGTGGGAGCGATGAATGTTGGATTTAGCAAGGATATGGATCCTTCCACTATTTCTACATCTACCATTACACTTACGGTAGGAAGCACTTCTGTGAATGGAACAGTAGAATATCGCCCGTTGGAGCGCATGGCATACTTTTTGCCCAGATCAGTTTTGAACGCAAACACCGCATACACGCTTACCGTTACAACTGGAGTGACGGGATTGAATGGCACTCCGCTAGGAACTGCAGTAACAAAAACATTCACCACTGGATCTGCAGACTCAATTGTTCCTGCAATGTCGTTTATGAACGCAGATGACTTTGGAATTGCCCTTACCTTTTCTGAACCAATGAATGCCGCAAAAGCGACTGATACCATGAACTGGGCAACATCTGTGTTGAATCCTTTGGCGTACAACGTGATTAAGTATGGATCAGTAGCGTTTGACCCTGCAAGCGTAGGCACTGCAGTTTCTCTTGCCAGCGCAACCTTCTCCTATGATACAACGTCAAGCACTGTGCTTATTAAGGGTTTGGCCATTGCAGCTGCTATTGGCCAAGAGTTGTATCTTTCTATGGATGTATCCCCAAGCAGCAATTCTGCAAAAGATCTTTCTGCCAATGTAATCACCTCTGCGGGGAATACTAGCCGAACTACTATTGGAAACAGCTTAACCACAAAGGGATCTTTGGGGCCAATGGCAACAACAACAGACGCGTTTTCTGGAGGAGGAACGTTTATACCAACGAACTTTTCTTCCACTACCTTTGGGTTTGCTCCTCCTGTTAACGTGATGCCAAGAAATATGATGGCGGGTAAGACCACGACTTATATGGTTATGGTGCCCATTTCAAAGCAAATTCCAATTTCTGGAACCATTGTGTTAACTTTTCCAACCGGTTTTGACGTTACTGCGGCCCAGCAGGATCTAAACAGCCCCATGAGGACTGACTTGAATGGTCCTGGGACCGGAACCCCAACATTTAAATGCACGACCAATGTTGCAGGAGGAAAGTCTTGCGCTGGCGGAGCTACCGTTACAGGCGATACATCATCAGGAGATGACGCAACAAAAGGAGGTCTCGCAGATGACGGAGTTGTGGTGAATACGCCAGCCCGCACGGTTACCGTGAATCTTTCTTCTGCAACAAATAGTGGAGGCAACGATTTCTTGAACATTGATATTGCAGGCATTGTGAACTCTTCGGTTCCCAAGGACTTTAACACTGCAGGATACACCGTTGATATTAAGACCAAGAACGGAGCTACGGTGCTTGAATCATTGACTTCAATGCCATTCTTTATTCAGACAGCAGGAAGTTATACCTTGTCTGGAACAATTACTGCTACGGGCGCGACCGGCCTTACCGCAAAGGTATACTTAATGTCTCCAATGACGGGTCCCACTGAAACCACATCAGGTACTTTTGCAGCAAATGCCGGAGCGTATAGTTTTACCGCATTGCCAGCAGGGGAGTATATGCTATTTACCGACCAGACCGTTACCTTGACAGGAGGGGAGTTTACCGGCAAGACCGCGCCAGAACGAGTTGTTATCAGCGAAGCAACAGACCTTGCTTCAGATACGGTAAACAACGACGTTATTGATTACGATTTTACGCTTGCCAACAACGCTTCTACTAACGATGCAACCGTTTTGGTTGATATTACTGGAACCGTCGGCGAGTTATTAGATGTTTTTGCGGGTTCTTCTATGGGAACAGGGTTTAAGGTGAAACAAGTAACATTGGATACAAGCCCCAAGACCGTTACTCTTAGACTTGCAGTTGGAAAATGGTTTGTGGGAGTGGGGCCGCAAATGCCAAAGGGCCCAATGGGAGGGCCTCCTCCGGCTCCAAACTATATTATGCCAAGGCCTTTGGACATTACCGTTGTTACCATTTCCCCAGATACATTTGTGGAGAATAGCGGAACTGCAAACAACGGTACTTTGGCGTTTACTCTTACTTCTGCGACAAAATCCATTCAGGGATTGGTAAAAGACGGGTCGGGCAAGGTTATGGCAAATGCCGAGGTGTACGCGTATTCTCCGCAGGGAGGGTTTGGCACGCACGCTAATACAGATACAGCTGGCGCGTTTACCTTAAGCGTTGTGGACGGTTCCTACATTGTTGGTTCGTTTATCCCAGGTATGCCTCCTTCAAAAGAAGTGCCTGTTGTGGTAACGTCTCATAGCACCCAGTATCTCTTAATTGACGGTGCAACCACTACTATAACTCCTGCAACCGCCGCAACCACATTTGTCTTAAAAGTGGCAAAACCCGATTATACTATTTCAGGCAAGGTGACAGACGGAACCAATACAGTGCAAGGAGCTTCGGTGTTTGCATACCGCACTGACGGGCCAGGGTTTGCAAACGCAAACACAGATTCTGCTGGAACCTACACGTTGTATGTTTCCAATGGAACTTGGAAGGTAGGGTCGTTCTTGCCCCAGTACGGAAACTTGACAGAACAAACTATCACGGTTTTGAACGCAAGCCAAAGCAACGTGAACTTTACGCCTACTGGAACAGGGACCTTTTACACGGTGTCTGGTAGGGTGTACCAAGACATTACCGTTGGAGGCGGATTTAACGGGTCAGACGTTGCCATTCAAGGATCGTTTGTGAGAATATCAGGGAACAGCACTTCCAACGAAGCCATCACCGGAGCTGACGGAACCTACAGTGTGAAAGTGCCCTCAGGTACAGGGTATACCATAAAGGCATCCGCTCCTGGTATTGGAGAACTAGCAGGGCTTTCTGGAGTAAGCGTTTTAGCAGACACTGCGAATCAAGACATTACATTGACAGTTCCCCGAACCATTACCATCACATTAAGCACGTCTGTTGCAGAGGCATTTATAGAATTGTTCTCATCTACGGGAGTGGGCGGCAGGGTTGTAATTAAGAACACCACGACCGGAATCTTGAGCGTGCCAAACGGAGACTACAGCGTGAATGTGCAGATGCCAGGAGTTGTTTTGACAAGCACTGCTATTGCCGCAACTACCGGAGATACTGTGTATAGCAATACTACAGGAATTGTGGCTGTGAACGGCGCTGAAGGATTAACCGTAACCGTGCCTACCTTGAGAACCGTATCTGGAACGGTCACAGACGGATCTGCCGCGGTTGCAGACGCATGGGTTGAAATTGCTGACTCTTCCAACGGAGCGCGCACAGGAGTAAAAGCAGGATCTGACGGGACATTCACCCTGAAAGTCACAAATTCTGCAACCGCCTACAAGATAAACGCAATGAAACCAGGGTACTTTAGGGATGCAACTTCTATAACCGTGACTTCGGCGGTGGCGAATGCAACTTTGACAGGTCTAACCATTGCCATGTCAGCTTCCACTCTTTCCATTACAGGCACGGTCTACATCGGTTCAACAGGTGCGGCGAACGCTTTTGTGCGGGCAGAAAAGCAGGGAGGAGGATTTTCGGGAACGCAGGCTGATGCAACCGGAGCATATACCTTGCCGGTCAACGCAGGCACATGGAGGGTATATGGAGTTGCAGATGGATACGCCGAAGCTGCAGCCGCTAGCGCGGTTGTTATTGCTTCCTCTTCTCAAAGCGGAGTGAATATTACGGTGAGTACCACGGTTTCTTTGGCAGCTCCAAAGTCCAAGCCCATGATACCTGCTTCTGGAGGAACGCTTGAAGACGCAACATCTGGAATAAAGATTACTGTTCCAGAAAAAGCTTTAGGTTCTTCTATGTCTGCCGGGAATATTCAGGCAAAACAGACCAATAACGTGAGGTCTACTTCAACTTCAAAGCCAGTGGGAGGAAAGGCGCAAGAGATTAAGGCAATTGATTCTGATAACAATGCGATCACAACGCTCCCGCTTCCTGTCACAGTTGAAATGACCTTGACCTTGGCGGAAATGGTAGCTACTGTTTCTTCGAGCGATTCTTCAATTAACACCCTGGCTGAAGCAGATACCTTGAAAATGGGATATTGGGATGATAGCGCGCAGTCATGGATAACGCTTGCTTCCACAATAACGTACAAGAATTCTGCTGGTACGGTGATTACAGATGAAACAACCATTGATACGGCAGCCGAGTTTAGCGCAACCGTGGCAACCGCAACAGTGTCTGCGAGCACAGATCACTTCTCTCTGTATGCTCCTATTTCGTCAGTTGGTTCTGCCCCTCCAGCAACTCCAACAGGATTGGCTGCAGTGACCGGAGGCCAAACGCAAATAAATCTTTCCTGGACCGCGGTCACTTCTGATCCTGCTGCAACGGGATATGATATTTACCGAAGCGCCACCTCTGGGGGAACATATGATCGCGTGGGATCTGAACCAACAGTGTCTTCTGGGTCTACTACCGCGTTTTCTGACACCGGGTTGTCTAGCGGAGTCACGTACTTCTATAAGATAAGCGCCGTGAACGCATCAGGAGAGTCTGCTTCTTCTAGCGCGGTTTCAACAGCAACCAGTACTGCTGGCGCAGGAGCTACTGGAGGTTCATCATCTACGTCTATCACAACGCCAGTAACCACACCGACTACGCCAACCATAACAACCACAACACCGACTACTACTCCAACAATTCCAACCCCAACCCCAGCCACAACTACCACTCCAACAACGTTACAGCTCATTGCAATCCCAGCAGTTCCTGCTAACCCAACTACAGCTCAAGTTCAGGCGGCGATTGTCGCAATTCTGAACAACATCAGCTACTTAAGAGCCCAGTTGGCCATACTCATAGCAACGGAACAGCCAGGATCAAAAGACGTGCCTCCGCATTGCCGCGGCATTGTATTCTCCAATGCTCTGAAAGTTGGAAGCACGGGAAATGAGGTGAAGTGCTTGCAAGCGTTGTTGAACCAGGATACTAGTACCAAGGTTACTTCTTCTGGAGTAGGTTCTCCTGGCAACGAGACCACACTCTTTGGCTCATTAACCAAGGCAGCAGTCGTGAAATTCCAAGAGAAGTACGCCTCAAGTATTCTGACTCCATCTGGCTTAACCGCTGGCACTGGAATCATTGGGCCAGCCACCAGAGCAAAACTCAACGCCCTGCTCGGCAAGTAATTCCTTAGCTAAGCTAAGTTATCCACACCTTAGCTAAGCTAAGTTTTGCCAAGAGTCCCGCTTGTGCGGGGCTTTTGGTTTTGGTATAGTGGAACATATGCAAAGGATTCTCTTATTGTTTAAAAATCCAGCAGTTGTTGTCTTCTTATTTGCCGTTGCGGGCATTGGTGCATTTTTTGGCATTCAATACGTGCAAGACCAGAAAGAATTGCGGTATTTTGAAGGGCTGGCTGCCAAGCGTTCTGACGGGTCGCAGTTTGTTGAACAACTTCTCAAAGCAAGGAAGGACCTGAAAGATAGTAATAAAGACAATGATTTTGCCGCCTATGCGAACATTGGGGTGAATCTGAATATCTTTGGGGAAAAGGCAGAAGCGTTGCAGTGGTATGGGAAAGCGCTTCTCATAGATCCCGAGAGCCTCCTTGTTTTGAATAATGTGGCAGACATATACTCTGACCTTGGCCAGTATGACAAGGCAGAACAGAATTGGCTGAAACTCACAGAGCTATATCCCGACAAAACCATGTTTTACCGTTCGCTCGGGTATTTATACTGGTACCGCATGCAAAAGAGCCCCCAAGACATTGAAGCATTGTTCAAGAAGGGGCTGGCAGCGACGAATAACAATGCCGATCTTCTCACATGGCTTATTTCCTATTTCTCTGAAACAGGAAACAACGTAAAGTTCGCAGAATATGCCAATCTTCTCAATGCAGGAAAGAAGTAAACAAGGCGTATTGGTTGGTATACTGTTCCTTATCCTTCCGCTGTTTGTTTCTGCAGACATCGTAGGAGAGAGGAAGAGTTTTTTTGTTGATTCTTCATATGACGAGTTAAAGCGCGATACGCTTGAAGCAACCCTTCGCGTAGCCAATTCAAAGGCGTATTTTTACATTGAAGACGCCTGGTGGAATGGTTTGTCTTTGTCTGATCAATATGCAACCGAGCAGGTTGTTATTGCGTTGGCGCAGGAATTTGAGCAAAATATCTATCCTTCTCTCACGCAGGTATTCGGGTTTGAATGGAAGCCCGGCATTGACAACAATGACGCAATAACCGTTCTTCTGCACTTGATGCGCCAAGACGCAGGCGGTTACACCGACTACGGGAACGAATACTCCAAATTGCAGAACCCGAAATCAAATGAGAGGGAAATGGTCTATGTAAACCTTCGCCAGCTGCACGCTCCCTTGATGAAAAACTTTCTCGCTCACGAGTTCACCCACCTTATAACTTTCAATCAGAAAGACAAAATAAGGAACGTTTCAGAAGAGGTCTGGTTAAATGAGGTGCGCGCGGAATACGCCCCGACCCTTATGGGGTATGACGCGAACTATGAAAACAGTAACTTAAAGCAGCGCATCAAGAACTTTCTGGATAAGCCTTCCAATTCTCTCACGGAATGGGAAAGCAAGACGTATGACTATGGCGCAGCAAATCTCTTTGCGCAGTATTTGGTTGACCAGTATGGGAAGGAGGTCCTTGTCGATTCTCTGAAATCTTCCAAAGTAGGCATTGCTTCCGTGAACGAGGCGCTGACGAAGGGAGCGTTTCAGGAGGACTTTTCGCAGGTGTTCACAAATTGGGTTATTACGCTGTTTTTGAACGATTGCGCGTATGGCGCCAGGTACTGCTACCATAATCCCCATTTGGTGAATTTTCGCGTTATTCCACAGACGAATTTCTTCCCTTCTATTGGAGAAAATATCTTGGTGCTGAACAATGTAACCCAGGATTGGGTAGGGAATTGGTATAAAATAGTGGGAGGAAAAGACACGCTCAAGGTTGAGTTTAGAGGAGACCCCGGAGGAGTGTTCCGGGTGCCGTATATTATAGAAGACGCGCAACGGAAATTCTCTGTTCAATTTCTCTTTTTGAATGGGGAGAATAATGGGGAGCTGTTCATACCCAAATTCAACAGCGACGTGCGGTCTGTTATCGTTCTCCCAATATCTCAAAAGAAGATTCAGGAATTGGACGAGAAACATCCTGCGTATCCATTTTCTCTCTCTATCTCTACAACGAAGCGATCCCCGGAAGCGGAGCAGGAACTTATCACCCAGCTTCTCTTGCAAATTGATGTTTTGAAAAAGAGAATCGCGGAGTTGCAGGCGGAGTTAGCTCGAACCCTCGGGAATCAGGGAGGTATTCCATGTATGCAGCTCACCAAGAACTTGTTTTTTGGTATGAGAGGGGATAGCGAGGTGAGTTGCCTCCAAGAGTTCCTGAAGTTGAAAGAACCGGAGCTGTATCCTGAAGGGTTGGTTTCTGGCAACTTCTTTGCTCTTACCCAAGCTGCGGTGGTACGGTTCCAGGAGAAATACCAATCTGAAGTGCTAGCTCCTCTAGGCCTTGCCCAAGGAACAGGATATGTTGGATCTTTGACCCGCAAGAAACTCAACGAGCTGTTCTAGGGTTGACCCCCACCACTTAAAATTAAGTATGGGGGTTATCCCCACACTCATAGTATGAGTAGTGGGGATTGACAAATTTCCATTGATTTGCTATGATGGTTTTGGTGAGTGTGAGTTCCAAGCAATTGGATACTTCAATGTAAGACGACGACAGACCTCTCTATAGCGAGGTCTGTTGTTTTTTAAGAGCGTTTTTGATAGTATAGAGGCGGATCGGGAGCAGCGCTCACTAAGTCTTACAACTGGAGTCAAGCGCTCCCGGTCCATTTTGGGAATAATCGCTTGATAAACTTATTTTCATACTATCGTTCCTCAAAATCCCCAGCGAGATTTTGGGAACTGCGCTCTCGGCAATTTCATGAACCATGCGAAATTGCCTCCGAGGGCTAGTCTGAAAATTAGTTTATCCGCTCTAGTATGCCAGATACGTTGAGTAGATTTCTTGGAGGATTACAAAAGAACGTGTCTCTGAAGAAATACACGACGTTTCGCATTGGCGGGAACGCCAAGTATTTTTTTATTGCGAGAACCATTCCCCTTGTCATTAAAGCAATTAAAGTGGCAAGGGATTTGCGAACCCCCTTTTTTATTCTGGGAGGAGGAAGCAATCTTGTAGTTTCAGATAAAGGATTCTCTGGCTTAGTGGTTCACATTCAGACAAAGAAATACAGAATAGAAGCCGGAAAGTTTTTTTGCGAAGCCGGAGTTTCAATGGCGACATTGGTCAAAGAGACCGGGAAGAGAGGGCTCTCTGGTTTTGAATGGGCAGGCGGATTGCCAGGGTCTGTGGGGGGAGCAATACGCGGCAACGCAGGAGCATTCAAGGGAGAGATCAAAGATAATATTCTTTGGGTTATAGCGCTTGATAAGAAAGGGCGGGAAAAGCTGTTCTTAAGAAACAGATGCAAATTTTCTTATCGTTCCTCCTTATTCAAAGAAAAAGGATTAGTGATTCTCTCTGCGGCGTTTTCGTTAAAGAAAGGGAATAAGCGCGCCATACAATCAATTGCCGCAGACCACATTGCATATCGCAAAGAAAGGCATCCCTTAGAATATCCCAACGCAGGAAGCGTGTTTAAAAACTGTGATCTTAAGAAATTTTCCCTTGCTTTGCAAAAAAAGCTCCAGCCCGCAGTAAAGATAGATCCGTTCCCCGTGGTTCCTACTGCGTATCTCAACGACCAGGCCGGTTTAAAGGGTGTGCGCCAAAATGCTATTCAAGTTTCGGTAAAACACCCCAATTGCATGGTGAATCTTGGGAAAGGAAAGGCAAAAGATGTGATTCTGCTGATGCAGAAAGTGAAAAAAATCATCAAAAAGAAGTTTGGAGTTGAGTTAGAACAGGAGATAGAGTTCGTTGAGTGATGTTTTGGGTTATCCACATTGACACTATGTGCTGCAGGTGAGAAAATAATATAAGACGTTGCGGGTAGTAAAAATGCGGTCGATGCTATTCGCCAGTGTACTATATCGTTGAACATATTTTCTCGACACAATTCGGGAATACAATATACCTATGGCAAAAAAGAAAGGAGGAAAGAAGAAGAAGAAATAACAATTGTCTTCTCTGAACAATCCCGTTTCTGAAAAGAAGCGGGATTGTTTTTTTAGAACAATCCCGCTTCTCCAAAGAATCAGGGTTGTTTTTTTCTTATAAAATGATACACTCAATGCTATGCGGCAGATACAGAGAAGAATTTCTCGCGTTGGAGTCCATGTCATAGCCGATTTCTGGGGCGGGAGAGTTATTAAAAGTACGCGAGAGTTGAAAACCCTTCTCGCAAGAGCCGCAAAAAAAGGGGAGAATACTCCTTTGAAATTCGCCCTACACAAGTTTTCTCCGCAGGGCATCACAGGAGTCGTGCTCCTGGCGGAATCGCACATTGCTCTCCATACGTGGCCGGAGTTTAAATATACCGCAATAGACATTTTTACATGCGGTAAAAAATCAAAGCCCGAGGAAGCGCTCAAATTTCTCCAAGGAGAGCTTCGGCCCAAGCGGATGCAGGTTAGAAAGATAAAACGGGGGAATGCATTGTAATATAAAGAGTTTCTCGCATGGCCTTTTTAGAAAAGATATTTGGGGGTGGGCAAGACCACTTTGCAAAGAAAGTTGCAGGTTCTGTCAAGAACATCAACGCTTTAGAACTTGATACGCAGGCGAGGTCTCTTGACGCTCTCAAAGAAAAAACACAAGAGCTTAAAGATCGTCTCGGCAAGGGAGAATCGCTAGTTGAACTCTTAGAGGAGGCTTTCGCGCTAGTGCGTGAATCGTCCAGAAGAACGCTGGGGCAGCGGCATTTTGATGTGCAGCTCATGGGAGGCATTGCTTTGCACCAGGGCAAGATAGCAGAAATGCGCACAGGAGAAGGGAAAACACTTGTGGCAACGCTAGCTGCATATCTTAACGCCTTGGAGGGGAAGGGAGTGCATATAGTAACCGTGAACGATTATCTTGCAAAGAGAGACACCGTGTGGATGGGACAAATTTATTATGCTTTGGGTTTGAGCGTGGGATGCATTACGCATGACTCTTCCTATATATATGACCCTAGCGTGCAGGCGGGAGGGGCCCAAGACAGAGAACGCGACATAGTGGGAGGATTCAAAGTAGTAGAGAGTTATCTAAAGCTTGTTACGAGGAAAGAGGCGTATGTCGCAGATATTACCTATGGCACGAACAACGAGTTTGGGTTTGACTATTTGAGAGATAACATGGCGTATGATCTGAACGCCCAAACCCAGCGAGGGCAGCACTTTGCCATTATTGACGAGGTAGACTCCATTCTTATTGACGAGGCGCGCACCCCTTTGATTATTTCCGCTCCAGACCAAGAATCCTCTGATTGGTACAAAGATTTCGCAAGAATTATTCCGCGCCTGGGGACAGAGGGGGATTATGAGAAAGATGAGAAATTAAAAACGGTAACCCTCACCGAATCTGGCATTGATAAGGTGGAACATTTGCTTGGATTAAAGGATATATATGAGGAGAGGGGAATCAAATATCTTCATCACTTAGAGCAGGCTCTGAAAGCCCAGGTTCTGTTTGAGAGAGACAAAGATTATGTTGTGAAAGACGGACAGGTAGTTATTGTAGACGAGTTTACCGGCAGGATGCTCCCGGGGCGCAGATACTCTGGGGGATTGCATCAGGCGCTTGAAGCGAAAGAAGGGGTGCGCGTTCAGCCCGAATCGCTGACCCTAGCTTCCATTAGCTTTCAGAACTATTTTCGCTTATACGCAAAGCTAGCGGGAATGACCGGAACCGCCCAGACTTCCGCGGAAGAATTCTTTAAGGTGTATGGGCTGGAAGTGGTAAGCGTTCCTACGAATAAACCCATGGCTAGACAGGATATCCCAGATAAGGTGTATCAGACAGAAAAAGCAAAGTTTCAGGCATTGGCAAAAGAAGTTGCCACGCGCCATGCGCAGGGCCAGCCCGTTCTTGTGGGAACTGTTTCTATCCAAAAGAATGAATATCTAAGCGCTTTACTCAAGACCGAAGGAATTCCGCATGAAGTTTTGAATGCGAAGGCGCATGAGCGGGAAGGAGAGATTATTGCGCAAGCAGGTAGAAAAGACGCTGTCACCATTGCTACGAATATGGCAGGCCGAGGAGTGGATATCATCTTGGGCGGGAATCCTTCTTTACCCGACGAAGCGAATGCAGTTCGCGAAGTCGGTGGTCTTTATGTGATTGGAACGGAGCGCCATGAAGCAAGGAGAATAGATAACCAACTGCGAGGGAGGGCAGGAAGACAAGGGGATCCTGGATCTTCGCAGTTTTTCCTTTCCTTGGATGACGACCTCATTCGGATTTTTGGAGGAGAAAAGATGCAGCACATGATGAAAGGTTTTCATATCCCAGAAGACCAGCCCATTGAGTCAAAACTCGTCTCCTCTGCTATTGAATCTGCACAGGGGAAAGTGGAGGGATTCAACTTTGACGCGAGAAAGCACTTATTGGATTACGATGACGTGCTGAATAAGCACCGGGAGGTGATGTATAAAAAGCGAAAGGAGGTATTGGAGAAATCTCAAAGTTCAAGCCTTAAGGGTCAACTTTTAGAGATTATTGAGAAGGCAGGACATACAAAAGAAGAGTATGAAAAAAAAGAACAAGAGTTAGGGCCGGAGAATATGCGCCAGGCAGAGAAGCTTGTATGTCTGCGCGTTATTGATTCTTTATGGATTGAACATTTGGAGAACATGGAGCAGCTTCGAGATTCTGTGCGATTGCGTGCATACGGCCAGCAAGATCCTCTCGTAGAGTATAAAAATGAAGGGCATAGAATGTTTAAGAGTCTTTTGGAGCATATTGATGTGTTAATAGCCCAGTCCATATTTGGAGTGCGTATGACGACGCAGGCTCAACCTGCTCCGACTCAGGTTATTTCAAGCAATGAGCCGAAGGCTGGGAGAAACGACCCGTGTCCCTGTGGAAGCGGTAAGAAATATAAGCGCTGTCATGGGAATAATTAAATCTATATGATTTCATTATGAGGAAAATAAAAATTAAACCTAAAGAAGAGGCGATTGCAGCTGTTTTAAAAGCAGAACAAGAAGTTCGCCGGGGCAGAATGCTCAAGGGAGATTTAAGGAAACTGGCACGCAAAATGCCTTAACGGTATGGACGTATCATACGCCCCAACGTTCGTGCGCCAGTTTAAGGCATTGGAGAAAAATCTCCAGTAGAAGATCACGATATCTACTCAATGTGAGCTCGGGGAGTTGTAAAAAAGAACGAGTTCTGGTAGCATAGATATCTATGAGAAAGAAACGGGTATACCTTATCATTCTTGCTCTCATAATTTTGGGCGCGAGCTCTGCCATTTTTGTATACCCCCAGTATATCAACGGTCTTTTAGGAAAGGTTGGGATTATACCTCCTTTTATTCGCATTCCCGAGGTTCCTTTCCAACTCGGCCTGGATCTTCAGGGGGGCATGCATTTAGTGTACCAGGCAGACCTTTCCCAAATTCAGAGCGTAGAGTATGACTCTGCGATGGCAGGGTTGCGGGATGTCATTGAACGGAGAGTCAACCTATTCGGGGTCAAGGAACCTCTGGTGCAGACAGAGGGATCAGGGGGCGAGCAACGGTTAATTGTTGAGCTTGCCGGAGTTTTGGATTTTCAAGAAGCAGCCCGGCTCATTGGTCAGACTCCGTATCTTGAGTTCGCAGAGCAGAAAGAGAACTACGAAGAGGTTATAGCAAACAATCAAAAGGTTATTGAAGCTCAAGAAGGGAATCTTGAGAATCCCTTTGCCTCCACTCCTTTAACAGGAAGGTATTTGGAACGGGCCGAGCTTTCATTTGATTCCATTACTCAAGAATCTCAAGTTCAGCTCCAGTTTGACGAAGAAGGCGCGAAGCTCTTTGAAGAGTTGACTACAAAGAACGTGAGTCGTCCCCTGGCTATATTTTTGGACGGCCAGCTTCTTTCAGCCCCTATTGTCCAAGAGCCCATTTCAGGAGGAAAGGCCCAGATTACAGGGCAGTTTTCAGTAGAGGAAGCGCGTCAAATCGTGCGGGACTTGAATGCGGGAGCCCTTCCCGTGCCCATTTCTCTTCTTTCCCAACAGAATGTGGGGGCAACTCTTGGGCATGATTCTTTGGTGAAGAGCTTGAACGCCGGGGCCATAGGATTTTTAGGCGTTATTCTGTTCATGATCATGATGTATCGTGTGCCAGGGCTTTTTGCGTGTTTTGCGCTTTTATTGTACCTTATGCTCCTTCTCGCACTATTCAAAATTATCCCCGTCACCTTAACGCTGGCTGGAATCGCAGGGGTTATCTTATCTGTTGGTATGGCAGTGGATGCAAACGTACTTATCTTTTCCAGAATGAGGGAAGAATTGCGGGAAGGAAAGAGTTTCCTTGTTGCCATGGAAGAGGGATTTATACGAGCATGGCCTTCTATTCGAGACGGGAACCTTACCACCTTGTTTGTTTCTTTAATTCTATTCTGGTTTGGTTCTTCTTTCGTGCAGGGTTTTGCTTTGACACTCTCTTTGGGAATAGTTCTAAGCATGTTTTCTGGCATTGTCGTGACAAGGAATTTGATGCGGATGTTCGCGGGAACATTCTTTGAAAAACTCACATGGTTGTGGAAATGAAAAATATTTTTGCTTTCATCGCAATACTTTTTGTGGTTGCGGCCTGTACGAGCTTGTTGCTGTTTGGGTTGCGCTTTGGCATTGATTTTACGGGAGGCACTATATTGGAAGCAGAATACAAAGAGAGCAGACCTTCCATGGATGAAATTTCAACATCTCTGCAGAACGCGGGGATTGCGTCGTTTACCGTACAACCCCTTGGAGAAAAGGGTATAGTGGTGCGCCTCAAGGAAATTCCTCAAGAAACTCATGCTCTCATACTGGAAAAACTTGGAGATCAAGCGCAGGAAAACCGTTTTGAAACTATAGGCCCTGTGATAGGGAAGGAACTCCGGTCTAAAACCGTATGGTTTACAATCCTTTCTCTTCTTCTTATCGTTGGATATATCGGGCTTGCTTTCCGAAGAACAGTTGAATACATGAAGTCGTGGCAATGGAGCGTTGCAGCTTTAATTTCGCTTTCCCATAATCTTCTTATCCCTTTGGGCGTCCTTGCCATTCTGGGAAAGTTCCAGGGAGTTGAGGTGGACATTCCTATTGTGGTTGCGCTTTTAACTGTGGTGGGGTATTCAATCAACGATACGATTGTGGTATTTGACCGGATACGGGAGAATTTGGTGCGCCATCGCGGCGTTGATTTTGAAGACACGGTTCAGAGAAGCATCCGAGAGACTTTTGCACGGTCTTTCAATACGGGCTTTGCAACCATTCTGACGCTTTTGGCAATTGTATTTTTTGGAGGGGAAACGCTCCGGCTTTTCTCACTCATCCTTATTATAGGGATTGTTGCGGGAACGTATGCTTCGCTTTTCTTTGCTCCTTGGGTTCTCAAGGTATTGCGAAAGAGTTGACATTACTCTTTATCTATGGTTTCATATACTAATACCCGATGAATTTTGCATATCCTAAAGTTGCTTCCAGTTTAGTTTCAGGGCTGGGGTCTCGAGTCAGGGACATTGTCTCGAGGCGTTTTGGGTTGGCACAGGAGAATCCCGAGACATTAGAGGCGATAGGTAGTGTGCATCACATTACGCGAGAACGGGTGCGCCAAATCGTTCAAGACACATTGCGTCAGATACGAGAAGAAATAGAGGCGGATAGAAGCAGCCAGGCGCATGGGGTATTTCAATATTTTAGCGATACTTTGAGACGGGCAGGCTCCATGAAGCGGGAAGATCTTCTTTGCGATATGCTGGGAGCGCGAGGAGCCGCAAACCCGGTGGTGTTTTTGCTTGTCGTAGGAGATGAGTTTTTTGATCATCGAGAGACCCAGGACTTCTATTCGTTTTGGTCTTTGAAAAAGGAGATGGTGGAACGGGCTTCTGATTTTAACCAGAATCTTCTTTCGTTCTTTGAGAAGAAGGAAGCTCCCGTCCAGGAGGAAGAGATTGAGGCGTTGCCATATGATGTATTGCGCGGCAAGAGCTTGCTCTCATTTTTGGAGGCGTCAAAGCATATTATGCGCTCTTGGGACGGGAAGTGGGGATTGAGAACGTGGCCCGAGGTGAATCCAAGGGGCATTAGGGATAAGGCATACCTTGTGCTTAAGCGCTATGAAAAACCCCTGCATTTTACCAAAGTTTCCAAGCTCATTGAAGAATTCCAGGGGGAATTCCTGCAGAATAAGGAAAAAAGAGTGCTGCCCCAGACCGTGCATAATGAGCTTATTAAAGATGAGCGTTTTGTGCTTGTAGGACGGGGAACGTATGCTCTGTCTGATTGGGGGTATGAGCCAGGAACCGTAAAAGATGTTATTATGTCTTTATTGAGGGGGAACGGAGGAAGAATGGCAAAAGAGGACATTATGGAGAAGACGCTTTCCCAACGGCAGGTAAAAGAGAGCACCATTGAGCTTAACCTTCAAGATAAGAGCATGTTCTCTCGGGACCCTCAAGGCAGGTATTTTATTAAAGCGTAGAAATGGTATCTCAAATACTTTTTCAATTTGCGGAAAGCTTCTGGGAGATACTCGGATTGATTCTTGGGCTTGTCCTGCGCTTTACAATAGCATGGTGGTGGCTGTTTTTGCCTTTTATTCTTTTCAGGCCCGCTATTTACTTCTGGATGTGGTGGAGGAATGAGATTTTTTCTTCACAGCAACGATATATATATGTGGAACTCAAGATGCCCCAGGACGTGCAAAAGCCAATGAAGGCAATGGAGGACGTGTTCTCGGGCCTATGGCAAATGCATGATCCCGCAAACCCAAGGGAAAAGTGGCTGGAGGGGAAGTACCAGCTGAACATATCCATTGAGATTGTCTCGACAGAGGGTGTTGTGCATTTTTACATGAGAATCCCAGAGGGAGGCAAGCAGCTGCTGGAAGCGTCTATTTATTCGCATTATCCCACCGCGGAAATCCAGGTTGTGGAAGATTATACAAAGCAGATCCCCCAGGATATTCCCAATAAAGAATGGGAGCTTTGGGGCACAAGCTATATTCTAGAAAAGCCGAGTCCCTATCCCATTAAGACCTACTCAAAATTCTTTGAGCCAAGCCCCGAGGGAGAAGAAGAAAGGCGCATTGACCCCATGTCCCATCTTATTGAAGGGCTTTCAACTATTGGGAAAGGGGAGCATCTTTGGATTCAGCTTATTCTTTGGCCGGTTCTTCACACAGATCCCAATGAAAGCACTCTCGTGCAAGATGGAAACGATATTGTGGCAGAGCTGGTGAGAAGAAAGGTTCCCGCAAAGCCCGCGGGCGTATTCGGAGGTATTGAAAAAGACTTGGCGGCTGTGGGAACAACTCTTATGACAGGAAGCGTGCCCACGGCTGCTGAACAGGAACGGGAGATCTTTCCCCCTGAAATGAAGCTTACTCCTGGAGAAAGGGACATAGTGACCGCCATTGAAGAAAAAATAAGCAAGTATGCGTTTAAGGTTTCAGCGCGATTCATATATATTGCAAAGCGCGAGAATTACTTTGGCCCTGCAAAAGCCCTTCCCATGAGCTATTTTACCCAGTTCAGCACGGCAACATACAATAACTTTCGTCCTATGAAAAGGACTCTCACTAAAACATATACCGTATTGACCTGGTTTCTTGATAAAAGGAGCGTCTTTGTGAAAAAGCGCCGCCTCTTGCGTCACTACTTAATGCATATCCCTCCGTTTTATCCTTACTCACCGCCAGGAGCGCGCTTTTACCTAAATATAGAAGAACTTGCCACTTTATTTCATTTCCCAGGCAAAATGGTTGCTCCTTCTGTTTCAGTCCCTCGCGTGGAGTCAAAGAAAGGAGAAGCGCCTCCGGGCTTGCCTACAGAGTAATTATGTATGAGCGAAATCAATTTTTTTGGAGTAACAAATTTCAGAAACACCGCGAAGAAGTTTGGGATTAAGTTGGACGACCGGCGCCGCCATTTTTATTCTGTGGGGAAAACGGGCATGGGCAAGACGGAAATGCTAAAGAACATGGCCATACAGGATATTCAGGGAGGCAACGGCATGGGATTTATAGACCCTCACGGGGAAGCCGCAGAAGACCTTCTCCATTTTGTTCCTTCCTCAAGGGTTAACGATGTTATCTATTTTAACCCCGCAGACACCGATTATCCCATTGCGTTCAACGTAATGGAAAAGGTGGATCCTGAACACCGCCACCTGGTTGCTTCGGGGTTAATGTCCGTATTCAAGAAGGTATGGCCTGATGTGTGGTCTGCCCGCATGGAATACATTTTGAATAATGCGATTTTAGCTTTATTGGAATATCCCGGGTCTACCTTGTTGGGCATTAACCGCATGCTTTCTGACGTGGCATACCGGGCAAAAGTGGTAGAAAAGATTTCAGATCCCGTGGTAAAGGCGTTCTGGACCCAAGAGTATGCCAGGTATACCCAGAGATACGAAGTGGAAGCAACCGCGGCCATTCAAAACAAGGTTGGCCAGTTTATCTCCAATCCTCTCATACGCAATATCGTGGGGCAGACCAAGTCTTCTATTGATATGCGCGAGGTCATGGACGGGGGAAAGATCTTAATTCTCAACTTGGCAAAAGGAAGAATAGGGGAGGATAACTCGCGTTTGCTTGGCGCTATGCTGGTCACCAAATTGCAGCTGGCTGCCATGTCACGCGTTGACATCCCAGAGGAAGAAAGAAGAGATTTCTTTCTATACATAGACGAGTTTCAAAACTTTGCTTCAGATTCCTTTGTGAACATTTTGTCTGAAGCGAGAAAGTATCGCCTAGCTCTCATATTGAGCCATCAGTATGTGGCTCAATTGGGGATAGGGGTAGAAACAAAAGTGAAAGATGCCGTTTTTGGAAACGTAGGCACCATGGTTATATTCCGCGTAGGGGCAGAAGATGCGGAATTTCTTGAACTGGAATTTACCCCAGATTTTATTGCCGAAGATTTTGTGAATCTGGGAAAGTACAACATCTACGTGAAGCTTATGATAGACGGTATTGCAGGGCGCCCCTTTTCTGCGCTGACCCTTCCTCCCATTGTATTCCCATACGAGAATCCTGAAGATTCTCCGAAAGAAACCATTATCAAGGTTTCGCGAGAGCGGTATAGCATGCCCCGCGCGTTCGTGGAAGACAAGATTGCAGTATGGACTGAAGCTGATCAGCCAGCAACTCCGGGGCAGGCAGGGTCACGGGCAGTTTCGCCCCAGGCGCAAACCCAGACGCTTTATGACGCCAGATGCTCTAGTTGCGGGAAGGATACCAAGGTGGTGTTTCCTCCAGACGGGAAGCGCCCCGTATACTGCAAGTCGTGCAGAACTAAGTTAAAAAATGCGAACCCGGCTCCGATTGCGCCCAAAGAAGCTCCGCAGCAAAAACAGGAGGTTATTTCTGCTCCTACTATTGTAGCGAAAGAGATTTCTTTGAAAGAAGCGTTGGAAAAAGGGCCTACCCTTTTTTATCATGCCAACAGGAATAAACAGGGAGAGGTCAAAAGAATAGAAGTAGATAAAGAAGCGCTCAAGAAGGCGCTCGGAAAGGCGCTCGGAGAAAACAATAAAACAAAGAAAGGGCAGCTTCATCCCGGAGAAACAGTGTACTTTTAATGTCTATGAAAAGCATACGAGATGCAACGATTGCGGGACTGCGCGTTCTCATGAGGTGTGATTTTAACGTACCCCTTGATAAAGAGGGTGGCGTTACTGATGATTTTAGGATTCGTTCGACTCTTCCTACTATAGAATACATTCTTGGGAAAAAGGGGAAGTTGGTGTTGATGACCCATTTGGGAGACCCTGACGGAAAACCAACGAAGGCTCTTTCGGTTGAGAGAATCCGTAAAAAGTTAGCTGAGCTTCTTGACACCCCGGTTGCAAGTGCGCAAGACTGCGTGGGAAAGACGATTGAGGAATCTACCCGTAGAATGAAGCCAGGAGACGTACTGCTTTTAGAGAACGTACGGTTCCACAAAGAGGAGGAGGAAAACAACAAGGAATTTGCACAAAAACTTGCTGCTCTAGGGGATATGTATGTGAATGACGCATTCTCGGTATGCCATAGGCCTCATGCCTCGGTGGTAGGGGTTCCCTTGCTACTCCCTGCATACGCTGGATTTTTCTTGGAACTTGAACTCCAGGGGTTGGAGCGCCTTCTTCTGAATCCTGCCCACCCAGTTGTTGCTGTCATAGGCGGGAAGAAAATTGAGAGCAAACTGCCCGTTATTGATCGTATCTCAAAGACGGCAGATGCGGTATTACTTGGGAATATTCTTGCAAACGAAGCCAAGAGCAAAAAGGTAAAGTTCAAAAACTCGTCCAAGATTTTTATGCCCTTAGACGGGATTCCGGGTCAAGGCAAGGAATTTGATATCGGCCCCAAAACCAAGGCGTTGTATGTAAAAATATTGAAAAATGCTAAAACCGTATTCTGGGCAGGTCCCCTGGGCAAATATGAAGATGCAAGATATGAGGAGGGATCCCTTGCGGTTGCAAAAGCCATTATCAAAAGCAACGCATATTCTATTGCGGGAGGAGGAAACCTTTTGGCATTCTTAGGGAAGCATCGCCTCCGAGAGAAGTTCTCCCATGTTTCTACCGGAGGAAGCGCAATGCTTGAGTTTCTTTCAGGGAAAAAGCTCCCTGGGTTGGAGGCCTTGAATTATTATGCTGGAAATTAAAAACCTCAAAAAAGCAGCGCAGAGAATCAAGAAAGCTGTTCAAGACAAAGAACGCATTATTCTCTATGGAGATTCGGATCTTGACGGAGTGTGTTCAGTTATCATTCTCCAAGAAACTCTTTTGAGTTTGGGCGGCAACATTTGCGCATTATATTTCCCAGACAGAGAACAAGAGGGGTACGGAATTACCAAGACAGCCCTTGGGCGCTTGGAGTCTTATGCTCCAGGACTCTTAATTTCCATGGATTTGGGCATAACGAACTTTGAAGAGATACGACAAGCTCGAGCCATGGGATTTGAGGTTATTCTCGTGGACCATCATGAGATTTTAGATGCTTTGCCCGAGGCCGATATTATCGTAGATCCAAAACAACCGGGAGAAACATATCCCTTTCACGGATTTGCAGCATGCGGTCTCACTCTGCGTCTGGCGTTAACGCTGCTGGAAAAGAAAGCTTCTTTGGCCTTGATATCTGGCTTGAAAGAACTGGCTGCTTTGGCTACTGTTGCGGATATGATGCCAAGGAAAGAAGACAATCTCCAGATTATCCAAGAGGGATTATCGTCAATGGGTAGCTCTTGGAGACCTGGCATCAAAGCTTTTGAACAATTTGAAGAGTTCAGAAGAATAGAAAGCGTTGAGGTGCGGATTACCCAGATGATTGCTCTCTTAAATGTGCGAGATGTGGAGTACGGGATTCCGGCAGCCTACAGGGTGCTAGCTGCCAAGACAGAACAGGAGGCCGTTGAACTGCTGCGTGTTCTCCAGGAAAAGCATAAAATACGCAAAGATAACATCCGTCTGTACGCAGAGAGGGTGCGCTCATCTTTAGCCAGGGCGCCCCGGCCTGTTGTGATTTTTGAAGGAGACGAATCTTTTGACTATATTCTTTTAGGATCTGTCGCCTCCATTATTTCACAGGAGTATAATGTACCCGCTTTCATCTATAAAAAAAAGGAGTTAGAGAGTATAGGAAGTGTGCGAGCCCCGTCCGGGTATGATACGGTACAAGCAATGAAGGTATGCGCGCCATTACTGTCAACATATGGAGGGCATGCCCAGGCTTCAGGATTTAGGCTGCGAAATGAGAACCTAGAAAAGTTCAAAGATTGTCTTGTCGATCATTTTACAAATAACAGTCGAACTATCTGATTTTCTATGCAAAAGTTTATTGTACATACAGACGGGGGTTCCAGGTCAAACCCGGGGCCCGCTGCCATAGGGGTTGTTATCTCAAACGAAAAAGGGCAGAAGCTCAAGGAATTTGGAGAATATCTTGGGACGGCAACGAATAACGAGGCAGAATACAAGGCCGCCATCTTTGCGTTAAAGAAAATCAAAAGCCTGTGGGGCAAGGAGAATGCAAAGAAATCAGAGGTAGATATGTTTGCTGATTCTGAATTGTTAGTAAGGCAGATGAAAGGGGAGTACAAGATTGAGAACGCAAAAATACAACCCTTGTTCTTGGAGCTGTGGAACCTTCTCATCGATTTTAAAAAGGTGCGGTTCTCCTCGATTCCCCGGGAACGTAACAAAGAGGCAGATCGTCTGGTGAATGAGTCGCTAGACAGCCAATCAACCAAGAGACAACTTTTTTAACATTTATGCAGTCTGCCTGTGAGCTATTGACAACACATATGGATTGTATATAGTAGATGTGTATGAAGTATTTTGACTGGGACTTTCAGAAAGATGAGCAGTTAAAGCGGGAAAGAGATATTAGTTTTGAGGATATATTGATAGCAATTGATGGGGGTAACCTTTTAGATGTTATTGAACACCCAAATAAAAAGAAATATCCTAATCAGGAGTTGTTTGTGGTTGACATAAATGATTATGCGTATCTAGTTCCTTTTGCTGAAGACGAAGAGAAGTACTTCTTAAAAACAATATTTCCAAGCAGAAAGATGACTCAAAAATACATAATTAATAAAAAGAAGATATGAAATATTTTGAATTAACTAAGGAAGAACAGAAAATCCTGAAAACCGTTGAAGCAGGAGAATTTAAGTCTGTTCGTAATCTAAAGCAAGCAAAAAAGAACGCTGTGTATGCTGCTAGAAATACTCTAAGCAAGACCCGCAATATCAACATCCGTCTTTCAGACAGAGCCCTGCAAAAAATTAAGGCTTTGGCGGCACAGAAAGGATTGCCCTACCAAACCCTTATTAGCTCATTGCTACATCAGTATTCTCGTTCAAGTTAAAAATAGACAGAAAAGAAAAAGCCCACGAACCGTGGGTTTTTTCTTGCCGCAGCAAGCCGATAAGCCGAATTCTGTCGTGGGAGATCATCTATCTGTTCCGCAGATTACTCTGCGGAATCAAGCGAGTTACTTTTCACCAAGACTCTACATGAATGCAGATTCCTGGGTTTACTCTTGCGCCCTATAGGGATTTAGCCGTTTCACTTCCGCCACATTGGCGGACATCGTCACTGTTCGCACCCCGAGGATTGCTCCTGCCGGGCATTACCCGGAATAGTTTATCCCTCACCATAATTTGGTTCGGGAGGGTGTTCGGACTTTCCTCTCGCCTAAGGCGAGCGATCTCCTAGCTTGCTGCGGCATATATATTGTACTGAAGCCATAGAACTTTGTCAAATAGAGAAATTCATGTACAATAGAGAATTATGCTTGGCGGATTTCTTAATGGTACAACAAAGACGGTATCAGGGGCGGCCATTATTCTTGCCTTGTCCTTTCTTTTTAGTAGGATACTGGGTATTGTCCGAGACCGCATGCTCACAGGAACATTTGGAGCAGGGAAAGATTTGGACGCATACATGGCCGCCTTTCGCATACCGGATTTTCTGTATGCGTTTTTGGTTATTTGGGGGTTGAGCGCGGTGTTTCTGCCCTTGTTTTCTGAATACATGGCGCAAGACAAAGAGAAGGCATGGCGGTTTGTGAATAATATGATGGGCATGTATGCTTTGTTTTTGGGAGTAGGGTCGCTTTTTGCAGCTCTCTTCATGCGCCAGCTTATTGCTTTTGTGACGCCCGGGTTTGAAGGCGCCCAGCTTGAAACAGCAGTTTTACTTTCCCGTCTCATGCTTATAGGCCCTCTCTTTTTTGCATTCTCTGCGATTACATCAGGCGTGCTCCAATATTTCCAGAAGTTTGTTGCCTATGCGCTTGCCCCTGTTGTGTATAATCTTTCTATCATTGCAGGAATAGTGTTTTTAGCTCCCTCTTTTGGGGTGTTTGGAGTTGCCATGGGAGTAGTTATTGGGGCCTTGCTCCATTTTTTTATTCAGGTTCCTACCCTTCTTGCCACAGGATTTTCTTTTCGCCTAGGTTTTTCTTTTGCTGATCCCCAAGTACGCAAGGCCTTGCTTTTATCTATTCCAAGAACCGTGGCCGGGGTTGCGCACCAGCTTAACATTATCATCATGGTGGCGTTCGCCTCTTTTCTTTCCGTTGGCAGCATCACTATATTTACCATTGCAGAGCACATGTACTATTTCCCCGTTGGAGTGATTGGAGTTTCTCTGGCTACTGCTGCCTTTCCGTTGCTTTCTAAGGCAGGAGCAGCAATGGATATGAAGAGTTTCTCTTTAACGCTTTTTTCATCGCTCTGGCGCGTTACAGGCGCTGCTCTGCTCGCTGCGCTGTTGCTGTTTCTTTTGCGAGAGCCGCTTTTCCGCATCTTGTATCTTTCCGGAGGGTTTACCACAGAGAATGTTAAACTTGCCGCGGCTGTTTTTGGGGTGTTTACCCTGGGCATTGTGTTTCAGTCTGTTATTCCCTTGTTGGTGCGAGCATTCTTTGCTCTGCAAAATACTATAGCGCCAACAGTAGCAAGCGTAAGTTCTGTTTTATTTAATATTGTTTTAGCATACGTATTTTTGCAGCTTGGATGGGGCATTTTTGCCTTGCCCTGGGCGCTGGTGATATCTGGAGTATTCCAATGCCTATTGCTTTCTTTATTGTTGTTTATTGTTTTGAAACGGAACCATGTCCCGCTTCGCGGGATCTCGCATAGCGAGACAAAACCATGAGTAATATTAGAAACTTTTGTATCATAGCTCACATTGACCATGGAAAGTCTACCCTAGCTGACCGGTTTTTGGAACTGACGGGAACCGTGGAGCGAAGAAAAATGAAAGAGCAGTTTTTAGACCAAATGGATTTGGAGCGTGAAAAGGGCATTACCATTAAAATGCAGCCCGTGCGCATGCGCTACACAAAAGACGGGCAAGAATACATATTGAACTTAATTGATACTCCGGGGCATGCGGATTTTTCATATGAAGTTTCCAGGTCCTTGGCTGCGGTGGAGGGAGCTATTTTGCTGGTAGACGCGACCAAGGGGGTACAGGCGCAAACCCTGGCGCATTTGAATCATGCTAAAGCGCAGGGCCTCGCCATCATTCCTTGCATTAACAAGATCGATTCTCCTTTGGCAAGAATTGAAGAGGTTGCGAAGGAAATTATGAAATTGCTTTCTATAACCCAGGAAGAGATTTTTCGCATTTCCGCGAAAGAAGGTATCGGTATTAAGGAAGTGCTTCATGCTGTCATTGATACGGTGCCCGCTCCAAGAGGGGAGGAATCAAAACCGTTTCGCGCGCTTATCTTTGACTCAAGATTTGATGCCTTCAAGGGTATTGTTGCGTTTGTGCGAGTGGTGGATGGGTCTTTGTTACCCCATGAGAAAATCTTGCTTCTTGGGACCGATGTGGAAAGTTTAGTGAAGGAAGTCGGATCTTTTTCTCCCGCAGAGACGCTTGAAGAATCTTTGCATGCAGGAGAAATTGGGTATATTGCGACCGGAATCAAAGAGCCTGCAAGAGTGAGGATTGGGGACACAATATCTAAGGGAAAGAACGTGGAAATACTCACGGGATTTCAGATTCCAAAGCCCGTGGTATTCGTAAGTTTGTATCCACAGGATCCTAATGAATTTGATGCGTTGCAAGACGCTCTTTCTAAGTTGAAGCTTAATGATCCAGCTTTGTCGTATGCGATAGAATCAAAAGAAGCATTGGGCAGGGGATTTCGGTGTGGGTTTCTTGGGGTATTGCATTCTGAAATCATTTCAGAGCGCATAGAGAGAGAATACAAAATCCAAATGGTTATTTCCCGTCCTTCTGTAGAATTCTCCATAGTTGCAAACAACGGAAAAGTGCTCTCTGTGAAAGTTCCATCAGATTGGCCAGAACCTAATATGATCAAATCTATGGAGGAATCTTGGGCCGAGGTGGAGGTTATCACTCCTGGAACGTTTCTTTCCGCGACCTTGCAGTTTCTCCGAGGATTTGAGGGGAGCAAGTCTGAAGTGGAAGATTTGGGAGAGGAGAAGTTCCTCCTCCGATATGAGATGCCGCTTCGTGAGCTTATTGGGGACTTTCATGATAAGTTAAAAAGCGTGACGCAGGGTATGGCGTCTATGGATTACAGAATTTTGGGGATGAGACCGGCTAACTTGGTAAAGCTTGAATTCCGCATTGCAGGAGCTATAGAAGAAGCGCTTTCTATGGTGGTTCCAGAGTCCCGCGCGTACCAAGAGGGAAAGAAAGTTGTAGAGAAGCTCAAAGAGGTTCTTGGACCACAGCTCTTTGAAGTTGCCCTTCAGGCTACGGTGGGATCTAAAATTCTTGCAAGGGAAACAATCAGCGCGAGAAGAAAGGATGTGACAGCTCCTCTATACGGAGGAGACGTGACAAGAAAAAATAAATTACTGGAGATTCAGAAGAAAGGCAAGAAAGAGTTAAAAGCAAAAGGGCGGGTTGTGATTCCTACCCGCGTATTCTTGGATTTATTCCGCACGTGATGTCTCCTTGAAAAGGAAGGAGATTTCCCCTAGAATAGAGGGGCTAAGAGAAAAAGCACGGTGCTTAGAGCTACCATGGATACTACAAGTATCCAGGTGGCGCGCATAACTGTTTTGAGTTTCATATGATATCAAGCGTTAGGTTTCGCAAAAAGAAGATAGGCAAGCTGCGAGATACGGTGTTTCTGACTATGCTCTTGGTGCTTGGCTTGGGACTAGGAACCTTTCTTGTCTTCCATAATATCAGGATTTACCAGAAAAGGGTAGAGCTGCAGGAGCGTGCAGAGAACCTGAAGGGTCAAATTGCTTCTTTGGAGGATAGAAGGAATGAGTTAGAATCTGCAATTCAGGTCGGCACCACGCAAGAATACCAAGAGAAAGTACTGCGAGAGCAGGGACTGTACAAAAAGCCAGGAGAAGAAGTGGTGACTATTCTTCCGCCAGAACAGGTTCAGGAAGAGCAAAAACAGCAGCAGAGGAATAGAGTTTGGTGGAATCCGTTTAGTTGGTTTAAATAATTGAATGATTCCTTAGTCTCACTAAGGAAAACTGCGGGTGTCGTATAACGGCCATTATGCAACCTTCCCAAGGTTGAGAAGAGGGTTCGACTCCCTTCACCCGCTCCAGGCCGGAGTAGCTCAGTGGTAGAGCAGAGCTTTCGTAAAGCTAAGGTCGCGAGTCCGACTCTCGCCTCCGGCTCCTATTTCTTCAATCTTCTGATTTGATTTTTAGGGCAAATCAGATACAATGAAGCTATGATAGGGAACATGGAAGAACAGATTGAAGGCCTCCGCAAGAGAATCACATTGCTGGAGGACTGCCTTTGACAACGCTCAAAAGAAAGAGCGGATTCTTGAGATTGAGATTGAAGTTTCCAAGCCCGAGTTTTGGAATGATAGAAACAGGGCGCTTAGACTAAGCCAGGAATTGTCTGCGTTGAAAGAAGAAAAAGAGTTGTTCGAAAAGATTTTTGCGGAATGGCAAGATCTTTCAGAACTAGCAAAAATATCTTCTTTGGAAGAAAAAGATCTGCCTCGCCGGCAGGCGGGCCTTTCTGAATTAGAACAGCAGACGGCTATTCTCGCAGAGAAGGTAAAGAATGCAGAGCTTCAGGTGTTTCTTTCAGAGAAGTATGACAGAGGGAATGCGGTGCTCACTATTACCGCAGGGGCTGGAGGGCAGGATGCGCAAGACTGGGTTGCTCTGCTGTTTCGCATGTATGAGAGATACTGCGCAAAGAAGAACTGGAACGTGAAGGTGCTCCATGAGTCGTTTGGAGATCCAGGGCCAGAGGGGCGAATTGGTATAAAACAGGTCACCTTTGAAGCTGCAGGAACGTATGCGTATGGGTTCTTAAAAAAAGAGAACGGAGTGCATAGATTAGTAAGAATATCTCCCTTTTCTGCCAAGGCCTTGCGCCATACCTCGTTTGCGGCCCTAGAGGTGCTTCCTAAAATTGACGCAGCCCAAGAGCACATAGAAATACGTCCTGAAGATATACAGGTTGAAATGACGCGTTCTTCCGGTCCAGGAGGGCAGAACGTGAACAAGCGGGAAACCGCGGTGAGAATGGTGCATATTCCTACTGGCATTGTGGTGGAGTCTCAAACCCAGAGGTCCCAACAGCAGAACAAAGAGAAGGCATTAGAAATACTTGCCGCAAAACTATATCTTGTGCAGCAGCAAGCCCGTGCGCAAGAATTAGCATCGCTCAAAGGGAAACAGAGTTCCATTGAATGGGGGAGTCAAATACGTTCGTACGTCTTGGCTCCATATCAGCTGGTGAAAGACCATAGAACCAATGCGGAAACTTCAAATACCCAGGCCGTACTGAATGGAGAGCTCGATGAATTTATTGAAGCAGAGCTTACTCTGAAGAATGGTTAATTTGTTAACCATTATTATAATATAATAATGATTAATTTTCAAAAAGTCACAAAAGCATACTCTTCAAGCAGCATCGCTCTTTCCGATGTTTCTTTTGAGGTGAAGCAGGGAGAGTTTGTCTCTTTGGTGGGAAAATCAGGGGCAGGCAAGACTACGCTCTTAAAGCTTCTACTCGCAGAAGAGCGGCCAACCCAGGGAGCTGTGTTTTTTGAAGAACAGGATGTTGCCAAAATTCCTCCTTCCCAGCTTCCGCACTTGAGAAGAAAGATAGGGACGGTGTTTCAGGATTACAAGCTATTGCATTCAAAGACCGCGTATGAGAATATTGCCTATGTGATGGAGGTGATGGGAGCCGCAGACCAAGAGATAGCTCGGGATGTTTCTGGGGTGTTGGAAATCGTAGGATTGCTTTCTCGTAGTCACCATTATCCAACACAGCTTTCAGGAGGGGAGAAGCAGAGGGTTGCCATAGCCCGCGCCCTCATACACCGCCCCGAGGTCATAGTTGCAGACGAGCCGACCGGGAACCTTGATCCATATCACACCGCAGATATCATTCGCCTTTTAGTGAAAATAAATGAATTGGGGACAACCGTGATTTTGGCAACACACAACAGAGAGGTTATAAATCGCCTCGGCAAAAGGGTGATTACCCTAGAAGAGGGGAAGGTTGTGCGAGACGAAGAACGAGGGAAGTTTATCTTATAGCATTCTATGTTTGGTCCTACTCTAAACAGAATCTTACGGTCTGGATGGGAGAAATTCTCTAGAGATACGAGCTCGTCTTCTGCCGCTCTTTTGGTTATGGTTATCGTGCTTTCCATTGTCACTTCTTTGTTCTTTCTGCAGGGTATTAGCTCTTTTCTTATTGAAAGTTTGCAGGAATCCGTTGACGTGAGCACGTTCTTAAAAGATTCTGCGCCGACCGAAGAGGTCACTGCGTTGCAGCAGTCCCTTTCTACTCTTCCCGAGGTGAAAGAAGTTATATATGTATCAAAAGAAGATGCCCTAGCGCAATTTATAGGGCGCCATGAAAAAGATCAGGTTATCTTGGATTCTTTAGACGCCATAGGCGCCAATCCTTTGTTAGCGTCGATAAGCATTAAGGCATGGGACCCTGCTTCCTTTGGAAAGATCGCAGAATTCTTGGAAACTACGCCACTAGCTTCTATCATCCAGAATGTAGATTTTCATGAACGGGCACCTGTCATTAATAGGCTTGCTGCAATCGCTTCCGGAGTGCGTACTACAGCGTTGGCAGGCAGCATATTCGCGGGTCTCATCGCGGTATTGGTTGCGTTTAACACCATACGCTTAACCATTTACAGCTCTAAAGAAGAGATAGAGATTATGCGCCTAGTGGGGGCATCCAATATGTTCATACGCTCTCCGTTCTTGCTTCAGGGCATAATTGTGGGAGCGTTGGCATCCTTGCTCACGTTTATTCTGTTGGTTCCGTTTACTCTATTCCTTAGTTCTAAGCTTGAAACATTCGTTCCTCAATTCAGTTTGTTTGAGTATTTCATGAACAATTTCTTCATGATTTTGTTCTTGCAGCTGTTCGTGGGCATTGGCTTGGGAGTTCTCTCTAGCCTCATTGCTATACGAAGGTATCTGAAGGTCTAGATTTCTCATTGAGTATTTGGTGTTTCGGATGTGCTAATGGTATAATGATACCATGAGAAAAGTGTTCCAAGTGGGTCAGCTTGATCATGGCGACCCGCGGTATGTCAAATGGAGAAAATCACTTGTGGGACGCGCTTCGGGTTGGAGTAAAGGCTATACAAAAGAAACACATGCAAGTGTTGCCAAGATTTCTTCTACTTTTAAGAAGAAAAAGATAGATAACTTCAAAAGGTGGAGGGCGGAGGCGCGTAGGCAGGGGTTAATCCCTAGTGGTTATCCAGGGTTTAAGCGCACGAAAGACCTTGCGTTTCTTATCGGTATGACGTTAGGAGATGGGAGTATTTATGTATACCCGCGCACAGAAGGCTTACGTATTACGCTTGGAACGGATAAGCCAAAGCTTTGGAGATACGTAGCGAACGTTGTCCGTAGGGTATTTCGGAAAAACCCTGCGGTGAGTAAAGTTAAGGGGAGCGAGTGCATGATTGTTACTCTTTATGAAAAAGAGATTAGTAGGAGGTTGGGTATTCCAAGTGGCAATAGGGGGAAAATGAAAATTGTATTGCCCCAATGGATTCTTGGGGGAAAATCGATGTTTGTTTCTTGTCTAAAAGGATTGTATGAAGCAGAGGGAGGTTTTCATATACACAAACCCACCTCTACATATAAGTTGATATTCTATAACAGAAATGATACTCTATTAAAGATTGTAGAGGATGGGGTGAGAGGATTAGGATTCCATCCCCATAGTAGTAAAGATAAAGTTCAAGTTTCAAGAAAAGATGAAGTGTATGGTTTGAAAGCATTACTTTCCTTTCGAGAGTATCCGGATATATAAATTGCGGGGTCGTCTAACGGTAGTGACGCCAGACTCTGAATCTGGTAATGAAGGTTCGATTCCTTCCCCCGCAGCCGTCATATGCTAAGTCAAGTGACTGAGAGGCGTAAATTCTTTTATCGGAGAAAATCAGTTTCATTGCTATGATTCTAACCTACCTTTTACTTATTGTCGGTTTCGTAGCGCTCATTAAGGGTGCGGGCTTGCTGGTTGATGGCGCTTCTTCCCTTGCCAAACGCCTCGGAGTTTCCGCGCTTGTTATCGGGCTTACCATCGTTGCGTTCGGCACCTCAACCCCGGAATTGATCGTTAATATCTTTGCCAGCATTCAAGGAAATACTGACATTGCCATAGGCAACATCTTGGGAAGCAATATTTTCAACATTTTGTTTGTTTTAGGAATTTCTGCCGTGATCTATCCTTTGGCAGTCAAAAGAGGAACAGTTTGGAAAGAAATTCCCTTAGCTCTTTTAGCGGTGATCGTGCTCGCGCTCATGGCAAATGACGCCTTTATTGATAACGGCTCATTGTCAGCGCTCACTCGAATCGATGGCCTTATTTTAATTTCTTTCTTCATTATTTTTCTTTACTACGTATTCGGCATCAGCAAAGTCGAATCTGCCGATACGGTTGAAACAACACCGCGCAAACACTCATTGTTGCGATCGTATCTTATGATTGGCGGCGGTCTTGTGGGATTGATTATCGGCGGCAAGTGGGTTGTGGACGGCGCAACTGCTTTCGCAACCAGCTTAGGGATGAGCGAAGCATTAATTGGTTTGACTATTGTCGCTGTGGGCACTTCTCTCCCGGAACTCGCGACCTCGACAGTGGCTGCTTACAAAAAAGATGTTGATATTGCCGTGGGAAATATTGTTGGTTCAAATATTTTTAACATTTTCTGGATTTTAGGCTTGAGCGCTGTAATACGGCCATTGCCTTTTTCTCAAATCCTTATGAGCGATGTGTTTATGACCGTTATTGCCACATTGCTTTTATTCGCAGCCCTGTTTATTGGAAAACGGCACATTCTTGAGCGGTGGCAAGGGATTTGCTTTATTGCGCTTTATGTCGGTTATGTTGTGTATTTGGTCATTCGCGGGTAGCGTCACCATGTCTAACAAAGTCAAAAGAATCATCTTTATCATCATTGTCGTTTTGCTTCTCTTTGCTTTTGTTTTGCCTTTAGCGGTTGGTTATTAAAAGTATGAAAAGGAATATGTTCGAGCATCTCGTTGTTGAAGCAATGGCGGCCTTGCCTTTACGAGTGCGAGAAGCGATGAGCAATGTGGCGATTGTGATTAAACAAGAACCGCGACGGAGAAAATCTCCGCCAAAGGCGGATCAGCCTCTGGCTGAAAAAATCAAAAGACACGACGTATTATTGGGCCTTTATGAGGGCATTCCGTTAACGGGGCGAAATTCGGGATATTTTGGAGTGCTGCCAGATAAAATCACTATCTTTCAGCAACCGATAGAAGAATTAGCCGCTCGCGATGAAAAGAAGTTGAAAAAAATGATTTCTGAGGTAGTGTGGCACGAAATCGGCCATCACTTCGGTTTGAGCGACCCGGAGCTTGATGCTCTTGAGGAAAAGCACAATATTTGCTAGAATTACCCAACATGATGCCTATTCCAAAGTATCTTACACGATTTTTCTTTATTGGTCTTTTTGCCGCCTTTATTCTTCTTTCAAGCGTTGTTGCTTTTGTTACTGACTGGTGGTGGTTCTCCGAGGTTGGCTACACTCAAATATTTATTAAGTCTCTGATCGCTAAAATAGCGTTGTTTTTAACAGCGGGAATTTTTGCCGCTGTTTTTTTGCTCTTCAACTTCTCTTTAGCGATTCGCTCAACGATTCCCTGGATGGCAACCTTGCCGGCGGCGTTAGTCGGCCAGCCGTTGAATGTGAACAGCCGCGTGGTTAAGAAGTTGGCTGTTGTTCTTGGCTTGGTACTCGCGCTCTTTTTCGGACTTATAGCGACAGCCAACTGGCAAGAGGTACTGGAATTTATTTCCGGCACGGCTTTTGGCACAACAGACCCTGTCTTTGGCAAGGATATCGGCTTTTATCTGTTTTCTTTTCCTCTTTTTCAGATAGGATTAGGCCTAATAAAATCCCTTATCATTGTAGCGTTGATCGGTTGTGCGCTGATATATTTTTTGCGTGGCAACCTTCGTTTCCCAGGCCTGCGATCGCTTAACCAACTGCAGATAGAACGCTCAACGAGAATCCATCTTGGCATTTTGCTGGTTATTTTTTTGGCAACCATTGCCGCCGGAGTCTATCTTTCCCGTTTTACGCTGCTCACGAGCCAGAGCGGTTTAGTATTTGGCGCGACATACACAGACGCAACCGTGAGAATATTCATGCTTTGGATATCAATGGTTACTGCTGCGCTTGCGGCAGTTTCGGCCGCATTTTGGGTATGGAAAGGAAAGTTGTCGCCGCTTATCGGAGCCGTTTCTTTGTATGTTGTCGTGGGATTCGCTGGAGCGGTGATCCCGTCTCTTGTCCAAAAGCTCGTAGTTGCTCCCAATGAACTCGTCAAGGAAACGCCGTTTATTAAGCGCAATATCGCTGCTACTCGTCAAGGGTTTGCCCTTGATACAATAGAGGAACGAGAAATCTCGGGAGATAAGCCCATCACCGCGTCTGATATTGCCAAGAACAATCTCACTGTCAAAAATGTGCGGCTCTGGGATAGGAAACCCCTTTTGTCAACCTTTTCCCAGCTACAAGAAATCAGAACCTATTACGAGTTTGCCGAAGTTGATAATGACCGCTATATCATAGACGGAGAAATTCGCCAGATTATGCTCTCTCCGCGGGAGTTAGCTTCAGCCAGCCTGCCGAATAGAAACTGGATTAATGAGCGGCTTACATTCACTCACGGCTATGGCGTAGCAGCCGGACCAGTCAATCAAGTCACCCCTGAAGGATTGCCGGTTTTGTTTGTGAAGGATTTGCCTCCAAAATCAGATGTGAAAGAGCTCGAAATTTCGCGCCCGGAGATATACTTTGGCGAACTTTCAAACGACTATGTTATTACAAAAACAAAATCTCGCGAGTTCGATTACCCTAAGGGCGAAGAAAATGTCTACGCAACATACGAAGGCGCGGGTGGGGTGGAAATGGACTCTTTCATAAAGCGTGTCTTTTACGCAGTGAAATTCCGATCGCTTAAATTGCTTTTGTCTAACGACATAACCAGCGAGAGTCGTATTCTGTATTACCGCACTATTGCCGAAAGAATCGCTAAGATAGCGCCGTTTTTGACCTTTGACCGAGACCCCTATATTGTCATTGCCGACGGCAAAGTGTATTGGATTGCCGATGCCTATACCACGAGCGACCGTTATCCTTACTCTCAACCAGTGCGAATAAACGGCAAGAACATAAATTACATAAGAAACTCGGTAAAAGTGGTGGTTGACGCGTATGATGGCAGCGTCGCATTCTATCAGGCGGACACAGATGATCCGATTATCAAAACATACGCCAAGATTTTCCCAGGAACGTTCCGGCCGCTTTCGGAGATGCCAGAAGGTTTAGTTTCCCACCTGCGCTATCCTGAAGATATCTTTACCTTGCAAACTGCAGTCTATACCGTCTACCACATGGATGACCCGCAGATTTTTTACAACAAAGAAGACCAATGGGAGATTCCGGCCATTGCGTTAGAAGGAGAAAGGACGTTGTCAGGCGCAATTCCAGCAATGCAACCACGGCATATTATTATGAAATTGCCGGGGGAGAAAATTGAGGAATATGTTTTGATGCTGCCTTTTACTCCCCGCGCAAAAGACAACCTGTCCGCCTGGATGGTCGCTCGTAACGATGGAGAAAGCTACGGCAAATTGTTGGTCTATCGTTTTCCCAAAGACAAGCTTGTGTTTGGACCAAAACAGATCATCGGCCGTATTAATCAAGACCCAGTAATTAGCCAGCAGATTTCGCTTTGGAGTCAGGGCGGGTCGCAAGTAATCCAAAGTTCGCTTTTAGTTATTCCAATTGAGGAGTCGCTCTTGTATGTGCGCCCGCTCTATCTCAAGGCCGAAGCCGGGAAAATTCCGGAGCTCAAACGCGTGATTGTGGCGTATGAAAATAAAATTGCCATGGAAGAGACGCTGGAAGAGGGGTTATCGAAAATCTTTGGCAGTAGAGCATCAAGGAAACCCCAAGGAAGTACGGTAATACAATCGCAGTTACCGCCAGCCAAAGATGACGAGGAGCGCATACGAAGAGCGGCGGCCGCGTATGAAGAGGCGCTCTCCGCACAAAGGGATGGCGATTGGGCGCGCTACGGCGAGGCAATAAGGCGACTCGGAGATATTCTTAAGCGATAATTAACTACGTTCCATCCTCGCACCCGTCCAGGATTCGAACGGCGCTAGGGCGACTGAGACGCGTTCGAATCCTAGTCCCGCAGCAGTCTTATTCTAAGTCAAGTGACCGAGATCACAGCCATTATAGTATGGATTCACTATACTTCGTGACAAGTAACCAAGGGAAGCTTGAAGAAGCAAAGATGATTCTCGGTATGCCTATAATCTTTGCTAGGGTAGATTTAGTCGAGATTCAGTCTTTGGATTTGGAAGAGATAGCAAAGGATAAAACAAGAAGGGCATTTGAATTTATTCAGAAACCTCTTTTTGTAGACGATGTTGGCTTATACATTGAAGCTTGGAATGGATTTCCTGGGCCGTTCATAAAATATCTTACCGATGCAGTTGGCAACGAGGGATTGCTTAAAATGATGGAGAATGAGATAAATCGCAACGTTATAGCTAGATTAATCATTGGATTTCACGATGGGAAAGATATACATGCCTTTATCGGGGAAACGAAGGGAACATTAGCAAAAGAATCAAGAGGAGAAAATGGTTTTGGATGGGACTCAGTTTTTATTCCAAAAGGCATAGATAAAACATATGCCGAACTAAGTATGGAGCAAAAGAGTACTTTTTCTCATAGAAGAATAGCTTTAGAGAACTTTAGGAATTATTTGAGACAAAAATAAAAATTCCAAACAAGACTTTGGTTCTAGACCGAGGTACACAGTCAAGGTAGAAAGTATCGAGGTGACCGAGACCCCTCGAAATCCACAACTTCCTACTTCGTGATACAATAAAAAACATATGAGTGAAACTTGGAAAACAGCTATATTCTGGTTCGTTTTCATAACTGTTTCTAGTTGGCTGTTACGCCGGTTCTATTTTTCAAAAGGTGCAGTACCGCTAGAACGTCTTCGCCTTGCCGCATTTATTATTGAATTGGTAACCATCGGACTTTTCTTTTTTCCGTGGCTTCCGAAATTACATGGTGGATTCTCCGGCTGGCAAATGATTGTACAGGGTAACGTAGGAGTGGTTACACTCTTTTTTCTCTTACTCGGCTCCATTGCGCTTTTTCTTACAAAAAATCTTAAACTTCTTAAGCTTGGCGCGGCGTTGCATATCACGGCAACGGTACTTATTTTTGTAGTTATGATACAAGCCCTGTCCGGGACAATACAGCTTGCGTTTCGCGACATCGCACCGATTATCGCCGCTTTATTCATGCTTATTAATACCGTTGTTGTTTTGCTTTTGTGGCATATATTACAAAAGCGAGATAAACTTAAAATAGAAAAAGATTAACTTTTTTGATAATATAGTTATGCTATTTGTTCATAAATACTATGTATAAATTATTCATCCGCCAGACATTTATTTTTTGTATTATTTCGGCAATAGCTACATTCTCAACAACCGTTTTTGCTGGATCCTCAATAAATCCGTATTTTACGTCCGAGGAATGCGCGGCCATTGGTAGTACACTAAGTTGGAGTTCATTTCACTCTCCTCCTGGTTGCGATATCAGGCATACTGAGTATTCAGAGGACATCGACGATGTTAATATTTCTGGATATCCACTATATAAGGAAGGACTTACTCTTCTTCGGTTTTCAAGCACCGCGGAAGCAAAAACACATCTCAATAAAGTAGTAGTTCTCCTAGAGGAGAATATGAACTTTACAAACGCAGGTGGACATATAAGTAATAATACGTATAAGACATTTCCCACAGAGAAAGAAACCGTTACGATTGGGGATGATGGCGTAATCATTACTGGAGAGATATCTTCTCATCTTAATCGCGCTAGTCAAATCAAAAATAGTCTTCTGGATAATTATGAAAACGGCTGGACAAGTAGTTTTTACATGCATCTAGTCGCTCAAAAAGGGCCATGTGTTCTCGCAATTGCTGGTCAAACGTCGCTAAATTCAAAAGATGATGAGTATCACTTCATTAAATTTACCGCTCCCAATACCAACGATATTGTTAACATGCATCCTGGTTTTGATCATGGTAGGGCGAGACTCTTTGGGTGGTTAAAACAAGAAGGAAACAAGCTTGAAAAAGCAGTTACGCCCTATTGTGGAGACACGAACGCAACCCCGGCTCCACCCATCCCATCCAAAGCGCCGACCCCGCCAGCCGAGAGCGTGCCGGAAGTTGAGGCATTGGTGGAAAATAGGCCAACGGCAGAAGATATCCCGAAACAAATCAATCCCCCTACGGAAGATCAAAAAAGGAAACTTGAGATAGTTGAATTCTACAAATCAGAAACAAAGGTAATCCAGTATGAGTACGGCACACAAGGAGAAACCCTATATTATCGTCAATGGGTAGCTACTCAGAACCAAGATTTCGGCGCCGATGTGGGCGTGGGCGACGAGTGGAGTCCAGCTCTCAAGGGCCAAGTACTTACCGGCGATTTTATTTTCTCTGTCTGGTACGGTTATCGTGCAAAATTAAAAATCGGTGGCATGGACATTATCGTCGAAGGCCCGATTGACCTTGCTATTTCGGAGAACGGGAATGCCCAATGGAAATTTTCCTATGAGTTAAGCGACACAGTGAATCAATGGAGATCGCTAACTAAAGAACGTTTTGATTTTGAGCCGGTTGACAGTGAGGGTGTTGAATATACGCCGTACATGCGATTCCTAGAAGGTACTTTTGAAACTGATATGATGGTTTCGCCGCCAAATTCAACAGCATCTCCAGCGGGAACAGATTTTGCCGTGTCATACGACAAAAAATCTGGACTTGCTATATATGAAATTTATGACGGATTGTTGCTCATAACCAGCACGCTAACTGGCGAGCGCAAAACTATTTCCTCATACTATGGCGCGCCTATCAAGCGTATCGAGGTTAGTAAGGATGGCCAGATGACCGAGCAAGTTGCCATTCCAAAAGACGAGTGGCGAGCACGAAAAGCAGAGGTAGTTTCGCAAGCCAAGCCGCAAGAGAATAGGGGTGGCGGATTGTTTTGGATTTCTCTTGTTCTCGTCTTCGGTGGTGGAGCGTTTATTCTCCACAAGAAAGGCAAGCTCCAGCCGATAATCCAAAAAGTTTTAGCGTTGATTCGGAGAAATAAATCTTCTTAAAGCCAAGGTTGGAAGTATCGAGGAGACCGAGACCCCTGGAGATTTATATCCTGTGCATATCCGATTTGCACTCCCCACAATAATATGGACTTCATGACTATTCTTATTTTCTTCATTGGTTTGCTCATCGGCATTATTCTTGCTACTCGCATTCTTATACCACTCGGCATCGCCATATTTGTCCCATCGCCTACTCTCGCAGTAAAAATGATGGTTTACTTGGCAAAAGTAAAACAAGGCGAGAAAGCGGCTGATTTGGGATCGGGAGACGGTCGCGTTGTTATTGCCTTGGCCAAGGCCGGAGCTGAAGCCCATGGATATGACATTAACCCCTTCCTTGTTTTGAAAGCTCGTAAAGCCATCCGCCGCGAGGGGCTTGAAGGCAAAGCTTTCATTCATTGGGGAAATTTCTTCTGGGGGAATCTGTCATCTTATGATATTATTACTCTATTCATTTCTCCTTTAGCTATGAAAATGCTGGAGAGTAAATTAAAACGAGAACTGAAGGCGGGCGCAAGGATAGTCTCTTTTAAATTTCTCTTCCCTTCCTGGCCGCACAAACAAAAAGAGAGCGGGTTTTACATGTACGAGCAGTCAAGATAGAATACATACAAGGTCGCGTTACATTAAATAATCATTCAACAATATGCCAACCATTATTATTCTCATTATTGCTTTGGTTTTACTAGCAGGATTATCCGTTAATACTGTTAGAGCCACGAAAAGTTACAACAGCTCCAAATCAAACACCTCCTCTATTCTCCAAAAAGAAGGCGGTTTGGGAGAAGACGAAGCAAAATCCGCCGTTGATTTTTTTCTTAAGATAGAGGGCATTGAGGGCGAAACCATTCTTATTGAAGAGGATAAACTGCAAGAAAAATTGACCGAGCTTGGCATGCCCGAAGAGAAGATAGGGCGCGTTACGAATAGTCTGCGCCAAAGCGCGGCTCAAGAATTAATATCCGAGCTTCCTAAGCCGGGTCTTACGCCCTCAAGCCGATTTTATTTCCTGGAACTCTGGGGTGAAGGCATTAGAGAATTTTTTGCCTTCTCTGCCCAGGCTAAACTTAAACTCCATGCAGAGCGCGCTTTAGAGAGAATCGCGGAGGTTAAAGCAATGCTTGAAGAAAAAGAAGTAAACGCCAAGGGTCTTGATGTGGCTTTAGCAAGGTTGGAAACCAATGTCCAGAAAGCCTCTAAAATTATCAAGGCCGAGCAGGGAAAAGGCAGAGAGGTTTCAGAAGTTGCCAAGCAACTGAACGCGCAATTGGAAACAAAAAGAATGGCTTTGAATGCTGTTTTTGAGCAGGGAGCGACAGACGCCTATCTTAAACTAGATGACATCGAGAAGGCAGCGGTAGACTATTACCTTAAAATAGATGGTATCGACGGGAAGGCAGCGGCAGACTATTACCTTAAGCTAGATGACATTGAGAAGGCAGCTGTAGACTATTACCTTAAAATAGATGGTATACGCGGTGATGGAGAGAAAATTTTTGACGAAGCTGACCAAAAGTTGGGAATGTATATCAAACTGGGAGACTTGCCTGGGTCGAGCGACGAGGGAGTTCAGGCACGAAAAAAAATTGAACCTGTTCCCGGACGACCTACCCAATCTTTTCCTTCTAGTGATGCGAGCAGCAAAGAAAGCAGAGAAATTGGACCCGTGCCTTCGGCTGGAAAAGGCATTGAAGCAGGAGCAGCTGGTGGCGGAGGAGGCGCTGGCAAGCTACAGGTACAGGACTACAATAGCTCAATCTCACGTATTGCTTCAGCAGGTAAAATAAGAGAAGAAATCGGCAATGTTTTGCTGCGCTACGGGGCAGGTGGCGCGGAAATAAACAGAGTTACTTACGCCCTTGAAGCTGGCATTGACGAGCCGGATTTAAGAATCATACTAACAGAAATCGGAATCAACGAGGAAGGCATTCAAGGAGTTCTTGTTGAACTTAATCGTCTTGGCGCCAAACAGAAATAGTTGTCCACGATGGTTGCCAAGGTTGGAGGTATCAAGGTGACCGAGACCGTTCCGTCTTCCAGCGGACGTTGTTTTTTGATAGAATGAGCATATGAATCTGAAAGAAAATAACTATGCGTTTATAGACAGCCAGAATTTGAATCTTGGTATTCAAAAACTCGGATGGAAGTTAGATTACCGGAAATTTAAGGTTTATCTTGCTGAAAAATATGGCGTCAAAAAAGCATACATATTCATCGGTTTTGTAGCATTGAATCAGTCGCTCTATGACCGTCTTCAAGAGGCGGGTTTTATTCTGAAATTCAAGCCGACAATACCGGATGCCGATGGCAAACTTAAAGGTAATATTGATGCGGATCTTGTTTTGCGGGCGGCACTTGAATTAAACGATTTTGATAAAGCAGTCATAGTTTCCAGCGACGGCGATTTTTATTCACTTGTACAGCATCTATATGAAAACAATAAACTAAAAGTCGTGTTGAGTCCAGACATTAAGAATTGTTCAAACTTGCTCAAACAGACCGCCAAAGAGAAAATATGGTTTATGAATGAATTGCGGGATAAATTAGAGTATAAAAAGAAAAGCACCGCTTAAGGACAAGACCTTAAACAATGCTTTTCCCTAGAAATACACCTTTATAATAACAAAGACATAGAGATGAGTCAAGGGGTGGGTATTAATCCAAAATCCTTGGTTTTAGACCGAGGCATACAGCTATGGTACTTACAAAATCTTTTGAAAAATTAAAGAGGGGAGACAAGGCGCCGGATTTCTCCTTGAAAGGAGTGGATGGCAAAGCATATTCGTTGTCGGATTTTCTGGGCAAGGAAGGATTACTGATTATTTTTATGTGTAATCATTGCCCGTATGTGAAGGCAAAGATAGACGCCATTGTGAAGCTAGATGAAAAATGGGGGAGCAAGGTTGCGGTTATTGGCATAAACAGCAATGACCCTGCATATTCTGGCGAGGGCATGGAGAATATGAAAGAGTTTGCGAGAGAAAGAAACATGCGGTTTCCCTATCTTCTTGACGAGACCCAGGAAGTTGCCAAGGCATACGGCGCTACCTGTACTCCAGATCCGTTTTTGTTTGATAAAGAGCAGAAGCTTGTATTCCACGGCAGGATTGATGACGCCTTGGAAATAGGGTCTGTCGCAACAGAGCATACTATGGATGCAACCATTCAGGATCTTACTACAGGAAAGGAGATTTCAGACGAATTCAAGCCTTCTCTAGGATGCTCTATCAAGTGGATTGAATGAGCACCCTATTCCATATCCTTAGGTTTCCTATTCTAGTGTTTTTTGTAAACGTGGTTTTTGATATAAAAGGCATATACTATACGTTTTTGTGGATTGACATACCTATGCATTTTGCGGGAGGGGCAAGCATCGGCTTTGCGGGGATTACCTTTCTTGCGTTTTTGAGAACACGGGGATTTGTCAGCGAGATGCCGTTTCTGTTGCACGCGTTTTTGATTATGTCGTTCGTTGGTCTTGCCGTTGTATCGTGGGAACTATGGGAGTTTGTCCTAGATTATCTTGCGCACACCAGCACTCAGGTAGATCTGTCAGATACCATGATAGACATGTTCTTTGGGCTTTTGGGAGGTTTTGTTCTTTCTATTTTGCATAGAATAAGGTAAGGTAGTAAACCATGGCATACGGAGAAGTGATAATTAGATTCGACGAGGTATCGTTTTCATATGGGCCTTACATTCCTATTCTCCGTGAGGTTGATTTTACCGTGCGCCAGGGCTCCAAGATAACGCTCATGGGGCAGAACGGAGCAGGGAAGAGCACCATATTCCAGCTTATCGTAAAAGCGCTGGAGCCAGAATCTGGAGTGGTGCATGTTGCGGATAATATAACTATAGCTATGGCGCGCCAGGTGATTCCGACAGCTCAAATGGATATAACGGTGCAGGAGTTTTTTGAGCAGTGCTTTGCAGAAAAGGTGTATAACATTGACCCTAAAATAGATGCGGTTTTGGAGGTGGTGAACCTTCCTGTAAATCACAAACGTGTCATACGTTCGTTTTCTGGAGGTCAGCGCGCCCGGCTTCTTTTGGCCTCGGCCCTCATTCAGAACCCAGACGTGCTTTTGCTTGACGAGCCTACGAATAACTTGGACGCGGCTGGCATTGCGCACCTGACAATGTTCCTTAAGGAGTATGATAAAACATGTATTGTCATATCGCATGACGCAGAGTTCCTTAATTCTTTTACGCAAGGGGTGCTCTATTTGGATGCGTTTACCCATAAGGCTGAACAGTACATTGGGGATTATTCAGACGTGGTAGAACAGATTTCTGTACGCATTGAAAAAGAAAACCGCAAGAACGCCCAGCTGGCAAAAGAGATTATAGAGAACAAAGAGAGGGCTAATTTCTTTGCTCAAAAAGGAGGAAAGATGAGGCTGGTGGCAAAGAAAATGCGCCAGAGAGCAGAGGAAGCGGAAGAAAGCAAGGTGGAGGTGCGGAAAGAAGACAAAGCCATTCGTCCTTTTCTCATCCCGAGTCAGTCAGATTTGACAGGAGAGATTCTTCGCATCTCTTCTTTTACCGTCATTAAAAACCATAAGCCCCAGGTGAAGAAAGTAAGCATCTCTTTGAGAAAAAATCAGCATTTGCTCTTGCAGGGTCCCAATGGCATTGGGAAAACCACCTTGTTGGAGTCTTTGGCTCTGGGGGCTACAAAGGGAGCTAACATTGCTCCTGGCGTTCTTGTGGGCTACTACCGCCAGGACTTTGCTACGCTAAACATGGAAGACACCGTATATCATTCTCTTGAGAAAGGGATTGAGGGTTTAGCTGAAGAGCGCCTCCGCCAGGTTGCTTCAGGGTTTCTTATAGGGCACGACGTTATGAAAAAGACCATAGGAAGCTTGTCAGAGGGCCAAAAGGGTCTGGTTATGTTTGCCAGGCTTGTCCTGCAAAGGCCAGGCCTGCTCATCTTAGACGAGCCTACCAATCATATGAATTTTCGGCATTTGCCGGTTATTGCCTCTGCGTTAAACAAGTACGAGGGAGCGATGATTCTGGTGAGCCACGTGCCGGAATTTGTTCAGCAGATCCGAATTGACGAGGTTCTGGACCTGGAGAAGTAATGGGAAAAGTAGGGTATTGACCCCGCCCCAATTTTGCTCTTGTATATACACGCGAAGCGCGAGTGGCGAATAGCCACATCTTTTCACGGGCGCAGCGCTTCGCCAATGACAGTATGCACCTATTCGGTGCGCGCACTGCGCAAAGAAATACAGAGGCAAAATTGGAGCGGGGTTGACATTATCCTTGGCTCTGATAGTATGACTTAATTTTGATAGTTCTTTCTATGGTGAGTTTACCGAATCCATTGATATTTTCAAGCTTTCCTTTCTGTACTTAAACTTAATCTCGTTAAGTTTAGAGAGGAGAGCTTGAAGAGGAAGTCATCGGAGGGATCTAGGAGTACTCTCACTGCTGTTTTAATAACGGCACTTGAAAAAAGAAGAGAGGCGTATCTTTTCGTCCTGGCTTTCTCTACTCTAAGCTCTATCTTACAGAAAAGGAGGGTATTTTCCATGAGGAGACGCATCCGAGCTCCAGCCGTAGCATCCAAGGCTACGCAGTTCGCCTGAACGACAAAGCGGTCCCTGGGACTTCGGGCATGTCCCCTGTAAACTGCCCAAGTTGTTTCCTCCTTCAAAAATGAGTAGCAAGGGAGGATAACCGCCAAGACAGCCGACCTCTGTATCTGACTGCCAAAACTTTTCATGGGAGGCTTTGCATGGATAGGGAGGTATTGTTACTGCCTAGTACAGGGTGGTGCCAGAATCGGGAATGATTCAGTGAGGAGGGGAGGTGGTCTGGCGCCACCTACACACATCCGGTCTAGCACAATAAAGGCACCCCATTGAGGCGCCTTGCCTGCCAAGAGCAGGCCAATTACTTGCCCGCGAAGAGCAGGCAATGAGAGGGGGTTTCCGCTCGTCGGACCCCCTCTTCACATTTTAGGAACCCTTTTAAGGGTTTTTATTTACCTCCACAACTAATATATTAGTCGTGGGGGTTACGCCAAATGCCCCTTTTTGAGAAAATTAGTGAATACGAGAATGCAAAAGACGCTAACAGTAATGATTATGCCCGAGGCAAGGAATGGAGCGAACAGGCCGAAAGAGAGAAGGAATCCTCCTAATAGGGGGCCGAGCAACCTTCCTAAACTTTCAAAGGACGTTGCCGTTCCCATGGTAATGCCTTGCTGCTCTTTAGTTTCTTCAGAGAGCAGGGCGCTCACCACAGGATGGGTGGTTGCAGATCCCAGGCCCGCTATGGCTGCAGCAAGGTAGAGGAGCAGGGTAGAGGGCAGGAATGGCATCATGGTGAATGCCAGCGCCATGACAAAAAGCCCTCCGATTGCGGTTGCATGCTTTCCAAAGAGTTTTGTAATCCTATCTAGGAGAAAGAATTGGGTAAAGGCAGACACGCTTCCTATAATGGTAAACATGAGGCCAATGCGCTCTGGGGTAAGATGGAGTTTCTCAATGCTCAAGACAGGAACCGCAACTTGATTATTAGACAAAGCAAAAGACCACAATAAAGATAAGATGAAAAGGGGAGCCAAAGGGCTTAAGGCTCCTTTCCAAATTCTCTGAATGGGGGAAAAGACGAGTTTGAACGAGAGCTTTCCTTCCATTTTTTCTCGTACGGATTCCGTGAGAAATCGTACTACCAAGAGAAAGTTGAGAAACGCAACAATTCCTGCCGCCAGAAAGGGAAGTGGAAGGGAATGGGCCGCAAGGTATCCCCCAAGAACAGGGCCGAATATGAATCCTGTGGCAAGAAAAGCTCCCACGTATCCCATTGCCTTTACTCGGTCTTGTTTTGTGGTGCTGTCTGCAATGTATGCCCTGGCAGAAGGCAGAACGGCAGAAGAGAATACTCCCTGAAAGAAGCGGGAAACAAAGAGCAGGAGCGGGCTTGCTGATACCGCAAAGACAAAAAAGCTTGCGGACATTCCCAATAACCCAATGGCGATGATAGGTTTTCTCCCGAACTTATCAGAAAGGGTCCCCCAGAAAGGCGAAAGAAATAGTTGGGCAATGGCAAAAGAAGATGCGAGAAGGCCTAGACTTATGTCAGACATGTTAAATTGCTTTGCATACTGGGGCAGCAGAGGGAATACCAAAGAAAACGCGAGCGCGTTTATAAATACGGCAAGGTAAATGATAGACAATCTGGAACGGATGAGTTCTTGCATAAGTTTTTAGTATACCCTAAAATAGAATAATGGCAAAAGCAAAGAGGCGCAAGGGGGAAAAGGCTCTTAGGCCTAAAATCGCCAGAGAGCCTGCGGTTAAGCTCCAGGAATTGGGAGATGATGTTCCACGCACCCGCATACGCATTATTGGCGTCGGGGGCGGGGGAGGAAACATTGTTTCTGAAATTGCAAAGCTGGTGGGGCGTATTGACTTTGTGGGAGCCAACACAGACCTCCAGGCGTTAAAAACCCTCTCCAAGAACGTGAAACGGTTCTCTTTTGGAGAAGATCTCACCCAAGGATTGGGGTGCGGTATGGACGTAGTCAAAGGAGAGGAAGCGGCGCGCATGGAAAAGGAGCGCATTAAAAACATGATGCAGGGTCAGGATATCTGCATTCTTGTTGCTTCTTTGGGAGGAGGAACCGGATCTGGGTCAGCTCCCGTGTTCGCGGAAGTTTCAAGAGAATTAAAGAATCTTACCTTGGGCATATTCTGTATGCCTTTTTCTTTTGAAGGGGAAAAGCGAAGGCAAATTGCGGATCGCGCCTTAGAGAAATTAAAACCTATTCTGAACTCTTACGTACTTATTCCCAATGAGAATATTTTTCGCATGATTGATGCTAAAACTTCGCTGAAAGAATCTTTGTCCATGGTGAATAAGCTTTTGGCAGAAACACTGAAAGGATTCATTGAAACCCTGTCTCTTCCCGGCCTTATCAATATTGATTTTGCTGATGTGCGTACCTTGCTGGAAGGAAGGGGAAGATTGGCATATTTGCACAGCGCAACAGGATCAGGGCCTACAAAAGCGCAAACCAGTCTCAAAGAGGTTTTGGTGAACCCCCTGGGGGATTATGGCATTGTGGGAGCAGACCGCATCATGTTTAATATCACCGGAGACAAGAACTTAAAGATGCAGGACGTGTCAGAGATTGCTAGGACCATTGCTGCGGGAAATCCCCGCGCCAAGATTATATTCGGCATTTCTTTCCAGCCGGAGTTTAAGGATAAGGTGCGCATTGCCCTTTTTGCGGTAGGATGCAAGGAAGGCCGGGGAGGAGAAAAACAAAAACCTTCTGTCAAGAAAAAGCCCCAAAAGCCGAGAGCAAAAGCGCAGGGCAAGCTTCTTTTAGTAACGCAGAAGAAGAAAGCACAGCCCGCGCCGAAAGAAGAACACAAGGCCGTAGCTCTAGAAAATGCGTCCTTGCAGGATTCTTCAAAGTTGAGAAGAAATGCCTTGGATTTGAAAAAGGCAGTAGAGGAAGAAATCCAGGAATTAGAAAAGAAAGAAAAAGCATGGGATATCCCTTCTTTTTTGAGAAATAAGCCGGCAAGTTGATTCTCCCTATGAATGGACTTATCACGAAGGCAATTATTCCTATTGCAGGTCTTGCAACGAGGTTTTTGCCCCTGTCAAAGGCAATATCTAAAGAGCTCCTCCCCGTGGGAACGAAACCCATGCTCCAGTACGCGCTAGAGGAACTCAAGGCAGCTGGCGTGAACACCATTATTTTTGTAGTGGGCCAGAATAAGAAGATGGTTTCTGATTTTCTCCGCAGAGCTCCTCAGTTGGAAAAAATCCTGGAGGAGAAGAAATACGAGGATCTTCTTTCTGAATTTAAGGCATTGGAAAAACTGCTGGAAGGCATGTCTTTTTCTTTTGTGTCAGCCCCTCCCTTGGGCGACGGGCATGCGATTCTTCAAGCGCGAAAGCTTATTGGAGAAGAAACGTGTTTTGTCGCATTCCCAGACGATATTATACAATCAAAGAGTCCTTGCACAGAACAGCTTGCTCAGATATTCAAGACTTCTCAAAAGTCCGTGGTCGCGCTTTCCCGCGTACCAAAAGATCGCATCTCTGCGTATGGGGTAGTTGCCGCAGAGAAGATCGCGACCCGTTTTTGGAAAATACAAAAAATAGTAGAAAAGCCAGAAATACAGTCTGCCCCCTCGGACCTTGCTGTGGTGGGGAGGTACGTGATCACCCCAGAGGTTTTTGATTATTTAAAGAAAGCGAAGCCCAATAAAAAGGGGGAGATTGTTTTGGGCGAGGTATTGGGGGAAATGCTAAAAGAGGGTAAGATGATATATGGGTATGAGTTTGAAGGAGCCTGGTGGGAATGCGGAGACAGGGCAAAATGGCTCCGTTCTCACCTTGCTCTCTCTTTACAGCATCCCTTGCTTGGGCCGCAGCTCCAAAAGTTTTTGAAAGAAGAAAAGTTTATCTCATCATAACACATGCAAAATACCACCAAAGATATTTTAAAAACGTTGTATCCTGCAAGACCGGCAGAGGTACAGAAATATGATTACGGACTTGTGTTGGTTATTGGAGGGGGAGAGTTTTACACGGGAGCCCCAGCACTTGCGGCATTGGCTTGCTTTCGCGCAGGGGCGGATATGATACGGTTAATTGCCCCGAAAAGAGCGGCAGATATCATTGCCTCCTTCTCCCCGATTCTGGCCGCGTACCCTTTGCCTAATAGTCATCTCATAAAGTCAGATCTTGCGGCTTTGCTTTCTATGACCGAGGCAGGAAAAGAAGTTTCTCGCGGGAATATATCGGTAGTAATAGGAGGAGGGCTTGGGAGAACTCCAGAAACCCTTGAGACTATTCTTGAATATCTCTCTGCGATTCAAGTTCCTGCGGTGATTGACGTAGACGCGATTCATGCAGTAGCAAAGAACCTAGATATCCTGAAAGGAAAGCCGTTTCTTTTGACTCCGAATACCTTTGAGCTTACGCTGCTGGGTGGCAAAGATATTAGGCCTCTGTCTCAAGAAGAACGCATCCAGGAAGTGCAGAACGTGGCTTCCCAGCTTGGCACGACCCTGCTGGTGAAATTAAAGACCGATATTATTACGGACGGCACTAATGTTCTTTTGAACGATACCGGCTCTCCGTATATGAGTGTGGGTGGAGCAGGAGACACCCTAGCCGGCATTGCAGGCGCGCTGCTGGCGCGCGGGGTAAGTTCTATGAATGCCGCGGCAGGAGCTGCATATATCAACGGGAAAGCGGGAGAGCTTGCGGCAAAGAAATTTGGAGAATCTCTTGTGGCAACCGACATCATCGACGCAATATCGGAGGTGATAAAATAATTTTTATGACAAAGATAGCGATTAATGGATTTGGGAGAATAGGGAGGCTGTTTTTCCGGTATCTATATGGGAAGGGCAATTTTGATATTGTTGCCGTGAATGATTTGGGAGACCTGGAAAACCTGGCGTATTTGCTTCAATACGACACGGTGTATGGAAAGTTTGAAGAAAAAGTATCAGCTGCATCAGGATCTTTAGTTGTGGGAGGAAAGAAAGTTGCGGTTTTTCAGGAGAAAGATCCCTCAAAACTTTCCTGGGGAAAATTGGGGATTGATATCGTTGTGGAGGCAACTGGTGCATTTGAGTCGTACGAGAAGGCAAGGGTGCATCTTGTGGCAGGGGCAAAGCGCGTGGTCATCACCGCTCCTGCAACAGACAAAGATACAAAAGACGGCAAGACCATTCTCGTGGGAGTGAATGAGGAGGATTTGGCAAGCTGCAAGATTTCTTCTAATGGTTCTTGCACGACCAACGCGGCTTCCTCTGTTATTCAGGTTCTCATGGAGAATCCAGGCATTGCGAAAGCAGTATTGAACACTTCCCATGGATACACTGCGACGCAGAGCTTGGTGGATGGTCCTACACGAGGAACAGATGTGAGAAGGGGAAGGGCTGCGGCACAAAATATTGTTCCTTCTTCTACGGGAGCCGCAACGGCAGTAACAAGGGCTATCCCAGAACTTGAAGGTAAGTTTGACGGCATTGCGCTTCGAGTGCCGGTTGCCACGGGATCTATTGCGGACATTACCTTTGTTGCAAAACGGAAAACCTCTGTGGAAGAGATTAACGAGATTTTGACCAAAGCAGCCGCATCTTTAAGGTGGAAAGGGATACTAAAAGTGACAAGCGACCCCATTGTTTCTTCAGATATTATCAAGGAGCCCTATGCTGCCATTGTTGACCTGAACTTTACGAGGGTTATTGACGGGGACTTAGTAAAAGTGCTTTCTTGGTATGATAACGAGTGGGGGTATGTCGCTACTCTCGCAAGACACGTGGAAGCTTTTGCAAAAACACTATGACTCTATTTCCCATTGTAGCAGGTATCGTATCTATTTTATATGCAGGATTTTTGACTTGGCAGGTTCTCAAAGCTCCGAAGGGAGACGCAGCAATGCAGGAAATTGCCAAGGCCATTCAAGAAGGATCATCCGCTTTCTTAAAAAGGCAGTACCAGACAATAGCGATTGTTGCTGTTCTTGTTGCTATTGTTCTTTGGTTTGCATTTGGGGATAACCCATGGATTGCAATAGGGTTTCTCATTGGAGCTTTCACTTCAGCCATAGCGGGGATTTTAGGAATGAACGTGGCGGTACGGGCGAACGTGAGGGTTGCCCAGGCCGCAAAGACAGGGCTCTCTGAAGCTTTTTCTCTTGCGTTTCGCGGGGGGGCAGTAACAGGATTCTTTGTAGTGGGCTTGGCGCTTCTCGCGGTTTCCGGTTTTTACACCTTGACCCATGATCTTTACGCCTTGATAGGTCTTGGATTTGGAGGGTCTCTCATCTCTGTGTTTGCAAGACTGGGAGGAGGTATTTTTACCAAGGCCGCAGATGTAGGGGCAGATATTGTTGGAAAGGTGGAAGCCGGCATCCCAGAAGATGACTTGAGAAATCCTGCTGTCATTGCAGACAATGTGGGAGATAACGTTGGAGACGATGCTGGCATGGCTGCCGATCTTTTTGAAACGTATGCAGTGACCATGGTTGCTGCAATGTTTTTAGGTTCCCTGCTTTTTCCTGGAGTAGCTCAAGTTGCCGCGTTGCCTCTGCTTATGGGAGGAGTTGCGGTGATTGCATCCATAGTAGGAAGCTTTGCGGTAAAGCTTTTTGGAAAGGGGATTATGAAAGCCATGTATCAAGGGCTTCTTTGTAGCTCTGCCCTGTCTCTTATTGGATTTTTCTATCTTTTAAAGCAGCAAGGATTTCAAGAAACGCTTTTCTCCTGGTTTGGTACTATGGTTGTTGGCATTGTGGTGACACTGCTCCTCGTTGCCATTACCGAGTACTATACTTCAAAGAATTTCAGGCCAGTTAGGGCAATTGCAGAGGCCTCAAAAACGGGATCTGGCACCAATGTGATCATGGGGCTTGCAATGGGCATGGAATCAACTGCGGCTCCCATTCTTGTGATAGTTGCGGGAGCTTTGATTTCGTATGGCTTGGGCGGCCTGTTTGGAGTGGCCTTAGCCGCAGTTGCGATGCTCTCTTTGGCTGGCATTATTATTGCAATAGATGCCTTTGGGCCCATTACCGATAACGCTGGAGGCATTGCAGAAATGGCAAATCTTTCAGAGTCTGCTCGTGAACGCACTGATGCTCTTGATGCGGTAGGGAACACCACTAAGGCCGTCACAAAGGCTTATGCCATAGGTAGTGCCGGTCTTGCAGCTCTTGTATTGTTCTTTTCTTTTACCCAGGAACTTGTTAATAAGGCGCCAGCGGGGAGCGTGTTTCATTTTGAGCTTGGCAATCCCTATGTTTTAGCAGGACTCTTTTTGGGAGGCGCCTTGCCGTATCTTTTTGGGTCTTTGGCAATGAAGGCTGTGGGTAAGGCAGCAGGGTCTGTTGTCCAAGAGGTGCGAAGGCAGTTTAGGGAAATCCCTGGGATTATGGCAAGAACTGCAAAGCCAAATTATGCTGCGGCAGTTGATATCGTTACGAAAGCCGCTCTCAAGGAAATGATTCTTCCTACTTTGCTTGTTGTCATCTCTCCTATTGCCGTTGGTTTTATATTGGGACCGGAAGCCCTGGGAGGGTTTCTCATAGGCACCATTGTTACCGGATTGTTTATTGCAATTGCAATGACCTCGGGAGGCGGAGCCTGGGACAATGCCAAGAAGTTTATTGAGGGAGGAAACTTCGGAGGCAAGGGTTCTGACGCGCACAAGGCCGCAATAACCGGAGACACGGTAGGAGATCCGTATAAAGATACCGCAGGTCCTGCCATTAATCCTTTGATTAAGGTGGTGAATGTTATTGCAATTTTACTGGCAGGATTTTTCGTGTGATGAAAGGGAAATCACTCAAAGACTATTTTGCTAATGCAAGGAAAGAGAAATGGGCTCTTGCCCAGTTTAATGTTTCATGCGCAGAACAGTTACAAGGCGTAGTTGAGGCAGGAGTTCAGGCGCGCTCGCCCTTGCTTGTAGGCACTTCAGAGGGAGATGCAGGTTTCTTTACGCCATCGCTTGCAGTGAATCTCGTGGCGTTCTGGAAGAAAGAGACAGACCTTCCCATATTCCTTAACTTTGATCATGGAAAGTCATACGAGGTATTAGAGCGTGCCGCACTGGCAGGGTATGACGCTCTGCATTTTGACGGTTCAAGGTTTCCTCTTGAAGAGAATATCACTATCGCAAAACGGGTGGTGGAGATGGCGCGAAAGCATCACATCTCTGTGGTGGAGGGTGAATTCAGTGAAGTTCCCGGAGGGCACTCTGATCTCCATAACCAGGAGGCCCCGGTTTTAACCGACCAGGACTACACAGATTCTGTAGTAGCCGCAGAGTTTATGAAAAAGAGCGGAGTGGATACTTTAGCTGTCATGGTTGGTACGCTGCACGGGATATTCAAGACCACCCAGCCCTTGAATATAAAGAGGTTGCAAGAAATTGCCCTGCGTGGTATACAATTTCTTGTACTCCATGGTGGTTCCGGAACTCCAGAGCAAGAACTGAAAGAAGCAATTCAAGAAGGAGTTGTAAAAGTAAACGTGAGTACGGACTTGAGAGTTGCGTTTACCAACGCCCTCAAGGAATCAATGCGAGAGAATCCTGCAGAGATTGCGCCGTATAATTTATTGCCAAAATCAGTTGCAGCGGTAAAGCAGGTGGTGCTCACATGGATTGGGATTTGCGGATCAGTGAATAAGATATAACCATATGCTGTCTTTAAAAGCGGATACAAGAAAAGAAAGAGGCAAGAAGGCACGGACGCAAGGAGCCGTGCTTGCGGTATTGTATGGCCCCAAGGTAAAGCCAGTATCTTTGAGCGTAGATAAAAAGGAGTTTGAAAAAGTATTCAACGCTGCAGGGGAGAGTTCCTTGGTCACGTTAGAGCTTGGAGCAGACAAAACCCCTGTTCTTATTCGAGAAGTGCAAAGGCATCCATTATCAGGAGCCCCTATTCATGCGGATTTCTATCAGCCGAGATTAGACCAGAAAATCAAAATCATGGTTCCTTTGGTCTTGGAGGGGGAAGCTCCAGCGCAAAAAGACCTGGAGGGAACTCTTATTCAGAACGTGCACGAAGTTGAGGTTGAAGCTCTTCCCCAGGAATTGCCCCATGAGATTATAGTAAGCGTTGCAAAGCTTGCAACTTTTGAAGACCACATCTTAGTAAAAGATCTTCAGGTTTCCTCCGGCGTTCATATTCTGCATGATGCGGAAGCTATAGTCGCCCAGGTGGTTCCCGCAGAAAAGGTGGAGGAAGAATTGGCAAAGCCGGTGGAAGAGAACGTTGCAGACGTGAAAGTAGTGAAGGAAGAGAAGAAAGAGAAAGAGGAAGCAGAGGCGGCAGCCCAGGAACCCGCAAAAGAAAAAAAGGTAAAGAGCTCGTAGCCCCTCGGCTTGAGCTCGGGGCGAATGCTTGTATTTTGTAGCTTGTAGCTTGTATACTAAATACGAGATACAATACACAAGATACATGAAGCGTCTTTCTTTCTCTATTCTTATGATTTTTTTGCTCGGCATTTTTCTTTTGCCGGGTTCTTTTATACAAGGTTTGACTCCTTCAGAGGAGCGATCGCAGCTTGAGCAAGAATTACATGCATTAGAGCGGGAAATACAGGTCATTGAGGGGGATATAACTAAAACCCAGAAAGAAAAAACGAGTCTTCAGAACGAGATTTTCGTGCTGAAGAGCAAGATAAAAAAACTGGATCTCCAAATATCGCAGAGCAACAAGATCATTGAAGACTTGCGGTTTCAGATTACCGATACTTCCCAGTCCATTGAACAAACAATGGATGATATTGATGTTAAAAAAGAGCAGTTGGGAGGGGTTCTTCTTCGCATACATCAAGAAGACCAGAGGTCATTCGCGGAAATAGTTTTTACAGGATCCACCCTCTCTGATTTTTTTGGAAACTTAGCTGGGCTTGAAGCTCTTCGCGCACGGAATGGAGAACTTTTGGAGAATATGAAAGAGCTTTCTGAATACCTTGAGTCTCAAAAAGGGGCTTTAGAGAGCGACAAAACTGAAGAAGAGAATTTTGTAAAAATCCAGATGCTCCAAAAGCAGCAGAGCCAGAGCTTGAGTAAACAATCAGAGCAGCTTCTTGAGGTTACCAAAGGGAAAGAATCTGAATACCAGAAAATCCTTGTTGATAAAAAGAAACAAGCCCAAGAGATTAGGTCTCGCATTTTTGACTTAATCGGCGTGCCAGACGCCCCCACGTTTGGAGAAGCATTGGAAATCGCAACACTTGTGTCGCGCCAGACAGGAGTGCGTCCTGCGTTCTTGCTTGCCGTGCTCACACAGGAATCAAATATTGGAAAAAATGTAGGCCAGTGCTACATAAAAGACCTCAATACGGGGAACGGAGTGAGAGTAAATGGGCAAGCCATTTCTCGCGTCATGAAACCCTCACGAGACGTGCAGCCGTTCTTGCAAATCACTCAGCAACTGGGACGGGACCCATATAATACCCCTGTTTCGTGCCCTATTCCTTCTGTAGGGGGGTATGGGGGTGCAATGGGCCCTGCGCAATTCATTCCTTCAACATGGGCACAGTACCAAAGCAAGATTGAGCAATTAAAAGGGGGTGCCGTTGACCCGTGGAATATCCGAGACGCCTTTTTAGCTGCCGCAGTGTACCTTGCACAAGCTAAAGCAACCAAGCAGACTCATGATTATGAATGGTGCGCTGCGGTCACGTATTTCTCTGGAAACTGTTCTTCAAGCAATCAAAGACGCTACGAGTTCTATGGGGATAATGTTATGGCAATTGCTGCCAGATACGAAGAGGATATTAAGGCTCTTGCGAATGTCCCTCTTGGTATTCTCGGAGTGCTTGGACAATAGGATGAAGATCTCCCCCCATAATCTTTTCTAGGCCGTGCCAGGACTGCTCAATGCGGTGGTCGGTAACCCTGTCCTGGGGGAAGTTGTATGTGCGTATCTTTTCTGCTCTCTTTGCCCATCCTATTTGGGCTTTTCTCTCGCTTGAGAGTTTTTTCTGTTCTTCTTCCTGTTTTTGCGCAAGGAGTTTTGCCGAAAGGAGAGCTAACGCAAAATCCTTGTTTTTCTGCTGGTTGCGAGATACCTGGGACACTACCATGAGCCCGGTTGGGATGTAGACAACTCGTACTGCGGTTTCCCGCTTGTTCACGTTCTGGCCCCCAGGACCAGAAGAGGTTGTAGCTTCAATTCTCAAGTCGCTAGGATTTATTTGTAGTTCTGTCTTGGTTGGTTTGGGGAGCATTGCTACTGAAGCTGTGGAAGTATGTATTCTTCCCGCCTTTTCCGTAGTTGGAATTCTTTGAACTCTGTGGACTCCTCCTTCGTACTGAAGGTTTTCAAACACGGTTTCTCCATCAAATTCAATAGAACCCTCTTTTAGACCTCCTTGCTCTGTGAGGTTTTGGTCAAGAACGGTTTCTTTCCATCCCTGCTGGTTGGCATACTTTACATACATATTGAACAAATCTAGCGCGAATAACGCCGCTTCTTCTCCTCCTGTCCCCGCCCTTATTTCCAAGATAACGGCGCTAGGAGCGCTCTGCGTTCCTTTTTTGAGTTGTTGTTCCAATTCTTTTTGAAGAGCGCCCTCCCTGTTTTTTAGGGATTCTAGTTCTGTCTGGGCAAGAGAAGAAAGCTCGAGATCTTCCTGGGAAGAGATAATCTCAAGATTTTCTTGTATTTTCTGTTTCGCTTCCTCCAGGTCTTGCGCTATTTTTATAATCTTCTCTAATGCCGAGCGGCGTTTTGAGAGACTCTGAAACTCCTCCCAACGAGAGATAAGTTCAGGGTCGGTAAGTTTGTTGAGAAGTTCTTGATACTCTCTTTTTATTTGAGATAAATCCATATGCATTAAAGGTAGTTCACCTGCGGTGAACCCCGGGGAAACCCTCTATATACAATATACAATTAAGGTAGGTTTCCCGCCAAAACTCAAGCAGTTGAGTTTTGGCCCCAATCAGAAATCAACTCTAGTAATTCTTATTTTTTCTGAGAGAGCCGTTTGCGGAACTTCTGCACCTGGCCTACTTTGTCCATAAGCTTTTCTTTGCCGGTGTAGAACGGATGGCAGTGGGAACACACTTCAACATCAATGGATGGCAAGGTTGACCCTACCTCAAAAGCGTTGCCGCATGCGCACGTCACCTTTGCCTTTGGGTAGTAGGTTGGATGGATATCCTTTTTCATATCACCTTTCTATCATAAAGAAAGAAAAAAATCAACTCTTGTCTTTCCTGAGTGGTCGTGATATAACCTAACATATGCCAATACTGATGAAACCCATGGTGGCAAAGCAAGACTCTGTCATTGAGGAAATGACCAAGGCGGGTTTGCATTTTGGTCACAAGACATCCAAGACCCATCCCAAGATGAAGCCATATATTTCAGGGGTGCGCAATACGGTGCATATGTTTGATTTGGCAAAGACCAAAGAGAAACTCCAAAAAGCCTTAGAATATATACAGTCCTTGCGAACTGAAGGGAAAACCCTATTGTTGGTAGGTACAAAAATCCAAATCAAGAATCTGGTGAAGGAAACTGCAACGGCATGCAATCTTCCCTATGTTTCAGAGCGGTGGATAGGGGGTACGTTTACGAACTTTGGAACCATTGCAAAACGCACAGAATATTTCCGCGGCTTGGAACAGAAAAAAGCAATAGGGGAGTTGGAGAAATACACAAAGAAAGAACAGCTGGGCATTGCAGAAGAAATGAAGAATTTGGAGATGCATTTTGGAGGCATTAAGAATCTTGCAAAGCTTCCTGACGCGGTGTTTATTTGCGATCTTGATAAGAACCAGCTTGTATTACGGGAGGCAAAGAATAGGGGCATCCCGGTCATTGCCTTGGTGGACACTAACATTGATCCTGCCTTGGTTGATTATGTTATTCCTGCAAATGATGACGCCCAAAGTTCGGTTCGATACATTTTGAACAAAATTCAGGAACTTTATGTTTCCCACTGAACTTGTAAAACAATTAAGGGAAGAAAGCGGGATTTCTATCTCGGAATGCAAAAAGGTATTGGAGGAGGCCGGAGGCAACCTTGAAAAGGCGCGAGGGCTTTTGCTTCAGCGCGGAAAACAGCTTGCAGCTAAGAAAGAAGCCAGGGAGGTCGGGGAGGGGATTGTTGAAGCGTATGTGCATCCCACTGGGAAGACGGCAGCCTTGATTGATCTTCGATGTGAAACTGATTTTGTAGCACGGTCGGAAGGATTCAAGAAACTTGCGCATGAACTGGCCTTGCAGGCCGCATCCATGAATCCCGCATCCGTAGAAGAATTGCTTTCCCAGCCCTATATTAGAGATCCCGGGAAAACCATCAAAGACCTGCTCATAGAATCTATTGCGAAAATCGGAGAGAATATCGTGATTAAAAGAGTTTCTCGGTTTGAGATTTAATACTTCGATTACACTCAGGCCTTCGGCTCTGAGCTCAGGCTCGAAGAGATACATATGCAAGAAATCACAGCTTCCATTGCCCTGGTCACCAGTCTTGTGTCTTTGGGCTATGTGGTGGGGAGGAAAATTCCTCTTTTATTGAAGTTTCCCTTAAGACAGGAAGGAGATAGCTTGCGAGAGATTTTTCAGAATGCAAAGGCAAGAATTCAGGGATCAACTCTCTTGAAGGGGATTTCTTCCCCCCATATGCTCTTGCAGACTTTACTCTCGAAAGCGCGAATCTTCTCATTGCGTACAGAGAATAAAACGAGCCAATGGTTAGAAAGCCTGCGCAAAAAATCCCAGGAAAAGAAAGCCGCGTTCTCTGACGACTATTGGGAACAGCTTAAAAAGGACAAGGAACGGAAGAGGGTCTCTTAGAACTAGACAATGATTTTCAAGCCGATGTAGCTCAATAGCAGAGCAATGGTTTTGTAAACCATTTACGGCAGTGCGATTCTGCCCATCGGCTCCTGGTTGTTAATGTTTCATTGAAAGTATGCGGAGAATTCCGTATTTTTTGGTATAATATATACATGTCTTATAGCTTTTATCAGACAAAAGAATATAAGGAAAAACAAAGTAGTTTGATGAAAGCAAATTGGAAGAAGGGGCTTTTTGATGTTTTATATAAGAGAACGGCGAAAACTTGCAGGAGAAGGGGATGTACTAATGTCTTTGAGGTAAAACCCAGCGATGAGAAGATTTATTGCAGTAGAAGTTGTGCGGCCAGTGTAGTAAATGTGGGACGAGGAAGCAGACCCATAGAAGTAAGACTCAATATATCCAAGGCGCTTAAAGAAAGGGCTCTGCTTTTTCCTAGTCCTTTAAAGGGGAAAATAAAGGTGCCAAGAACGAAGATGCGATGTTTTAATCCATTATGCGTCAAGACGTTTCTCTTTGAGCGATATAAAGAACGTAAATTTTGCAGCAATCAATGTGCAATGGATGTAATAGGGGGACGGCCTACTTCGCCAAGAGCATCAAGGGGAAAAGCGGGGATTCGAAAAGATGTGAGTGATACTATTTATTTCTATAGCAGATGGGAGGCGAACATGGCGCGCCTTTATACTTATTTAGGAATTCAATGGATATATGCCCAACCTCATTTGATTTGAAAGGACAGATATATACGCCAGACTTCTACTTGCCAGAACACAATACATATATAGAGGTCAAGAACTTTTGGTGGAAATATTCCGTGGAAAGAGATAGGAAGTTTCGAAAATTGTATCCTATCCTAAAGCTAGAGGTAATTTTAAAAAAAGATTATCTTGCGATAGAGAAAGAGTATTCCTCTTTGATAGAAAACTGGGAATATAGAAATAGTCCGTTTGAGAGATGGATCGTCTGTTCAAATCCGACCGCTGGCTCATGTTCTTGACAAGGATTTTCTCTTAGAGTAAGATGGCAATGCTGAACCCCGTTAGAGATTGCGAACTCTCACGGGTAAAACCATACCACAACCGATCTTTCAAGATAAGACGATTCCGGAAAGTGTTTACTGAACATTTTCCGGAATTGTTTTGCAAGCAGATTCAGAGGGGCACGACCTTTGACAATTGAATATAGTTATAGTAACCCTTCGACTTCGCTCAGGGACTTCGCCTCGCAACAAGTGTTTGCACACTGAGCGAGCACTGAAGGCAACTGAAGTGCGAGTCGAAGTGTTGATTCTTAAGAGTTGTTCCGATTCTATTCTTTTAGAGAGTTTGATTCTAGCTCAGGATGAACGCTGGCGGCGTGGATAGGGCATGCAAGTCGTGCGGCTTTGTTTCCGCAAGGAGACAAGGCAGCGGCAAACGAGTTAGTAACACGTAGGTACTTACCCCCGAGACGGGGATAACTCATCGAAAGATGAGCTAATACCCGATAGTCTCGCAAGAGTAAAGAAGCAATTCGCTTGGGGAGAGGCCTGCGGTCTATCAGCTAGTTGGTGAGGTAATGGCTTACCAAGGCTATGACGGGTAGGGGGTGTGAGAGCACGACCCCCAACGATGGTACTGAGACACGGACCTTACACCTACGGGTGGCCGCAGTCGAGAATATTCCACAATGGGCGAAAGCCTGATGGAGCGACGCCGCGTGCGGGATGAAGGCCTTCGGGTCGTAAACCGCTTTTGTAGGGGAAGAAGTAGCAATACTGACTGTACCCTAAGAATAAGGGGGGACTAACTCTGTGATCCCATAAGGGATGGCGCAGAGCTCTCGCAGCAATGCGAGATAGGAAAACTTGGCTTATATGCTGGAACATTTTTCGTTGTCCGCTAGAAATCTTTCACATGCGTGATAGACACGACGAGAAACAATCAGCAGGGAAGTTGGTTCATGATATAATGAGCTTAACCCCTCAGAGACTGAGGTCGTAAGACCGAAGTGATGGTATGAAACCCATCACTATACGCCGAGCCCCAGTATTGGTTACTGGGTGATGATATAGTCCAAACTTCTATTATGAGAGAAAGCACAAAAGAAATAATCGTGGGTTCTTTACTTGGAGATGGATGGCTGACTGCGCTCAGTCCTAAAACAGGAACGTCAAGATATGTCGTTAAGTACCAGGGAAGTAGCAAGAGCTATCTTCTATGGTTGAAGAGACAAGTTCTTGAATTGAATCCAGCTCCGTTGAAAGTAGTCTCCAAATATTCCCAGTATTATTTCTACACGAAAGCAAGGACAGATATTGGAGAAATGAGGAAACTTTTTTACCCAAAAGAGGGGCGAAAAGTTGTCCCTAGCAATATCGGAAAATTATTGCGTAGTCCACAATCATTGGCTCTATGGTATCAAGATGACGGTACCTTAGATCAAAGATCTGGATATCACTGGAACGCAATGTTCTCCACGTACTGTTTCTCTTATAGTGAATGTGTATTATTAGCGAATGTGGTGTGGAAAAATTTCCGCATCCATATGTCAGTTTGTAGATGTCGAATGAGAGGTAAAATGTACTATCGTCTATACGTGAGATCCGAGAGTATGCCTCACTTTATCAAGATAGTGCGACCGTTCATTCATCCTACATTCAGATATAAGATCGTTGGTAAAACAGGCCAGCAGTAGCGGTAAAACAGAGCCCCCAAGCGTTATCCGGATTTATTGGGCGTAAAGTGTCCGTAGCCGG